>NZ_JBYSWZ010000002.1:30731-581683 GCF_058781685.1 Burkholderia sp. FW306-1C-G01B
GAAGCGATGTTGCTCGTCGCAGTCGACAGCCCCGTGGACAACGAACTGACACCGGTCGACAGCGAGCTGACGCCCGTCGAGAGCGAACTGGCTGTGGTCGACGTTGATGTCGAGAGCGACGTCACGCTGCTGTTTGTGCTCGACAGGCCGGTCGAGAGCGAGCTTACCCCGGTCGACAGCGAACTCACGCCCGTGGACAGCGAACTCGCCGTGGTCGAGGTCGAGGTCGACAGCGACGTCACGCTGCTGTTCGTGCTGGACAGCCCCGTCGACAGCGAGCTCACGCCGGTGGAGAGCGAACTCGCCGTGGTCGACGTCGAGGTTGACAGCGAAGCGATGTTGCTCGTCGCAGTCGACAGCCCCGTGGACAACGAACTGACACCGGTCGACAGCGAGCTGACGCCCGTGGACAACGAACTCACGCCGGTCGACAGTGAGCTGGCCGTCGTCGAGGTCGACGTCGAGAGCGACGTCACGCTGCTGTTCGTGCTCGACAGGCCGGTTGAGAGCGAGCTCACGCCCGTGGACAACGAACTCACACCGGTCGACAACGAACTGGCCGTCGTCGAAGTCGACGTCGAGAGCGACGTCACGCTGCTGTTCGTGCTCGACAGACCGGTTGAGAGTGAACTCACGCCGGTCGACAACGAGCTGGCCGTCGTCGAGGTCGACGTCGAGAGTGAGCTCACGCCCGTGGAGAGCGACGCGATACTGCTCGTGGTCGACGAAACGGAGCTGGACAACGATCCAATCCCCGTGGACAGCGATGCGACCGTGCTGTTGGTGCTCGACAATCCGGTGGACAACGAACTTGCTGTCGTCGACGTGGAAGTCGAGAGCGAGCTGATGCCGGTCGAGGTCGACGTCGACAGCGAATTTACTGCCTGGTTGGTCGCGAAAAGTTGCGAGCCATTGACTGCGTCGGTACTCGTCGCGCCCACCTGACCCGCAGCCACGTTCGTGATCTGCCGCTCGGCACCCGGTGCGCCCACGCTCACCACGCTCGTCGGACTCGCGCCCGCGAAGCTGTAAGTCGTGCCGCCGATCGTGCCGGTGGGCGTCGGGTTCGCCGCGGCCGTGACCGAACCGCTGCCCAGCGCGACAGCGCCCGCATTGGCCGCCGTCGCGCCAGCACCCAGCGCCATCGCGTTCGTACCTGAGGCAAGCGAGCCCGTACCAAACGCTGCGCTCGCCGTTCCTGAACCCGTGGCGTTGTAGCCGATAGCAGTGGCATCGGTGCCGAGCGCCGACGCTCCCGAACCAATTGCGGTGCCAGGGTCACCAGCCGTCGCTCCCGCGCCGATTGCGACGCCGCCCGCACCTCCGCTCGGCCCATTCGCCACCACGGCAGCGCTGGTGCCGATCGCAATGCTGTCGGTGCCGGTAGTGGGCGTCGTTGCGCCAAAGCCTTCCGCAATGCTACCGGCCCCCGCAGCTGTCGAACCCGAGCCCAATGCAAGTGCGTTGGATCCCGCAGCATTCGTGTTGTGACCAACCGCCGTAGCACTTACACCCGCCGCGGTTGCGGCCACCCCTGCAGCCATCGCGTTGACACCCGTGGCGCCGTCGTTGTTGTAGTTCGCCTGCTGCGTGCCGCCGTCGTTGACGCTGTAGTAATGCGTCTTGCTCGCCGAGATCGCCGTCGACAACGAACTCGTTGCCGTCGAACTCGATGTGGACAGTGAGGTTACGCTGCTGTTCGTGCTCGACAGCCCCGTGGACAACGAGCTGACGCCGGTCGACAGCGAGCTTGCGGTGGTCGACGTCGAGGTCGACAACGACGTGATGTTGCTGGTCACGCTCGACAGACCCGTCGACAGCGAGCTTGCGGTGGTCGACGTGGACGTCGACAGCGAGCTGACGCCGGTGGACAGCGAGCTTGCGGTGGTCGACGTCGACGTCGACAGCGAACTCACCCCGGTCGACAACGAGCTTGCGGTGGTCGATGTGGACGTCGACAGCGAGCTGACGCCGGTGGACAGCGAGCTCGCCGTGGTCGACGTCGAGGTCGACAGCGAACTCACGCCGGTGGACAACGATGCGATGCTGCTCGTGACCGTCGACACCGAGCTGGACATCGACCCGATCCCCGTGGACAGCGAAGTCACGGCCTGATTCGTGGCGAAGAGCTGCGAACCGTTGATCGCATCGGTGCTCGTCGCGTCAACGCGCCCTGCCGCCACGTTCGTGATCTGACGCTCCGCGCCCGGCGCGCCCACGCTCACCACGCTCGCCGGCGTCGTGCCTGCGTAGCTGTAGGTGATGCCGCCGATCGTGCCGGTGGCCGTCGGGTTGGCTGCAGCCGTCACCGAACCGCTGCCCAGCGCCACCGCGCCGGCGTTCGCGGCCGTCGCTCCCGAGCCGATCGCCACGGTGTCGGCCCCCGCCGCGTTCGTGTTGTTGCCGACCGCCACGCCCGCCGCACCCGCTGCCGTCGCGCCCGTGCCCGCGGCGAGCGCGTTCACGCCCGTCGCGCCGTCGTTGTTGTAGTTGCCCTGCTGCGTGCCGTTGTCGTTCACGCTGTAGTAGTGCGTCTTGCTGGCCGAGATCGCCGTCGACAGCGAACTCGTTGCCGTCGAACTCGACGTCGACAGCGACGTCACCGAGCTGTTCGTGCTCGACAGGCCCGTCGACAGCGAGCTGACGCCAGTCGACAGCGAACTCGCCGTGGTCGACGTCGAGGTCGACAACGACGTGATGTTGCTGGTCACGCTCGACAGACCTGTCGACAGCGAGCTGACGCCCGTCGACAGCGAGCTTGCGGTGGTCGACGTCGAGGTCGACAACGAACTCACCCCGGTCGACAACGAGCTTGCGGTGGTCGACGTCGACGTCGACAGCGAACTCACACCGGTGGACAACGAACTCGCCGTAGTCGAGGTCGACGTCGACAGCGAACTCACGCCGGTGGACAGCGAGCTGGCCGTGGTCGACGTCGACGTGGACAGCGATGCAATGCTGCTCGTGACCGTCGACACCGAGCTGGATATCGACCCGATCCCCGTGGACAGCGACGTCACCGAGCTGTTGGTGCTTGACAGGCCGGTGGACAGCGAACTGATGCCGGTCGAGGCCGACGTCGAAAGCGAAGTCACGGCCTGATTCGTGGCGAAGAGCTGCGAACCGTTGATTGCATCGGTGCTCGTCGCATCAACGCGCCCTGCCGCCACGTTCGTGATCTGACGCTCCGCGCCCGGCGCACCTACGCTCACCACGCTCGTCGGGCTCGTGCCCGCATAGCTGTAGGCCGTGCCGCCGATCGTGCCGGTGGCCGTCGGGTTGGCCGCAGCCGTCACCGAACCGCTGCCCAGCGCGACAGCGCCAGCGTTCGCGGCCGTTGCGCCCGAACCGATCGCCACGGTGTTGGCCCCCGCCGCGTTCGTGTTGTTGCCGACCGCCACGCCCGCCGCACCCGCGGCCGTCGCGCCCGTGCCCGCGGCGAGCGCGTTCACACCCGTCGCGCCGTCGTTGTTGTAGTTGCCTTGCTGCGTGCCGTTGTCGTTCACGCTGTAGTAGTGCGTCTTGCTGGCCGAGATCGCCGTCGACAGCGAACTCGTTGCCGTCGAACTCGACGTCGACAGCGACGTCACCGAGCTGTTCGTGCTCGACAGGCCCGTCGACAGCGAGCTGACTCCAGTGGACAGCGAACTCACCCCGGTCGACAACGAGCTTGCGGTGGTCGACGTCGACGTCGACAGCGAACTCACGCCGGTGGACAGCGAGCTGGCCGTGGTCGACGTCGAGGTCGACAACGACGTGATGTTACTGGTCACGCTCGACAGACCCGTCGACAGCGAGCTGACGCCGGTCGACAGCGAGCTTGCGGTGGTCGACGTCGACGTCGACAGCGAACTCACGCCGGTGGACAGCGAGCTGGCCGTGGTCGACGTCGACGTGGACAGCGACGTCACCGAACTGTTGGTGCTCGACAGGCCGGTGGACAGCGAACTGATGCCGGTCGAGGCCGACGTCGAGAGCGAAGTCACGGCCTGGTTGGTCGCGAAGAGCTGCGAACCGTTGATCGCATCGGTGCTCGTCGCATCAACGCGCCCCGCCGCCACGTTCGTGATCTGACGCTCCGCTCCCGGCGCACCTACGCTCACCACGCTCGCCGGCGTCGTGCCCGCGTAGCTGTAGGTCGTGCCGCCGATCGTGCCGGTGGCCGTCGGGTTGGCCGCAGCCGTCACCGAACCGCTGCCCAGCGCCACCGCCCCCGCGTTCGCGGCCGTCGCGCCCGAGCCGATCGCCACGGTGTTGGCTCCCGCCGCGTTCGTGTTGTTGCCGACCGCCACGCCCGCCGCACCCGCGGCCGTCGCGCCCGTGCCCGCGGCGAGCGCGTTCACGCCCGTCGCGCCGTCGTTGTTGTAGTTGCCCTGCTGCGTGCCGTTGTCGTTCACGCTGTAGTAGTGCGTCTTGCTGGCCGAGATCGCCGTCGACAACGAACTCGTCGCCGTCGAACTCGATGTGGACAGTGAGGTTACGCTGCTGTTCGTGCTCGACAGTCCCGTGGACAACGAGCTGACCCCAGTCGACAACGACGTGATGTTGCTGGTCACGCTCGACAGACCCGTGGACAACGAACTCACCCCGGTCGACAACGAGCTTGCGGTGGTCGACGTCGACGTCGACAGCGACGTCACGCTGCTGTTCGTGGTCGACAGCCCCGTCGACAGCGAACTCACGCCGGTGGACAACGAACTCGCCGTAGTCGACGTCGACGTGGACAACGATGCGATGCTGCTCGTGACCGTCGAGACCGAGCTGGATATGGACCCGACCCCCGTCGACAGCGACGCCACCGAGCTGTTGGTACTCGACAGGCCGGTAGACAGCGAGCTGACGCCAGTGGACAGCGAACTCACGCCGGTGGAGAGCGAGCTGGCCGTCGTCGACGTGGAAGTCGAGAGCGAAGTCACGGCCTGATTGGTCGCGAAGAGCTGCGAACCGTTGACCGCATCGGTGCTCGTCGCATCAACGCGCCCTGCCGCCACGTTCGTGATCTGCCGCTCCGCGCCCGGCGCGCCCACGCTCACCACGCTCGTCGGCGTCGTACCGGCGTAGCTGTAGGTCGTGCCGCCGATCGTGCCGGTGGCCGTCGGGTTGGCCGCAGCCGTCACCGAACCGCTGCCCAGCGCGACGTCGTTGGCGTTCGCGGCGCTCGCGGCCGAACCTAGCGCCAACGACCCGTTGCCCGCTGCATTCGAGGTATTGCCCAACGCGAGCGAGCCGGTACCCGTGGCCGAGTTCGCGTTGCCGATCGCCAGTGCACCCGTGCCGTTGGCCGTGTTGTTCGCGCCCACCGCCACGGCACCGGTGCCCGTGGCCAGGTTCGGATCGCCGATCGCTACCGCGCCATTGCCGCTGGCCGTCTGCTGATTGCCAATCGCCACCGCGCTGCCGGCCGTCGCGAGCGATTGGGACCCCATCGCCACCGAGCCGACGCCGGCCGACGACGAGGCCGTGCTGCTGTCGCCGATCGCCACCGTCGAAGCAGCCAGCGCGTTCGCGTTGTAGCCGATGGCGGTCGCCTTCGCGCCCGACGCCGATGCGGCCACGCCCGCGGCCATCGAGTTCGCGCCCGTGGCGCCGTCGTTGTTGTAGTTGCCCTGCTGCGTGCCGCCGTCGTTGATGCTGTAGTAGTGCGTTTTGTTCGCGTCCACAACAGTGCTCAGCGATGCGACGCTACTGTTCGTCGTGGAAAGCCCCGTGGACAGGCTGCTGATGCCGGTCGAGGTCGAAGTCGATAAAGAGGACAGGCCCGTACTGAGTGACGAAATACCGGTCGAAGTTGAAGTCGAAAGCGTTTCGATCGCGGTATTGGTCGCAAAGAGTTGCGAGCCGTTGATCGCGTCCGTGCTCGTGCCAGTGACCCGGCCGGCCGCGACGTTCGTGACTTGGCGTTCAGAGCCCGGCTTACCAACGCTGACCACGCTCGTCGGCGCCCCGCCCGCGTACGTGTACGTCTTGCCGCCGATTACACCGTTCGGAGTCGGGTTGGCAGCGGCAGTAATAGAGCCTGTGCCCAACGCGAGGCTGTTAGCATTTGCAGCAGTTGCGCCGTTACCGAGCGCCATGGCGCCAGCGGCTGAGGCAATCGCCGCACCGCCGATTGCGGCCGAATTTCCGCCGACGGCTGAAGCACCGCTTCCGAGCGCGAGGTCGTTGACGATCGTTGTACTACCCGCAACACCCGCAACCGCGTTTGTGCCTGCGGCGAAAGAGTCGGTGCCGTTTGCTTTCGTTCCTGATCCGATAGTCACGGCGCGCAGACCAGAAGCAACCGCCGATACCCCGACTGCCGTTGCATTGGTATTGGACGCCGTGGAATTCGTGCCAACGACCGTCGCATTGATTCCCGACGACTGTGCGCCATTACCAACGACGACAGAATTTGTGTTGCTGCTGATTGCGGAAGTGCCAACGGCCATTGCACCTGCGCCGCTTGCGGTAGCCAAAGAGCCGATACTTACGTTGTTTGCCGCAGAAGCGGTTGCCCCTACGCCGATCGCAGTCGCACTATTTCCGCTTGCCGTTGACGTTGCACCGAGCGCCATGCTCGAATCAACGCTGGCCAACGAATTCATCCCTAAGGCAGTGGAATTCACACCATCCGCTTGCGCCGAATATCCGAGCGCCATCGCCTGTGCACCATCGGCAATTGCAGAGCGTCCGATTGCCGCGGTATTTGCTGCGGTAGCGGATGAACCAACGCCTATCGCGAGTGAGAAGTCCTGAGTCGCGGACGAGGCTGCGCCAATCGCAACCGCAGCGTTGTTATCACTTGTGGCACCGATCCCGATTGATACGCCGCTAGTTGCGTTAGATCGTGCGTTAGGACCGAATGCAACGGAATTTAAGCCGGTAGCTCGTGCCGCTGTACCAAACGCTGATGAACCTTGTGCAGAAGCCGTTGCATTAGTGCCCACCACGGTCGAGTTCAAGCCCGTCGCCGTAGCATTCCCGCCAATAGCAATGGTGCCGGAAGACGCAGCAGTAGTGCCGCAGCCAATGGCAATATCTTTTAAAGCGCCGGCCGCCGTTGTCTCCGTACACCCGGTACCGGGGATATTTACGGTCTGTGCGTAAGCCTCATCAGGCGCACTCAGACCGGCAACAATTGCGACTGCTGCAACGGTTATCACACTGAGTGCGGGCATGCCGTCCCAGAAGCCGTCCGCGATGCCATTTATGTCGCCTGCGCTTCTAGCGACGACACTGCTGGTACCTTTACCGCGCGCCGAGTCCAGTTCGGATACCGCGACATATGCACCCAGCGACTCGTTCCACACCGTCCGATAGATTGTGTTCATGTAGATCACCTGGTTAAAGTGCTTTTTGTTTTTCCATCTTCATTGATCAGGAATACATAATTGCGAAGATGCTTTCCGACAGCGAAGGTATTTCCCTTCTGCTATTTCTCCATCATCCATGCACGAATGCCACATCCGTGCATGCAGCCCGCTTCGACGAGATGGTCGGTCAAGGAGGTGGCGTTTATCGCGCCCTGCGGATCGGTGGCGGCGTGCGTGTCATAGCACCGCCGGTACACCTGCGTCGTCGCTGCTTCCCGCCCATGCAGTCCGGACGACAGGCCAACGTCATATGCGCTGACGGCCAGCTCGTAATGCCGGGAAACGTATTGGGCGATAAGTGCATGTACCGATCGGCGGAACCATTCGATACGCGAGCGCGCCGCTTCGGGATCGATATCCCGGTCGCGAGCCGCGTCATGCGCGAAAGCGCCGAGGCCGGCCAGAATCACTCCCAACGTGCGGCTAGCGGCAGCGGCATCGGTCTGGAACCCGTGCTCGGCAAGCGAGCCCGCCCGCCTCCCATGTAAAGCCGTCATCCGTGCCGATGCGCTCATGCCGCCCCCCCGTTCTCGTGTTCCTGGCAGCCTTCCACCCCCGCACTGGCAAACGCATCCGTGACGAACCACCCCTGCACCCATTTCGCTCCGCATTGCTGCGCATGCGCCATGTCCTCCGGTTGCTCCACGCCCTCCACGACGACTTCCTCGGCCAATTCCGATGCGAGCCGTACGAGTCGCGCGAGACGCGCCAGATGAGCTTCGCCGTACCGCGCGGCGACGACGAACGATGCATCGATCTTGATGACGTCGGGCGTTCGGATCCCGATGGCGGTCTCGACGCCGTAGCCCACACCAAAATCGTCTATCGCCACCCGGCAACCGGCCTGCCGGAGCCGTTGTGCGAAGCGTCGGCCTTGCGCGGGGTCCAGCCGCGCGGTTTCCGTGATTTCCACCACGAGCCGCCTGGCAACCTCCGGCGTGCGTTCGATCAGTTGAAGCACGGCTTCCCACGCGATGTCGATCGCCGCACTTTGGCCGGAGAGGTTGATCCCCAGCCGGACATCGGGCGACGCGCGCAGCAGCGTAACGGCCTGCCTGAGCACATGCCGGTCGAAGGCGCGGATGAGTTGAAGCCGCTCGAGCGGCGGAATGAACTGGGCCGGACGCAACAGACGTCCGCGCGAATCGACCATCGTTGCAAGGCATTCGCAATACAGCACGTCGCCACTCCCCGACGCGTGGCGAATCGGCTCGCGCCGCAGCAACACGCGCGCTTCGCGCATCGCCCCGAACACCTCCCCTGCCCAATCCATGTCATTCATCTTCTTCTCCGAACCAGTTTCGACTGGGTAATTCGTTGTTTTCGAAACACGACAAGAAGCACTCCGGAGGGTGTGCAAAAGGGTTCCCTTGTGCCAAATTGATAAAAAAATCCTGATGTGCCGGGAAAGCCCCGTGGAATAAGGAGGGTGTCGAGCACTGAAAGGGGGTGACAAAAAGGAACCTTTTTGTCCAGTAGAATGCGATCAACCTTGCAATTGATGACAATTGTTCGAAGCCGGGCAACGTCACACCCGAAGGAGACCCAATGAAGTTCCTGTCGCGGGGTTGCGGCAACGACCTGCGCCCTCCCGCTGCCTTGTTAACATTCCTGCAATATGCATATGCGAAGCCGACGGATCACCTGCGCCGGCTATATCGCGTTAGCTCCTCCGCGACAAGATTGCGGTCTGCCGGAGGTATGTCATGAAAATGGGTTATGCGCGGGTATCCACCGAGGAGCAGAATCTCGCCCTCCAGCAGGACGCATTGCTTCGCGCGGGCTGCACCAAGCTCTTCACCGACCGCGGGGTGTCGGGAACCGGATTCAGCCGTCCGGGGCTCGATCGCGCCCTCGCGCGGCTTTCCGCGGGCGATACGCTCGTCGTCTGGAGACTCGACCGGCTTGGCCGCTCGCTCAGCAAGCTCATCGACCTGATTGCGTGGCTCGGACGCCACGGGATCGGATTCGTTTCGTTATCGGAGTCGATCGATACGACATCGGCTGGCGGCCTGTTGATGTTCCACATGATGGCGGCTCTGTCGGAGTTCGAGCATCACTTGATCAGCGAACGCACGCGGGCCGGCATCCTTGCCGCGCGCGCGCGCGGCCGCACGATCGGTCGCAAGCCGTCACTGACCGATGCCCAGCGCAATCAGGTCATTGCATTGCTTGAAACAACGCCGATCGGCGAAGTCGCGCGCCGTTTCAATGTGCATCCACGCACAGTCAGGCGGGCAATACATCCGCAACGCGGCGCAACCCAGCCCGCCAGAAGCGACTGACCGGCCACCACGCACGTTCCATCCCAACAAGGAAATCGATATGCAGTTGTCCCGATGTTTTGCAGCCGAACGGTTCGGTACCTTCCTGGTTGTCGCCTGACCGATGCCGGCACCCGTGCAGTATCGGCCGGCGCTAGCGGCAACCGGCTCCGGCGACGTCACCGTCATCTCCTGCTTCTCCGAGCCGGCGGGCGCAAGCCTCGCCAATCATCGCCACTACGCGGCCACCCACGGCTATTGCCACAAGTGGGTGGACATGAGCGACGGTCCGCGGGGGCCGCAACTGCAGGCACTGCACCGCTACGAGTCCCTGCTGGCCGCGCTCGAGGCTGCCGCCGACAATCATCTCGTCCTGCTGCTCACCGAGAACGCCGCGATCGTCCGGCCCGTTGCGCTACCGGGCCTGATGGCCGGACGCGATCATCTGATCGTCTCGACCTCCGATTCCGCGTTGCTGCACAACCTGCAGATATGGCGCAATACGCCCGCCATACGCGCGCGGGTACGCGAGATCGCCGCATGCTGTCGGCTGGGCGGCGCACCCTTCATCGACGAAACCCGGCTGCTCGACTCGGTTTCCGCTTTGCCGTGGTATGAAACGATCGACAGCCTATGCGCGGTTATGCCTGCCGGGCCGAATGTCGACCCGCGCTGGAGCCGGATACCGACGTTCGCGATCAGCCTCGACACGGCGATGCACTCGCCGCCCGAGCTCGGCATCGTGCCGCGATTCCGGGAGACCCTGTTCGGCCACGTCAACCGGTGCCAGTCGCACGGCGAACCGCTATTCGATAGCGTGCTCCCGAGCGATAACGAGCCCTCGCCCGAGCGCAGCACGTTCCAGCCCGGTCATCCGATTGCGCTCGTCACGCTCTACACGCCCGATATCGCCTGCTACGGAAGAATTGCCGAACGCAGCTTCAAGCGTTACTGCGAACGCCATGGCTACACGCTGCACGTACACCGCGACAGTCCGCGCGAAGTGGGATTGACGGGTACCGGCAACTGGCTCAAGCCCTGGCTGCTGCACGCCTATCTGGCCCATCACGAGTGGGTGATCTGGGTCGATGCGGACGTCCTCATTGCCGATCAAGACCGTGCGCTGGAGCCGCTGCTCGCGCAACGCACGCAGTGGCTCGCGAAAGACATCGGCCAGTGGCCTTTCAATGCGGGGGTGATGGGGTTTCGGCGCACCGAGGCCAATCTCGCGATGCTGGCCGCACTGATGCAGCGTATTGCCACGCTACCCGATCGGTCGGGTGTTTACGCGGGAAACGGCGATCAGTTCCATTTCATCGAAGCCATGCGCGAGCACAACCTGCTGCACGAAGCCCTGATCGACAGCCCGCTTCGGCTCAACACGCCATGGTTCATGCGCGGCCCCGACAGTTTCATCGTTCATTACTTCGGCATGTGGACGCAAATGCGCGCGCTGATGATGGAGCACGACGATCGCTGCGGCTGAGCGAATACGGCGGCGAATGATCGCCGCCGTCCTGTTCCACCGCTGTACTTAGAACTTGTGCCGCATACCGACACGCCCCGCAATCTGATGGTCCCCCGACGCGGCCCCCGTGGTGCCGACAATCCATGCCGGGCCTGCCGCGCCGGTCGCCCGCTGATAGAAGGCCTGCGCATAGACGTCGGTACGTTTCGACAGCGCGTAGTCCGCCATCACGCCGCCCTCGTGCCAGTGCCCCTTTGCCACATCTCCCGTCTGCAGGCCTTCTCTCACGTGCGTGTAGTCATACATCGCTCCCAGCGAAAACGCCGGTGTCATGGCAAACTTTGCACTCACCTCGTAGTTCTGGAAAATCATCGAAGAGAATCCGGCGAGGTTGTGAACGTTCGTATATGAGAAGACTCCGCCCAACGTGAGCTGTCCAAGCGCGAAGTTGACACCCGCCGCCGCCACGCGTTGCCATCCGGCGGTAGCGAAAGGATCGCCGTCCGTCACCGCGCCAAACGTCGTCCTGGCCTGCCTGTTGACATTCAGATACGCCGCGCCGATAACGAGCGGGCCGTTGCTGTACGACCCGCCTGCGCTCCATGCACGGTTCGTCTTCGTGCCGCCGGGATCGTTGCTGAAACCATAGAGTCCGCCAAAATTCAGCCCGCCATAGGAGGGGCTCGCATACTTGATCGAGTTGTTGATGCGGAAGGAATTGTTCGTGTTGTCGTTGTCGAACGGATGCGAGAAGAACTCCCCGCCCCAACTGCCATTGGCGGTCAGCGGTCCGACATAGTCCACCACGGAGTCGTATTGGCGCCCCATGGTCAGCGTGCCGGCCGTGGTTGAACTCAACCCGACGTATGCCTGCCGGCCGAACATCCGTCCCCCCTGACCCAATGCCCCGTTATTGAGGTCGAAGCCGTTCTCGAGCCGGAAGATCGCCTGCATGCCTCCCCCCAGGTCCTCTGTTCCAGCCAGCCCCCATCGGCTGCCCTGCAGGACACCGCTTTCCATCTGATAGGCCCTTCGACCGCCGACATTCGACGTAAAGTCGAAACCCTCATCAATGAGACCATAGAGCGTCACACTACTCTGGGCATACGACACCGACGAGAGCAGACTTAGAGCCGCACTTGCCAAGACCAGTCTTTTCATTCGCGTTCTCCAGATTACCGAGCCTTCGTTCAATGGGCCAGGGGCCGGCTCGCGCTCCCCGTCAGCCTTCGCAGCCAATCCGATGCGCAACTTCACGCTGCCGGGGCCCGGCCATAGGTGTCCTCGAGCCGTACGATGTCGTCCTCGCCCAGATACGCCCCGGACTGGACCTCGATCAGTTCGAGTGGAATCTTTCCGGGATTGCTGAGACGGTGCGTCGTCCCGACCGGGATATACGTGGACTCGTTCTCGCTCAATATGACCTGCTGCGTGCCGTTGGTAACGAGGGCGGTTCCCTTGACGACAATCCAGTGCTCGGCGCGGTGGTGGTGCATCTGGAGGCTCAACTGGGCGGACGGATTCACGACGATCCGCTTCACCTGGAAACGGTCGCCGCGATCGATGCCTTCGAACGAGCCCCATGGACGAACCACACGTCGATGCGCGACGGATTCACCACGGCCCGAAGCATTCAACGCATCCACGATCTTGCGGACATCCTGCACGCGGTCACGGCGGGCCACGAGCAAGGCGTCCGCGGTTTCGACGATCACCAGATCGTCCACGCCGACGGCCGCGATCATCCGGTGCTCCGCGCGGATATAGCAACGCGACACGCCCTCCGTTATCACGTCGCCAATCAGGACGTTGTCGTCCGCGTCCCCCGGCGCGAGATCGGCCAGCGCGCTCCATGAGCCGATATCGCTCCATCCGATCCGGTCGGCCACCACGACGGCGGCCCGATCGGTCCGCTCCATCACCGCGTGATCGAGCGAAATGTTCGGGCACGCAGCAAAGTGCATCTCGTCGAGGAACACGTATTTCCCGTCGCGATTGGCATGCCACCAGGCCATTTCCGCTTCGGCCACGAGCTTGGGCTCCCAGCGACGCAACGCTTCGACGCAGGCGGAAGCCTTCATCATGAACATGCCGCCGTTCCATAAATAGGCGCCATCGGCAAGCAAAGCGTTCGCCGTTTCCGCGTCGGGCTTCTCCACGAAACGGTCGACCGCAAACACGTCTTGCAGTCCATCGAGGGCGGCACCACGCGCGATGTAGCCGTATCCCGTGTGCGGCTCCGTAGGCTGTATGCCGAACGTGACAAGGTAGCCTTCCGCGGCGGCCCGCGTCGCCTGCCCGACGGCATCGGCAAACGCCCTGCAATCCGAAATGACGTGATCCGACGGCAAGACGAGCAGCAATGCATCGGGCGAGTCTTCCTGCGCCAGCAGCGCCGCTACGGCGATGGCAGGCGCGGTGTTGCGTCCCACCGGCTCCAGCGCGATGGCCAACGGTGCAATGCCGGCCTGTCGCAACTGCTCGGTGACGAGAAAGCGTTGTTCGTTGTTCGCAATCACGATGGGCGAGACCGCCTCGGGAAGCTGTGCCGCGCGCATCGTCGTCTGTTGCAGAAGGCTCTGCTCCCCGGTGAGCGACAGATACTGCTTCGGATAGCTGCCGCGCGACAGCGGCCATAGACGGGTTCCGTTTCCGCCCGCGAGGATGACTGGATAGATCGGCATTTACTCCTCCTTTGTTGCGGCCAATAGCCGTCGTGACTTCAATGAACCCGCGCGTACGAGCCGCGCAAACCGGCGATTCCGTCTTGCGCCAGATGAATGGCGACGTTGCGTAACCAGCGCCACGTCTTGCGTACGGCACGCAGCGCCATGGGTTGCATCGCGAAGCGGGATCGTTGCGACTGGGCACGGAGCCGGCAGACGATCGCCTCTGCCGTGGTGAAGCGGCCGAGTTCCCAGTCCCAGTAGAGGGGATAACGCAACAGCACGCCGGCGGTCAGCATGTCGACGGTAAGCGGCCTGTCCCGCGAGGGAATGCCGCCGATCGCATCGTGTGTGAGTCCCCAGCCTGCGTAGAACGGCATGCCGTACGTAAAGACTGCCTTGCCTCGCAGGAGCGCGTCGAAGCCCGCGAGCGAGGTCAGCGTGTGGACCTCGTCGGCCGCGTCGATCAGCGACACGATATCGGCCGTCGTATCGACCACATCGACGACGTCGTCCAGCCCAGGATCCCCGATCAGTCCCCTGCGATTGCCCGCGAGCACGTCAGGATGCGGTCGGTACACGAGCCACGCAGCGGGGCGTCGCTTGCGCACTTCGTGGAGCAGCGCTGCCGACGTGCGAATCCCCGGGCAACCCAAGCGCACCGACGCATCGTCGGCCACCTGTCCGGCAACCAGCACGACCTGCACGCCGGCAGGTGCGGTCCAGGTCGGACGCCGGCGCCCCAGGTTGTACTTGGTCAGTCCGGCCGCGACGATACGCTCGCGCAATGCCCTGGCCCTCGCGAGTTCGGCATCGTCGAAGATCGTCCGGTTAAGCAGCGATGCAAGATCGCCAGGGCGGCGGGGATCGAAATAAATGCCGCTGCGATCGATCACCTGGCTGTAGGGCGCGCTCAGATCCGAGCCCAGGCCGCAGGAGTGAAGAAAGCCGTCCTCGATGAAAAGTTGCGGCGCGGTACCGCGCGAATGCCGCACTTCGCGTGCGCCCCACGTGGCGATATGGTGATCCGCCACAGCGCCGGACGGTTCCTTGACCCAACTAATTTTCTTCGCGGCGCCGCCCTCGAGGAACGGTTTGATGAACGGACGCTTCCACCACTGGAATCCACACGCGGCAATCAGCCGAATATCGCCGTACCGTCGCGCGACGTCGTTCTGCAGCACCATGCTGGCGACGACTGCATCGAGCGTCCCCTCCCGATGCGTGGCCGGATCCAGGTAGTGCGCGAGTCGGACGAAAACGGCGTGAAAGAACGCCTCCCGTGTTGGCGATGAGCGGCGTCCGTACTGAGGCTGCCGATCGTCGGTCAAGCCCCAGCCCGCGTAATATGGCCTGCCGAAGACGTGAACCGTAGCGCCGCGCAGTAGCGCATATAACCCCTCGGTGGCGCCGAGCGTGTACACATGCCGCACTTCCGGGAGCAACGCATGAAAGCTCCCGTCGTGCGTCGTCGAACACGCGTCGTTCGATAGCGTCTGCGCCGTGTCGGAAAGCCACGGGCCGCTTCCTCGATCACCGGATCGAACGATCCATGGCGTCTGACCGGGATGCGCGTCCTTCGCCGCCTGCAATAGTCGGCGAAACGCCGCGCGTCGGTCCCTGCGGGAGCAGGCGAACGGATCGGGCGACGAGAGGCGTTCGTCCACGATAACGACTGCCGCGCTGTCATGCGGCGAGCCGGTACGCTGTGTGGATCGCTCCAGGCCCGAATCGGCACCGGCATACGCATCCAGTAGCCGGTTCATGAGCGCGCGCCATTCGTCCTCGCACGCGAGTTTTCCGCTCTCATCCAGCGCGGCGTTCAACGCTTCGAGGAACGATGCGGGAATCGACCTTGCCGCCGGAACTTCGAACCACGACAGCCGTTTGCACGATACGTGCGAGCCCTCCTGAACCGGCCCGTTCCATACGTACGTCCGTCGGGCGCGACGCATTCGCCACACGAGTTGCCGGTACGCGCGCGCGGCCATCACGCGAGCCGCTCAAGAAAGGTTTCGAGCGCGGCAAAGTGCTCCGGCCAGGTCGGCGTTCGGAACCCGGCCATGCGCTCCATCTGCCGCTCGCGGTCCTTGCTGTACAACTGGGCATACGCTTGGATGCGCGCAAGCCACCCCGCTCCGTCCAGCGGATCGAGATAGTCGGGCACGTCGCCGGCAATCTCGCGAAACACGGCGAGATTGCTGGCCAGCACCGGCACGCCCATGGACAGCGCCTCGGCGATGGGCAACCCGTATCCTTCCACGAACGAAGGGAACAGCAGGGCGCTTGCCGAACGAAGCTGCGCGAACATCGTTGCGTCGGAACAATCCGGCAGACAGACCACGGCCTCTTGCAGCTCCGGACATTGCTTGAGCATGTCGAGCTCGTTCGCGCACTTCCATCCCTGCCGCCCGACAATAACCAGCTGCGGCACGGCATTGCCCCACCGCGCGACGAGTTCGCGCCATAGGTGCAGGATGAACCAGTGGTTCTTTCTGGGCTCGATGGTGCCTACCATCACGAAATGGGGACGAGCGATGTTCCGACTCGAGGACACCGGCAAAGGCACCGTGTCGACGCCAAGCCTCGCCACCGCGGCCGGCGGCATAGGCAGTCCGTTCTCGTCGGCGAATGCGGTCAATGCGCGCAGCGTGGCCTGCGAATTCGTGACGATTCCGGAGGCGAAGCGCAGTGTCGTAGTTATTCTTCGCGCATGCTTTCGTACGCTGGCCGACCGGCAATAGTGCGGATGCGTGACCGGGATGAGGTCGTGCACCATGACCACGGTACGCGTTCCCGCGGACGACGCCGCGCGAAAATACCGGCTGTATTCCAGACCGGAGTGGGCGGTGTGGAGAACCGTTTCCCGGCCCTGCCATGGGAGCGGGTCGGGCCGCATGCTCGATCCCTCGAATACCCGCTGGAGCGCGCGCAACGACGGTGCCGTCAGACCAGCGCCCTCGTTCGGCCCCAGCAGCAGCCGGAACAAGCGATACGATGCGCCCCGTGTCAGTGTGACGGGCACGCCGCGAATGGCCACAATGGCCCGAGCCTGCTCGGCATAGCGGCGCACATAGGCAAGCCCGACCCGGTCCACGCCCGTGGGGCGAATATCCCGCACCCAACGATGAACGAGGCGTGTCACATCGAGGCGCAAAGGACACGGCGCCGTGCCGGCCCACTCCGTCGCGTTCGTCATCAGGCGGCCTCCTCCTCCGGCGAAAGGCCCACGGGAGGATCGTCGCTGCCCGTCGATACGATAGCGTGCCGGTGCGTCGTGAGCGGCCACACCACCTCCGCCGCGGATTCACCGGGCCGCGACGCCCCGCAAGACGCGTCACCCTCGACGTCGCCAACATAGAAGCTACCGTTCAGCTGCGTGTGATCGATCAGCCAACGGCGAAAACGCCGGTATAGCGCCATATCGGGAGCGAAGGTGCCCGCGGCTTGCCAGAACGCATCCAGCTCGCCCTTGAATACGAGTCCTTCGATGTCGTACACGGGGTCACCGAGCGCTTTCACGGCCAGCCCGTGATGGACACCCGACAGACCGACCGTGCTGTTCACGACGACGAGACCCGCCGCATGCGCGAGAAGCGTCGGCAGATGCTGGTCGTGGATGTAGAACACGCGGCCCGTGGTCCCATGTTCTGCGCACACCCGCTGGATGAAACGGCCGTAGTCGTTGTGCCCTCTGTCCAGCGGATGATGCTTGAACACGAGCACGCATGAGGGCGGCCCATGGCGCGAGAAGGACGCGATCACCTCGCGTATGAAGGGCTCTATGGACTCGAAACGGGAATGGACGCGAATCTGCGAATCGATCGCGGTCTGAAGGGATACCAGGAAAAAATGCTTGCTCATTGCACCGGTGAGCAGGCGCGTCGTTTTTCTCTCGAGTACCGCGTACAGGAGCTTACGCCAGCCGGCACGCACCCAGACAAGCGCTTCGAAAAGCGAAAGCCGCCGGTGGTGGCGGTAATGCGGAAAGAGCGCGGCGCCGAGCGACCCCGCGAGAAAATACAAAGCCCCCCACAACGCAAGCCACGCGAACACGTTGCCCACCTGTTGCTCCGGCACGTCCGGTCGCTCAGCGAGCGACTGGTAGAAGCCGGCATTGCGCGGAACCTGCGAATGCCCGTTTGTGCCGTCCCGCTCCATGGTGACGAAGTCCGGTCGCACATAGCCTTCCTCGAACACCCACACTTCGATCGAGCGCGATCGGGCCAATTCCGCTGCCGTTGCGTGATAGCCGCGACAATCGCCGAACAGGAGTACCGTGTCGATCTTCTCCTGCTCGAGGAGCGTGTCGAGGAAGACGGGCCAGTCGGCCCCAGATCCGGTGTAGTTGATCGATCGCATCGGAAAGAAAAGCCAGTCGCCAGCGTTGAAGTTGACCTTGTATACGGCGTGCGCGCCCGCAGCCTTCAAGCGCCTCGACAAGCGCCGGAAGAACGGCCCCACCGGTCCCTGCAGCAGCAGGACGTTCATGTCTTTGAAATACGACCAACCGCCCGGAATCATCTCGCTCGTCCCCAACGAAGGAATCGCCGCCCTGGCACTGCGCGCCCACGAATGCGCTTTTCAGGGCCTGACGGTACGCAGCGTTTCGTTGACTTCGCTCGCCGCGCTCCTCAACGCGCTGGCAGCCTGCTTAGCCGTCACGTTTTCGCCCACGATCAGGGTCTTCGCACAGGCAACCAGAAAGACGAAGGCCACCAGCCGAAAGGCGAACCCGGTATAGACGCTGAGCATCATGAATACGAGCGGAATCGACGCGAGCACCAGAGACACGATGGGCGAGCATCCCAACGCGCTCACCGAGAGATACATGACCACCGTAAGCAGCACGGTTTTCAGCAAAAGCACAAAAAGCGTATTCATAGGAGTCCAAAAGTTAGCGAGTCGAATGGAACTGCCGCGCAACGACGTGAGCCCCCCCTGCCTGTCACGAACACGGCCGGTGCGTTCGGCCATGCCATGCTCAGGCGGACGAAGCGAACATCAAAACGAGTACCCGTTTTCGTTGCGCCGGATGTCGGCGTCGACCATCATCTGGCACAGCTGTTCGAGCGTCATCGTCGGCTTCCAGCCGAGTTCGCGTTCGGCCTTCGTCGCATCGCCAATGAGCAGATCGACTTCCGCCGGACGGTAGAACCTTGGATTCACGCGCACGACGACGTGGCCCGTTTTCGCGTCGATGCCCACTTCGTTCTGTGCCCGGCCTTCCCACTCGAGATGAAATCCCGCAGCACGGGCTGCCAGCGTGACGAAGTCACGCACCGTCTCGGTGCGGCCGGTGGCAAGGACGTAGGTATCCGGACGACTGGCCTGGAGCATGCGCCACATCCCTTCCACATACTCCTGCGCGAAACCCCAGTCGCGCTTTGCCTCGAGATTGCCGAGTTCGAGCACGTCGAGCTTGCCCAGGCGCATCTTCGCGAAAGAATCCGTCACCTTGCGCGTGACGAACTCGCGCCCGCGCAGCGGCGACTCGTGATTGAAAAGAATCCCGCTGGACGCAAAGAGGTTGTAGCTCTCGCGATAATTGACGGTCATCCAGTGTGCAAAAAGCTTGGCTACGCCATAGGGACTGCGCGGATAAAAAGGTGTGTTCTCGGTTTGCGGCACGGCCTGCACGTGTCCGAACATCTCGGACGTGCTGGCCTGGTAGAAACGCGCCTCGGGACGCGCAACACGAACCGCTTCGAGAAGATTCAGCGGGCCGATGCCGGTGATTTCCGCAGTGGTGACCGGCTGCTCGAACGACACGCCGACGAAGCTCTGTGCCGCGAGGTTGTAGACCTCGTCGGCGCAGGTCTTTTGCAGCAGGCGCACGCTGGCGCCGAGGTCCGTGAGGTCATACTCGACGAGCTCGAGCCTCGGATGTGTTTCGATGCCCAGTTCCGCCAGGCGCCAGAAGTTCACCGAACTCGTTCTGCGATACGTTCCGAACACCTTGTAACCCTTCTCGAGCAGCAGCTTCGCCAGATACGCACCATCCTGGCCGCTCACACCCGTCACGATTGCCCTGCGTTCCATTACGCTCTCCCTGTCGCGTTGATAGGTGTTTTCCGCCTCACGTCGCCGCCGTGGCGAACAACGCTTTGCGGTACGTCTCGACGTTGGTCGATGTGTCCGGCTCGTTCTCCATGCGCTGCACGCCATTCCCTCTGAACATGCCCGCCTCGATGATCTGGCTGAGCTGCAGGTAGTTGCCGATGTCGAAGAGTTCGACGCGGCCCGGGTAGTAGCGCGAAAACTGCATGAACGTTTTCGTGCGCGTCGCGATGACCGGACGGTTCAGATTGACCGCCATCGACATCGGACCGGAAGCGGACTGCCCAACTTCCAGATAAGGCAGCAGCACCGCATCACACACCGCCATGGCGTGCGGAAACTGCTCATCGCTCATCGGGCCCATGAAGTGGGTGCGGCGCGAGATATCGGAAACGTGACGTGTGCGCGCGAGGCGCAGCAGATCGTCCACCGAGGTCGTGAGACTGATTGCCTTGCCGTGCCCGGTTCCGATGTCCTCGAGCCAGTTGCGCCCGGGGCTCACGATCCTCAGCAGTTCGGCGATGTAGGGATCGAGCGGCACGCCCTGCTGGATCGCCTCGGGATGCACTCCGCCGAAAATGGCGAGGTGATAGTTGTCGGGAAGCAGGTGCAGTGCGCGCAGCGCCGTGTCGATGCCCTTGTAGCTGCCGGTGAATCCGAAGCAGCCGAGCAGCACGTCGTCCTTGCCGAGACTGCCGAGCAACGGAAAGCTGTCGCGCGTCGCCTTGGCCGTGTAGCCCTGTGCGTCCGCGTCGGAGTAGTAGGCGAGCGGATGATCGTGGACGTGCGAGATGCGCTCGACGAGCTTCATCGTCTTCGCCTCGCGGCGCGTATGGACCACGACGCTCACATTCTTGCGCCACTGCGCGCGCCGGATGGCACTGTAGATGCCCTGCCCGAGCAGACTGCTTTCCTGCCGCGAGCCGATCATCTCCGACCACGCCTTGCCCAGCTCAAACTCCCGCAGCAGGGCACGCACGGCCTTCCAGTTGGTCCCTTCGCTCTCGAACACGGTATGGAACGTGATGCAAAGCTGCGGCGCTGCCGCAATGATCCGGCAGATACGCCGGTACGCATCGCGCTTGTTGCGCCCGAATATGCCGTGCTCGAGCTGGACATTGACGCAATCGAACCCCTTCAGCTCCTTGCAGATGCGCTCGATTTCCAGATTGGCCATCTTGCGTATCCGGCGGCTGCGGTGACGGAACACGTACTGGTCGAGGTCGAACACCGTGATGTCGAACCACGGCGACAGCTGCCGCACGATGGCACGCGCATAACTGGCGATGCCGCACAGTTCGTCATACGTACTGATCACAGCGAGTTTTGGCTTGTCGCCTTTCACCCTCATTCCCCCGGTTGAGTTGTAGTGTCGGCACCGTCGCCGGCCGCCGTTTCCTTGACAGGCTGGCCGCAATATCGCGCCCATGCCTCGTCCACCGAATCGCAGACGGTCAGTTTTCCCGCGTTCAGCACCGCCGCGAACGTGCAATGCTGACGGATGAGATTGGGGTCGTGCGAAACGAGGATCATCGAACGGTCGCCCCGCTTGACGAACAGCTCCTCGCGACAGCGCTCCTGAAACTGCTGGTCGCCCACCGCAATGACCTCGTCGATCAGAAAGCAGTCGAACTCCACCGCGATCGACAACGCGAACGCGAGCCGAGCGCGCATGCCGCTGGAGTAGACCTTGATCGGCTCGCGCAGGTAACTGCCCAGTCCGGAAAACTCGTCGACGAATGCACGCATCTTCGATTCGTCGCAGCCGTACACCCGCGAGATGAAGCGCAGGTTGTCGAGCCCGGTCAGGCTGCTCTGGAACGCGCCGCCGAACGCGAGCGGCCATGAAAGGCTCATATGACGGCGGATGGCGCCGCTTGTCGGCTGCTCGACTCCCGCCAACAGGCGGATCAACGTGGACTTGCCGGCACCGTTCGGGCCGAGAATGCCGATCTTCTGCCCTCTTTCGAGCACGAAGTTCACATCGTCGAGAACGACCTTCCTCCCGCCGCGGGCCGGATAGATCTTCGTCACTCCGTCGAGCTGGATCATCCCGCCTCCACGCGTCGATGAACGAGCCGCAGGACCAGCAGCCCGGCGAGAAACAGGACCGACGAGACCGTCACCATGTACGCCACGCTGTAGTGCCACGTGTAACCCTCACCGAGGAAACCGCTTCTCAGCATTTCGACGCCATGTACCCACGGCAGCAACAGCACCGCGTCGCGTGCGGCAGGCGGCAGCCAGTCCACCATGAATACCGCACCGGAAAACGGGAACAGCAGATACGTGACGGTGTGCCACACGCGCTCCACCATTTCGGAAAGTTCGCTGACCGCGCCCACGAACACGCCGAGCCCCACGGAAAGATACGTGGTCAGCAACCACGCGGCGATCACGCGACCGGCGTGCTGGGGCAACTCCGAGAGCCCCGTCACATGGAACACGATTGCGAGAAGATAGAAAGAACAGGTCGCGCCCACCACTTCGAGCAGGATGCGGGCAAGGAAGACGTCGATCGGCTTCACGTTGCGATGGAACAGCAAGCTGAGGTTGGGCGTGAGACCGCCCACGCAGCGCGTTGCGCAGTTGCGCCACAGCAGGACGGTCGAATAGCCGGTCAGCGCGAATTCCACGATGGGTACGTGATGACCGTGCGTGGACCGCGTGATGTACCACAGGCCCGCAATGCCGAGCGTGAACGTCATGGGTTCGACGAACAACCACAGAAAGCCGATGTTGTGCCTTCCGAAGCGCGTGATGATCTCGCGCATGAACAACGCCGCAATGACGCGCGTTTGAATGGCCAGGGAGTCGCGGAACGGAGTGGCGAACATGGGTGTTACTCGAGCGTGTGTTCACGGATACCGGAAAGCAGCAGCGCGAGCAGCCCCCATGTCACGAGCCCCATCGTCAGCACGATGAGAATGGCGCGCAGGCGTTTCGGCTCTTCGGCGGCATCGGGCAGACGCGGTTGCACGACGCGTGCGATATAGAGCTGCTTTTTCGCCACCTCGCTGCGGGCCTGCTCCTGCAATGCGAGCGCGCTTGCGAGCTGCCGCTCGGCAAACTGCTTCTCGATGCTCAGGCGCTCGAACTCGCGGCTCCTTGCCGCGAAGCTGCCGTCGCCCCTACCCATCACCTGGGTGGAGACTGCTGCCATCTCGTATCCGATTGCCGCGATGCGGGTTTTCAGCGGCCGTATCTGCGGATTGTCGGGAGACAGCGATTCAACCTCGGCAAGCCTCGCACGGGTAGCCAGCATCTCGTCCTGCAGCTTGCCGACCAGTTGCAGTTGCAGGGCGGACTGCCGGTCCGGATCGAATACCGCGTAGCTCATGCGGTATTCGCTCAATGCAAGTGCCGCCGACTTCACGCGGTCCTGGGCCTCCTGGACCATCGCGGACGCGTACTGCATCTCGTCCTGGCGCGCACGCCGGTTGAGTTCGTTGACGAGCGCCTCGCTCATCGTCAGCAGGTGCTCGTTGATATCGCGCGCCGAACGCGGATCGAAGGCCGAGGTCCTGAGTGTCGTGATACTGGTCGTGCTGTCGTGGACCACGGCAACGATACGATCCCGATAGTAGTCGAGGAATTTCTCGTACGTCGCATCCGCGCTGCCGAACTGCGGAAAGCGGCTGACGATGTCTCCGTGGGGATCGCCAACCCGTTTGCGAAGCTGGATTTCGTGGTCGAGGGTCTTGAGCGCATCCATCGAGAGGACGTAGTCGTTCACGATCCAGGCATCGTCCTGCGCGCGGCCCAGACTGCTCTCCGCGAGGAAGGAACCGAGCAGCGAACCGCCCGGCTGGCGTTGCTCGCTACGCACGACAAAGCGGCTTTCCGACACGTACACGTCGGCTGCGATGAAGCCGTAGTAGACGACCGCGACCGTCACCGGAATGACGACCGTGAGCACGAACAGCAGCTTTGCAGGCGTGAGCTTGTAAGAAGTCGAACGCGGCATCTTGCTGGGATTCCACCTGTATGTTCTTTGGGAGCCTTGCGCGGGAAAACCGACCGGTATGTCCATGCCGTTGCCTCCGCCTAGCGGAACTGCGTGCCGACGCTGACCGCAGGAAATACGACCGTATAGAACAGGTTGGCCAGTTTCTGTATGTCGGCCACGGGCGCATTCGATACGTACAGCATGTCCTTGTCGCGCATGGAAAACTGCTGCGCGATGAACATGCTGGCCGGATCTTTCATGTCGATGCGGTACACCACCGGCACACGCCCATCGGCGGTGACCGGCATGGCTTCGTCTCGCGCAACGGCTAGTGACGCCGCGTCTTCGAGACGAAACACGAACACACCGCGCGCATCGGCTCTCGAATCGAGCAGGCCACCCGAGCGCGCCAAGGCTTGCGCGAGCGAGATGCCCTGCCCCTCGAAGCCGATTTCCTCGTTCTTGCCTGTCGCGCCGAACGCCATGAAGCTGACCGGCTGGTAGAGCGCCGTGACCACATCACCCGCCTGCAGCGCGATGTTCTGGCGCGGATCGCGGATGACCGCATCGAGCGGCATCGAAAACACCTGATCGCCCCGCGTAATCTGCACCGTCACCTTGGTTACCGATTGCCGCACACCACCGGCTGCCGCAAGGGCGTCGAGCAAACGCTCGCCCTTGGGCGTCAATGGCACGCGCATGCTGCTGCCCACGTCGCCTACCACCGTCACGTCCGCCGTCGTGTTGCGTACGATTCGGACCAGCACCTGCGGTTCGTTCGCCTTCGCTTTCAGCCGGCTCACAATCGTCGATTCGAGTTCAGGGATGGTCATGCCGGCCGCGCCGATGCTGCCGGCGAACGGCACGATCAACCTGCCGTTCGAATCGATCGTCTGCTCCGGCAACGCGGTGGCCTTCGCCGCGGCCGGTGCCATCGAACCGGTCGTGTCCATACTGCCGAACAGCGTCGCCGGTGGAGCCTCCCAGATCGTGATGGCCACGATGTCGCCGCGTCCCAGCACATCGGTCCGTGACCGGGCGGGCTCGAAGTGGTCGGCGAAGGTGCGACGTGTGTCGCGCATGCGCATCCGCCCGACGGCGTCCGGCGTCAGGTCGACCACCTTGATGCGTGCCTGCGACTGCTGCTCGGCGACGATGTCGCGTGTTGCCGGGCCATCGGTGGGCGCCAGTGCGCACGCTCCGCAGGCCAACGACCAGGCAAGCACGCCGGTTCGAAATATGGATCGGGTATGCATATCACGGTTTCGGTCGTACCTCGGCGCGCCGGGCCGCGGCTGCGTCGGCGGTCTCGCTCACGACTTGAGACGCCCCTTTGGTCAGTTGCGCCGTGCCGGCATGGCCCATGGCGGGGAGACGGTCGCCGAACAATTCGGTGAGCAATGCCGAGCCGGCCTTCATGTTGGTTTTTGTTGCCGCGCCACCTGAAAAGAAATTGTCCGGATTCGTGCGCGCCAGCGACCGGTCCAGCCGCGGCGAGTCGAGCACGGCCGTAAGCGCATCGGCACCCGAGAGCGTGGCCAGCCCCCGGTGGACGATTGCCGCAAGAAGATTCGGCAGAAGCGAATCGACTGCATCCTTCACATCGCTCTTCGCCTCTCCGAGAAACAGAGGGGCCTGTTCACTGATCTGCGTCGCAATCAGGCTATGCAATGTCCGAAGAATGTCGGGATACGTCATACACAGTTTCTCCTTGCGGTGGTGTATAAATTTCTTTTTTATTGCTCTTCCATTCGAATCCAAACTTCAAAACGGATAAATCGATTACCGGCGTGCAACGTCCGGAAATAAATCCATTGAACAGACGACAGCCGGCCACCACACGCACGAATCGCGTATGGACGAGCGAAACGCGACCGACGGAGATCGGTCACATCAAGGGCTTTAACGGGATGAGTCGTCGAATCGTGCCGCGAGACGGCACATGACGATTTCGAGGTGGATTCCCTGCTCCGCTATGCTGCGGATCATAATGGGCACACACGAGACGCTGTGATGCGTGATTCAAGTATAGAGTGTCTTTCCAATGGAATGCAACAAAAAGCGACGGCGCAGCAGCACATTCGGACATCTCATTACGCACGAACAGAGGCGGTGCTTCAATCAATGCCCCGTCCGGGTCGGTCCCGCCCACGGAAGTTATTCGCGTTCGACCTGGTTCTTTTCCCGAGCAGCCGCCATTCGTTTTCCTCGACGCAATGCGCGAACACGACCTGCTGCACTACGAAACGCTGATTGACGGCCACTGCCTGCTCGGCACGCCATGGTTCGTGTGCGGCCCCTACAGTTTCATCGTTCATTACTTCGGCCCGTTCGCCGTAGTCGCCCAGGCCTTCAATGTCCATAAGCGAACGCTACAGCGTCATTTGAGAGAATCCGATTGAAGGTGGATTGCGAATCCTTGCACCGGACCTTGACGCTTCCGATGGCTTTGAATTTTTTATCTCTTCATGACAAGCGTCCATCCGAGGCCGTCATGACGATCAGAACTTGACCTCTGAGAGCCGCCGATTCGCGAGCACGAGATCGAAGGCGGCAAGATCGAAGCTACCGCCACACCACTCGAGGAACTGGTCCCGCTCCTCGTGCGTCGGATCGGTGATCGCTTCGAGGAAGTCGGCATATCCCGGCACTCCACCGACGTATTCCGGTGGACAGAAGTTATCTGGCTCGCCATAGTGGGTTTCGCCGAAAACGAACTCGTACAGTTGCCCGCCTTCCCAGCCCATGGCCGGTTGCAGCACGACATGCAGCTTGCCCAGTCCGATCGAACCGGGAAGGCGGGCATACATGTCACGGTTTCGGTCGGACCTCGGCGTGCCGGGCCGCCGCGGCACCGGTGGCCTGGCTCACGATCCGGGACGCAGCTTTCGAGAGCCGCGACGTATCGACCCCGGCCGCCACCAGCGCCGCCGTGACCGCTTCTGCGCGACGGTCCGCGAGGCGCTCGTTCAAGGCTCGACCGCCCGTGTCATCGGCGAACCCCGTCACGTCGAACAGGGCATCCGGGTGATCCTTCGCGTAAGCCACCCATTCCGAAGCGACCTGCTTGAAATCGTCGGGCAGCGCGGCACTGGCATAACCGAAGCGAACGTCGAGCAAAGGCGGCGCCGTGCCGGCCTGTGGCTTCACGCTTTCAAGCGAACTCGCCGCGGATTCGGAGGCCTGGTCGAGTTCGGGAGCGGTCGATGTCGCAGTTGCGGACGATGCCGGTTGTGACGACGATGCGGGAACGGCCGATGCCGCCGCCTTCTCGGTTGTGTCAGGCGTGTGATGCGAGCAATAGGCAAGCATGAGCAGTACCGCGAGCAAGAGCAGCAGGATCAACCATAACTCACGACGCCGTCGCTTGCTTTCGTCCAGGCGCGTTTGTGCGGTCGCACTGAGCGGTCGTGTCAGAGCCGCGTCGGGATCGGCGGTCGATTCGAGCCAGGTCGCCGCGGACGGCATGCCGAGCGCCGACAAAAAGCGCTCCTGCAGGGCCGGATGAACGGCGTGCCGCTGAGCGTGCAGAAGGCGGACAAGAGACCCTCGGCCGGCCCCCTCTTCACTGGTCATCCACGCATGTCGGAGAACGGCGAAAGCGAACGGTGCGACCATCGCAAGCAGTGCCCTGCCGCTTCCGAGCTTGAGGTTCGCCAGGCTTGCCGTAGCACGCTCCATGTCGTGGATACGATCCCCGAAAAGTTCGGCGAGTAGCGCGGTTCCTGTCGTCATGTGCGTTTCAGTTACTGTACCGCCGGAAAAGAAATTATCCAGATTCGCTTGCGGCAGTGCCGGATCGAGACGAGGCGAGTCGAACACAGCCATCAAGGCAGTGGCTTCCGAAGGGCTCGACAGCCCCCGGTGAACGATTGCGGCGAGCAGATTCGGCAGCAGCGTGTTGACGGCCTCTCTCACGTCGCTTTTCGCTTCGCCGAGAAATGACGGCGTCTGTTCGATGAGCGGCGCTGCAATCAGGCTGTGCAACGTCCGAAGAATGTCGGGATACGTCATACACGGATTCTCCTTGCGGTTTAAAAGCTTCCCTCTTTTGATTCCTTTTTTCGATATCGCCATTTATTACGGGATGCGAAATAAATACGCGACTTCGCGGGGCACCACGTTTCCGAATCGACGCGCAGACGACGGCCACGCGCGCGAACCGAGCGCAAGGCGAACGAAAACCGCGACCGGCGAAGGCGGGTCGCAATTATTGCTTCAAATGGGAGGAGCGCCGAATCGTGCCGCGAGACGGCACACGACGATTTCGAAGTGGATTCCCTGCTCCGCTATGCTGCGGATCATGATCGTCGTCGCAACATACCGCGAAGACGGCTCCAGTATAGAGAGCCTGCGTAGCGGAATGCAACAAAAAACAGCTGCCGGGCCCTACAGGCATTGCATGACGTGCGAACAGTACGGAATCTCGTCCGACATCCTTTTTCCGTCGTAGCAATGCTTGAAAAACAGGGTTGCTCGAGCGTTTTTCATTCGTGCCGCGTGTTGTCGGGGTCGCCGACAACCCATTTAGCGTGCGCGTCGCTGAACGGTACGAACACTTCTCGATTGTCGATGCGCGCAGCGCGCAATCAGTAATTGACCGACCGAGACAACGCGCTATCACTTTTTCGTTGGCCCGCAGATACCAGCTTGTATCCTTCGCCACGCACCGATATGAGACGGTAACCGTACTCGCCATTCAACTTGAGCTTGCTGCGCAATCGTGAGATATGAACGCGGACGTTGTGCCGTTGAGGCTTTTGCATCGAGACACCCTCCCACATCGCGCGCCACAGATCTTCAAATGTGACGACACACAGGTACTGGGAAAACAGCAAATGAGCGGCGCGATGTTCCATTCTCGTCAACAGAACCGGCTCCCGGCCGAGACAGACTCGGTCACTACCAGAAAAAAAAATGTAAGAACCATGCGACGGGTTTCTTGAATTGAGATGAGGTCTGCGGACCCGACGTAACAGAGCGCCGAGTCGGGCAATGATCAGCTCGTACGAGACGGGCCAGTTAAGATACACATCTGCTCCAGCCATCAGGGCTGCGACCATCTCACTCTCAATCTCTCTTCCGACGATGGTCAACGGCGTTCCAGCAAAAGCAGGATCGTTTCGGAGTTGCTCGACCCACGGAGCGATCGACTCGTCAAGCGTCGGTTCCATCACCAGAACAAGATCAACGACGGTTTCGCGCATATATTCCACTAGCGCATCTCGCGTATCTAGCTTTGCGGTCATATAACCAAACTTTGCTAGTGCATCGGCCAATTCATACCGACGAACCGAATTTCCATCCATTACCGCACACCGGACCACCGCACGACTGATCGAACAAGACGGCATTGATACCCCCTTTTCATTGTCATTGATACGATGACGGTGCCTCATCTCGTCGGATCGACATCGCCACCGCGTCGCCACTGGCTACGCGCGCGATCCACCGCGCTCATACCTCTTTCTTTTCGGCATACCCTCCGGCTGAATCGCTATCGGGTTCGAGCCTAAAATCCTCCGGATCGCGTCCTTGCATCCAACGCGGTCGCTTCCCGCGACCTGACCACGTCGCGCCCGTATCGGGATCCCAAAATCGTGGTGGAATACGCCTGCGTTGCCCAACGCTCAACAGTATTTCGACCTCTCGCGTGGTGATTTCGTATTCCCGCATGAGCTTGACAATCTGCTCGACGACATCGTTCCGGATTGCCGCGCGTCGCACCGCAATCCTTGCCTCGAGCGCAGATAGTTGCGCTTGGAGCGTCTGTAATGACTCACTCGACATCTGTCCTCCGTTAGCCCGTTACATCTGAGTACAATTGCCGAACGACGGGTAGAATGGCAACCGACACCAAGCCGACCATGCACATCATTTGTGAGATTAGGTATCGCCCGGTTTCCAATCCGGTTGTTCAATACGTCTCCGCAATGTTCAGATATCTATTCGACGAACGGTCAAATTAGGAATACGTTCATTGCTAGTTGTACGGAGCTGTTGAATGAGGCGAACTGCCTTGTTTAGCTGCGCCTGTGACGCGAGTCGCTGTGCTTCGAGTTGAGCCACTTCCTTCCTAACTTGCTGTTGGCGGTTACTCACAATCTGTGCCTGCTCGAGATGATTGTCGAGATCGGCGCGAAGCCGCTCCGCCTGCGCTTGCGACTCCTCGATCATCGCGACCAGGTGCTCGTTCTGTGCTTCCAACTGCGTGCGTCGCAACTCAACGTCTGCGAGACGTACCGCCTGCTCCTCGAAATGTCGAAAGGCCACCTCCGCTGATTCAAATTCCGCCGCATTCAACGCGCGCCAGAGCCGTCCGTCCTGGCTAAGCGTGATGTAGTACGACAGCTCCGTACGGTGCAACAGTAGCGCCACGACGTAAGAAAACGTCTGCAACGTTCGCAGGGTGGTCAGGGCATCGCGGGTCATCATTGCGTCAACTTCTGCGATTTCCGCAGTCTGAACCACCCGAGAGCTGCCTTGGGGTAATACAGCACTCACTGGTCTAAGCGGCTGGACAGTATGCACAGCACTCGCGAAAGCGTCCGCCGACTCCGACACTTCGATCGCCCCATACGCCGTATCGACTGCGCCAGTCTCCGCGCCCGCGGTAGGAGGTCGCCTAATATGCAACTTCATGATCAATCTCTTCAGTACAGGATGTCCGCAAGAAATCGCCTGCGGCTTAACAGGTTTTACGGTTAAGCTGAAAATTCAATTCGACGGTTCTCAAATCTCCCAATGGTTGTTAAATCGTTCGATATGGTTTTTTCCGCTCCGTATCCCCGCGTTCAGGTGCCCGCCTGCCACTAGCCAAGCAATGCTTCTGCACGCTTACGCGCGAGCCTCATGAACACGTTTCTGTTACCCAGGCAGTCCATGTATCTCGCTATCTCGAAGTTGGCCGGGTGTCCGGCATCGGCGCAAGCCTTTAATAGCAGTGCAGATTCATCGAGATTCTCAATCGCCGATGCCGGAACATGGCCCTTGGAGCTCCCGAAATCGATATCTGTGCATTCAGCGCGTGTCCCAGATCGTTCGGCTCACACGGATGACTACCATCGATTGCCGCGACCATCGCGCGGCGAAATGCTCAGTTGCTACATCCACGCACTCGTCGCTAGCGAACGTCGTGATCAGTCACTGCGTCCCAAAAGCTTGTCGCAAACGAGTAGGCCATCCGCCGCTTGCCGCAGCCCCCGCCAGCTCGATTAATAAACCACGCAGCGCTAACTCGGCACCGCACACGAGTAACGTATCGACATGGTCAAACCAATCGGTACGAGCGCCGCGTACGACCGTGAAATCAGCAACAAGTCGTCCATCGCCGAACCTGGTTTTGAGCGTGCTCAGTAACCTATCGCGCTGCCGCTCGCTCGCGACTGTCACTGCAAGATGAGGGATGCCCGAGGCATCGACACGCAGTGCTGCGGCGGCACTCATTGCCACCACGGAAGGCGTCGTCGAGTCGCTCATGTCAGCTAGCCTCTGCATCGACGATGTCGGTCTTGTTTGACTTAACAAACGGTCTGACGAACTGCGCGGGAACGTTGCGAACCTCATGTCCCTGACCAATCGCTTTGCGAGCGAGCCAGTTTCAACAGGAATACGAAGTAAATATGAAACTTCCCTGCATACGGCGTTTCGGAATCGAATGGACGGACGGCAGCGACTCGCACGAACCGTGCGTATCGCGAACGGAGACCGCGACCGCACGGACACGGTCACATCTTCTTTTTCAAACGGGAGAAGCGCCGAACCGTGTCGCGTGATGACACATGGCGATTTCGAGATGGATTCCCTGTTCCGCTATGCTGCGGATCATGATCGTCATCGCAAAATACTGCGAAGACGGCTCCAGTATAGAGAGTCTTCACAGCGGAATGCAACAAAAAAGTGCCTGAAACATACAGACATTGCATTACACGAAACCGCCTTGAATCGCCCCGAGTTTTGTGGAGGCTCCAACTCTTGAGAGAATGGAGCCAAGAACAAGAAGTCAAGCAAGTTTTCCCCGGAAGTCCGAGAGCGCGCAGTGCGCCTGGTACGCGAGCAGCGTAGCGAGCACCCGTCGATGTGGGCGGCAGTCGAATCGATTGCGCCGATGATCGGCTGCACACCGCAGACGCTGTTGGATTGGGTTAAGCGCGACGAAGTCGACCGTGGAGAGCGCGATGGCGTGAGTACGGCCGAGCGTGAATGCATCAAGGCCTTGGAGCGCGAGGTCAAGGAACTGCGCCGGACCAACGAGATTCTCAAACTGGCGAGCGCATTTTTCGCCCAGGCGGAGCTCGACCGCCGTTTCAAGTCCTGAAGGCCACCTCTCCCCTTGTAAAAAGCGCCGGGATCTTTCCGGATTTCCGTGTTTCGGATACGCCTTCAAGGTAGACCGGCGTATTCGGCAAGCCGAGATCAAGGCGTCGCCAGATGTCGAGCTGCCAGCCCAGAAGGGATGCCACGAAGACTCCTACACGGTGCGCCGCAAGAGCGGATCGAACGTGTGTATCTCGCCACCGTACGTCTGCTCGATGTCACCGATCTGATCCTCGTAGGAACCGATGAGCTCCGAGAGCTTCGCGGAGGCGGCCACGCTATCGTCCTGGTCGTGCGATCGCCGCATGGCATGCAATGCACCCGAGAGGCTACGCGTGGCCCACTCGAAGGTGTGAGCGCGAACTTCGCCGCCCTCCTTCTGGAGCGCTGCTGCGGTCACCGCCCACGCCACGGCATTGGCCGTACGGGCGGCGAGACGGTGCTGATACTGCGGGGAAAGTGACGGGAATGTTGCAGACGCTTCCTCAAGAACTGACCAGAGGGGTGCAAGAAAATCTGCATCCGGAAAGTCCTCCGTTAAGAGGATGTGCAGCTTTCCTGGGTTCTTCAGCACTGAACGTCCGAGGTAGCCGGAGATTCCGTCCGTGGAACCCTCGAAGACCCTAAGAACTCGGTAGTCCCTGAAGTTCTGCGTGACTGGGTTCGAGTCAAGGAATCCGCGCCACCCCATGAGTTGCACGCAAGTGTCGATAACGCTCCACGACAGTTCGCCGCTGACGATCTTGCATACCGTGTAGTACGTGGGATCAACGACGCGCCCCTCGTCAAGGCCGTCATAGATCAAGCGTATTACCGCATCAACAGCCTCGATGGAAGCGACGCAATCACTCAGGATCTGCTCATTCCGGCCATTGCTCAACAGCGGGCCGGTCGCAACGGTACGACGCGAGACGTAACGTGTGGCGAGCTGGAGGCACCGTTTCATCGTTCCGACGATTCCAGCAGCGAGCATCCAGCGGCCAGCCTGGAAAGCGTGCGTCGCAACAGCCGCGCCATTGCCGACCCCGCCGAGGACAGCATCGGCGTCGAGCCGCATGTCGCGCATCTCGATGTGATGCTGCGGCACGGCCCTCATTCCCACCGTGAGGGCCTCGGAGACAGGCACCCACCCCGGAAGTCCTGGTCGGCGCCAGGAAGGTCGTCAGGCTGTCGTCAAGGTGCACCGTGAGGTTGATGTACTTGGCCCAGCCGCCCAGCGAAATCATTGACTTGGTGCCGTTGATGACGTAACCGGAACCACCGGATCAATGTGCCGAGTTCGTCCACCGAGAGCACTCGTTTCTGCGTCCCTGTGTATTTACCCTCGACCTTGCGCCCTTTGCTCTCCAATCGCCCTCTTAAGACATCCTTCCACCAATTCGCAGTGGTGTCGGGAAGGCGCCCGGCATCAAGCGCGTAGTTCCAGGCACCACCAAGCTCCATGCGAAGGCGCGCCGCAACCATCGGCGTCTACCGATATGAATCGAGGAAATCGAACGCCTGGGCACGTGTGATAGTCGCGGCGCTCGCATCCGCAATAGGCCCCAGCATCGCCTTGAATATACGGGCGACCTCGACTGCTCCCTTCGTCTTCCGATTTGGTTCCACATGGCCTTCCAGACAGTCGCGGCACAGCTCCCTGACGGTGTAGCTGGTCGGCGATGGACGAGCGGCCGCCTCTTCCCGCTTTCGACATGGAGCGGAAAGCTCGGCCCCAGAATCGCGCCCGGCGCGACTCTTTTCCCACGCGGAGATCGCTGTAGCAAATGCCATCGCAGGCCACTCGCCGAGCTTCACCTGCCGCATGCGGCCGTCGACCGGCGACTTGTAGCGATACGTCCAGGATTTGCGACTCGCCGAAGCTTGAAGGCGAAGCCCCGGAAACCCCTCAAAGGTCATGTGCTCGCCGTTCGGCAGCTTGGCGACGATGCGGGCATCAAAACGCATTCTTCCCTCGGCGTAGGTTTTTTCCAAGAGAAGCATCCGCAGCGTAGGTTCTCTGCACAACGCCACTGAAACCTACGCCGATGCGGCAAGTTTAGCCAAGCAGAAACAAGCGTCGATGCAACGACAGGAGCGCAGAGAATTCCTAAAATATCGTTATATTTCAACCACCTAAAGACATTCCCGGATCAACTTGGACCAGCCTGGACTAGCCCCAAACTTCCCCTACTCGTTTTCCTCGAAGTAATGCCCGAACTTCGTCTGCTTCGTACGAATATAACGCTCGTTTTCCTCGCGCACGGGTACCGCGAGCGCCACGCGTTCGCAGACGGGAATGCCGTGCTTCGCGAGCGTGTCGAACTTCTTCGGGTTGTTGCTCATCAAGCGCACCGACGTCACGCCGAGGATACGGAGGATCGCGGCGGCCGAGTCGTATTCGCGGGCGTCGTCGGGCAGGCCGAGGTCGAGGTTCGCCTCGACGGTGTCGCGCCCCTGCTCCTGCAGCGCGTATGCGCGAATCTTGTTGCTCAAGCCGATCCCGCGCCCCTCATGGCCGCGCAGATACAGCAGCACGCCGCGGTCTTCGGCCGCGATGTAGCGCAACGCGAGATCGAGTTGCTCGCCGCAATCGCAGCGGTATGAGCCGAACACGTCGCCGGTCAGGCATTCGGAATGCAGCCGCGTCAGCACGGACTGCTCGCCGGTCACGTCGCCCATCACGAGCGCGAGATGTTCGGCATCGCTGCCCGACACGCGGAATGCGTATGACGTGAACGTACCGTAGCGCGTAGGCAGCGACGCAGTGGCGACGAGCGTCACGCACTCGTCGGCCTGGCCATTGCCCGGCGTGGGCGATTGGGGACGCAAAGACATCATGAATTCAATCGAAACGTTCAGGAATGTAGGAGTTGTGTGGATAGTGCGTGACGGGAGTTTACCGCTAATCTGGAAACGTCACGCGACTGCCGCCTGCCCGGCTATACTGGGTCCATCGGGTGACGCGCATCACGCCTGCCTTCCCTGCATCGACCTGCACACGGAGAAAGCGAATGAGTACGACTGTCGCGCAGATTCTCAAGGCCAAGCCGGATTCGGGCCGCACCATCTACACCGTCAAGAAGAACGACCTCGTCTACGACGCCATCAAGCTGATGGCGGAAAAGGGCATCGGCGCTTTGCTGGTCGTGGACGGCGACGACATCGCAGGCATCGTCACCGAGCGCGACTACGCGCGCAAGATCGTCCTGCAGGACCGTTCATCGAAAGCCACCCGCGTCGAGGAAATCATGACGGCGAAGGTGCGCTACGTCGAACCGTCGCAGTCCACCGACGAGTGCATGGCGCTGATGACCGAGCACCGGATGCGCCACCTGCCCGTCCTCGACGGCGGCAAGCTGATCGGCCTCATCTCGATCGGCGACCTCGTGAAGAGCGTGATTGCCGATCAGCAGTTCACGATCAGCCAGCTCGAACACTACATCCACGGCACGCCCGCGGTTACGTCCGTCTGACCCGCTCCAGCAAAAAAGGCCCAAACGCATAAGCGTCTGGGCGGAAAGCCGCCGGAATGCGGCGACGGAGGTTCTGCTCCTGCGGGCGAACGACGCGCGCGGACGACGCGCGTCTCGTCGATTAAGTGGTGCGCTCGGGCAGACCGGGGACGTTCGCTTAGTTGCCGAAGTAGACCGAGTTCACGGGATTCGGTGCTTCCCGCGTCATGCGACGGCCAGCTTGTCCGGCACTCGTCGCCACCGCACCGTAGCCGCTCGTATCGGCCTGCGCGAGCATCGGCTGGTTCGGCTGGATCCGTTGTTCGGCGGCCTGGATATCGCTCGGATATTGCGAATCGCTCGCCAGCGGCTTGTAGCCGTTCTGTTCGAGTTGCACCAGTTCGGCCTTGACCTGGTCGCGGGTCAGCCCTTGGTCTGCCTGTGCAAACGATGCGATCGGGGCCGCAAGGACGGATGCGGCGATGGCTGCGTAGATGATCGACTTCATGATTTACCTCCGGAATATGTTCTGTTTTGACGTCGCCTCGGCAGGACTGTCTGAAGCGATTGAACCTAGTGTAGTTCTCACCACCTCAAGGGAAAACCCTTGGTTTGAACATACAGCGTTGCGATTTTGGAAAATATCGCCCACTGTTTATGGACCAGGACATTGACACTTGCTTCATCCGCACAACAATCGCTGACGAAACGCCAACAGCCGGATCACATATCCCGAAGGTTGTGTTGTAAAATCGTAAGGTTTTATTCGCCAGTCGATATTCCATCCACCATGTACGCGCTCACGCCCCTCTCGGTTTCGCCGTCCGGCCCGGCCGGCGTGCGCGCGCGCGCCGGCCATCCGGCGCACCCACTCGCTCGACGCACGGCCCAGGCGCCGCTCGCCCCTGCCCGGCGCCTGATCTGACGGCTCGGTCTCCTCCCGGAGCCAGGTCAGACAGGCTCCGGGCGATCCTCATAGGCACGCCACGCCTGCCCCTGCCGATCATTTGGAGAACTGCCATGAAACAACGCCTTTACCAGTTGACCGAACTCGACGTTGCTCGCCTCGAGAAGCACGCCGAACACAACCCGCGCTTCCAGACGATGCTCGATACGCTGCTCGAACGCGCCGATATCGTCCAGCCCGACGCAATCAAGGCGAACGTCGTCACGATGAACTCGCAGATCACGCTGCTCGACGAATCGACCCACGAACAGGCCACCTGGACGATTGTTTATCCGGACGCCGCCAATCTCGAGCTCGGCCGCCTGAACGTCTTCTCGCCCGTCGGCATGGCACTGCTGGGCACCCAGCGCGGCCAGATGGTCAAGGTGATGCAGCCGAGCGGCGTCGAAAAGCTGATGAAGGTCGCCGCAATCGTGTTCCAGCCGGAAGCCAACGGCGAATACACGCGCTGAGCCATCTGCCGCCGGCACCGCGCCGTAACCGCGCACAACGAAAAAAGCGAGGCACAGGCCTCGCTTTTTTTGCATCCGGACGACGCGAATCGTCGACATCACATTCCGCACATGAAAAAAAAGGCGCCCGAAGGCGCCTTTTGATGCTGCGAAGCGGGTTACCCCGCCGTCACGCTTAGAAGCGGTGACGCAGACCAACCGTTGCTGCGGTTTGGTTGATCGACGAGCTCGGCAGGTTGTTGCTGAAGCTGTCGCCGTTGTAGATCGATGCGCCAATGCCGTTCTTCGCTGCACGCTGGTACACAGCTTGTGCGTAGACGTCCGTGCGCTTCGACAGTGCGTAGTCAGCTTGCAGGCCGAACTGGTTCCAGTGCGTGCTGCCGTTGTTGATCTTCGCGTTCGTGTACGTGTAAGCAGCGCCCAGGCCGAGAGCCGGCGTCAGGTTGTACTTCGCGTTGACTTCGTAGTTGTCAGTGCGCAGCGTGCCCACACCGACTGCATTGTTGTCGAGACGCGCTTGCGTCCATGCAGCGCCGACTTGTGCCGGACCGAATGCATAGCCAGCAGCAGCACCGTACGTGCGGACGCGGCCTTGGCTAGCGAGGCCACCGATCGCCGACGACGTTGCGCCGTTGCCGTTCGTACCGTCACCCAGGTTCGCTTGCGAGTACGCACCTGCGAGCTTCAGGCCTTGGAACTGGTATGCAACGCCCGCGCTGTACGCACGGTTGTTGCCGAAGTTCGTGTTGTTCGAGAACGAGTACGTGCCGCCGAATTGCAGGCCAGCGTAGTTCGCGCTCGTGAACTTGATCGTGTTGTTCGATGCGACATCGCCGGTCGTGCTCAGACGGTCGAGGTTCAGCGGGTGCGCGAAGTACGTGCCGCCCCACGAACCCGTTGCCGTCAGCGGCGCCAGGTAGTCTTGCGTTGCGTCATACTGCTTACCCAGCGTGACCGTGCCGTACTGGCTCGACAGGCCGACGAAAGCTTGGCGGTTGAACATGCCGCCGTTGTTGCCCAGCTTGCCGTTACCGATGCCGAAGCCGCTTTCCAACGTGAAGATTGCCTTCAGGCCGCCACCCAGGTCTTCCGAGCCACGCAGGCCGAAACGGCTCTGGTCAATGCCCGAACCCATCGCCCAACGCGACTTGCCAGCTTGACCCAGTGCCGGTTGGACGTTGCTCGTGTAGGTGATGCCTGCGTCCAGCACGCCGTACAGCGTGACGCTGCTTTGCGCGTGAGCGACGGTAGCGAACGATGCTGCAGCTGCTGCAACGATCAGAGTCTTGTTCATTCGTGGAGCTCCCTTCTAAAAAGAGGCAGGTCTCGCGACCTTGTTTCATAAACGGTCTCAACCGCCCGGGAACGCCATCGGTCCTGCTGGCCGCGCCCGGATAGTTGCCCGTTTGGGAACCGTGAGTTTAGGGGTGTACCCTAGGGACGCGATCCGCAAATAAAGAAATAAGCTTTTCCAGAACTAGAAATAATGAAAGTGGGGAAACATTATAAGTATTTGTTTTGACGTCTGTTTTTGACTTCTTGACGGAGACTTTTTGGAGGCTTTCATCGCACCATTCTTTCATGTCGCCGTCTTGACGGTTGCATAGAAACAACAAACAGGTTCGACTGAAACCCCGAAATCGGCAATTTTTACCCATTTCAGCCTCAAATGCCGAGCTTCGATCGTCTAAAACGTGTCGTTCGACCAGTAAACAGGGAGCGACGCCCGTGCAGCGGGCGATGTCCGCCTGTCAGTCCGCAGAAACGGAAAGTCGATCTCCACCGGCTGGCCGCCCAGCCGTGTGCCGTGACACGCGGTAACAGCCTTAACCGCCCGCGTAACCCGGCCGGCGTACCGGCACGCTAATGTGGAGCAGCCTCCTCCAATACAGAACAGGACATGCCATGAATCGACGCTCGTTGCTGCGCGCCATCGGATTGACCGCCGCCTTCGTCGGCACCGGCTGGTTCCGCGCCGCCTCGGCCCAGCCCGCGTCGCAGGTATACCGGCCGTCCGGCCCGAACCGCGTGCCCGGCGGGCCGCCTTATGCCGACCGCCCGGGCTTCGGGCCGCCGGCAGCCCGGCACGACCGCCGCCCGCCGCCACCACGGCCGCACGGCTATATATGGACGGACGGTTACTGGCGCTGGCAGCGCGGCCGCTATATATGGGTGTCCGGCCGCTGGGTCGCACGACGCCCCGGTCGTCGCTGGGTACCCGGCTACTGGCGTCGCCAGGGACAAGAGTGGGTCTACGTCGACGGTTCGTGGCGATAGGCGGTTGCCCGGGTCCGGCCCGTGGCGGCCCCGGGCCCGGAGCCGGACGGCGTGCGAACCCGCGTCGTTCGGCTCCGGAATCATGGTGCCCGACAGGCGCACTCGCGGCTGCTGCGCCGCTCGCCCCTTCTCCGGAACGATCCCGACCGCCAAAGCCGACGCCTGGGCGTCCATTCAAGCAACGTCGACACGCAACATGGCCGCCGATCTCCGGCGCGTCATCATGCATCGACCGAATTCCCGCCACTCTCTTATCGCGCGCATCGCATGCCGCGCAACAGACGCCCGAATGTTTCGCGCCCCGGGGTGCCAGGCCCATTAATCCGGGCGCCATATTGCAAGCGCATCGCGGCATTCGCGACGAATACGGCAAAGCATCGTCAAGCCGTCCATTCCGACCAAATCATTCGGATAACGAAATCATGCGATGTCGATGCGAATGCATCGAACATGCGTCACCGCATCGCGCTTCGTCCGCAACAGCCCGACAAGCGACTGAACGGCGCACGCATCCCCTCAGCGAGCGCCGCCCTCCTGCTCCCTTGCCCGAAGGCGCGCGGCGCAGATCGCACGATGATGTTCGTCGGCCCACCGGATCATCGCCTGCATCGGCGTCAGGAACGAACGCCCAAGGTCGGTCAGCGCATATTCGACGCGCGGCGGCACTTCGGCGAACAGCGTGCGGCTGACGAAGCCGTCCTGCTCGAGCCGCTTGAGCGTGCGCGACAGCATCTGGTTCGACACATCGCCGATCGCGCGGCCGAGTTCGTTGAAGCGCATCGTCCCGCCGGACAGCGCTTCGAGCACGAGCAGGCTCCATTGGTCGCCGATGCGGTCGAGCACATCGCGGATCGGGCATGGCTGATCGAGTTCGACGGTTTCGTCGGCGGGCGGGAACGGCATGACTGGATTCTCTTTCACGGGCAATGCACGGTCACCGCGGTGTGACCTGTTCACACCGCGGTGACTTCTTGTGACGGGGTCGCGGCAACTGTACCATTCGATCGACCCGAAAGCCGCACGTACGAATTGACCAGTTCAACGAAGCATGACGATGCAGCCCGTCATCGCAACGTCTCCGGTCGCGACGCACCCTGCGTGTCGCTGCGGCATGCGTACTCGCGGCCAAGCCCCCATCGCCCGCCGATCGTCACGATCGGCGCAACCCGCAGGCGCGCATCGCACGCCAACCGACGAATCGCCAGACAAGGAAAACGCTACATGTCATCGCTCCGCTCCCCCGTTCGCGCCGTTGCCGCATGCGTCCTGCTGGCCGCATCGGCGGCCGCATTCGCCGCCGGCCCGGCCACGCGCGACCTGGCCGCCGAGGAAGCCAACCGCCAGCTCGTGCTGACGTTCTACAACCGCTTCTTCAACAAGCACGAAGCGGTCGAGGCAGCCGCCGTCGTCGCGGACGACTACAAGCAGCACAACCCACACGTACCGGACGGCAAGAAGCCGTTCGTGTCGTACTTCGTCGGCGCATTCCAGAAGAACCCGGCATCGCGTGCGCGCATCGTCCGCAGCGCGACCGACGGCGATCTCGTTTACCTGCACGTACATGCGACCGAGCGTCCGGGCGATCGCGGCGAAGCGGTCGTCGACATCTTCCGCGTGAAGGACGGCAAGATCGTCGAACACTGGGACGTGATCCAGTCGGTGCCCGAAACGGCCGCGAACCGGAACACGATGTTCTGACGCGCGGGCCGGCGCGCCGCGTGCAGTTCCCGTTCCGCAGCATGCGCGACGCGAGCGTGATGCTCGCGGCCGGTTCAGACTGGTCGGTCAGCACGATGGACCCGATGCAGATCATCCAGACGGGTGTCACGCACCTGCCGACCGACCGGCCCGACAGCCCGCCGTGGAATCCGCACGAGCGCCTCGACCTGCTCACGATGCTCGAAGCCTATACGGTGAACACCGCGTGCGCGCTGCGTTTCGACGACTGCACGAGCTCGCTCGAAGCGGGCAAGGACGCGAGCTTCGCGATCCTCGACCGCAATCCGTTCGTGCTCCCCCGGTCGAGACCTTCGCGCAAACCCGCGTGATCGAGACGAGCTTGCGCCGCGAAATCGTATACGCCGCGCCGGGCCGGGCCGACTGAAGCACGAACCGGGCGGCCGTCAGGCGACGTCGAGCGCCAGCACCTGCCCGGTCGTCAGCACGTCGCCGAACGTATCCGACAGCGCGGCCAGCGTCGCGCGATGGAGGTCGCGGTGCGGCACCGTGCCGCCGTCCGCGACGTCGAGGTCGCGCGTCGCGCATGCATCGTCGACGACGATCACCGCATAGCCGAGCGGCACCGCATCGCGGGCCGCGCCGGCGACACACGCATGCGTCATCAGGCCCGTGACGATCAGCGTGTCGATGCCGGCCGCCTTCAGGCGCGCATCGATGTCCGTGGTCGGGAACACGCTCACCGACGTCTTCTTCACGACCGTGTGGTGCGGCGCCGGCTGCAGGTCCGCGTGAAAGCGGAAGCCGTCGCTACCGTCGGCGAAGATCGGGCTGTCGGCCGTACCGACGTGCTGGACATGAAACACGGGAATGCCCGCACGGTCGGCGAATGCGATCACGCGCCGCGCGTTGCCGAGCGCGTGAGGCCCTTCCGGAATCGGCAGGCGGCCGCTGAAATATTCGTTCTGGAAATCGATCACCAGCAGCGCGGTGCGGGCGGCGACGATCGACGTCGGCGCCGTCGCGCCGGCCAGGGTACGGATGGTCGGATGTTGCATGGGTCGCTCTCTCGGTTGGCACATTGAACGGAACGGCGCGCGGGCTTGCCGGCGCCGCCGGACGCGGCCTGGGGCCTCCCCGGCCGCGAGGCGCCAGTGTCGGGCAGAGCGGCTTTGCGCGACAGCGGCCCGCGGGACAACGTCCGACAGGATCGGGCCAACGAGCGAGCGACCGCGGTTCAGGAAGCGCGGCAGGCGACCAGGCCCCGCTGAACGGCCGGCCGCGCGGCGATGTCGGCGAGCCAGCGCTCGACATGCGGGTAATCGGCAACGTCGAGATCGAGCTCGGCCGCCGAGCGCAACCACGGAAACGCGGCGATGTCGGCGATCGAGTATCGCGACGATGCGAGATACGCCGACTCCGACAATCGGCCGTTCACGACCCCATAGAGGCGCCGCGCTTCGTTCCGGTAGCGAGCGATCGCTTCCGCATTGACCGTCTTCGATGCATGCAGGAACCACCAGAGCTGGCCGAGCATCGGCCCGATCCCGCCGATCTGGAAGTGCAGCCATTGCTGGACCGCCGTACGCTCGGCCAGCGTTTCGGGGTGCAGACAGCCCGTCTTCGCGGCGAGATAGCCGAGGATCGCGCCGGATTCGAACACGGCCAGCCCGGTGTCGTGGTCGACGATGGCCGGAATCTTGCCGTTCGGGTTGATCGCGAGAAACGCCGGGCTGCGCTGCTCGCCGGCGGACAAGTTCACGTGCACGAGGTCGTGCGCGAGCCCGGCCTCTTCCAGATAGATCGCGATCTTGTGCCCGTTCGGCGTGTCGGCCGTATAGAACGTGAGGGAGTGCGTCGATGTCATGTCGGTCCTTGTCATCCGGTTATCGTTGCAACTACAATCGTTGCAATTGCAATCCTACGCCGGGACTTGGGGCTCCGGTACATGCCAGCACTCGGAAGAGGGATATGCAGACTGTGCGATCCGGGCAGGCCGGCGCGCGGCGGGCGAGCATGGTCGCGCGAACCCGGCTATTTCGCGCGAGCCGCACAGGCGATGCACCGGTATGCGCGCGGCCGACGCGCGAGCCGGATGCCGCTACTTCGCGTCGGCCGTCGCTTCACGCGCCGCGGCGGTCGCGCGATCGAGCGCGGCGGCCATCGCCACCTGCTCCTTGCCGGTGAACTGCCCAAGAAAGAGTTCCGAGACCGTCGACTGGTAAACCTTCCACATCTTCTTGCGCAGTGCCCGCCCCTTGTCGGTGATGCTCGCGTACGCGGCGCGGCCGTCGTCGGCCGAACGGGCGCGCGTGACGAGCCCCTCCTGTTCGAGCCGGTCGACGAGCCGCGTGAGGTTGTAGCGCTCGATCGCGAGCACGTCGGCCAGTTCGTGCATGCGGCGCGTGCCATCAGGCCCGCTTTCGAGCCCCCACAACGCGTCATACCACGCATACGCTGGCAGGCCGGCATCCGCGAGGCGGCGCTCGATCTCGCGAATCATCGTCCGGTGCGCGCGGACGAACGAGAACCACAGATCGGGTTCGGGTGCGCTCATGTCAGGTCGTTCCTTTCGTTTAATTGCAGTTGCAATTAAATCTTACCTCGATACGGTTCCCCTCCACAGGTAGTCGCGCACCGCGCGGCAGGCAAGATCGTTCCAGCCTGCCGCGCCGCCCTGCCCGCGCTACCGCCCCGACCGCGCGAGCGGCCCTTGCACGCGCTGCGCCGTTCCCGACGGCCAGCCGCCCGCGAGCGCCTTGTACAGCGCGACCGTCGATGCCGCGAAGCGCGTGCGCGCGTCGGCCGCCGCATCCTGAGCCTGCAGCAGCGTCCGTTGCGCGTCGAGCACTTCGTAGTAGTCGATCGCGCCGGCCGAGAAGCGCGTCTGCGCGAGCTGCGCGGCACGCGCGCTGTCGTCCGCCGCACGCACGAGGTGCGTTGTCTCGTCACGCGTGCGTGCGACGCGCAGCAGCGCGTTCTCCGTTTCCTCCAGCGCACCGAGCACGGTCTGCCGGTACTGCGCGAGCTGGCCTGCCGCTTCCGCATCGCTCGCGTCGATCCGCGCACGCACGCGGCCGACGTCGAGGAACGACCAGTCGATGCCGAGCGCGATCAGGTTCGTGTCGCTGCCCGCGCGGAAGAACCCGTAGCTGCTCGTCGCGCTGCCGAGCAACCCCGACAGCGTGAAGCGCGGAAACAGGTCGGCCGTCGCGACGCCGACACGCGCGGTCGCCGCGTGCAGCCGCGCCTCGGCGGCCGCGACATCGGGACGCCGGCGCAGCAGGTCGCCCGGCGTGCCGGGATCGATATCGGCGGCAAGCGTCGGCAGCGGCACGGGCGTGCCCGCCGAAGCGACGGCCTTCGGGAGATCGAACCGGCCGATCAGCGCATCCGGCGTCTGCCCGGTCAGCACCGCGAGCCGGTGCTCGTCGACGCCGATCGCGGCTTCGTACACGGCAATCCGCGACGTCGTCGATTCGTACTGCGCCCGCGCACGCGCTGCGTCGAGTTCGGAGCCACGCCCCGCGCCGACGCGCGCATTGATCAGCGCGAGCGTCTGCTTCTGGTTGTCGGCGTTGTCGCGCGCGATCCGCAACCGCTCCTGCGAACCGCGCAGATCGACGTACGTGCTCGCGACCTCGCCGGCGATCGCGACGCGCACCGCGCGCACGTCTGCCTCACTCGCAGCCGTTTCCGCACGCTGCGACTCGATCGAGCGGCGCACCCGGCCGAACAGGTCGAGCTCCCATGCCGCATTGATTCCGACGCTGGATATCGGCGTGTCGCGCTGGCTGCGCGGCGCGCCGAACGCCTGGTCCTTGCTCGTCAGTTGATGGCCGATCTGGCCGCTCGCGGTGATCGTCGGATAGCGGTCGAACGTCGCCTGCGACAGCAGCGCGTTCGACGCGTCGTAGCGCGACACGGCGACCTGCAGGTCCTGGTTCGCCGCGAGCGCCGTGTCGATCAGCCGCGTCAGCGCCGGATCGCCGAAACCGCGCCAGAACGCGGCATCGGCATCGGCCGACGCGTCGGGCGGCGTATCAGACGTCGTATCGGACGTCGTATTGGACGGTGACGCCTCGCGCTGCGTCGCCGGCTGCGCGTCGCGCGCGAACCGCGCGGCCGTGGCCGTATCGGGACGTTTGAAATCGGGGCCAACCGCGCACGCGGCCAGCGTCACCGACATCGCGAGCGCGGAAAGACGGAAAGCGGCGCTCATCGGGTTTCTCCTTCGAGGGTGCCGTGCTGCTCGCTCCAGACGGCCGGCGTGCCGCCCGCGAGCTTGCGGATCGCCACATAGAACACGGGCGTCAGGAACAGCCCGAACAGCGTGACGCCCAGCATCCCTGCGAACACGGTGACGCCGGTGGCCGCGCGCACTTCGCTGCCCGCGCCGCTGCCGATCAAGAGCGGCACCGAGCCGGCGATGAACGCGACCGACGTCATCACGATCGGGCGCAACCGCAGCTTGCACGCCTCGAGCGCGGCCTCGATCACGCCCTTGCCCTGGATTTCGAGCTCGCGCGCGAACTCGACGATCAGGATCGCGTTCTTGCACGCAAGCCCCATCAGCACGACCAGACCAACCTGCACGAATACGTTGTTGTCACCGCCCGACAGCCACACGCCGAACAGCGCCGCGCACATGCACACGGGCACGATCAGGATCACCGCGAGCGGCAGCGTCCAGCTCTCGTATAGCGATGCGAGCACGAGGAACACGAGCATCACCGCGAGCGGGAACACGACGATCGCCGCGTTGCTTTGCGTGACCTGCTGGTAGCTGAGGTCGGTCCATTCGAGCGTGATGCCGGGCGGCAGCACCTCCTTCGCGATCTGCTGGAGCTTCGCGATCGCCTGCGACGACGACATCGCCTTCGGATCGGCATCGCCGATCAGGTCGGCGGCCGGATAGCCGTTGTAGCGGACGACCGGGTCGGGCCCGTACGCGGGCCCCACCGTCACCATCGAGCCGATCGGCACCATCTCGCCCTTCGCGTTGCGCGTGCGCAGGTTCGCGATGTCGGCGGCCGTCTGCCGGTGACCGGCGTCGGCCTGCGCCATCACGCGGTACACACGGCCGAACACGTTGAAGTCGTTCACGTACATCGAGCCGAGATAAACCTGCAGCGTGTTGAACAGGTCGGTCAGCGCGACGCCCTGCGCCTTCGCCTTCAGCCGGTCGACCTTCACCTCGAGCTGCGGGATGTTCGCCTGGTACGAGCTGACGGGGTAGCTCATCCCCGGCGTCTTCGCGACCGCGGCCTGGAACGCGACGAGCGCGTTCTGCAGCGCCCCGTAGCCGAGCCCGCCGCGATCTTCCAGGTACAGCGAGTAGCCGGAGCCGTTGCCGAGGCCCTGGATCGGCGGCGGCATCAGCGCGTAGGTGATGCCGCCACCGATGGCCGCGAAGCGCGCGTTCAGGTCCGCGTTGATCTGCGCGGCGCTGCGGTGACGCTGGTCGAACGGCTTCAGGATCACGTACGAGTTCGTGATGTTCGGCGTGTTCACGCCCTGCAGCGCATTCAGCCCGGCAAACGCCGGCACCATCTCGACGCCTTCGGTGCCGAGCGCGATCTTCGTCATCTGCTCGGTCACCGCGCTGGTGCGCGCGAGCGACGCGCCTTCCGGCAGCTTCGCGCCCGCGAACAGGTACAGCTTGTCCTGCACGGGGATGAAGCCGCCCGGCACCGCGTTGAACAGCAGCGCGGTGGCCGCGAGCAGCGCCGCATAGACCGCGAACACCACGCCGCGCCGTTTCAGCGTGCGCGCGACGACACCGTGATAGCGGTCCGAACTGCGCTCGAAGAAGCGGTTGAACGGATGGAACAGCCAGCCGAATGCGCGGTCGAGCGCACGCGTGAGCGCATCCTTCGACGCACCGTGCGGGCGCAGCAGCTTCGCGGCGAGCGCGGGCGACAGCGTCAGCGAGTTGATTGCGGAGATCACGGTCGAGATCGCGATCGTCACCGCGAACTGCCTGTAGAACTGGCCCGTGACACCAGACATGAACGCCATCGGCACGAACACCGCGCACAGCACCAGCGCGATCGCGACGATCGGGCCCGACACCTCGCGCATCGCCTGGTGCGCGGCATCGCGCGGGCTCAACCCCTGCGCGATGTTGCGCTCGACGTTCTCGACGACGACGATCGCATCGTCGACGACGATCCCGATCGCGAGCACGAGCCCGAACAGCGTCAGCGTGTTGATCGAATAGCCGAGCAAATGGAGAAACGCGAACGTGCCGACCACCGACACGGGCACCGCGACGAGCGGAATGATCGACGCGCGCCAGGTCTGCAGGAACAGGATCACGACGAGCACGACCAGCACGACGGCCTCGATCAGCGTGTGCTGCACCGCGCGGATCGATTCGCGCACGAACACGGTCGGGTCCCACACGGGGCGATACGCGACGCCGGGCGGGAAACGCTTCGACAGTTCGTCGAGCTTCGCATACACGGCCTTCGCGACGTCGAGCGCGTTCGCGCCCGGCGACAGGAAGATGCCGACCACGGCCGAATGCCTGTCGTTGAAATACGAGCGCAGCGTGTAGTCGCCCGCGCCGAGCTCGATGCGCGCGACGTCGGACAGCTTCACGACCTGGCCGTCGTCGCCGTTGCGCAGCACGATGTCGCTGAATTCCTGCACCGTGCGCAGGCGGCCGCGCACATTGATCGACACGAGGAAGTCGTTCGCCTTCGGCGACGGCTCCGCGCCGAGCTGGCCGGCCGACACTTGCACGTTCTGCTCGCGCACGGCCGCGATCACGTCGCTCGCGGTCAGCCCGCGCGACGCGAGCCGGTTCGGGTCGAGCCACAGCCGCATCGCGTAGTCGCCCGAGCCGTACACGCCGACGTCGCCGATGCCGGTGAGCCGCGACAGTTCGTCCTTCACGTGCAGCGTCAGGTAGTTGCGCAGGTACAGCGAATCGCGGCTGTTGTCCGGCGAATAGAGGCTCACGTACATCAGCGGCGTCGGCGACTGCTTCTGCGTGGTCACGCCGTACTGGCGCACCTCGTCGGGCAGGCGCGACAGCGCCTGGCTCACGCGGTTCTGCACGCGCACGGCGGCCGTGTCGGGATCGACGCCCTGCAGGAACGTGACGACGACCTGCAGGCTGCCGTCCGACCCGGCGACCGACTTCATGTACATGATGCCTTCGACGCCGTTGATCGCCTCTTCCAGCGGTTCGGCGACCGATTCGGCGATTTCCTTCGGGTTCGCGCCCGGGTACGTCGCACGCACGACGACGCTCGGCGGCACGACTTCCGGGTATTCGCCGGCCGGCAGCATCGGAATCGAGATCAGGCCGATCGCGAAGATGACGATCGACAGCACGACCGCGAAGATCGGCCGGTCGATGAAGAATCGGGAGAAATCCATTACATGCCTCCCTTCATTGCGCGGCCGGCGCGCCGGCGTCGGCCACGGCCTGCATGCCGCCGCCCGTGCCGCTGCCATTGCCATTGCCGGCACCGGCGTCGGCACGCACAGGCAGCGCCTTCGGCTTCACCTGCGCGCCCGGATAGTAGATCCGCTGCACGCCGTCGACCACCACGCGGTCGCCCGCCTGCAGCCCCTTCTCGACGATCCGCTCGCCCTCGAGCTCGCGGCCGATCGTCACGTCGCGCCGCAGCGCCTTGTCGCCGGGGCCGATCACGTATACGTACTTGCGGTCCTGGTCGGTGAGCACCGCCTTGTCGTCGACGAGCAGCGCATCCTGGTCGCGGCCGCTGACGAGCTGCACACGCGCATACAGGCCCGGCGTGAACGTGTGGTCCGCGTTGGTCAGCCGCACGCGCGCGCGGATCGTGCCGGTTTGCGGATCGAGCCGGTTGTCGAGGAAGTCGACGGTGCCCGCGTGCGGGAAACCCGTCTCGTTCGCAAGGCCCACGCGCACCGGATCGGCGCCGATCGCGCGATGCTTCGGATCGGCCCGCCGCGCGTTATAGCGCAGGTAGCTCTGCTCGTCGCAGTCGAAATACACGTAGACCGGATCCTGCGATACGACGCTCGTCAGCAGCGTGTCGTCGGCACGCGCGAGGTTGCCGGCGGTCGCGACCGCGCGGCCGACGCGGCCCGCGATCGGCGCGCGCACTTCGGTGAAGCCGAGGTTGAGCTTTGCGTCGGCGACGGCCGCGTCGGCCGCCTGCAGGTCCGCGCGCGCCTGCTCGGCGGTGGCGCGCGCGTTGTCGAGTTCTTCCTGGGAGGTTGCGTGCGCATCGATCAGCGTCTGCACGCGCCTGAGCTGTACGTTCGCGAGGCTCGCGGCCGCGCGGGCCCGCTGCTGCTGCGCGTTCGCGCGGTCGAGCGCGATCCGGTACGGTCGCGGGTCGATCTCGAACAGCAGCGCGCCCTGCGCGACGAGATCGCCCTCCTTGTAAGCGACACGCTGCAGATAGCCGCTCACGCGCGGCCGCAATTCGACCGCGTCGACCGCTTCGACGCGACCGTTGAATTCGTCGGCGAGGCGGACCGTACGCGGCGCGACGGTTGCGACGCCGACTTCGGGAAGGGGATAGGCTGACGCTGCGCCTTTGCCGTCGTGACAGCCCGACAACGCCAGCAGCAGTGCGCAGGCGGCGCCGAAAGGCGACGTCCTGCGTAGGGATAAGGAGAACATGATGCCTCGCGACGGGTTAAACTGCCGCGTAGCATAAAAGTTGAAGTTAACTTCAAGTCAAGCTTTTCCCGGAGAACGTCATGGGTACCCCGGAAGAACCGAAATGGCCGCTGATGTCGATCCGCGAAGTGGCCGCGCGCAGCGGCGTGCCGGCGTCGACGCTGCGGTTCTACGAGATGCGTGGGCTCATCAAGTCGCACCGGAACGGCTCGAGCCATCGCCACTATTCGCGCGCGGTGCTGCGGCTGATCGCGTTCATCGTGTTCGCGCAGAAGATCGGTTATTCGCTCGACGAGATTGCCGAGCAGCTCGTCAGCCTGCCCGAGGACACCGCGCCGAGCAACAAGGACTGGCAGCGGCTGTCGCGCGGCTGGAAGCAGCGCGTCGCGAGCCGGATCGAGGAGCTGCAGCGGCTCTACATCAACCTCGACGAATGCATTGGCTGCGGCTGCCTGTCGCTGAAGCGCTGCAAGCTGACCAACCCGGAAGACCGCGCGGGCCGCAACGGGCCCGGCGCAAGGCGCTGGCTCGGCGACAAGCCGCCTATGGACGTCGAATGATGCGTGGGCCGGATGCGGCGCGCAATGGCGCGCGGAACGCTGTGAGCGAACCGGGCCTGGTTGCCGCGACGTGAACGCGCGCATCGTGCGCGCGGCGGTGCTCAGACTCCGATGATGTTGAGCGCGGCGGCGAGCACGGCCTGCTTGAACGCGTCCCGCTGCGTCGGCAGCGAAGTGAACGCCAGCATCATGTGGCTGTACGACACCGTCGTGCCGATCGCGCTCGCGATCATGAAGAACAGCACGTTCGGATCGACCGGGCGAATCGCGCCGGCCTCGACCGCGTCCGCCAGCAGCGGAAACATCGCATCGTGATAAGGACGCACGATCCGCTCCTGCAGGCGGTCGAGCCGCCCGCCCTCCTCCGTTGCCGCGGTCGAGAAGAACATGCCGATGTCGGGCTCGTCGAATTCGTGATCGACGCATAGCTCGAGCGCGCGCCGCACGCGGTCGCGATGCGGCAGTGACGACGTGCGCAACGCACGCAGCGCATCGAACATCGGCGTCGCCAGGTCGACGATCTGCTCGACGACGGCCAGCCACAACGTTTCCTTCGTACCGAAATGATGGGCGATCAGCGCCGCATCGACGCCCAGCTCGCGCGCGACCTCGCGCACGCTCGTCGCGTCGTAGCCACGCTTCGCGAACGTACGGCGCGCGGCCCGCAATATCACGTCCGGACCGACGGACGCCTCCGCCAGCGGCCGCCCGCGCGTACGCCGCTTCGACGGCGCGTGCTCAGTGACTTCAGCCACGTTTTCCTGCTCCCTTGAATGGTTCGAATACCCGTGTTCGGGCCCCGGTTTCACGTCGACGGAACCGGGTTGCCTGCCCCGCTCCGTTGACACGCGAAGCCGGGAAGCGCTAGGATCATACATTATTCATCACGTGATGATTTATTCATGACAACCCCTACACGCATCGTCATCGTCGGCGGCGGGATCGCCGGACTGCAGCTCGCGACCCGCCTGGGCGAGCGCCTCGGCCGGTCCGGGCGCGCGCAGGTCGCCGTCGTCGACCGCAGTCCGACCCACATCTGGAAGCCGATGCTGCACACGATCGCGGCCGGCACGCGCGACGTCCAGCAGCAACAGGTGATCTTCCTCGCCCATGCACGCGACCACGGCTACACGTACCAGCCCGGCGAACTGAAGGGGCTCGATCGTGCGCGCCGCCGCGTGCAGCTCGGCGAGATCCGCTCGCAGGATGGCAACGTGGTGATCGAGGCCCGCGAACTCGACTACGACGTGCTGATCCTCGCGCTCGGCAGCCAGGCCAACGATTTCGGCGTGCCGGGCGTTCGCGAGCACTGCTACTTCATCGACAGCCAGCAGCAGGCCGAGACCTTCAACGAAGCGTTGCGGATGCGCGTGTTCCGCAGCATCGCGCGCGACGAGCCGTTTCGCGTCGCGATCGTCGGCGCCGGCGCGACGGGCGTGGAACTCGCAGCAGAGCTGAGCCGGTTGCTGGAAGTGGCGCAGGCCTATGGCGACGCGACGGTGCGCGAACGGCTGCAGTTGACGCTGCTCGAAAGCGGCCCGCGCATCCTCGCCGCGTTTCCGCCGCGGATTTCCGCGTCGGCGCAGCGGCGGCTCGAACAGATCGGCTTTCACGTGCTGACGTCGACGCGCGTCACGTCGGCCGACGCGAACGGCTTCCACTACGGCGACGGTTCGTACGCCGAAGCAGACCTGATGGTCTGGGCGGCCGGCGTGAAGGCGCCCGATTTCATGCAGGCGCTGGGCGGGCTCGACACGAACCGCGCGAACCAGATCGTCGTCGGGCCCACGCTGCAGGCCACGGGCGACGAGCACGTGTTCGCGATCGGCGATTGCGCGAGCCTGCTGCCCGACGGCCACGAACGGCCGCTGCCGCCGACCGCGCAGGTCGCGACGCAGCAGGCCGAGCATCTCGCGAAGCACCTGCCCGCATGGCTCGACGGCAAGCCGATTCCGCCGTTCGCGTTCCACGATTTCGGCGCGCTGGTGTCGATCAGCGACTACGACGCGTTCGGCACGCTCGGGCAGTTCGGGTTCTTCCGCGGCGGCTTCATCCAGGGGCGTTTCGCGCAGTTCAGCCACCTGATGCTCTACCGGCGGCACCAGCAGGCGCTGCACGGTTTCTCCAAGGCGACCCTGCTGTGGATCGCCGAACGGATCAACGGCTGCGTGCAGCCGCGCATCCGCCTGTCGTGATGCCGCGCGTCGCGGTGTCGCGTAACGTTTCGAGGAAAACAGACATGAACGACAGTGCAGCGCCCTGGCTCATGACCGTCGCCGCGATCGGCAGCTTCGACATGCCGTCCTTATCGTGGGGCATGCCGCGGCGGCGCAGCGTCACGCGCGACCGGCTGCCGTCGTGGGACGCGACGAGCCGGCCGACCATCAGCGTGCTCGAGCGGCCCACGGCCGACACCGTGATGATTTCGTGGTGCGATGCATGCACCGGGCACTACGGCTACCAGAAGTGGCGGCTGTTCACGACGCGCAAGCGCGGAACCTGCGCGCTGTCGGGGCGCTCGATCGAGATCGGCGACAGCGTCTATGCGCCGCAATTGCTCGGCTCGACGCCGGGCAACGCCGCCGCGATGGTGCTGGCGGCGTGCATCGACGAAGCCTGCACCGCTTGAGGTCAGCTCGACGCAGCCTGACCGGCGCCGTAGGCCGGATCGCTGTTCTGCCGTTCCAGTTCGGCATCGAGATGCGCGGCATGCACTTGCGCCTCTGCTTCCGACATCAGTTCGCCTTCCCACTTCGCGACCACCGCGCTGGCGATCGAGTTGCCCACCGCATTCGTGGCCGAGCGGCCCATGTCGAGGAACGTGTCGACGCCGAGAATCAGCAGCAGCCCGGCTTCCGGGATGTTGAACTGGTGCAGCGTCGCCGCGATCACGACGAGCGAGGCGCGCGGCACGCCGGCCATCCCCTTCGACGTCAGCATCAGGATCAGCAGCATCGTGACCTGGGTGCCGAGCGACAGATGGATGTTGTAGGCCTGCGCGATGAACAGCGACGCGAACGTGCAGTACATCATCGAGCCGTCGAGGTTGAACGAATAGCCCATCGGCATCACGAAGCTCGCGATCTTGCGCCGCACGCCGAAACGGTCGAGCGCGTCGAGGATCTTCGGATATGCGGCCTCGGAGCTCGCGGTCGCGAACGACAGCATGAACGCTTCCTTGATCAGCAGGAGCAGCTTGAACACGCGGCGGCCGAGGAACAGCAGCCCGGCGGCGACGAGCGTGGCCCACAGCAGCACGAGGCTCACGTAGAAGTCGCCCATGAACACCGCGAACTTCAGCAGGATCGACAGCCCGTTGATCGCGACGGTCGACGCCATCGCCGCCATCACCGCGAGCGGCGCGAGCTTCATCACGTAGCCGGTGATCTTGAGCATCACGTGCGACAACTGGTCGATCGCGGCGACGAGGATCTTGCCGCGCTCGCCGAGCGCCGCCAGCGCAACGCCGAAGAACAGCGAGAACACGACGATCTGCAGGATCTCGTTGTTCGCCATCGCCTCGGCGAACGACTTCGGCACCATGTGGCCGACGAAATCCTTCAGCGTGAACTTGGACGTCGCGAGATGCGCGGACGCACCGATGTCCGGCAGCGGCAGGCCGAGGTTCTCGCCGGGCCGCAGCAGGTTCGCCATCAGCAGCCCGAGCAGCAGCGAGATCAGCGACGCGGTGACGAACCAGCCGAGCGCCTTCACGAACACGCGCCCGACGGACGACGCATCGCCCATGTGCGCAATGCCGACGACGAGCGTCGAGAACACCAGCGGGCCGATCACCATCTTGATCAGCCGCAGGAACACATCGGACACGAGCGAGATGTAGCCGGCGATTTCCGCGGCCGACTGCTTGTCGGGAAGCTGCGTGAAGATCAGGTAGCCGATGAAGATGCCGGCCGCCATCGCGAGCAGGATCCAGCCTGCCGCAGACATTCGTTTGTTCATAACGGGATTCGTCGCACGGTGAAGGGGTTGACGGATGAAAGGCGCGCATCAGGGCACGTGTGTGGCAAGCCGGTCGTACGCGCAATGCCACGCACAGGCGCCGATCGTGCTTGCAGATGTCCGCGAACGGACGCGCTGCCGCCGTCGCGGCCTTCGCGGAAACGCGAATGCGGGCGGCGGCGGTTCAGCATGATGCGATCAGGTCAATAGCCGATCGCCGATCCGGCCGGACGGCGCGGATCGTTGTAGCCGTAGATGAAGCCGACACGCACGTTGCCGGACACGGACGAATCGTTCCCGGAACTCTGGCGGCTCGCCGCTTCGGTGCCCGGCAGGCCGACCATGATCAGCTCGGCCGCGCCCCACGGCGTCTGCTCGACCATCTTGTAGCCCATGTTGCGCAGGATCGCGAGCGTGTCGGGCGACAGGCCGTAGGTTTCGTAATAGACCTCGTCGGGCAGCCACTGGTGATGGATGCGCGGCGCGGCGACCGCGTCCTGCGGCGTCATCCCGTAGTCGATCACGTTCAGTACGGTCTGCAGCGTGATCGTGATGATGCGCGACCCGCCCGGCGAACCGACCACCATGAACACCTTGCCGTCCTTCGTCACGATGGTCGGCGCCATCGACGACAGCGGGCGTTTGCCCGGCGCGATCGAATTGCGCGTGCCCTGCACGAGGCCGAACAGGTTCTGCGCGCCGACCTTCGTGGTGAAGTCGTCCATCTCGTCGTTCAGGAAGAAGCCCGTGCCCGGCGCGATGACCACGGCGCCGAAGCGGCCGTTGACCGTATAGGTCGTCGATACCGCATTGCCGTCGTGGTCGACGATCGAGTAATGCGTCGTCTCCGGCTTCTCGTGCACGCCGACGCCGGGCTGCACGTCGACCGACGGCGTCGCCGTATCGGCATGGATGCTCTTGCGGATTTGCGCCGCGTATTCCTTGCTCGTCAGCTTCGCGACCGGATTGTCGATGAAGTTCGGATCGCCGAGCAGCGTGTTGCGATCCTCGTACGCGTGCCGCATCGCTTCGGTCATATAGTGGACCGACGCCGCGGAGTGATAGCCCAGCTTGCGCAGGTCATACCCTTCGAGGATGTTCAGCGTCTCGCACATCGTCACGCCGCCCGAACTCGGCGGCGGCGCCGACACGAACTCGTAGCCGCGGTACGTGCACTTCAGCGGGGCCATGTCGTCGGCCCGGTACGACGCGAAATCGGCCGCCGTGATCAGGCCGCCCGCCTGCTTCGACGCCGCCTCGACGATCTTCGGAATCTCGCCGTGATAGAACGCGTCGGGCCCCTGCGCCGCGATCCGCTCCAGCGTGCGGGCCAGATCCTTCTGCACCAGGCGGTCGCCCGGCTGCAGCGGCGTGCCGTCGGGCCGCAGGAAGATGCGCGCCGCGTCCGGGTCCTTCTTGAAGCGGTCGATCGTCGTGTCGAGGATGTCCGTATCGCCGCGCGTCAGGATGAAGCCGTCGCGCGCGAGTCGGATCGCGGGTGCCATCACCTGCTTGCGCGTCAGCTTGCCGTATTTGCGCTGCGCGAGATCGAGGCCGGCGACCGTGCCCGGCACGCCGACGGCGCGATAGCCGTACAGGCTTTCGCCCGGGCGCACGTTGCCCGACGCGTCGAGGTACATGTTCGCCGTGGCCGCGGCCGGCGCGGTCTCGCGGAAATTGATGAAGCGGTCGCGGCCGTCGGCCAGGTGCACGGTCATGAAGCCGCCGCCGCCGATGTTGCCGCAGCACGGATTGGTCACCGCCTGCGCGTAACCGACCGCCACCGCCGCGTCCACCGCGTTGCCGCCTTGCTTCAGGATGTCGACGCCGATCTGCGACGCGAAGTGCTGCGACGACACGACCATGCCGTTCTTCGCTTCAACCGCGGGGTCCGAAGCGGCGAACGCGCACACGCTCAAAGCCGACAACAGGGTGAGTACGACGAGCCGCCTCATGCGGAATCCTCCAGACAAATAACCGGGCCATGCCGGGATGCGCCGCCGCGTCATCGCGTGCCAACGCTGCCGATCCGGCATGTAATAAACGATACATTCCGGCGAGGCCGCGATCATAGCACTCGCTTTTTTTCGCCAAAACCTAGGGTTAGTACTGAATTTTGTAGCGAATACGCGCGAAAACGCTTCCGCAGAAATGTTCATTTCATTACATTGATGAACGGACCACCTGGCCGAGTGATACGTCCCTCTAATTTCGGCCCGCGCGCGGCCCGCCGCACGTCGATCGGCTAACATGCGTGGAGTCCCGGCAGACGCACGTCTGCCGTTTGTCATTCAGATAAGAGAGTTGGAGTGCCCGATGGGGACGAGCATCAGGGCGTTGCTGTTATCCCAGATGGATAGCTTCACGCCGTCGGAACAGAAAGTTGCGCACGCGTTGCTGGATCGCTATCCGAGCCTCGGCCTCGGGCCGATCGCGAGCTTCGCGAAGCAGGCTGAAGTCAGCGATCCGACCGTGTTTCGCTTTGTCGGCCGGATCGGCTTTCCGAATTACTCGTCGTTCCAGCAGGCGCTGTACGACGAGATCGACACGGCGATGAATTCGCCGCTCGCGCGAATGGACGCGTTCCATTCGGAAACCGGCCTGCGCGACAGCCATTCGGCGATTTTCCAGCGGCTGTCAGAATCGCTCGCGGCCACGATCGAAGGGCTCGACGCGGCCGCGTTCGACGCAGCCGTGGCGTTGCTGGCCGATCCGGACGTCCGCATCTTCTGCGGCGGCGGGCGCTACACGGCGCCGCTCGCGTCGCTGTTTTCGTTCACGCTGGCCTATGCGCGCCCGCACGTGCAGTACGTCGAACCGAACGTGAATCTCGCGTCGGTCGCACTGACCGACATGGGGCGCAACGACGTGCTCGTCATCTTCGACTTTCGCCGCTACCAGAAGGACAGCATCCGCTTCGCGCAGGCCGCGCACCGGCTCGGCACGCGGATCCTGCTGATCACCGACGAATGGATGTCGCCGATCGGCAAGTTCGCGGAGATCGTGCTGCGGATCCACGGGCGCCCGTTCGCGATGCTGCAGACCAATGTGCCGGCGCTGGCGCTCGCGGAAGCGCTCGTGATCGGCGTGACGAACCGGCTGCCGGAGCTGGCGCGGCAGCGGATGGAAAAGATCGAGCATCTCAATACCGGGGGGATCGATCTGGACGCCAACCAGCGCGATTTGCCCGAATGACGATCGCTCGCCATTCGGGTGCAGGCGTCAGCTCTCGACATCCTCGAGACTGAACACCTCGGTCTTGTCGTTATACGAAAAGACTTCGCCGTAACGCCCCCAGTCGATCACCGCGTCGAGCGTTTCCTCGGCCGCTTCGTCCGACAGGAAATCCTCCAGCTCCTGCTCGAAGCGCACGCGCGGCGCACGATGGCCCGGGCGCTCGTTCAGCACCTTCCTGATCCGTGCGGCGAGCGGCACGTGCTTCAGCAGATGATCCGCGAACATCAGCTTGCGCTCCTGCGTGCCGAATTCCGCGAACACGCGCGCGGGCGGCGTCAGGAACACGTCGCCTTCCCGCACGTCCGCAAAGCCGAGATACTGCAGCACTTCGGCGATCGGAAACAGTTCGTCGACTTCCAGATGCAGCGTGCGCGCGATTTCCGGCATGTCGGCGCGGCCGTGGTATGGCGCCATCGCGAGCGTTTCGATCAGGCCGGCCATCAGGTTGGTCGACACCTGCGGCAGCCAGCTGCCGAGCTCGAGCCCCTTCTTCGTCGCCTCGCCGGTCTGACGGGCCGTCATCTTCGCGTAGATGTCGTCGACGAGCTTGCGGAAATCGGTGTCGAGCCGGTTGCGCGGGTGCTTGAACGGCACCTTGATCTCGGCGATCACGCGGCCCGGATTCGACGACAGCACGAGAATCCGGTCGCACATGAACACGGCTTCCTCGATGTTGTGCGTGACGATCAGCACCGACTTGATCGGCATCCGCCCTTGCGTCCACAGGTCGAGCAGGTCGGTACGCAGCGTCTCGGCCGTCAGCACGTCGAGCGCCGAGAACGGCTCGTCCATCAGCAGGATCGTCGGATCGACGACGAGCGCGCGCGCAAAGCCGACGCGCTGGCGCATGCCGCCCGACAGCTCACGCGGGTACGCGTTCTCGAAACCGTCGAGACCGATCAGGTCGATCGCGGCCAGCGCGCGCTCGCGCCGCTCGCGCGCGCCGACGCCGAGCGCTTCGAGACCGGCCTCCACGTTCTGCAGCACGGTGAGCCACGGGAACAGCGCGAAGGTCTGGAACACCATCGCGACGCCTTCGGCCGGGCCGCGCAGCGGCTGGCCGAGGTAGGTCACTTCACCGCCGGTCGGCTCGATCAGCCCGGCGATGATTCGCAGCAGCGTCGACTTGCCCGAGCCGGAGCGGCCGAGCAGCCCGACGATCTCGCCTTCGCGCAGCGACAGGTTCGCATCGTCGAGCACGAGCAGCTCGCCTTGCGTCTTGTTGAAGCCGCGGCAGACGTGATCGACGCGCAGGATTTCTTCGCCGAGGCGCGGCGGCTGCAGCGGCTGGGACGTCTTGACAGGGGCGTTGATAACGGTCGAATTTTGCATCGCGCTTACTCTCAATCGAGACGGAGCCGGGATTCCGCATAGGCGTACATCGGACGCCACAGCAGACGGTTGAACAGGGTAACGAACAGGGACATCACGGCGATGCCCAGGATGATCTTCGGGAAATCGCCGGCGGCAGTCATCTGCGCGATGTACGCGCCGAGGCCGTGCGCGACGACCTTCGTGTCGCCCCACTGCACGAACTCGGACACGATGCTCGCGTTCCACGCGCCGCCCGATGCGGTGATCGCGCCGGTCACGTAGTACGGGAAGATGCCGGGCAGGACCGCCTGCCGCCACCACTGCCAGCCGCGGATGCGGAAATTCTTCGTCGCTTCCTTGTAGTCGTTCGGATAGGACATCGCGCCGGCGATCACGTTGAACAGGATGTACCACTGCGTGCCGAGCACGATCAGCGGCGACAGCCAGATATCCGCATTCAGGTGGAAGTGGACGATCACGATAACGAACACCGGGAACAGCAGGTTCGCCGGGAACGCGGCAAGGAACTGCGCGAGCGGCTGGATCTTCTCGGCCAGCGCGGGGCGCAGCCCGATCAGCACGCCGAGCGGCACCCAGATCACCGACGCGATCGCGATCAGCACCATCACGCGCAGCAGCGTGATGAGCCCGAGCACGAGCACGTGCCCGACTTCGCCCATCGTCACACCAGTCGCGACGAAGCTGACGACGCGCCACACGACGTACACCGTCAGCACGATCACGAACACGCCCCACACGATGTCGCCGATCCGCGACGAGCGGCGTGCCGACGCGCCGCGCGACCGTACTCCCTTCAGCGACGGCACGCGCAGCGGAATCCGCGCGGCCTGCGACAGCAGCCAGCCGGCCGGCACGAGCAACTGATGAATCAGGTGCGTGCGGCGCATCATGTCGAGCAGCCAGGATTGCGGCGCATCGCCCGACGCGGTGTTTTCCATGCGGAACTTGTCGGCCCACGCGACGAGCGGGCGGAACAGGAACTGGTCGTACGCCAGGATCACGACCGACATCGCGACGATCACCCAGCCGACCGCGCCGATATTCTTCGCCGAGATCGCCTGCGCGAGATACGCGCCGATCCCCGGCAGCGTGATCGTCTGGTTGCCGACGGTGATCGCCTCCGACGCGACGACGAAGAACCAGCCGCCCGACATCGACATCATCATGTTCCAGATCAGGCCCGGCATCGAGAACGGCACCTCGAGCTTCCAGAAGCGCTGCCACGGCGTCAGGTGAAAGCCGCGCGACACTTCGCTCAGGTCGCGCGGCACCGTGCGCAGCGACTGGTAGAAGCTGAACGTCATGTTCCATGCCTGGCTCGTGAAGATCGCGAAGATCGCCGCGAGTTCGGCGCCGAGCACGCGGCCCGGGAACAGTGCGAGAAAGAACGTGACCGTGAACGAGATGTAGCCGAGCACCGGCACCGACTGCAGGATGTCGAGGATCGGGATCAGCACCATGCCCGCACGGCGGCTTTTCGCGGCGAGCGTGCCGTAGACGAGCGTGAACGCGAGCGACGCGACCATCGCGGTGAGCATCCGAAGCGTGGTGCGCAACGCGTATTCGGGCAAGTTCGACGGATCGAGCGAGATCTTCTGCGTCTGCAGCACGCCGATCGGCGCCATCGTTTCGTGGAAACCGACGATCGCCATCGCCAGCAGGCAGATGATCAGCGGAAACGCGACGGCATCCCAGCGGTTGGGGAGCACGCGCCACGCCGAGGCGTTCGCGGTGCGATTCGGATCGAAGAACCTGATATCCATCGGTAGCGTCTTGTGTCGGATTGAAATTCGATGGGACCGGCCGCGTGCCGCGCGGCCGGGGGTTGCGTCGGCCAACGCCGGTCAGAACAGCCCGTGCAGCACCCGGTACAGGGCGGCCGACAGCGCGATCGGCAGCACGAACGGCAGGACCGAACTTTCCCGGGCCGGGCCGAGGTCGACGCTCCGGTGAATCGCGATATAGACGATGCCGCAGGCAATGATCGGAAAAAACAGCGCGAAGCCGAGGGTGCGGGTGCGCTGGCTGGCCGCGCCGCTGGTTTCCGTTGCCGCGAGATTCGGCATGAAGGGGCTCCGGAGAGGTGACTCGGTGTCGCAGGCTATCGGGCGGCCATGACGCAAATGTGACGTATCGATTACAGGACATTAACAAGTCATCGTTCGGCATCCCGACAGCTGCCTTGCGCGTCCGCCGGCACCGGTGACCGAATTCACGCATCACGGGAATAAAACCGTCGCTGCGCCGGTATGGCACACGAAGGCGCCGGTTTATTCCAGGACGATCCGGCCGTCCCGTTTCGTCATACGATTGCGAGGCTCCCATGTCTTCATCGAATCCCACCCGCCCGTCGCGCCGCAAGGCCCTGCAATGCATGGCCTTCGGCGGCCTCGGCACGCTGTTTACGTTGTCGGGCGGCATCCTGACGCCGTTCGACCTCGCGCTCGCGCAAACCGGCGACGCGCGCCCGGCCGACGCGGGCCGGCCGCTGTTCGTGCAGATCAGCGACACGCACATCGGCTTCAACAAGGATGCCAACCCCGACGTGTCGGCCACGCTGCGGCAGACGATCGAACTCGTCAACGGGATGCCGGCGATGCCCGCACTGACCATCCATACCGGCGACATCACGCACCTGTCCAAGCCGGAGGAATTCGACCACGCGTCGCAACTGCTGTCCGCGCTGCGCGTGTCGGAACTGCATACGGTGCCCGGCGAGCACGACGTCACCGACGGTTCGGGCGCCGAATATTTCGGCCGGTTCGGCAAGGCGTCGGACAACCGCGGCTATTACAGCTTCGATCATGCGGGCGTGCACTTCATCGGCCTCGTCAACGTGATGCATTTCAAGCCGAACGGGCTCGGCAGCTTCGGCGACGACCAGCTCGCGTGGCTCGCGCAGGATCTGAAGGGCCGCTCGTCGAGCACGCCGATCGTCGTGTTCTCGCACATGCCGATGTGGACCATCTACGAGCCGTGGGGCTGGGGCACCGGCGATGCGCCGCAGACGATGGCGCTGCTGCGCCGCTTCGGCTCGGTTACCGTGCTGAACGGGCACATCCACCAGATCGTGTCGAAGGTCGAGGGCAACGTGACGTTCCACACGGCGCGTTCCACCGCGTTCCCGCAGCCGACGGCCGGCAACGGCCCGGGCCCCGTGCCGCTCACGGTGCCGCGCGACCAGTTGCCGAAGATGCTCGGCGTGACGACGGTGGAGTTCGCCGGCCACCCGGCCGCGTCGGCCCTGCACGACGCGACGCTGGCCTGATAACCATAAGGAGACCGACATGACCCGCTTCAAGCAACCAAGAATCATCGCGGCGCTGATCCTGTGCGCGGCCGCCGCCGGCACGCCGCTCGCCGCGCTCGCGCAGGGCCCCGACGGCCCGCTGGTCACGATCCACAACTTCATGTTTTCGCCGATGTCGACCACGATCAAGGCCGGCACGACGATCACGTGGAAGAACCTCGACGGGGAACCGCACACCGTCGTCAACGACGCCGGCATCTTTCATTCGAAGGCGCTCGACCAGGACGAGACGTACTCGTTCCGCTTCGACAAGCCGGGCGTCTACAAGGTGTTCTGCGGGATTCATCCGTACATGAAGGAGACGATCACCGTCGAATGACGCGGCCCACCCCGAAACGCGCGGGCGAACGGCAGGCGGTGGCGGCCTACAATGACCACCATCCCATTCGCCAGCGTGGCAGACGGAGCCGCCCATGCCCAGGATCGACCTCAGCGCGGTGCCCGAACGCCGCGGCAGCGGCTATCCGCGGCCGTTCGACGCGCCGTGCGCGCAGCGCATCCGCCAGCGCCTCGGCGACGCCGGCGGCCTGCGCGATTTCGGCGTCAACCTGATGCGCGTGCCGCCGGGCGGCTGGTCGAGCCAGCGCCACTGGCATTCCGACGAAGACGAATTCGTGTACGTGCTCGAAGGCGAACTCGTGATGATCGAGGACGGCGGCGAGACCGTGCTGCGCGCGGGCGACTGCGCGGCGTTTCCGAAAGGCTCCGGCAACGGCCATCACCTCGTCAACCGGTCGGACGCGGTCGCCGTCTATCTCGAGGTTGGCTCGCGCTCGCCGGACGACGTGATCACCTGCCCGGACATCGACATGATGAGCCCGAGCCGCGACGGCCGGTTCCTGCACAAGGACGGCACACCGTACCCGGACGCGTGACGCCCGCCGTACGGCGGCGCATGCCTGCCGATGCGCGTCAGGCAATGTCGATCCCCCGCCGCCGATCGCCTACACTGAATCCAACTGTTCGGATCCGCCCCACCGTCACACGCAGCGAGGCAAGCCATGACCGCGAGCCAGCCGGCACGAATGGATCTCCCCGGGCAAGTCGTGCTCGTGCTTCAGGGCGGCGGCGCACTGGGTGCGTACCAGCTCGGCGTCTTCCAGGCGATGGACGAAGCCGGCATCCGGCCCGACTGGGTGGTCGGCACGTCGATCGGCGCGATCAACGCCGCGCTGATCGCCGGGAATCCGCCGGAGCGGCGCTACGAGAAGATGCTGGCGTTCTGGCAGCGCGTGACCGAACGGACCCGCTTCGACGTGCCCGCGCTGCTGCCCGGCTGGGACAAGATGCTGGCCGAGCTGATGATCATCGGCGGCGGCATCGCGGGATTCTTCCAGCCCAATCCGGCATCGTGGCTCGGCCCGATGGTCCGCCTCGGCGTCGATCGCGCGTCGTACTACCGGATCGCGCCGCTGCGCGACACGCTCGCGTCGCTGATCGATCCCGGCCTGCTGAACGCGGGCCACCCGCGCCTGACCGTCAGCGCGGTCAATGCGTGCACAGGCACGATGCGCTATTTCGATTCGCGCGACACGCACCTGGGAATCGACCACATCATGAGCTCGGGCGCGCTGCCGCCCGCGTTCCCGGCGATACGGATCGACGGCGAGCCGTACTGGGACGGCGGCGTGTATTCGAATACGCCGGTCGAGGTCGTGCTCGACGACAATCCGCGCCGGAGCTCGATCATCTTCTCGGTGCAGATGTGGAATCCGGCCGGCCCGGAGCCCGAGAGCATCTGGCAGGTGTCGGAACGGCAGAAGGACATCCAGTACGCGAGCCGCACCGACAGCCACATCGCGCGCCAGCAGCAGATCCACCGGCTGCGCCACGTGATCCGCGAACTGGTCCGGCACGTGCCTGAAGCCGAACGCGCGTCGCCGGCCGTGCGCCGGCTCGCCGCGTGGGGGTGCGAAACCACGATGCGCCTGATCAAGCTCGCGGCACCGCGACTCGACGGCGACAATCAGTTGAAGGACATCGATTTCACGCCGGCCGGCATCGCGGCCCGCCGGCAGGCCGGCTACGACGCCGCGAAACGGGCGATCGCCGCCCGTCCGTGGGACCTGCCGATGGACCCGACGGAAGGATTGACGGTATTCGATCCGGACGCGCCGCCGGTTGCTGAAAATACGGCATGACGTGCGGCGTCGCAACCGCATGTCGATCGCCCCGGCGCGATCAGGTGCGCGCGGCCCGGAGGTGGGCGCGGCCGGCATCGCTCACCTTGACCTCCGCGATGCCACCGGGCACATGGTGCCGGACCACGTAGCCGCGCGCGCAGGCTTCCTCCCACACCGGCAGGCGCGGGCACGACGTGCGCCATGCGTCGATCACCTCGTCATAAGGCCGCGCGCGTGGCCCGATCCATTCGAGCAGGTCGAGGATCAACGGCTCGAGCGTCGCCGTTTCGCGCAGGCGTTCAGCCAGCGCGTCGACGCCCGGCTCGTGACCGTTCCAGATCGTGACCGCGTGACAGTCCAACTTGCGAAAGCTCCGCAGCGTGCGGAGCGTGTCGAAGTAATCGTCGAGGATCGTGATGTTCATGGAGCGCTCCTGGCAACGCCGTCATCCTGAACCGTGAGCACCAGCTTGGGAAATGAATTTATCTTGTCGATTCCTGCATTTTCCTGATCGATCCATTGTCGCCGCGCCTATCGCACGCGCGCTCACTGCCCCGCCGCGCGCACGACCGGCGCCGTTCCGGCGACGACCGGACACGATTGCGGCAACGCCTGGCCGAACAGCACGGCCAGCCCGCAAGCGGACGTGAACATGCCGAGATTGTCGTGCCCGACGCCCGGCACTTCGACGACCTGCTGCGCGAGATCGTCCGGGTGCCGCTTCTTCAGGTAATCGAAATACGCGAGCCCGCGCGCGAGCCGGTAGGGGCCTTGCGCCATCGCCGCGCACGAGCGGTCGATGAAATGCGTATACGGGTTCGTGTCGGCCTGCCCGAGCAGGTACACGACATGGCGCGCGACGTAGCGCGTTTCGAGTTCGCGCACGTCCTGCGACGCGACGTAAGGCGGCGCCGACTTCAGCCCGTATTTCCATTCCGTCGCGCGCGGGCAGGCACCGCTCGCGATTGCTTGCGCGTCCGGTCGTTCGTCGTCGAAATACAGGTAGCTCGACGGGTTCGCGATCACATAGCGCACGGCGATGCCGGCCTGCACCAGCGCATCGCCTTCGTGCCCGGCCACCGCGTAGCGCTGCAGCAATTGCGCGCCGGCCGAATGACCGATCACGACCACGGTCGACAGCGCGGGGTACAGGCTGCGATCGGCGAAATGCGCGAGCAACGCATCGAGCGCGGCGAACGAACTGACCGGGCCCGGCTGGCGCGCCGGTTCGCCGCCCTTCCATCCTTCCTGGGTCCAGGCCAGCGTCTGCGCGGGCAGCGAAAACGCGCGCGTATCGGCGCGCGTCAGGAACTGCGGGGCGACGACCATCGTGCCCTGCCCGGCCGCGCCGGCCTGCTCGACGACCTTGAGCCCCGACGCGTAGTACGCGTCGGCATTGCGCAGCGTGCCGTGAATCACGATGAAGACGCGCGTGACGTCGGGCGCGGTCGTGTTGAGCGGATGATCGGCATAGACGGGCAGCACCGCGCTGCCCTGCGGCGTATCGACGGCCACGCGCTGGTCGGCCACGGCCTTGACCGGGGCCTCGAGACGTTCGCGCTGCGTGGCGGCTTCGGCCGGACGCGCGCCGCCCGGCACGCCGATTGCGGCACAGGCTGCCGCGAGCGGAATCGAGCATGACAGGTTTCGGACGGCCGGCAGCACGCGCGAAAGCCGGATTCTTGCAAAGGCGACGGAAATGAGTGACATGGCGACGGACCTGGTTGCGGGTATCACTTTAACGGCGATGGACGCAGAATCCGTCGCGCGCTGCCGATCCGTTGCGGAAAGCGGTTCGGTCGGCGGTTCAGTCGGCCGGTTCGGCGCGGCCGCCACTGCGAACGCCGTGCCGAACGCACACCGGCGATCACCGCATCGATGCCGGCGCAGCCGCTACCGGGCGGCAGCCGTCGGAACGAGCGGGCCGCCGCGCCACGACCCGAAAGCGCTCGACAAGCTGCGCGCGCAGCTCGGGGAATGAAGAAGCAGCGGCGCGATTCGCGACCCCGGATTGCAGCGTGCACGGAACATCAAGCGGGCACCTCCAATGCATGTTGTCAAAATAATGCACGACGTATACAGTTGCATGTAGTGCATTAAATCGCGTTGCCTGCCGGACGAGTCGAAATCTGCGGCAGGCCTGACTTCATGCGGAACCTTCAATGTCCAAGGCTCACCATTGGAGCCACTTCAGTGCATCCAGCGCTATCGACCTCACTCAGTGTCATATACGACCTCGGCTTCGTATTGTTCCATTTGACCTTCTGGCGTTGGCTCAAGTGGCCACAGTCACTCGGGAACGGCGGGAGGCTCAATCAGAGCATTACCCAGACACTCAACGTGATGTTGAGTTACGTGCTCTTCGTCTATGGAGTGTCGCTCGGCTTGGTTGCAGCGCAGATCCAGGGGCCGCTTGCGCTGGCGGGAAGCGGATTCTGGTTGCTGAGGACGGTCGCGCAACCCGTCCTGTTTGCCAGAACGCGTTCGAGCTGGATCATGGTTGCAGTGTTCGCTCTTGGCGCAGGCCTGCACGTCGCGACGTACCTTACCGCCATGGAGGCGGGCATCGGGATACTGTCGCCCGGTAGATCGCTGTCGCGAAAGCGACGTCGAGAACCGACGACGTGTCGAGATCGAGGTGCATGAACATGCGCCACCTGACCTTTTTCCGCCGAGTTTCCCGGTTTTCGGGGGCTCCCTGAAACGCTGTCGCACATCATCATGAATGCAAGCCAACTCTTTCAACAAGCAACTGAAATCGTCAGTCATTGCGCCTTCTGTTTTGTATCTTCGAACGACGCGTCCGGTCAGATCAACTCCAGAGTCGTCGAGGTTCTGGAGATCGGGAAGGACCTCACGATTCGTTTCATGACCGACTCGAGAACGCGCAAAGCGTCGGAGATTCGCCAGGGGAAGACGATCAGTCTGTCCTTTCTCAGCATGGCTGACCGGGGATACGTCACGATCGGGACCGTCCCGACAGTCTCCGCGGAGACTGCGCTGAAGCAACGCATCTGGAAAGAATCACTGCGCACCTGGTTCCCCAACGGGCCGGACGATCCTTATGTGGTGACCGTTACCTGTGAGCCCGCCTGGGTTGAACTGTGGTCGCGCATGCGGGGGGTTGCGCCTGATCCACTGGGCCTCAACTCGGTCCGGCTGATTCGGAAGGATGGCGGCTGGCACGCCCGGCATACGTTCCCGACCGATGGCGAACCATTGCATCCTTGACCGCCCTCTCGACGCGGCGAGCCAAGCGTCGATCTCTGCCCTGTGGCGGCAAGTCTCGTTCGCCGGCGTTCGATGCGGTCGAGGCTTGCCGCGACTTCACCTTTCATGCACGACACGCAATATTGCTCTTCGTGCAAATCATGGAGGATCGTATGACGAGCAATGGCGAGCAACCCGTCGTCGTGATCGGCGCGGGCCTGGCCGGCCTGGCTGCCGCGCTGACGCTGGCACGCAATGACAGACCCGTCGTCGTACTGGAGGCCTCGGACGCAGCCGGCGGCTGCTGTTCCACCACGACGGTAAACGGTTTCACATTCAATAACGGCGCGATGTATGTAGCGGTGCCCTCGCTCATTCGCGCGTCGTTCCGGCGCCTTGGTCTCGACTTCGATCGCGAGGTTCCGATGGTGGCCATCGAACGGCCTCACGTTACGCATTTGGAGAATGGAACGGCCGTTCATCTATCCAGTGCCGGCACGTCGTATGTGGAAGGCGACAGGGAGGATTCACGGACACGGCAACTGCGTGACGGCCTTGGCAGGCTCCAACAGCAATGGGGCCCCATCTACCGCACGCTGGTTGATGAAGTTCTGCCGCAGGAGCCGTCGCTTCTACGGACGTTAAGCAAACTGTGGCGTTACCTGCCCCGCATGAATGGGCATGTCAGCCGCCTGATCGCGTCGCACTTCGCCGATGCGGACCTGCAGGCGGCTGTCGCATCGACACTGCTCTACACCGGGCAACCACCCGATCGCCTTCCGGCAACGCAGATCATTGGCTTGCTGGCCATGCTGGAGGAAGGATTCCATTTGCCCCGCGCAGGCATGGGCGCCATCAGCTCCGTCATGGCGCGCGAACTGTCCAGACTGTCGGTGCCGATCAGGTTCGGTGCCCATGTACGCGAAATCCTCGTAGAGAACGGGGCCGCTCGGGGCATCGCCCTTGCCGACGGCGAGCGCATCCCGACCGATTGCGTCGTGGCGACGTGTTCGGGTTTCGAAGTGGTCCGCCACCTGTTGCCCGCCCACGCCTTACCTCGGCGGCTAGCGCACACGGCGCGAGCGGCACCGCTCTCGCATCGCGCGATTTCAATCCAGATCGGCTGCTCCGGTGCCGTGCTGCCACGCGCCTTCATTACCAATCATGTTCCCCCGATGCCGCAACAGGCGGCCATGCATGTATCGACGCCCGGGGTTCCTCGCTGGCTCGCCTACACCTGTCCGTCACAGGTGCTCTCGGGGCTTGCGCCAAACGGCAACGCAGTATTGGAACTGTATGCGCCAGCAACGGGAATCGATTCCGCATCGAAATGGACGAGCGCGATGACGCAGGCCGTGGTCGGCGACTATCTCGACGCGATACAGGCCCATCTCCCCGGCCTTTGCCTGGAAGACGTCCGGGTATCGGATCCGCAGGATTTCGCGCGCGGACGGCACCTATACGAGGGTGCGCTCTACGGCATCGCGCCAGGCACCACGCCTGACAAGTTCTTTCCGCATCGGACAGGGCTGCGCGGCCTCTATCTCGGAGGACAAACGACGTTCCCGGGGTATGGCGTACCCACGGCAATTTTCTCCGGCGTCCAGGCCGCAGAAGCGGCCGTGCAAGACATACGCGGGCATGTGCGGATTGCGCCTTGCATCACCTCAGGCAGGTCGATTCAGTGAAACGGAAAGCTTGGGCAGTATCTTCATCCGGGCGTTTTCAAATGATCCGGGCGATTCGGTGACGGCCCGCAAACTCATGCTTGCGAGCACCGAATACCTGTTTTGCATCGGTGCGCTGAGTCTCGCACTCATGTTCAGCGCTTCGCCCCCGGCTGCCATGTTCGGAATGGCGTACCCGCGTGATCCGGCACGATGCGCAGCGTCGCATGAAGCTGCTGTATCGTAACGGCGTCCAATATTCCCGTGATGTGTCAGATGCCTCCGCTCTTTCGCAATCCAGCCTTCTATCAGTTGCTTGCCGACAGCCATGCTCGACTGCTCGGTCGCCCGCTCGTGCCGGCCACCATTCCCGAGAATGACGCAACCGAGTGGCTCTATGAGAGCGCCCCGTTCGCAGTGCTTGCACACAATACCGACCCCGATCCGCTTTTTATCTATGCCAACAAGGCCGCGCAGCGCCGATTCGGATATGGCTGGGATGAAATCACCCGGCTTCCGTCCCGGCTCTCTGCCGAAGCGCCGAATCGCGAGGAACGGCAGCAATTCCTCGCACGCGTACAGCGGCTTGGTTACGAGACCGGATACAAAGGGGTTCGCATCACGAAATCCGGCCAGCGCTTCATGATCGAGGAAGCAACACTGTGGCAACTTCTCGATACGGACGGCAGATTGCACGGCCAGGCAGTCGTCATTCCCCGTACACGCGACATCTGATTGCATTACCCGCGGTCCGCGCGAGACAACGCAAAGCCGGAATTGGTTGCGTCCGCCAACTGTAGAAAGAGCACCTGCGGCAGCCATGCGTGCAGCGCCGGTCAACCTCGCACGACGATAGCGAATCGCCTTGGGCGGCAGCTATCAACCCCATAGCCAGCAGTGCTTTCAAACATATCGTCAAATTACGATATATGATTCGTCCATCGACGATACCCGTCTGCCCAACCGAAACACCCGCTCCACCATGCCGACCGAAATCGACATCGACGCGATCCTGAAAGCGCTGTCCAACCCCGTACGCCGGGAAATCCTCAACTGGCTGAAAACGCCGGGCGAGCATTTTCCGGCACAGACGCTGCCGTACGACCACGGCGTCTGCGCGGGGCAGATCGACGCGCGCTGCGGGCTGTCGCAGTCGACCGTTTCCGCGCACCTCGCGACGCTGCAGCGCGCGGGGCTCGTGACGTCGACGCGGATCGGCCAGTGGGCGTTCTTCCGGCGCAACGAGGCCGTCATCGACGCATTTCACGACGCTTTGCGCCGCGATCTCTAGCCAACCGGCCGTATCGGCCACGCGGGCCCGCGTTGCGCATGACGCGATGGCGCGCCCGCCTTTCGTGAAGAGGTTATCTGTCATGCCCACGCTGTTCGATCCCGTTACCCTCGGCGACCTGACCCTGCCGAACCGCATCGTGATGGCGCCGCTCACCCGCTCCCGTGCGGGCGCGACGCGCGTGCCGAACGCACTGATGGCCCGCTACTACGCCGAACGCGCGTCGGCCGGCCTGATCATTACCGAGGCGACCTCGGTCACGGCGCAGGGCGTCGGCTACGCGGACACGCCCGGCATCTGGTCCGATGAGCAGGTCGAAGGCTGGAAGCAGGTGACGCAGGCCGTGCACGCGGCCGGCGGGCGCATCGTGCTGCAACTCTGGCACGTCGGCCGGATCTCCGATCCGGTGTTCCTGAACGGCGACCTGCCGGTCGCGCCGAGCGCGATCGCCGCGGGCGGCCACGTGAGCCTCGTGCGTCCGCAGCGTCCGTACGTGACGCCGCGCGCGCTCGAACTCGACGAAATTCCGGGCATCGTCGCCGCGTACCGCAAGGGTGCCGAAAACGCGAAGGCGGCCGGCTTCGACGGCGTCGAGATCCACGGCGCGAACGGCTACCTGCTCGACCAGTTCCTGCAGGACAGCACCAATCGCCGCACCGATGCGTACGGCGGCCCGGTCGAGAACCGCGCGCGCCTGCTGCTCGAAGTGGTCGACGCGGCGGTCGACGTGTGGGGCGCCGGCCGTGTCGGCGTGCACCTCGCGCCGCGCGGCGACGCGCACACGATGGGCGATTCCGATCCGGCGGCAACGTTCGGCTATGTCGCGCGCGAACTCGGCCGCCGCAAGATCGCGTTCATCTTCACGCGCGAATCGTATTCGGGCGACCACTTGAGCCCGCGCCTGAAGGAAGCGTTCGGCGGCCCGCTGATCGCGAACGAGCAGTTCACGCTCGACACCGCGCAGGCCGCACTCGCGAGCGGCAGCGCCGACGCGATCGCCTGGGGCAAGCTGTTCATCGCGAACCCCGACCTGCCGCGCCGCCTCGAGCTCGGCGCGCCGCTGAACAAACCGGTGCCGGAAACGTTCTACGCGGAAGGCGAAACGGGCTACACCGACTACCCCGCGCTGAGCGACGCGGCCTGACGGCCGGGCAGCACGTGTTCAGGCGCGCACGTCCGCGCGCATGAACACGCGCTGCGTCTCGTCGAGCCCGCGCGCGACGTGATGCGCGCGGACCGCGCGCAGCGTATCGTCGAGCGACGCGTCGTCGATGATCCGGAAACCGAGGCGCGCATAGTACGGCGCATTCCACGGTGCGTCGCGGAACGTCGACAGCACGACCTGCGCGATACCCTGCTGCACCGCGCGCGCCGTCACCTGTTCGATCAGGCGCGCGCCGATCCGCTGTCCGGCATGCGACGGCGCGACATCCAGTTCCTCCAGATACAGCCGCTGCGCATCGAGCAGCCGGTAGAACGCAAACCCGACGCACGCGCCCTGCGCATCGACCGCGACAATCGCGCGGCCGCCGTCGATGCGTGCGAGCACGTCGGCCGTATCGGTCGGCTCGCCATCGGCGATGTCGGTCATGCCGATCTCGCGAAACCGCTGCGCGGCGGCGACTTCCACGGCGGCCATCGCGGCCGCGTCTTCCCGCGTGGCGGGACGGATCAGGATCGATGCAGTCATGACGGCAATTCAGGCAGGCAGTCTGGAACGGCCGTCACTATAATCGAAACTTCATACGTTTCGAATGCCCCCTCCACGAGGTCCGTCATGACGTTGTCCGCGCTTGCCGTCTTCGCCTTCGCCCTGCTCGTCACCGCCGGCACGCCCGGCCCGAGCGTCGCCGCGCTCGTCGCGCGCGTGCTGACGAACGGCGTGCGAGACGTACTGCCGTTTCTGGCGGCTATGTGGCTCGGTGAAGCGCTGTGGCTCACGCTCGCGGTCGCGGGGCTGTCCGCGTTCGCACGCACGTTCGAGACGGGCCTGATCGTGCTGAAGCTGCTCGGCGTCGCGTACCTGCTGTTCCTTGCGTGGAAGATGTGGACCGCGCCTACCGGGACGGGCGCGGACGACCTGCCGCGCGGCCAGTCGCCGTGGCGCATGTTCGTCGCGGGCATGCTGGTTACGCTCGGCAATCCGAAGATCATGCTGTTCTATCTCGCGCTGCTGCCGACCATCGTCGATCTCACGCACGTCGGTGTCGTTGCATGGGCCGAACTGGTCGGCACGATGCTCGCGGTGCTGATCCTCGCCGACTGCTTCTGGTCGCTGCTCGCGGTGCGTGCGCGGGCCCTCCTGACGTCGGCGCGCGCGAAGCGGATCGCGAACCGCACGAGCGCGGCCGCGATGGCGGGGGCGGCGGTGGCGATCGCGACGCGGTGATACGGTATCGCGGCGTTGTCGTGGAATCCGGCCATGCCTGATGTACGGGGAACACTACCTCCGTGAGCGCGGATCTTCCCCCCGGCCGTCAACCATCCGGGCGACACTGCCCTCGACATGAGCCGCGCGGCCGACCTGCGAGAGTTCGTCGAGCGACCCGCCGACATCAAGGCCTACGTGCTGGCCGACCCGCTCGACGAATTCCCGACCGCCGATACGCTGAAGGACGTGCATGCGCCGATCCAGCTCTGGGGATCCGAATCGGGCGGCGACGGCGTGGAGCCGGAAACGGTCCACGCGCTGGCCGGCTTGCTGCCGCAACGGCCGGAATTTCACGTCGTGCCGAATGCCGCGCATTTCGCGTTTCTCGCGCCATGCCCCGATCAATTGATGCACCGCGCACCTGAAATCTGCAACGATGCGACGGGATTCGATCGCGCAGCCTTCCACGAAACACTCGATACCAAAGCACTCGCGTTCTTCAGCGCGAATCTCCGCTAACAGCGAAACGCCTTGCGCCAGACGCCCGGCGCCGGCGCATGGTCGTTGCAGTCGATCAGCGTGCGCACCAGCGCCCAGTCGTCGTCATCGCAGAAATCAAGCAGCATCGCGCCGCACGAGCCGCGCTGCTCGCGCAATCGTTCGGCCAGCCGCGCATGAATGCCCTGCACCCTGCCGTCGCCGTGCGCAACCGTCGACGGATTCGCGCCCATCCCCGTCCCGCTGCAGAAGTTGATCGCCCAGCGGCCGCTTTCCGGTGTCGGCAGGTGCGTGAGCAGCGCGTCGATCGCGCGCCACTTCCAGCCGATCGACGCAGCCACCGGCACGCGGTATTCGTCCTGGATCACGAACGCACCGTCGGGATGATCGATCGTGAACGTCGCGTTGTCGGGCCACGCGGTCAGGTCGATGCCGAGCGGCCGGCCGCTGCGAAAGCGCCGCAGCAGCACGACCGCGCCGCGCACGTCGCCGAGCGCGGGCAGCGTGCCGCCGGCATGCCAGCGCAGCCGCGGGTGGCGCGCGCGATGCGCGTCGAACGTCGCATCGAAGCCGCGCGTGCACGCATGCGCCGGCCATTCGTCCTTCACCGACATCACGATGCATTCGCGCGGATGCGCATCGAGAAAGCGTGTGCAGGTTGCCAGCACATCGTCGAACGTCATGCCGAGCGCGATGCCGCCGTGATGGATGTCGAACGCATCGCGCACGTGCCGGCAGCGGATGTCGAGCAGCCGCACGCCGTGCGCGAGCTGCGCATCGAGCGGCGCACGCTGCGTGCGCACGAGCCGATCGTCGACGGTATACGCACAGGTGTCATGGCTGCCCGGTAGGGTCAGCGTATGCAGCAGCCGCGCATCGTCGAGCGCCGACATCCAGTCGGCGGGCGGCATGCATGTTTCGTGGCTCGAACGGATCATGAATCGATGAATGACAAGGAAAAAAAACCGTGGGTGACGGCGTCGGATGTCGCGGCACGCGCCGGTGTATCGCGCTCCGCGGTGTCGCGCGCGTTCTCGCCGACGGCGAGCATCGCGCCGCAAACGCGCGAACGCGTGATGGTCGCCGCGCGTGCGCTCGGCTATCAGGTCAACCTGATCGCGCGCGACATGATCACGCAGCGCAGCAGCATGATCGGCGTCGTGACGGCCGGCTTCGAGAATCCGTTTCGCGCGCGGCTGCTGACGGACCTGATGGCCGCGCTCGGGCAGCGCGCGCTCACGCCGCTCGTGACCAACGCGGAAGATCCGCGCCAGGTCCGGCAATCGCTCGAGCAACTGCTCAGCTACCGGATCGCGGGCCTCGTGATGACGTCCGCGTCGCCGCCGCTGTCGGTGGCGCAGCAGTATCTCGAACACCGGATCCCGGTCGTGATGATCAACCGCGACGCGAACCTGCCGGGCGCGGATATCGTCGTCAGCGACAACGCGGCGGGCGCCGTCCATGCGGCGCAGCGGCTCGTGCGGGCCGGCGCGCGCCGGCTCGCGTTCGTCGGGCCGCGCGGCGCGAGCTACAGCGCGCAGTCGCGCGCCGCGGCGTTCGAGCATGCGATCGGGCGCGGTGACGCATTCGACGCGACGCTCACGCGCGTGCTCGACACGCCGTCCGACACGCATGCATGCGGGATCGACGCCGCACGGCAACTGTTCGCGTCCGGCGAGCGGCCCGACGGCGTGTTCTGTTCGTCCGACCTGCTCGCATTCGGCGTGATCGACGCCGCGCGCAGCGAATTCGGGTTGCGCGTGCCGGACGACCTGCGCGTGGTCGGCTTCGACGACATCCCGGCAGCCGAATACGACGCCTATCGGCTGACGACGCTCCGGCAGGACACGCGCGGCCTCGCACATGCGGCGGTCGACCTGCTCGCCGACCGGATGCAGACGTTCGACGGCCCGTCGCGCACGCGTGTCGTGCCGGTCACGCAGGTGGTGCGGCATAGCTGCGCATGACACGGTGAAATCGGGCGCGGCGTTGCCGCGCGTCACTTCAACCCGCCCGCGAACCCGCGCAACAGGTAGCGCTGCACGTAACCGGCCACGGCCAGCGTGGGCAGCGACGCCATCAAGCCCGCGCTCATCAGGTCGCCCCAGTCGATGCCGTTCTCCGTCACATAACCGGCGATCGCGAGCGGCAGCGTGAAGCGACTCGGCGTCGACACGAACAGCAGCGCGATCAGGAACTCGTTCCATGCGGCAATGAACACGAAGATCGCGGTCGCAATCAGCCCCGGCGCGCACAGCGGCAGCACGATCTGCACGAGCCGTCGGGCCAGCCCCGCGCCATCGATGCAGGCCGCTTCCTCGTATTCGACCGGTACGTCGCGCACGAACGCGAGCAGCATCCAGATCGCCATCGGCAATGCGTAGATTTGATACGCGAGCATCAGGCCGAGCGTCGAATCGAGCAGGTGCAACCGCTTCGCGAGCGCGAACAGCGGCACCGCGATCGTGATCGGCGGCATCAGCTTCAACGCGAGTACCAGCACCAGGAACAGCAGGTCGAGCCGCGCCGGAAACCGCAGCCGCACGAGCGCATACGCAGCCGGAAACGCGAGCGCCAGCGCGAGCAGCGTCGTGCCGAATCCGACCAGCAGCGAATTGAAGAGCGGCGCGCCGATGCCGTTGGACCACACCGACGCGAAATGCTCGAAGGTCGGCGCGGCCGGCCAGATCCGCAACGGATGATCGAGGCGCTCGAGCGTCGGCATGAAGGCCGCACCGGCCATCCACAGGCAAGGCAACAGCAACAGCGCGAGCGCGGCAACACGCAGCGCCGACGGCACCGCGCGACCGAATGCGGCGCCCGTTCGCGTGCGTGAGATGCCCGAGGGTTGCGCCGTCATGCGCGCCGCTTGCGAACCGTCTGCCATACATACCCCGAGACCAGCAGCGCGGACGCCGCGAGCATCAGCACCGACGCGGCACTCGCCGGCCCGACGTTGAAGAAGCGGAAGCCCGTGTCGTAGATATAGGTCGACAGCGTCTGCGTCGCGTTGCCGGGGCCGCCGCCCGTCAGCGCATAGACCTTGTCGAACAGCTTGAACGTGTCGATCGAGCGCAGCAGCAGCGCGAGGCCGATCTGCGGCGCCGCGAGCGGCAGCGTAATGTCGCGCAGGCACTGCCACTCGCTCGCGCCGTCGGTGCGCGCGGCTTCGTACAGTTCGCTGGGAATCGACTGCAGCCCGGCCAGCACGATCAGGAACGCCATCGGCGTCCACTGCCACACGTCGACGAGCGCGAGCGACCACAGCGCGAGATGCGGATCGGACAGCCAGCGCACGCCTTCGATGCCGAACGCCGCGAGCAACTTGTTCAGGAATCCGTCGAAGTTGAGCCAGTTGCGCCAGATCGCGGAGCACACGAGCGTGGACAGCATCATCGGCAGGATCGCGAGCGGCAGCGCGATGCGCCGCCCCGGAAACGCGCGCACGAACAGCAGCGCGAGGCCGAAGCCGAGTGCGACCTCGGCGAGCGACGCCACGATCGTGAAGCGCAGCGTATTGCCGAAGCCGGCCGTGAACGCGTCGTCGCCTAGCACCGCGCGATAGTTCGCGAGCCCCGCGAACGCGCGGCGGCCGGCCGCGTAGTCGACCCGGCAGAACGAATCGATCAGCACCTGTGCGACCGGATACAGCGCGAGCGCGGCGAGCACCAGCAGCGCGGGACCGAGCAGCGCGACGAACGGCAGGCTGCGGCCGAAGGCTTTCATGCGCGGGTTCCGGGCGACGTATCGAGGCGGGTCGTCACTTGCCGGCCGCGGCCATCGCCTGCGCGATCTTCTGCTGCGCCTGGCGCAGTGCGGCGTCGGGCGCGGCCTGTCCGGTCAGCGCGAGTTGAAGCTGGTCGCCGAGAATGCTCTCGACCTGCTGCCAGTCCTTCACGCGCGGCCGCGCACGACCGGCCTCGAGCGCCTTCAGTTGATCGGGATACCAGCGGTACTGGCGCACCAGCGCCGGATCGGCGAACACGCTGCGGCGGGTCGGCGGAATGCCGATCCCGGCGAGGCGCGTCTGCGTGTCGCGGGCGGTCAGGTAAGCCAGGAAGTCCTGCGCGAGCTTCGCGTGCGGCGCGTCCTTCGGAATGCCCATCTGCCAGATGCCGAGCATCGGCGCCGGGCCCGCGGTCTGCCCGGGCGGCGGCTGCAGCGCGATCTGCCCGACCACGCGCGACTGCTTCGGATCGTCGAGCGCCGGCACCCATGCAGGCCACACCTCGATCGACTGCGCGGCCGTGCCGCGCTGCAGCGCATCGCGCACTTCCGCCGCGCCGTACACGTCGACGTCCTTCGGCGCGGACGCCTTCAGCGCGAGGAACGTCTTCAGCGCGGCCTGCGCGTCGCGCGAATCGATCGTCACGTTGCCGGCATGGTCGAACACGTCGCCGCCGTACGCCCACAGGATCGGCAGGAAGCCCGTCACGACCGGGTTGCCCTTCGTGCCGCGAAACACGACGCCCGACACGCTCTTGTCCGCGCCGCCGACGGTCTGCGCGATCTTCAGCACGTCGTCCCAGTTGCGCGGCGGCTGCAGCTTGTATTTCGCGAGCAGGTCCTTGCGGTACGCGAACATCTCGACGTTGCCGACGATCGGCAACGCATACAGCGCGCCGGCCGCGTTGCGGCCGAGCGCGACGGCGGACGGCACGAGATCGGCGTCCGCGAGCGACGCGGGCAGCGGCTTCAGCCAGCCGTTGCCGATGAATTCGGGCGCCCACGTGTCGTCCATCATCACGAGGTCGTACGCACCGGTGCCTTCGCGCATCGACAGCTTGAGCTTCTGGTACAGGTTCGCGTTCGGCAGCTTGAGCAGCTCGATCTCGGTGCCCGGGTGCAGTTTGTTGAAACCGGCGACGGCGTCGGCCAGCCCCTTGCCGTAGATGTCGTCGCGGCCTGCGATGACGAGATCCGCGGCAACGGCGTGCGTGGCGGCGAAGGACAGCGCAAGGGTGGCGGACAGCGCGCGCAGGCGGCTCAGCAAGGTCATGAGGTCTCTCTCGTTCGGCGTGGTGGCGGGACAGCCAGGCGTTGCACACGTGTGCAACGCGGGCGACGCTTCCGGCTGCCTGAAGCGAACGCCATTGTTCACGCCGATCGTTAAGAATTTATGGCACGCGGCGGAAGAGACAGCCGCCGGGCCCGCCTGACCACACGGGCCCCGTCAGAAGTTCACGCGGATCCCGGCCATCACCGCCAGTTGCCGGCTCGAGTTGCTGTTCGCGAGCACCGGAATCTGCGCGTAGTTCGCCGCGTTGCCGTTCGTATCGGTGCCGAGCCCCGTGCCGCTCGCGATCTGGCCGATCGCGACCGCGTACAGCGCCGTGCGCTTCGACAGGCTGTAGTTCGTGCCGACGTTCAGCTGGTGGAAACGCGTCGTGCCGCGCCCGTCCGTATGCGCGGCGTTGAAGATGTACGCGACGCCGCCCTGCAGCGCGGGCGTGAACATGTACGTGACGTTCAGCTCGCCGATGTCGAACGTGAACGCCTGCGTGCGCGGCTGTGCGGCAGTCGAGAAATAGCGGCTGTCGCCGAGGCGCGTATGCGTGTACGTGAGTGCGACCGTCGCCGCGCCGAACGTCACGGAGCCGCCCGCGCCGAACGCGCGCATCGAGCCGGCATCCTGCAGCAGGCAATACATCGCGCCCGGGTTGCTGCACGCGAAATCGCCGATATAGCCGCTCGCGCCGCCGAGCGCCGCATCGAGCGGCTGGTGCAGGTCGAGGTAGCCGACCGAGAACGCCACCGGCGCGCGCGTGTATGTCGCGGCCACCGCATAACCGCGCTTCGCGGAAAAATCGCCGGCCTGCCCGCCGAAGCTGAACGTACCGCCGAACGTAAGGCCGTTGAAATCGGCGCTGGTGAACTTCACCGCGTTGTTGAAATTGAACGCGGCGTTCAGGTTGTCGACGTCGCCGAGATGCGAGCCATACGGCGTCGCCCAGTTGTTGCTCGACACATACGCGCTCAGCATGTCCGTATACGAGTCGTATTGCCGGCCGAGACCGAGCGTGCCGATCCCGTCCTGGCGCAGCCCGACCCACGCCTGCCGGCTGAATGCGGTGCCGCCCTGCAGCGCCTGCCCGTTCGCGGACAGGAACTGCTGTTCGAGCGTGAACACCGCATCGAGCCCGCCGCCGAGCGGCTCGGCGCCCTGGAAGCCGAAGCGGGACGGCACGAGGTTGCCGCCGCCCATCTGCCACGCATGGCCGCCGCCTGTGCTGCCGTCGGCGCGCGTGAACTGCTGGTTCGTCGAGTAGATGATGCCGGTGTCCACGGTGCCGTAAAGCGTCACGCTGCCGGAGGCCTGCGCGTGTGCGTGCATGCAACCCAGCGTAGCCGCGGCCGCGGCCAGTCGTCGTCCGATCTTCATGTCCCGTCCTCTGGAGTCGTCGATTCGCAGTGCAAACCGATGGTGTTGTCGATAGGGGTGACGGGACTCTATCCAGCGAAAATTCAGGACCTCTATCGCAAATCGGCAAACGGTGGATCGCGCTTCCTGCGACGATGTCCGACGACGCCGTCGCGGTGCGCGTGCGTCAGTCGGGACGCGTCGTCTGGGAAGGCAGCTCGCCGAACAGGTCGCGATACTCGCGCGCGAAATAGCCGAGATGCGTGAAACCCCAGCTCGCGGCGGCCTCGCCGACGCCGAGCTGCCGTACCGGCGTCGTGCGCAGCATGCGCCGCACCGCGTTCAGCCGGATCGTGCGCAGATAACCGACCGGCGTGACGTCGGCAACGCGCTGGAAGCTGGTTTGCAGCGTGCGGCGGCTGCAGCGCAGCGCGCGGCACAGTTCGAGCACGGTGACGGGTTCTTCGGGCCGGTCGCGCAGATGCTTCTCGCAGCGGCTCACGATGTCGCTGTAGGTGGCATGCGTGATGTCGCGGCGCTCGACGCCGATGCCCTGTTCGAGCGCATCGAGGAACATGCCGAGCATCGCGTCGCGGAACATCTTGCGGGTGGCCGCGTATTCGAGGTGGCCGGGGTCGCGCTGCGCATCGTCGATCAGCGACGACAGCCGCACGCCGAGCGCGACGCCCTGCTCATCGGACAGCCGCGTCACATGCCGCAGCTTGCGCGCGCCGGCCGCGCCGAATTCGGCCTCGCACAGCTCGTCGACCATGTCGGATGCCGCGCTGATCCCGACGAGCCCCATCCCCTCCGGCGTGTGGAACTCGAAATCCTCGCCGGCACGCAGCGCGAGCAGCGCATAACCGTCGACCGGCTGGCCCTGGAACGTGCCCGCGAGCGGCACGGACAGCGGCACCGCGAGCGACGTGCGTCCGGCCGGCGCGAGCCCGGTTTGCGCGACGCGCCGGTTGGTCGTTTCGCGGAAGAAGTGGAAATCGTCGTACAGCACCTGCGTGACCGTGCCCCTGAAGCGGCCCGGCGTCATCTGGCGGTAGACCTGATGCCAGCCCGCGATCGCGAGCCCGTGGTCGTGCACGTCTTCGTGCGAGCGTGACTGGAACAACATCGGCGCCTCCGGTAAAACCCTGATTCCTGGATGCGACCGAGGCGTTCGCCCCGCCGCAACGCCACAGCTTACCCGCGCAAAAACCTGCGCAGTGCCGTTTCGAACGCAAGACAGGCCGCCGACAACGCGGCCGCCTGCTCGCCGGTCAGCCGGACGTAGCGGCGAAACGACGGCATCCGGTTCACGACCTCGCTGCCGCCGAACGGCACGATCGCGAGCGTCCAGCGGCCGTCGCGCGCGTCGATCGCGCAGTCGGTCAGGTGCAGCGGCCGCAGCGCGTCGGCCAGCGACGGCTCGGCGATCAGCGCAGCCACCGTGGCGACGAATCCGAAGTCGCATCCCGGCGCTGGCGCCGCATCGATACCCGTGCGGCGCAGCCAGCCGGTCTGCCGCACACGGGCGCGGCCCTGCGCGACCGGGCCGTGTACAGTCACCGCCACCTTCACGCTGACCGTATGCATCAGGAACTGGCGCTCGACGCGCTCTTCGACGCTCACGCGCACGCCGTTCGGCAGCCGCGCCGTCGGGCTGCCCACATCGTCGGTATCGCGCACGGCATGCAGGTCGGCGAGCACGCGCGCGGCGATCGCGCCGGGCCGATGGCCGGGCGGCGGCGCATCGGGCGCCGCACGCCACCGGGCGAGCGCGGCCTTCACGACGCGACGTGCTCGTTGCGCAGCACTTCCTCGACCGGCACCGGCCTGAACGGATGCCGGCGCTGCACGACGAGCGTCCAGAACAGCGCGTACAACGCGGTAAGCCCGAGCATCGCGCCGAACGGCACGTAGATGTCGCGCGCGTTCATGCCCGGCGGCGTGATGTACCAGATCGCGAGCACGATGCCGACGCTCGACACGATCTGCGGCAGCGGGAACAGCGGCGAACGATACGGGCGCGGCAGGTCCGGGCGGCGGATGCGCAGCATCACGACCGACGCGGTGACGAGCAGGTACGCGGTGCCCCACGCGCAGGTCGCGGCGAGCACGAGGTGCAGGATGCTGTCGAGATTGCCGTTGATCAGCCACGCGTGAAAGATCGGCACGACGGCCGACGCGACGATGCCGACCACCGGCGTCTTGAAACGCGGATGCAGGTACGCGAAGCAGCGCGGCAGCGCGCCGTCGATCGCCATCCCGTACAGGATCCGCGGCAGCCCCGCCATCAGCGTGTTGATCGTCGCGGCGCCCGCGAACAGGAATGCGATGCCGAACCAGATGCGGCCGAACGGGCCGAGCACCTGCAGCGCGAACGCGGGAATCGCGCCCGGCGTGTCGAGCAGGTGCGTGAGGCCGTCGGGGCTCACGGGCACGTTCGCGACCTGGCGGCGGATCGCCGCGCCATACAGAAACATGCAGATCGCGACGCCGACGAGGCCGATCGTCATCGCGCGCGGAATCGTGCGGCCCGGCGCCTTCATTTCCGGCGCGAGCGGCGTGACGAACTCGCAGCCGACGAACATGAACATCGCCATCCCGACCAGCGACAGCACGGCCGGCACCGACGTGCCGACTTCCGAGCCGCCGAACCAGCCGTCGAGATGCACGGCCGGCGCGGCCGCGAGCCCGAGAATCCCGAAGATCATCAGCGACAGCCACATGCCGGCCGTCAGCACGATCTCGAGCTTGCTGAACACCTTGATGCCGACGATGTTGGTGATCGCGAACGTGATTACGAGGCCGACGCCGACGAGCCAGGAGCTGTTGTGCTTCTCGAACGCGGCGTTCAGCGATTCGAAATTGACGAGCGCCATGATGCCGCTCAGGATCGTCTCCGCCGTGCCGGCGAACACGTGCACGAGGAAATACGCGGAAATCGTGCCGGTGATCGCCCAGAAGCGGCCCAGCCCGCACGACAGGTAATCGTAAACCGAGCCGGCCGTCGGCAGCATCGCGGCCGCTTCGGAGAACGTGGTCGCCTGCGCCTGCATCATCACGAACGCGATGATCATCGCGACCGCGAACGCCCATCCGCCCATCCCGAAGCCCGACGTCGCGGTGAGGATCACCGGGCTCGCCATGATGAGGCCGACGGCGCTCGCCAGCGCGGTCGGAAAGCCGACCGCGCCCGCCTTCAGCGCCGTGCCGCCGCCCGCTTCGGCCGGCGTGCCGGCGGACGTATCGCCCGCGGCGCCGGTAACTCGTGACCATTCCGACATCGTTGTCTCCTTCCCTTGTTGACCTGAACCCGCGCTTCGGCACCCGGGCCTCCTGTCGATCACACCTCGATCCGATGTCGAAAAAATACGCAGGCAAAATAAACCGGTCATAGCGCAAATCGGCAAACCGGCGGCGGCGGCCAGGCCGCACGCCGCCGGTTTGCGGTCACGCGCTCATGCCGTCATGCCGTTATGCGAACGGCACGGCCTCGAAGCCCGCCGCGAGCGCGTCGACGATCCGGTCGAGCTGTTCGCGCTGGATCACGAGCGGCGGCGACAGGATGATCTTCGTGCCGACTGGCCGCACCAGCACGCCGTTCTCGCGCGCGACTTCCGCGACCGCGTTCGCATAGCCGGACAGCGGGTCGATCGGCTCGCGCGTCTGCTTGTTCGCGACGAGGTCGAGCGCGAGCATCAGCCCCTTGCCGCGCACCTCGCCGACCGCCGCGAAGCGTTCCGCGAACGGCTGCAGCGCTTCGAGCAGATACGCGCCCTGCTTCGCCGCATTCGCCGGCAGGTCTTCCTTGACGACGATGTCGAGGCTCGCGATCGCGGCCGCGCACGCGACCGGGTGGCCCGCATACGTGTAGCCGTGCATGATCGCGCCGCCGAAGTCCGCATTCGCGGCGAACGCGTCCTCGATCCGCGCGTTCACGACCGTCGCGCCGAGCGGCACGTAGCCCGACGAGATCCCCTTCGCGAGACACATGATGTCCGGGCGCACGCCCCAGCCGCGGCTGCCGAACATGCTGCCGCTGCGGCCGAAGCCCGTCACGACCTCGTCGGCGATCAGCAGCACGCCGTAGCGGTCGCACACCTCGCGCACGAGCGGCCAGTAGTTGGCCGGCGGCACGATCACGCCGCCCGCGCCCTGGATCGGCTCCGCGATGAACGCGGCGACCGTGTCGGGGCTCTGGAACTGGATCTCGCGCTCGAGCATTTCCGCGCAGATCCGGCCGAGTTCCTCCGGGTCCTGCGTGAACGGGTTGCGGTACAGCCACGGCGTCTCGACGTGGAAGCAGCCGGGCAGGTTCGGCTCGTAGTTGCGGCGGAACACCGTGTTGCCGTTCACCGACGCGCCGCCGAAGTGCGTGCCGTGATAGCCCTGCTTCAGCGAGATGAACTTCGTGCGATCGGCTTGGCCACGCACCTTCCAGTACTGGCGCGCGATCTTCAGCGCGGTCTCGATCGCGTCGGAGCCGCCCGAGCTGTACAGCACGCGGCGCATCCCTTCCGGTTCGAGCATGTCGATCACCTTCTTCGACAGCTCTTCCGCACGCGGATGCGAGATCCCGTCGAACAATTGGAAGTATTCGAGCTCGTCGAGCTGGCGCACGATCGCGTCCTTCACTTCCTTGCGGTTGTGGCCGACGTTGACGTTCCACAGGCCCGCGACGCCGTCGACGAGCTGCCGGCCCTCTTCGTCGAACACGTAGCAGCCGTCGCCGCGCACGATGCGGATCGGTTTGCGCTGCTTCATTTCGTTCGGGTGCACCATCGGATGCCAGAATTTTGCTTCGTTGTAGCTCATTGCAGTCTCCACTGTCGGATCGTTTGAACCTGGGTTATTCGGGGTCAAGGTTCGCGCCGCGCGTCAGTGCGCGATGCAGACGGATTTGGTTTCGGTGAAGCCTTCGATCGCGTACTGGCCGAACTCGCGGCCGATGCCCGATTGCTTGTAGCCGCCGAACGGCATCGACGGGTCGAGCGGGATATGGCAGTTCACCCACACGGTGCCGGCCTCGATCTGCGGCACGAGATTCATCACGCGCTTCAGGTCGTTGCTCCAGATGCTCGCGGCGAGGCCGTACGGCGACGCGTTCGCGAGACGCACGGCGTCGGCCGCGTCGTCGAACGGCACGACGACGATCACCGGGCCGAACACTTCGTCGCGCACGATCGCGCTGTCCGGATGCGGATCGGCGATCACGGCGGGCTTCACGAAATAGCCGGGCAGGTCGTCGGCAGGCGTGCCGCCCGCAAGGAACGTGAGGCCGGCGCGGCGCGCGCCTTCGATGTGCTGGACGACCTTGTCGCGATGGTGCGCGGAGACGAGCGGGTTGATCTGCGCGGTCGTGTCGAGGCCCGCGCCGAGCTTCATCGACTGCGCGACGCCCGCGAGGCCGTCCGCGAGCTGCGCGAACTTGCTGCGATGCACATAGATGCGCGACGCGGCCGCGCACACCTGCCCCTGGTTGAAGAACGCGCCGGCGGCGACGCCGTCGAGCGCCTGCGCGACGTCGATGTCGTCGAGCATCACGATCGGGTTCTTGCCGCCGAGTTCGAGCGAGAAGCGCGTCATGTTCTGCACGGCCGCCGCGCCGACCAGCTTGCCGGTCGCGGTCGAACCCGTGAACGAGATCTTTGCGATCGACGGATGGCTCGCGAGCGCGGCGCCGCACGTGCGTCCACCCGTGACGACGTTGAACGCGCCGGGCGGCACGCCGGCTTCGCGCGCGAGTTCGGCAACGCGCAGCGCGGTGAGCGGCGTTTCCGGCGACGGCTTCAGCACGATCGTGCAGCCGGCCGCGAGCGCGGGAATCAGCTTCCACACCGCGATCATCAGCGGGAAATTCCACGGCACGATCGCGGCGACCACGCCGACCGGCTCCTTGCGCGTATAGGCCGTATAGCGCGCGCCGGGCGGGAACGGGATCGACACGTCGAGCGTCTGGCCGGTGATCTTGGTCGCCCAGCCAGCCATGTAGCGCACGTATTCGACGCTCGCGCCGACCTCGATCGCGCGCGACACGTGGATCGACTTGCCCTGGTTCAGCGTTTCGAGCTGTGCGAGCGTTTCGGCGTCGCGTTCGATCAGGTCGGCGAGCTTCAGCAGGATGCGTTCGCGGTCGGCCGGACGCAGCCCGCTCCACACGCGCGTGTCGAACGCGTGCTTCGCGCTGGCGACCGCGCGATCGACGTCGTGCTCGTCGGCATCCGCAACCGTTGCGAGCCGCGCGCCCGTCGCGGGGTCGTACACGTCGAGTCGAGCAGCCGCGTGCGCGGGCTGCATTTCACCGTCGATGAAGAGGCCGAAATCGCGCGCAACGAAGGTGCGCACGGTGTCGCTGACGGCGACGAAGTTCGTAGTGCTCATGGGCGTCTCGAAGGTTGTCGTGGCTGGACCGCGTGCGCGTGGGCACGCGGGCGTCGGACCACTGTATCGACGACGGATCGCGCTCGGTGAGCGCAAATTGGCAGCGCGTGGAGTGCGCTTGCAGTTGCAAACAACGGACCGCGTAATCGGAAACGGAAGGCGTTACAGGAACAGCGCCCCGACCAGTTCGGTGCGGTTCGACACGCCGAGCTTGCGATACATGCGCATCAGGTGCGTCTTGACGGTCGGCTGGCCGAGCGCGAGATCGCGCGCGATCTCCTTGTTCGAACGGCCGTCGCGCACGAGGCGCGCGATCTGTTCCTCGCGATAGGTCAGCCGTTCCTCGCAACCGATCCGGTGAATCCCGCGCCGAGCGCGCAGCAGCGGGCTCAACGCGACTTCGGCGACAGGCTGCAGCCGCGCGAGCGCATCGATCTCGCCCGGCGCGAATCGGCTCGCCGTGCTATTCCCGGCCTCACCTCCAGCCGCCTCGCCCATCCCGAAGCGCAGCAATGAGAACGCGCCGACCGTGCGGCCCGCGTCGCGCAGCCAGATCTCGACGACGTCGGCCACGTCGTGCCGCCGCAGGAAACGGGTCCAGTACGCGGACGCCTCGCGCCTTTCGTCAGGCAATTGGGAAGCGAGCGTGACGACCGCGCATTCCCCTGCCGCGCAGCGCGACGGATGCAGCGGATCGAGCATCCGGTAGCGCGCGACATAGGTGCGATGCATCGATTCCGGCATCCCGAACAGCTCGAAATCGGCCGGTTCGCCGCTCTGGTCGAGCCGGTAGAACACGATCGCGGACGGGCTCGCGAACGCGTCGAACGCGTCCACGCATGCGCGCAGCGCTCGTTGCCAGTCGGCGGCGTCCTGGTCGGCGGGAACGGATGGGGTCGGCATGGAGGAATCGGCTGGCGGGCGAACGCGTCTAGGTTCGGGCCAGCCTACCGGCGCCGAAAAGCGCCGGTGAGCACAAATCGGCAAATCGTCCCGGTCTGGTGGATTCGGCCAGTGTGGCCGGGACGATGCGGGCGCGCGACGGTGCGCGCGCCCTCTGTCAGCGCGCGTTCGCGGCGAACGTGTCGCAGGCGCTCACCTCGCCCGCCTCCATCCCGCGCCGCAGCCAGTACACGCGCTGGTCGCTGCTGCCGTGCGTGAAGCTTTCCGGCACGACATAACCCTGCCCTTGCTGCTGCAGCCGATCGTCGCCGATCGCGGCGGCCGCCTTGAGCCCCTGCTCGAAATCTCCGGGTTCCATCAGCCGCTGGTTCGCACGCTGTGCGTTGTTCGCCCACACGCCGGCGAAGCAATCGGCCTGCAGTTCCATCCGCACCGACAGCGCGTTCGCGCGCGCCTGGCTCGAACGCCTGCGCGCGGCGTCGACCTTGTCGGAAATGCCGAGCAGGTTCTGCACGTGATGGCCGACTTCGTGCGCGATCACGTAAGCCTGCGCAAAATCGCCGCCCGCGCCGAAACGCTTGCGCAGTTCGTCGTAGAAACCGAGATCGATATAGACCTTGCGGTCGGCCGGACAGTAGAACGGCCCCATCGCCGTCTGGCCCGTGCCGCATGCGGTCGGCGTCGAGTTCGTGAACATCACCAGCTTCGGCGGCTCGTACTGCCCATGCAACTGGGTGTTGAACACGCCCGTCCACGTGCGCTCGATATTGCCGAGCACCTTGCGCGTAAACACCGAGCCCGGATCGTTCGCCGGCGCGCCCTCGCGCTGTGCCGGTGCGGGCTGCGCCTGCTGCTGGCGGCCCTGCAGCGCCGATGCGCCTTCGAGCACCACGCGCGGGTCGATCCCGAAAAAATACGACGCGGCCAGCGCAACCACGATCGTGCCGATACCGATCGTCGCGCCGCGCCCGCCGCCGAAACCGCCGGCGCCGCGGCGGTCCTCGACGTTCATGCTTTCTCTTTCGTCGTCCAGCCTCATTGCCGGCCCCTCCCTTCCTTGTCGATGGTCCGGCCGCGCCAGCGCGCAACCGGGCGATACCCCGTGGTGACACGATCCATCGGCAGACGCGATGCCTGCGCATCGGGCGCATGCTCGCGCCGATCCCGCCGGCCTGCCGCTCCGCACGCACGACGGAATCGGCCGACCTACGCGCCGCGCGTCGATGCGCGCGCTATTTTGCCGGGCTTTCGTGACTTATCCCAAAAATGTGGAGGATAGAGCGATTCGGCGCCGGACATCGTCAGCTTTTGCAAAATGGACCACGGCCGTTCCGGCGGGCCGGACGCCGTCCGCATTCATCCTTTCGGCTGATACCGGCGCTCGCCCGCGCCGCCTAAAGTGACCGGCAACGCCCCCCCTTCCGGAGAACGACATGACGCACCAGCAACCCCGCACGATCGCGATCACCGGCGCGGGCACCGGCATCGGCGCAGCATGCGCGCGCCGCTTCGCCGGCCGCGGCGACCGCGTCGTGCTGATCGGGCGGCGTCAGGCGCCGCTCGACGCGCTGGCCGCCGAGACGGGCGGCCTCGCGCTCGCCGGCGACGCCGCGAGCAGCGCCGACTGGGCCGGCTTCCTGCCGCGGATCGCCGAACGCTTCGGCCGCGTCGACGCGCTCGTCGCGTGCGCCGGTGGCCACGGCGTCGGCCGCGCGGACGAAACCGGCGACGCGCAGTGGCGCGACGCAATGCACGCGAACCTCGACACCGCGTTCGTCAGCGCGCGTGCGTGCCTGCCGGACCTGATCGCGCAGCGCGGCAGCATCGTGCTGGTCGCGTCGATCGCGGCGCTCGCGGCCGGGCCCGGCGTATGCGGCTATACGGTCGGCAAGCACGCGCTGCTCGGGCTCACGCGGTCGCTCGCCCGCGACTACGGCCCGCACGGCGTGCGCGCGAACGCCGTGTGTCCGGGCTGGGTCCGCACGCCGATGGCCGACGCGGAAATGGAACCGTTGATGGCCGCGCACGGCGACACGCTCGACGATGCGTATGCACGCGTCAGCGCCGACGTGCCGCTGCGGCGCGCGGCCGATCCGGACGAAATCGCGGCCGTCTGTGCGTTTCTCGCGTCGCCCGATGCATCGTTCGTGACCGGCGCGACGCTCGTCGCGGACGGCGGTGCGATGGTCGTCGACGTGCCGACGCTCGCGTTCGACAAGCTTTGATGCGCGAGGGCACGCCGCCCGCGTGATGCGTCGCTGCGGGCGGCGTTCCGTGCAACGTCCTCCGGCACTCCGACGCCCGCTACGGCACGCTCACCGCGCCGCCCGCTCGTTTCCCGCTCCAAAAATCCGCTACCATCGATCGATCCCGCCGCCCCGCCCGGCACCGCCTCACCGCTCGGACTTCGATGAACATCCGGTTTCTTGAAACCTTCGTCTGGCTCGCGAAGCTGGAAAACTTCCGGCTGACCGCCGAAAAACTGCACACGACGCAAGCCGCCGTGTCGAGCCGCATCGCGTCGCTCGAAGAGGCGTTCGACGTGCGCCTGTTCGACCGCAACACGCGCTCGGCCACGCTGACGCCCGCGGGCCGGCGCATGCTGGCCTATGCCGAGCGGATCGTGCGGCTCGACGGCGAAATGCGGCGCGACATCGATGCAGCGAGCGATGCCGGCCTGATCCGCATCGGCGTGATCGAATCGATCGTGCACAGCTGGTTCCCGGCGCTGATGGCGCAACTGCGCGAGCGCTATCCGCGGCTCGACGTCGAAATCACGAGCGACACGACGCTGCACCTGATCCGCCTGCTCAGCACCGACGGCGTCGACCTGATCCTGCAGACCGATCCGGTGCCGGGTCCCGACTTCACGAACCTGCCGCTGTGCGAATTCCCGGTGCGCTGGGCGGCAAGCCCGCGCCTCGGGCTCGGCGGCCAGCCGCTCGACGTCGCGCGCCTCGCGGAATTTCCGATCATCAGCTTCTCGCGCCACTCGGGGCCGCACGCGACGATCGAGCGGCTGTTCGCGGCCGTCGAGCGGCCGGCCAGCATCAACTGCATCACGTCGGTCGCGGCGATGATCCGCCTCGTCGCCGACGGCCTCGGCGTGGCTGCGCTGCCGCCCGCGATCATCGGGCGCGAGCTGCACGAAGGCGCGCTCGAACTGCTCGACGTCGAACCCGAATTCCCCGCGCTGCCGCTCGTCGCGACCTACCGCAGCCAGGGCCTGCCGGTCGCCGCACGCATCGCGGAACTGGCGAGCGAGATCGCGCGCGCGATGCCGGCCGCCGCGAGCATCGCGAAGCCGGCCGCACCGGCCAGCCCCGAACCCGTCGACGCATCGCCCGCCCGTACGACGGCCAAAACAAAGAAAAATACCAAGGCAACTGCGAAGCGGACGGCAAAATCCGCGCAGCCCGCCGCCACGCCGGCCAAACGCCGCCCGCGCCGCTCATAAGAAAACCTGTTCACCGCGAATTTGTTTTCTTGTTGGACGGGCGCGGCCCGTCTTCGGGACACTGCGGTTCCTGACATCCCCCGTCACGAGGAACCCCGCGATGACCCGCCTTTCCCTTCCGCACGGCCAGCTTTGCGTCTGGACGGATATCGACCCCGCGCACGAAGCCGATTTCAACGCGTGGTACGACTGCGAGCACATGCAGGAACGTGTCGCGATTCCCGGCTTCACGCATGCGCGGCGCTTTCGCGCGACCGACGGCGGCCCGCGCCGGTACCTTGCGCTGTACGTGACGGACACGCTCGACGTGTTCCGTAGCGACGCATACCGGCGCGCGTTCACGCAGCAGACCGCGTGGTCGCTCGCAAACTTCGAACGCATGACGGGCACGCAACGGCGCGTCGGCGAACTGACGATCGAGGCCGGCGACGGCGAAGGCGCGCATCTCGCGCTGTTCGTGCTGCCGCCGGAACGCATCGACGTGCTGCAACTGCGCGAGCGCTTCGACGCCGCGCTGCGGGAACCGGGAATTCACGCGGCGCGACTCTTCCGCACCGCGCCCGAGCTGTCCGCGCCGATCGGCGCCGATGCGGCCGCCCGCCCGGCCGCCGACGCGCTCGTGCTGATCGAAGGCAGCGACGCGGCCGCGACACGCCGCGTGGCCGCCGCACTCGCCGGGCACGACGACGTACGCACCTTCGACCTGCTGTGGCGCGCCGCCGCGCCGCTGCCGGTTGCGCGCCGCGAAGCCGAAGCCGAACCGGCCACCGCCGCGCTGCCTGCCTGAACGCCGACGCCGGCCGCGCCGCTTCCGCACGCGGCCGACACGTCGGCCCCGCGCTTGATCCCGTTCTCCGTCACGACAGGCCCGAACCCATGAGCACTCTCGCCCAGCCCGCCGCCCACGCGCCCCGCCGCGTCCGCAACAGCCGACTCGCGACCGCGAGCATGATCGGCACGTCGCTCGAGTGGTACGACTTCACGATCTACAACACGCTCGCCGCGCTCGTCTTCAACCACCTGTTCTTCCCGTCGGTCGATCCGCTGGCCGGCACGATCCTCGCGTTCTCGACCTATGCGGTCGGCTATGTGTCGCGCCCGCTCGGCGGCTTCGTGTTCGGCAATCTCGGCGACCGCGTCGGCCGCCGCGCGGTGCTGATGCTCACGCTGGTGCTGATGGGCGTGACGACCGCGCTGATGGGCGCGCTGCCGACCTATGCGCAGGCCGGCATCCTGAGCCCGATCCTGCTCGTCGCGCTGCGCTTCGTGCAGGGCGTCGCGCTCGGCGGCGAATGGGCCGGCGCGGTGCTGCTGTCGGTCGAGCATGGCGACCAGAACCGGCGCGGGCTGTCCGCGTCATGGACGCAGATGGGCCCGTCGTTCGGCACGCTGCTCGGCACCGGCTGCATCGCGCTCGTGACGCTGTCGACCACGTCCGCGAACTTCCTGTCATGGGGCTGGCGCGTGCCGTTCGCGGCCAGCGCGCTGCTCGTCGTGTTCGGCTTCTGGCTGCGGCGCGGCGTCGACGAAACGCCGCAGTTCGAGCAGCTCGCCGAATCGCACGCGACCGCCGAGGTGCCCGTCGCCGACGTGCTGAAGTACCACTGGCGACGCCTGCTGATCGCGGGCGGCGCGCGGATCGGCTCGGACGTGCTGTATGCGCTGATCGTCGTGTTCACGCTGACCTACGTGACGACCGTGCTGCACCTGTCGCGCCCCGTCGCGCTGACGGCCGTGATGGTCGGCACGGCGTGCAACGCGCTCGCGGTGCCGTTCTTCGGTGCGCTGTCGGACCGCTTCGGACGCCGGCCCGTGTACCTCGCCGGCGCGATCGCGGGGATCGTCTGGGCGTTCGTGTTCTTCGTGTTGCTCGATTCGGCGCGCCCCGGCGCGATCGTCGCGGCCGTCGCGATCGGCCTCGTGATCCATGCGGTGATGTACGGCCCGCAGGGCGCGTTCGTGACCGAACAGTTCCCGACGCGCGTGCGTTATGCGGGCTCGTCGCTGGCCTATACGCTCGCCGGCATCGTCGGCGGCGGCTTCGCCCCCCTCGTGATCGCCACGCTGTTCCGGCAGACGGGCACGACGACGGCCGTGTCGCTGTACGTCACCGCGGCGCTCGTCGTCACCTCGATCGCGCTCCTCGTTGCGCGCGAGACCGCGCACCGACCGCTCGCGGAATGAGCGTCGCCGCAAGCCGATTCATTCCTTCGCACTTCAAACGGATATCCGCATGCAAGCCCTGTCGTTCAACGTGATTTCCCTGCAACGCGCGCCGGCCGCCGTCGACGTCGAGATCGAGCGCGTCGTGATTGCCGGCTGGGCCGGCCGCGATCCGGCGGCGATCCGCGCGCACATCGACGAACTCGCGACGCTCGGCGTCGCGCCGCCTTCGACCACGCCGTGCTTCTATCGCGTGTCGTCCGCGCTGCTGACGCAGGCGCCGTCGATCGGCGTACTCGGCGCACGCTCGGGCGGCGAGATCGAATGCGTGCTGCTCGACAGCCCGGCCGGCACGCTGGTCACGGTCGGCTCCGATCATACGGATCGCGAAGTCGAGGCGTATGGCGTGGCAGTGTCGAAGCAGGTGTGCGCGAAACCGCTCGGGTGCGATGCGTGGCTTTACGCGGATGTCGCCGATCACTGGGATGCGATCGAGATGCGCTCGTGGCTGATCGCGCGTGACGGCGAACGCATTGCGTATCAGCACGGCGCGGTCAGCGGCCTGCTCGCGCCGGACGCGCTGTGGCAGCGCTTCGACGATCGCCGCACGATGCCCGCGCGCTGCGCGATGTATGGCGGCACGGTCGCCGTGCATGGCGCGATCGCGGCGATGGGCGACGGCGACGCATTCGAGATGGAACTGCATGATCCGGTGCTCGGGCGCAGCCTTCGGCACCGGTATGCGGTCGAGGTGTTGCCGGTCGTGGCGTGACGGGAGCGGCGGGCCTGACGGATGCCGAAGTGAAAGGCGTGCACGCACGCTTTCATGCCGGCACGTTCCGTTCGCCTCCGCCTTTCGCGCCGCCGTTCACCGCAAGCAACCCAGCCCCGCCAGTGTCGCCTCCACCGCCGTATCGAGCGGCGTCAACGGCTCGCGGCCGAGCACCGCAGTCACGCGCGCGTTGTCCATCCTGAGCGGCTCGCGCCACAGATAGCGCATCTCCAGCATCTCGCGCAGCGTCGTGACGAACGGCGCCGCGGCCCACACGAGCCACCACGGGAATTTGCGCACGGCAGGCCGCATTCCGTGCCGCTGCGCCACGCGACTGATGGCCTCGGCCATCTGCGTGCCGTCCGCGTCCCAATGCCCGCCGAGATGGAAGCGCGCAAACGGCTCCAGCGTGTCGCGCCGCTCGATCAGCTCGACCATCGTGCGCGCGACGTCCGGCAGATACGCCCACTGATGGCCAACGCCCGGCCGCCCCGGCACGCTGATCGTCGAGACGGGCCGCCCCGGCTTGATCAGCCCCTGCGCAAACCAGTTGTTGCCGGCACGCCCCCCGAAGAAATCGCCCGCGCGCACGACGATCGTGCGGACGCCCTGCGCGGTCGCTTCCTGCAGCCGCCGCTCGAGTTCGACGCGGATCGCTCCCTTGCGGGTCGCCGGATGCTGCGGTGCGTCTTCGCGCAGCACCGGAAACGCGTCGGCGCCATAGTTGTAGACCGTGCCGGGCAGCACAACGGTCGCCTGCGCCACCGTCGCCGCCGCGATCGTGTTGTCGATCATCGGCAGCACCTGCGTCGGCCAGTTTCGGTATCCGGGCGGGTTCACCGCGTGCACGATCACGCTGCAGCCGCGCGCGGCCCGCACCACCGCCTCGCGATCCAGCGCGTCGCCGCGCATCCATGTGATGCCGTCACGCTCCACGACGTCGGCATCGAGCCCGCGCTTGAGCGCGCGCACCTGCCAGCCGGCATCGTGCAACTGCCGCGCAACTTCCCCGCCGATCCCGCCGCTCGCGCCGAGCACGAGTGCCTGTCGTTGCGTCGCACCTGCGTTCGTCGTCATTGCCGTTCTCCTTGAATGAACCGTCGTGAGATGCATTCTGGCGCGCGGAAGGCTAATAATGAATTGCCTAGTATCGGGTATCAGCTATACATTTATGCATGACCACCGATCTGAACTGGGAACGCTACCGCACCTTCCTCGCGGTGCTGACGGAAGGCTCGCTGTCCGGCGCGGCGCGCTCGCTCGGCATTACGCAGCCGACGGCCGGCCGCCACGTCGCGGCGCTCGAAGCCGCGTTTGGCCAGACGCTGTTCACGCGCTCGCCATCCGGCCTGCTGCCGACCGAGGCGGCGCTCGCGCTGCGCGGCCATGCGGAGGCGCTGGGCAGCGCGGCGGCCGCATTCGAGCGCGCGGCCGCGAGCCACGGCGCCGGCGTGCGCGGCACCGTGCGGATCTCGGCCAGCGACGTGATCGCCGTCGAGGTGCTGCCGCCCATGCTCGCGCAATTGCGGCGCGATCATCCGGGGCTCGTCATCGAACTGGTGCCGACCGACCGCATCCAGGACGTGCTGAACCGCGAGGCCGACATCGCGGTGCGGATGGCGCCTCCCGCGCAGGACGCGCTCGTCGCGCGGCGCGTCGGTGCGATCGAGGTCGGGCTGTATGCGCGCGACGACTACGTGGCGCGCAACGGCGTGCCCGCGACGATCGACGAACTCGCGCATCACGCGCTGATCGGCTTCGATACCATCACGCCGTTCATCCGCTCGGCAGGGCGCGGGATGCCGCTGTGGAAGCGCGATGCGTTCGCGCTGCGCACCGACAGCAACCTCGCGCAGCTCGCGATGATCCGCGCCGGCTACGGCGTCGGTTTCTGCCAGACGGGGCTCGCGAAGCGCGACGTGCGGCTCGTGCGCGTGCTGCCGGACGGGCCCGCGATGAAGCTGGAAACCTGGGTCGTGATGCACGAGGACCTGCGGACGAGCCCGCGCTGCCGGGCCGTATTCGATGCGCTGGCGGACGGGTTGCGCGCGTATGCGGAGGGAACGGCCGAGTAGGGAGACGACGCGTTCACGCCGGTCGCCGCGCATGTACACGGAAGGCAGACACGAGACCCGCGCGTCGATCCCCCTGACGCACTACTCGTAGATTTTCCCGGCGAACAGGATGTCCGCCACGCGCCGCCATGGATTGTCAGGCACGTCGTAGAAGCGCAACCCTTCCTCCGACGCTTCGGCCCAGTCGACCATCGCCTCCAGGTACTCGCCGATCGAGCGGTTTTCCCAGCCAAGCGCGGCACGCGCGTATGGCGACGGCGGCACGTCGGCTTCGAGCTGCCGCTCCGTGTTCCAGTCATGGCCGAGTACGCGCAGGAAATGGATCAGCGAGCGCTCGTCGACCACACGCTCCAGCGCGTCCTGCAGCCTGTCGGCCATCTGGCTTTTCAGTTCGTCGTTCATGCTCATGCGTAGGCCCTCTCCCGCGTCTCTCGAATACGCGCCGCTGCATGTCGCGCGGCGCGTGTTTACATCAGCAATTGCCGCGACAGCACCTCGCGCGCCTGCGTGACGGTTTCGCGTTCGCCCGGCATCGGCGGCGTCAGCGAAAACACCGCGTCGGGCAGCGGCGGCAGCCGGTATTTCGCGCCGAGCCGCATCATGCCGTCGCCGATCGCCGACGCGCACAGGCAGCCGACACCGAGCCCCGCCGCGAGCATCGACTGCAGCCCCGCGACACCCGACGCGCTGTGCACGAGCACGTACGGCGTGTGCTGCTCGTCGAGCGAGCGCACCGCGATCTGATGCATCATGCAGTCGTCCGGCAGCAGCACGAGCGGCAGCGGCTCGGGCAATTGCTCCGCGAGCGCGGGCGACGCGACCCACGACAGCGGCTCGCGCCGCAACACCCAGCGCGTATCGGCCGACGCCGGCCGGAACGGCCCGCTCGACAGGTTCATCACGACGCCGAGATCGATCTGCCCTCTCGCGTGCGCCGCCTCGATGTCCGCACTCTTCATCGCGCTCACGTGCAGGCTCAGTTGCGGGTAGCACTCCCGCAGCCGCGCCAGCAGGCCCGCGACTTCATTCGTCCGGTAGTAGTCGGTGATCGCGACGCGCAGCTCGCCCTTGATCGCCTGCCCGCGCAGCTCGTCGAACGCGGCCTCGTTCAGCGCGACGATCCGCCGTGCGTGCTGCAGCAGCCGCGTGCCGGCCGCCGTCGGCTCGACGCCGCGCTTGCTGCGCACGAACAGCGGCACGCCGGCGCGCGATTCGAGCTTGCGCACCTGCTCGCTGACCGTCGACTGCGACAGGTGCAGCAGCGGCGCGGCGGCCGTCAGGCTGCCGGCGTCCGCGACCGCCGCGAAAGTGCGCAACTGGTCCAGATCGAAACCGCGCATCGCCATTCTCCATCCATCGATTAACCCGATGGATGCTACCACTCTTTCCCGCTTTTCCGATTCGTCTACCGCACCCAGAATACGGGGTCAACGGCCAACCTGCGCCGCTCGCGCATACGGCCCTCATTCTTTTCGGACCCTTCGTTCATGACGAACCACACCCTTGCTCCTTGCGCGCCGGCCGGCGCGGCTGCCGCGGCGACGCAGCGCAGCCATCACGGCTGGGCGCTCGTGGTCCTGCTGGTCGGCGCCATTCTGCCGCCGCTCGACTACTTCATCGTGAATCTCGCGCTGCCGGCCATCCGCGACGGCATCGGCGCGCGCCCGGCCGAGCTCCAGCTCGTCGTATCGGCCTATGCGTGCGCGAGCGCGGTCGTGCAGATCACGGGCGGCCGCCTCGGCGACCTGTACGGCCGCAGGCGCATGTTCATGCTGGGCATGGCCGGCTTCGTGCTCGCGTCGACGCTGTGCGGGCTCGCCGGCAGCGGTACGGTGCTCGTCGGCGGCCGCGTGCTGCAGGGCCTGTTCGCCGCGATCCTCGCGCCGCAGGTGCTCGCGACGATCCGCAGCGTGTTCAGCCCGCAGGAACAGGTGCGCGTGATGGGCTTCTACGGTTTCGCGTTCGGCCTCGCGGCCGTGATCGGCCAGCTCGGCGGCGGCGCGCTGATCAGCCTGCATCCGTTCGGGCTCGGCTGGCGCGCGATCTTCCTCGTCAATCTGCCGATCGGCATCCTTGCGCTGATCGGCAGCTGGCGCTTCATCCCGGAAAACCGGCCGCCGCGCGGCCAGCGCATCGACGTACCGGGCACGGTGCTGATGTCGCTGTTCCTGCTGATGCTCGTGTATCCGCTCACGCAGGGCCGCGAGGCCGGCTGGCCGCTGTGGATGATCGCGTGCGTCGTCGGCGCGCTGCCGATGCTCGGCGCGCTGCAGGCGGTCGAAGCGGGCCGGCTTGCGCGCGGCCGCGATCCGCTGCTCGACGTGCGCCTGTTCCGCAACCCGGTCGTCGCGCTCGGGCTCTTGCTCGCGTTCCTGTTCTACATGCTGAGCGCGTTCTTCCTGAGCTACGGGATCTATCTGCAGGGATGCCTGAACTGGTCGCCGCTCGCGTCCGGGTTCGCGATCCTGCCGCTCGGGCTCGGCTTCCTCGCGAGCCCGCTGCTGATGCCGCGCCTCGTCGGCCGGTTCGGCGGTTATCGCGTGCTGACGCTCGGCTTCGTCATGCTCGCTGCCGGCGTCGCGACCGCCGCCGCGCTCGCCCGCGAAGGCGCGCCGGGGCCCGGCTTCTACGCGGGCATCGCGGCGATCGGCATCGGGCAAGGCCTCGTGCTGCCGTCGGTCGTGCGGATCGTGCTCGCGGAAGTCGACGCGGCGCGCGCAGGCGTCGCGTCAGGAATGGTCAGCGCGATGCTGCAGATCGGCGCGGCCGTCGGCGCCGCAACGATCGGCGGCGTGTTCTTCGCGCGGCTCGGCGTGCATCCGGCCGCGGTCGATTACGTGCAGGGGTTCCGGACGTCGATGTTCACGCTGACCGCCGTATTGCTTGCGTGCATCGCACTGTCGACGGCACTCGGGCCGCTGCATCGGCGGCTGCATGCGGGCGCGTGACGCGGGACGTGGATCGCACCGCCGGCAGAACCTGCGGCAGGAAGGCGAACGGGTGGCCGCCGGCCGGCATCGGGCTCACCGGCGTTGCTTGCGTTGCGCCTGCCGCGCTTCCCACTCGGCCAGCTCGACGCGATAGCGCGCCAGCGCTTCGTCGTACAGGTCGAAGACGCACGGCGAGCAGCCGCTGTTGCAGCAGTCTTCCAGTTCAGGCTGTTCGGGCGGGGTCGGACGGGGATCGTCGGTGGACGGATCGGACGGATCGGTAGGAGCAGGCGTGGGCACGGCGAAGATCGAATGACGAGGAACGTCCACCAGTATAAGTGGATGCCGCCCGGCCTGCCGGCAGCGTCACGTCCGTCCGCAGACGCGCGATGTGATCTCGCGCGGCATTGCGCGCCGGCCGGGCATACCCGACCGGCAGCGCACGTGAAACCCGCGCTTACTTCGCCGGCGCACCCGGCTTCACGGCATCCGCGCCCGACTTGTCGCCCAGCGGCTGCCACGCGGCGCCGAGCGCATACCAGTCGATACGGCGCGTGAGCGTCATGATGCCGGCGAGGATCGCGAACAGCAGCAGAGAACCGAGCATCAGCGCGTTGTCCTCCGACAGCAGCAGCCCGTAGAGCGCCGCGTACAGCATCGCGAGCAGCGTCGCGAACGTCGCGCCGCGCTTCACGCTGTGCAGCACGAACGACAGGTAGAAGCCGAGCAGCCCGATGCATGCGCCGCTCGCCGCGAGATACGCGTGACCGAACGCGATGTGCTCGGACAGGCTCAGCAGCAGCAGGAAGAACAGCGCGAGCGACAGGCCGACCAGCAGGTACTGGATCGGGTGAATGCGCAGCCGCTTCGCGAGTTCGTACATGAAGAAGCTCGCGAACGTGAGCATCACGAACAGCGCGCCGTACTTCGTCGCGCGTTCGGCCTGCAGATAGACGTTCACGGGTTCGATCACCGACACCGACGCCATCTCGATCGCGCCCTCACCGTTGCCGGTCGCGACCTGCTCGCGCGCCTTCGTATTGAACGACGTCACGTGCCAATTGCTGGCGAAACCCTGCGCATCGATCGTGCGCTCGCCCGGCAGGAACGCGCCGCCGAAGCTCGGATGCGGCCACGTCGATTTCAGCGAAAAATCGTTCTGGTCAGCCACCGGCGCGAACGCGACGGATTCCGCGCCCGCCAGCGGCAGGCCGATGCTGAACGGCACGACAGCCCCTGCGTTTGCGTCCGCCAGCGCCGCGAGATCGATAGTCGCGTGCACGCCCTGGCGCAGGCTGTCCAGCCGCGTGCCCTGCTCCACGTCGAACCGCTTGCCGCCAAGGCGCAGGTCGGGCTGCGCCTTCAGCCCGCGAATGTCGCCGATGCCGATCGCGACATACGCGCTGTCGACCGCGAAGCTCACATGGCCGTCGGCCTGCGGCAGCTTCTTCAGGTCCGGCAGCATCAGCGTGCCCGTCAGCCGGCTATCCAGCCCGTACACGAGCGCCTTGTGGATGCCGCGATAGCGCACCTCGACCTTGAGCGTGCCGTCGACGTTCAGCGTCTTCGGAAACACGAGCAGGCGCTTCGTCTCGCTTCTCAGGCTCGTTTTCGCCGCGCCGCCGGCCGGCGTGTCGTCGCGCACGCGCGTGACTTCCGTGTAATGCACGACGAGCACCGGCCCCGTCACCGTCTGCGGCCCCGCGTAGCTGGCCCAGATGCTCTGCAATGCGCTCTCGCGATACTCGGCGCGTTCCCGCACGATGCTTTGGACCATCTGCAGCGGGATCAGGATCGCCAGCGCGAGAAACGCGGTGATCACGGATTTGAACAACAGGACTCGATTCATTGCTGACGGATACCGGAGTGGAAGATGCGGTCAGCATGAGCGGGCCCGGTGAAGGCCGATTGAAGCCGGTGTGAAGCGAATGTGTGGCGAGCGTGAAGCGCGCTCAGCCCGGCGACGGCAGCGTGAGCGTCGCGCACGCGCCGCCTTCGTCGCGGTTCGCGAGCGCGACCTGGCCACGATGCAGCATCGCGACTTCGCGGACGAAACACAGCCCGAGGCCCGTGCTGCGATCCTGCCCGTCCGGGCGCGGCAGCGAATAGAAGCGTTCGAATACCCGCGACAGCGCGTAGTCCGGCACGCCGGGGCCGTCATCGATAACACGCACGACCGCGACATGCGCCCTGCCCGCCGGCTGCCGTTCGAGCGCGATCCGGATCGTGCTGCGTTGCGGCGCGAAATCCAGCGCGTTGTCGAGCAGGTTGCCGAGCGCCTGGCGCAGCAGGAACGGATCGCCTTCGACGACTGCCGGATCGGAAGCGTCGTTTGCGTCGATCCGCAGGCTCACGCCGCGCTGGCGCGCGCGCGGCTCGATATCCTCGACGAGCTGTTCGAGCACCGGCAGCAGCGCGACCGGCTCGCGTACCGACAGGCGCTGCTTCTGCTCGACTTCGGCCAGCGCGAGCAGCTTGCGGATCATCTGTTCGAGTCGGCCGGCCTGGCGGCGGATGTTTTCGGTAAAGCGCCGGCGGTTCGCGACCGGCATCTCTTCCTGCAGCAGCTCCGCCGCGCCGCTGATCGCGGCCAGCGGGCTTTTCATCTCGTGCGTGAGCGTGTGGATGTAGGTTTCGACGTACTGCCGGTCCTCCAGCCGCTGATGCATGCTCTCCACCGCGCGCCCGAGCTCGGCCAGCTCGCTCGCGCCCTGCAGCGGCATCGCCGCGCGCTCGCCGGCCGCGATCGCGCGCGCATAGCGTTGCAGCCGCCGCAGCCCGAGCACCAGCCACCATGTGCAGGCGGCGCCGATCAGGATCGCGCCGCCCATCAGCAACGCGCCGTACAGCATGATCTTGCGCTGGCTGCGCGCGATGAACGGCGCGACCGTCTGGTTCGGCTTCGCGATCGTCAGCACGCCGACGATCTCGTTCCCGCGCCGGATCGGCGCCGCGACGTGCATCACGGTGCTGCTGTCGTCGTTCGGATCGGCGCGCGTGCTGCGTGCGCCGTATTCGCCGCGCAGCGTCCGGTACACGTCGTTCCAGCGCGAATAGTCCTGCCCCACTGCGCTGCCGGTCGAGTCGTAGCGCACGATACCGTGCGCGTCGGTGATGTAGATGCGGTAGCTGATCGCATTCTTGTGCATGCCCCACACGTTCGCGCTGACCGGGCTCTCGTGCAGCTTTTGGAGTTGCCGCGCGAAGGCGCCGTCGGCGATATGCCCGTTCGCCATGTCGTCGGCGGCCAGCGTCGCCAGCACCTGCGCGGTGTCGACGAGCGTGTCCTCCATCGCTTCGCGCACACCGGGCTTCACTTCCTGCACAAACACGCGCAGCGTGATCAGCGCGGCAAGACCGACGATCAGGAAAAAACCGAAGAAGATGCGCAGGCCGATATGCATGGCGGTGCAGGTCGTTACGGTTGCAGCGAATAACCCATCCCGCGATGCGTGCGGATCGGGTCGCGCTCGGGATCGATCGCGCGCAGTTTCGCGCGCAGCGTCTTGATGTGCGTATCGACCGTGCGGTCGGCCGAATCGAGCGCCTCGTGCCATACGAGGTCCATCAACTGCTCGCGCGAATAGATGCGCCCCGGATGCCGGACAAGCAGCGCCAGCAGGCCGAATTCGTAGCGCGTGAGGTCCAGCGCGTGGCCGAGCCACGACACGCGCGCGCCGTCGGTGTCGAGCACGAAGCCCGGCGCGGTTGTCGCGGCCTGCGCATCTGCCGGCGCGGGCATCGTTTGCGGCCTGGCCGTCCGGTAGAAGCGCCGCAGGATCACGCGCACCCGTGCGGCCAGCTCGCGCGGCGAAAACGGCTTGACCACGTAATCGTCGGCGCCGATTTCGAGCCCGACGATCCGGTCGATCTCGTCATGCCGCGCGGTCAGGAAGATCACCGGCACGTCGGTGAACGTGCGCAGCCGCCGGCAGACTTCAAAGCCGCTGAGGTCCGGCAGGCCGACATCGAGCACGACCAGGTCGAAGCGCGTGTCGCGCAGTTGGTCGAGCGCCGCCTGCCCGAGCGTGCAGTGGACGGTCTGCATGCCGTCGGTGCCGAGGGCGTAGACGATCGTGTCCGCGATCGCCGTTTCATCTTCGACGATCAGGATCATGGGCTGATTCATGGTCTCAGGCTGGGCTCGCGCGTTTCCGGTGCGACATTGTACGCACGGCCGGCCGCGGCGCGAGCCGCAATGCGGCGAGCCCTGCCCGCGCGCGCTACGCCACGCGTCCGTTCACCGGAATCGACGCGCCGGTGATCGCCTGTGCGTCGGCCGACAGCAGGAATCCGATCGTCGCCGCGATCTGTTCGGGCCGGACCCAGCGCGTGAAATCCGCGTCGGGCATGTCCGCGCGGTTCGGCGGCGTATCGATGATGCTCGGCAGGATCGCGTTCACCGTCACGCCGCGGTCGAGCAGTTCGGCCGCCAGCGCCTCGGTGAGACGCGCGACGCCGGCCTTCGCGGCCGCATAAGCGCCCATGCCCGCGCCGGCCTTGAACGCCGCGCCCGCGCCGATGTTGACGATACGGCCGGCCGGGCTCGCGACCAGGTACGGCAGCGCGGCCTTCGACGCGTTCAGCGCGGTCTTTACGTTCAGCTCGTACATGCGGTCCCACGTGGCGGCGTCGCCGTCGGCGATCGTCTGCCATACGAACGCGCCGGCGATGTTCAGCAGCGCGTCGACCCGGCCGAATTCGCGTTGCACCGATTCGAGCGCCCGTGCGGCGGCCTGCGGGTCGACAAGGTCGATGCCGCCGATGCGCAGCGCGTCGGCCGGCACGCCGGGCAGCGTCTGCGCAGCCGGCGCGGCGCCGCGGCCGATCAGTGCGACGCGTGCGCCGCGCTGGCCCAGCCATGCGGCCGTCGCGACGCCCAGATGACCGAATCCGCCGGTGATCGCGACTGCCTTGCCTTTCAGGTCGTGTTCCATCGATGTGCTCTCCTGGATCGAAGATGGGTGGTTGATACGTGATGCATGAGTCATGCCGGCCGCGGCACGGACGTGCGCGGCCGGCAATTCGACAGCGTAGCGCCGTTCACGCCTGCGTGCGCGCGGCGACCACGCTGCGGCGCAGTTCCTCCGTTGTTTCGCGCTGGTTGCCCGGACGTCAGCCCGGCGGCCGCATCACGATGCGGAGCGCGGTCCACACGTGGCGGGCCGCCGCGACTCCGCACGTGAGGCCCGACAGGCACGCATGCGGACAGCCGGGCATAATGCACGAGGCCCGTTCGGCGTGGCGCGAGCCGCGACCGGGTCGTGCCGTGCCGGGCTACCCGACGCCTACGCCGATCCCGTATCAAATACTGAACCTCAACCCGTCAATCCCATGCAAGTACTCGTCGTTGGAACCGGCAAGCTGGCCAATGAGCTGCTCGGCTCGCACAAGCTCGACCCGGCAACCTGTCGCGTAATGTCCTGGTCGGACCGTGCACGAACCGACGAGCGGCATAGCGACGCCCGACGTAGCGACGCCCGATCGATCGTCGTGCATGCCGGCTCCGGCCGCGAACTCCCCGCCGCGATCGCGTTTTGCGAGGCCACCGCGTCGCCGCTCGTCGAACTGTCCACCGGCTCCGACCTCGAAACCGGAACACACGACTTCCCGGTCGTGCTGTGTCCGAACACGAATATCCTGATGCTCAAGTTCATGAGCATGCTGGAAACCAGCGGCCACCTGTTTCGCGACTGCGAGATCAGCCTGACGGAGTCGCATCAGGCAGGCAAGACGTCCGTCCCCGGCACGGCCGTCGGCATCGGCCAGTCGCTCGGCGTGCGGCCGGAAGACATCCGCTCCGTGCGCGACCCGGACGTGCAGCGCAGCGAATTCGCTATCCCCGACGATCAGCTCGGCCGCCATGCGGTTCACCGGATACGCATCGACGACGGCGCGTGCAGCCTGCAGTTCGAATCGAGCGTGTACGGTGCGACGCCCTATGCGGATGGCGTGTCGCGCATCGTCGAAGCCGTCCGCCAGCACGATCTCGAGAACCGCCGCTATTCGATCGTCGAGTTCATCCGCAACGGCTGGCTGTAGTCGCGGCGACGTGCGGCGAAGCCGACGGCGGCGCCGCCGCAGGACCTTGCCGGCCGCGATCCCGCCACGGCCGGTTCGACGCCGCCGTCACACGTCTCCCGGCACCGCCCCGCTTTCCGGCAAGGTCGCGCCGCCGTCGACGACGATCGTCTGCCCCGTGATGTACGCCGCGTCGGCCGAGGCGAGAAACAGCATCGCGTTCGCGATGTCCTCCGGCTCGCCCATCCGCGCGAGCGGAATGTTGCGGGCGATCTGCGCCGCGACCGACGCGTCGCCGAGATTGCCGGCCGCCGGCGTGCGGATCATCCCCGGCTCGACGCCGTTGACCGTCACGTTGCGGCGCGCAAGCTCCAGCGCCGCCGCGCGAATGAAGCCGTTCACGCCGGCCTTCGACGCCGCGTAGTGCGCGAGCCCCGGATAGGCGACGCGCGGCCCCGTCACCGACGATGTGACGAGCAGCCGCCCGGCCCCTGCGCGCTCGAATGCGGGCAACGCGGCCTGCGCGAGCCAGAACAGCGCCGACAGGTTGACCGACAGCGTCCGCTCGAGCGTCGGCTCGTCGATCTGCGTGAACGGCGTCAGCGGAAAATATGCGGCGTTGTGGACGACGACATCGAGCCGGCCGCCGTCGCGCTCGACCGCTGCGACCAGCGCGCCCAGTTCGTCGCGGCTGGCGGCGTCCACCCGATACGCGCGTGCAGCGCCGCCCGCGCCGGCGAGCGCATCGGCCTGCGCGGCGGCGGCCTCGCCGTTCAGGTCGGCGAGCGCGACGAACGCGCCGGATTCCGCGAAACGCCGTGCGATCGCCGCGCCAATCCCTTGCGCGGCGCCCGTGACGAGCACGACGCGCCCGCTGAAATCCGCACGCAGTCGGCCGTTGCCCGGCACGGCATTCATCGTTGCGCCTCGCCGCCGAGCGGATGCACGGTTTCGTTCAGCACCTGCGCATGGGCGCCGATCTGGAAGTTCGACAGCGTGCCGAAATCACCGCCCTGGTAGCCGAAGATCTTGCCGTCGGTCTTGCGCTGAGCAAGATCGATCAGCACGACGCCGAGCGTCGGCACCACCTTTTCGCGCCACACGAACAGATACAGCGCGTCGGCGATCCGGAAGTAATGGCAGCGGTCGACATCGGCCAGCCCGCCTTCGACGCCCTGCAGGCACTGCCACGCGTAGAAGTTCTCGTTCAGGTAGATGTGCTCGTAGCATTCGGTCGGGCTGTAGCGGTACATCGTCCGCTTGCCGATCAGTTCGCGCGTCGGCCCGTGCAGCGGCCCCGGCCGTACGTGACCGCCGAGCGTGCCGTGCCGGAACGCCGCGTCGACGGCCGTCAGCGGCAGCCCGCGCGCGACGCGCGTGGACGCGTCGATGCGCGCGTCGGCTTCGGTCGGCAGCGTGCCGACGACCGACGTCCATACGCCGCTGTCGAGATCGATCACGAGACTGACCGACGTCGCGCGAGCGGCCGTGTCGATGTAGTCGACGAAGTACAGCGCGTCGCGCAGCCGCGTCACGCGGCACGGCTCGCAGCCGCCCGCGTCGGTTGCCGCGTCGCGCCACTGCAGCGCGCCCTGCTCGAACGTATAGACGCGCCACGCGCCCGATGCATCGCCGAGCGCCAGCGTGCGCCCGGCGAGCGCGTCGACGGGCGCGAGGATGTTCGCTTCCGGCGCGAAGCCGTCCGCGAGCGCGCCAACCTGAATGAATACCGGATCCTGTCGTTCCACCTGCCGCCTCCCGCACAGCTTCAGGCCCGGCGGGCCGTGTACGCTGCTCATGTGCACATGGTGCGGGCTGCGCGCGCCGCGCGGTATCGGCCAAAAGGATGAAGGGCGCGCGGCGCCGGAACGCGCTAAAGTTCACGTCATCCGCGCCGCAGCCGGCGCGAGGAGCGCACATGCACCGTGTCACCCACTACCGACGGACTGCCGAAGGCATCGAGGCGATCAGCCTCGAATCCGACCGCGCGTTTCCGCGCCACGCACACGACGAATTCGGGGTCGGCGTGATCGTCAGCGGTGCGCACCGGTCGTGGAGCGGCCGCGGGCAGGTCGACGCGCTGGCCGGCGACGCGATCATGGTCAACCCGGGCGAAATGCACGACGGCTCGCCGATCGATGCCGGCACGGGCCGACGCTGGCGGATGCTGTACCTCGCGCCCGCGCTGGTCGCGGGCGTCGCGGCGGAAGAAGGCCTCGGCGGCGTCGAGCTTGCGCATCCGGCGGTGCGCGACGCGCGGCTCACGGCCGCCGTCGGCCGGTTGCATGCGCGCATCGTCGCCGGGGAAACCCAGCCGCTCGCCCGCGACGAAGCGCTGGTGATGCTCGTCGCCGGGTTGCTCGCCCGGCACGCGAACCGCACGCTGCCGGCGGCCGGCGTCGCGCCGGCGATCCGTGTCGCCCGCGAACGGCTCGACGCGGCGCCGGCCGCGCCCGTTTCGCTCGCCGAACTGGCCGATCTGAGCGGCGTGAGCCGCTTCCAGTTGCTGCGCGGGTTTGCACGCGAACTCGGTATCACGCCGCACGCGTATCTGATCCAGTCGCGCGCGCGGCTGGCGCGCGCGCTGCTCGCCAACGGCCTGCCGATCGCGGATGCCGCGGCCGAAGCCGGTTTTGCCGATCAGAGCCACCTGACGCGCGCATTCGCGCGCCAGTTCGGGATCACGCCGGGGCGGTTTACGCAGGCCAATTGACGCCGCTGGCGTCCGCGCGCAACGCGATCGAACGCGGGTCCCGCGTCGACAATGGTGGCTGACGCTACTGCGGCGGCTTCGACTGACGCTAACACTGACGCACGCTCGCAAGGCGGCCCCACCCACCGCCCTCGGCGTCCCCACGCGCCTGCTGCAATTTCGTTCAAGACGCACACCGCCGCCGTACGCGACGATGCGCGCATGAAAACACGACTGATTGGCTATCTCTACCTCGCCGCCGCGATGGCGGGCGTCGGCAGCACCGTCATCGCGAGCCGTCTCGCGGCCGGCGGCCTGCCGCCGTTCGCGGCCACGGCGCTGCGCTTCCTGATCGCGACGCCGCTGCTGTTCGCGCTGATGCGCGCGCAGCGAATGCGCTGGCCGCGCATTTCCGCGCGCGACGCCGTGCTGCTCGTCATCCAGGCCGCGGCGGGCGGCGTCGGTTATACGGTGCTGCTGATCAGCGGCACGAAGCTGTCGTCGCCGCTCGATGCGGGCGTGATGCTCGGCACGCTGCCGGCGATGTCGACGCTGATCGCGGCTGTCGTGCTGCGCGAGCGGCAGACGCCGCGCGACTGGGTGGCCGCCGCGCTCGCCACGGCCGGTGTGCTGTTCGTCACGTTCGCACCCGGCCAGACGATGCCGTCGCTCCAGACGCTTGCCGGCGATGCGCTGGTGCTGGCCGCCGTCGCATGCGAAGCCGTCTTCATCCTGCTGAACCGGCGGCTTGCCGCACCGTTGCCGCCGCTCGCGCTGTCCGCCGCGATGTCGGGCCTCGGCTTCGTGCTCGCCGTCGTGCCGGCCGCGTTCGAATGGCGCGCGGTGGCGACCGGCTGGACCGTCGGCGCCGTGTCGGCAATTACCTACTACGCGCTGGTGCCGACCGTGCTCGGCTACCTGTGCTGGTATGCGGGCTCCGCGCGCACGAGCGGCACCGAGGCCGCGCTGTTCACGGCGGTCGCGCCGGTCTCGGCCGTGCTGTTCGCGGTCGCGCTGTTCGGCGAAACGCTGACCGGCACGCGTGTCGCCGGCATCGCGCTCGTCGTCGCGGGCATGCTCGTCGGCGCGACGCGGCGGCGCGAACCGCCCGCGCGTGCACGCGATGCGCAACCGGCGAACCCGGTACAGCCGGCCAATCCCGCGCCGTCGGCGCAAACCGCCGCTGACTGAGCCGCGCTCATTGCGTTGTTGCAGAAACGCAGGACGCTCGTTCACGCCACATTGCCGGTCCATCCCCGCGTTCGCGCGACGCCGCCGGCAACTGTAGGAATGTGTCCGCGCGCCGCAAAACCGTTGCGCACCACCGTGCAAGATGCAATATTCGCGTGGCCGAAACCTTTGACAACCATCGAACAACAATCCGCCACGCAATGAACAGGAAGGAAGCCAAAACAAGAATCGCGGTGCTGCTGTCCGCGGGAACGAGGAAGGCCGACGTACTGGCCGAGCTGTCCGGACAGGGGCTCAAGGATCGCGTGATCGCAAGCCTGATCGCGTCGCGCCCCGATCCGGAACGCTGTCGCAAGAACAAGGTGCACACCTGGATCCTGGTCGCGCTCGGCACCCTCCAGCTGGCGATCAGCCTGATGCTCGCGTATTACTTCTCCGCCGCCACCGGCGACCATGGCGTGTCGGGCGCGCTCGGCAATGGCCTCGTCGTGGTGTTCCTCGCGCTGACCGTGCCGCTGTCGCTGCTGTTCATCTGGGGTTTCGCGACCCATCGCGTCGGCGCGTATCACGCGTTCATCCTGCTGTCGCTGCTGCAGTTGCCGAAGACCATCGCCGAGCTCGGACGCGATCCGTCGACCGCGCTGCCGGGCCTCGCGGTCACGCTGGTGCTGGTGGGCTACGTCTGGTTCGTGCGCAACCGGATGTTCCCCGACTACGGATGGTTCACGCCGCGCAAGGTCGAAGGCCGCTACGCGTTCGTCGAACACGCCTGACGCCGCCGGCGTCAACGCCACGCCGCCCCCCCCAAAAAAGCGCCGGGCCGCCCCGCAATCGCGGGACGGCCCGGCGCTTTCTGCATTCCGGAACCGGTCGGCTTACTTGGCCTTTTCGGCCGTATCGCTGATCGCCTGGCCGCCCTTCGAAATGTCCTGGCCCACGCCGGCGACCGTATTGCAGCCGGCGAGCGCGGCGGTCACAACCAGCAACATTGCAGCAATCGTACGCGTCATTCTCATTCTCCTTCGAATCAACAAGCCCGACCGGGCGAATCGTTTGCGGCATGGCGCCCTGCCGATGCAGGGCACGGGGCCTGACCTGATTATACGGACGCGGACGCCGCGCGCCAGCGCGAGCCCGTCGAGTGTCACACGCACCGCACAGCCCGATCGCGCAGATTTTCCTTGACTTCAGCACGCCAGGAACTAATATACGCACCGCGTATATTTTCCGCCAGGAGCCGCCGATGACCGTTCCCCAGCAAGCCTTCCTCCGCGACGCGATGCGCCGCCTCAACATGACTCGCGAAGCGTTCGCCAATCGAATCGGCGTCAGCCGGCGCGCACTGGATACCTGGCTGTTGCCCGACGATTCGCAGGAATCGCGCGGGATGCCCGAGATCGTCGAGCGCTTCGTGTCGGAAATCGTCGAACGTTCGGCACCGGAAAGCGGGGCCTATACGCAAAGCGTAGACAATCAGGGGCTCGCGAAGCAGTTCCTGTTCGAAGGCAAGCCGCAACTGCTGTCGGTCGACCAGTTCTCGCGGGAATCGGTCGAGGCGCTGTTTCGCGTGGCTGACGTGATGCAGCCGATCGCGCGGCGCCACAAGATTTCGCGCGTGCTGGAAGGCGCCGTGCTCGGCAACCTGTTCTTCGAGGCCAGCACGCGCACGCGCGTGTCGTTCGGCGCGGCGTTCTGCCGGCTCGGCGGCTCGGTGTGCGACACGACGGGCTTCACGTTCTCGTCGATGGCCAAGGGCGAATCGATCTACGACACGAGCCGCGTGATGGCCGGCTACGTCGACGCGCTCGTGATCCGCCACCCGGAGAAAGGCTCGGTGGCCGAGTTCGCGCGCGCGACCAACCTGCCCGTGATCAACGGCGGCGACGGCCCCGGCGAGCACCCGAGCCAGGCGCTACTCGATCTCTATACGATCCAGCGCGAGTTCTCGCGGCTCGGCAAGATCGTCGACGGCGCGCACATCGCGCTGGTCGGCGATCTCAAGTACGGCCGCACCGTGCACTCGCTCGTCAAGCTGCTCGCGCTGTACCGCGGGCTCAAGTTCACGCTCGTGTCGCCGCCGACGCTCGAGATGCCGGCCTACATCATCGACCAGATCTCGACGAACGGCCATGTGGTCGAACAGACGACCGACCTCGCGGCCGGGCTGCGCGGCGCGGACGTCGTCTACGCGACGCGGATCCAGAAGGAGCGCTTCACCGACGAATCGTTCGAAGGCTATACGCCGGATTTCCAGATCAACCAGGCGCTCGTCGACTCGGTCTGCAAGCCCGACACGCTGATCATGCACCCGCTGCCGCGCGACAGCCGGCCGGGCGCGAACGACCTGTCGGTCGACCTGAACCGCGACCCGCGCCTCGCGATCTTCCGGCAGACCGACAACGGCATTCCGGTGCGGATGGCGATCTTCGCGGTGCTGCTCGGCGTCGAGAACCTCGTCCAGCATTCGATGCGCGACGCGACGTGGCGCCCGCCGGCTTATCTCGGGCCGGAGGACGCGGTGTTTCACGGAGTCGATTAAGTCACGCCGGGAGTCTCGCGCCCGCCCGCCATCGCTTCACGGGACGGGCGCGCTTGCCTGACGCAGAACGCGCCGCATTGCACTGCGCGTTTCCAATTCCAGCGCAGGTGATGGGTGCCAGAAACCGGGCGCTACCGCGCCCACGGATCGATCACGCGAAGCCCCACCGCCTCGAACGGCGCGACATCGCGCGTGGCCACGATCAGGCCGTTCGCCTCGGCCGTGGCGGCGACAAAACAATCGGCAGGCGCGATCGCGCTACCTGCGACACGGGCCCGAGCCCGAAGGCTCGCATACGCTTTGCTCGCCGCTTCGTCGAACGGCAGGATTCGGCCTCGAAACACCGACAGCACGCGCTGCTCGATGCTCTGATGCAGCCTGTCCCTCCTTCGCCTTTCCGGCAACGCCGCAACGCTGAATCGAATTTCGGCGAGACTGATTGCGGCGAGAAACAGCGTCTCGGCGTTCTGGGCATCGAGCCACTCGATCACGGCCGCACTCGGCTCGCGCCGCAGCGGTTCGGCAATGACGTTCGTATCAACAAGGATCATTCGAAGCTCATCGGATTGGTTGGCACCTTATCGCGCTCGACGTCGAAATCGACGCCGCCTGCCGCACGCCCGATTTCCGCCAGCAACGTTCCCAGCTTGAGCCGCCCGCCTGGCAGGACGGCCTGCTCGAGAATGTCACGTACCTCGGCTTCGGTACTGCGTCCGTGCTGGGCGGCGCGAATCCGAAGTGCGCGATGCACTTCGTCCGGCAAATTTCGAACGGTAATCACAGGCATGATGCATTCCTTCAAAATGCTTTCAATGCAGTCATCCTAGCATCTTGTAGTCACATGGATTGCCTCGCGACAAAACCACTCTAGCCCGCCCGAGGATCCCGTCACACTCGGCCAATCGGCCATCATCCACCGCCCATCCACCCCGCAACATTCGTCAACACTTGCCTTTTAATTGATAACAAGAACGCTTCTCATTCAACAAAAAATTACATAGAATGCCGGCTGAAAACAAATCGTAATAATTCCCGGCGGCATGCACATTTCCGTAGCACACCTCCCCCGGGGCCACATCGCGAGGTCCAAGCGCACCATGAAGTCCCGTTCCGACGAGTTGAAGCTCGGCAAATTCACCACCCTGTGCAGCGTGCTCGCCGCGAGCCCTGCATTCGCCGACGGCGCGCCGCCGCCGGCCCCGTCCAGCACCGAAGGCCATCTCGCGCCGATCGAGATCCAGGGCAAGACCGAGCACAGCTACAAGGCCGACTTTTCCGCTTCCGCGAAATTCACCGCGCCGCTCGTCGACACGCCGAAATCCGTCACCGTGATTCCGCAGGAACTGATCCGGAACAGCGGCGCGTCGACGCTGACCGAAGCGCTGCGCACCGTGCCCGGCATCACGTTCGGCGCCGGCGAAGGCGGCAACCCGCTCGGCGACCGTCCGTTCATCCGCGGCTACGACACGCAGGGCAGCATGTTCGTCGACGGCATGCGCGACACGGGCGCCACGACGCGCGAGATCTTCAACACCGAACGCGTCGAGATCACCAAGGGTTCCGACGGCGCGTACGGCGGCCGCGGCGGCGCCGGCGGCAGCATCAACCTGATCACGAAGGCCCCGCACCTCGGCACGACGGCCAGCGCGAGCGCCGGCCTCGGCACCGACCGCTATCGCCGCTTCACCGCCGACGGCAACTGGCAGTTCGCCGATCACGCCGCATTCCGCCTGAACCTGATGAGCCACAACAACGACGTCGCCGGCCGCGACGCCGTCAACAACGAGCGCTGGGGCGTCGCACCGTCGATCGCGTTCGGCCTCGGCACGCCGACGCGCGTGACCGCGAGCTACTACCACCTGTCGACCGACGACATGCCGGACGGCGGCATTCCGTACGTCTACGGCTTCAACATCCCGAAGGGCGTCACCGACGGCCCGGCAAACGTCGACCGCCACAACTTCTACGGGCTGATCGACCGCGACTTCCGCAAGACCACGTCGGACATCAGCACGATCAAGATCGAGCACGACATCACGTCGTCGCTGACGATCCGCAACACCACGCGTTACACGGAATCGACGCAGGACTACATCTGGACGCAGCCCGACGACAGCCAGGGCAACGTGGTGAACGGCAAGGTCTGGCGCCGCAACAACAACCGCAACAGCTCGATCAACAGCATCGCGAACCTGACCGAGCTGTTCGGCGAATTCCGCACCGGCCCGTTCAAGCACAGCTTCACGACCGGCATCGAGCTGACACGCGAATGGGGCAAGCGCGACACGTACAAGGTCGCGACCGACACCGGCAAGATCTGCCAGAAAGGCATCGGCGCGGCGTCGGGCTACAACTGCACGAGCCTGTGGTCGCCGAACCCGAACGATCCGTGGGCCGGCTCGATCACGCGCAACAACGACTACGCGCATGCGCGCACCACGACGAAATCGATCTACGGCTTCGACACGATCGAGATCACGCCGCGCTGGCAGGTCAATGCCGGCGTGCGCGTCGACGACTACTCGACCCGCTTCACCGACACCAAGGCCAACGGCAGCAAAACCTATACGCGCGACGATACGCTCGTGAACTGGCAGGCCGGCCTCGTGTTCAAGCCCGCGCAGAACGGCAGCATCTACGCGTCGTATGCGACGTCATCGACGCCGGCCGGCATGCTGCTCGGCGAAGGCAGCGAAACGCAGTCGCTCACGCCGGGTCGCGGCGGCGTCGGCCCGAACGCCGACCAGATGGCGCCGGAAAAGAACCGCAGCATCGAGCTCGGCACCAAGTGGAACGTGCTGAACGACAAGCTCGCGCTGACCGCCGCGCTGTTCCAGATCGACACGACGAACGCGCGCGTGACGCTGCCGAACAACCAGTACGCGATGGTCGGCAACAAGCGCGTGCAGGGTCTCGAGCTCGGCGTCGCAGGGCAGATCACGAAGCAGTGGCAGGTGTTCGGCGGCTATACGTACATGAAGAGCGCGCTGCGCGACAACGGCAAGGATGCGGCGAACAACGGCAACCGCTTCCCGAACACGCCGAAGCACAGCCTCACGATGTGGTCGAACTACGACGTGACGCCGAAGTTCACGGTCGGCGGCGGCGCGTTCTACATGTCGGAAGTATTCGGCGATCCCGCGAACCTGCGCGCCGTGCCGTCGTACTGGCGCTTCGATGCGATGGCTCAGTACCGGATCAACAAGAAGCTCGACCTGCAGTTGAACGTGAACAACCTGTTCAACCGTACGTACTTCGACCAGGCGTATCCGGCGCACTACGCGTCGATCGCACCGGGCCGCTCGGCGTTCGTCACGCTGAACGCGCGCTACTGATCGATGGAGGCCGTATCGCTGAAGGCGCTCGCGTCGGTATCGCCGCGTGAGTTCGCCGACATCCTGGCCGGGCCGCCCGAGCGCGCCGCCGCGTGGGTCGCGGCGGCGGCCGACAACGGCATCGTCGATGCGCAGGCCGTCTACGGGCAGTACCTGCTCGACGGCCATGGCGTCGCGCGCGATCCGGCTGCCGCGTTCGGCTGGTTCCGGCACGCCGCGCGGGCCGGCCACCCGATGGCGATGAACATGCTCGGCCGCTGCTACGAGTTCGGCTGGGGCACGGCCGCGTGCGCGCCGGTCGCCGTGTACTGGTACCGGCTCGCCGCGCAGGCGGGGCTCGACTGGGGCATGTACAACTACGCGACGGCGCTCGCGCTCGGCAACGGCGTCGACGAGAACCGCGCCGACGCGCTCGACTGGTTCCGCCGCGCGGCCGCGCTCGGGCACGCGAAATCGATCAACCTGATCGGCGGCTTCTACGAGGACGGCTGGGTCGTATCCGTCGACACCGATGCCGCGTTCGACCACTATCGCCGCGCAGCCGTTGCCGGCGACTTCCGCGGCCAGTTCAACTTTGCGCGGCTGCTCGCCGAGCGCGGGCGCATAGACGAAGCGCTCGTCTGGCTCGCGCGCGTGCCGGCCACCGCGACGCCCGCGTTCATCGCGAAGATGCGCGCCTATCTCGCATCGTCGCCGCTCGACGCGTTTCGCGCGGCGGCGCTGCAACTGCCGCCGCATGCAATGGAATCCGCATCATGATGCTTCATATCCCCGGCGTATTGACCAAGACGCAGGTCGCGCAATGCCGCGACCTGATCGATGCGGCCGAATGGGTCGACGGCAACGCGACGTCCGGCGCGCAGTCGGCGCTTGCCAAACGCAACCGGCAATTGCCGGAAGGCTCGCCGGCTGCGCGCGCGGTCGGCGACGCGATCCAGGATGCGCTCGCACGCCATCCGCTGTTCTTTTCGGCGGCGCTGCCGCTCAAGGTGTTTCCGCCGCTGTTCAACCGGTATGAAGGCGGCGAGACGTTCGGCACGCACGTCGACAACGCGATCCGGCTGCTGCGCGGCACCGATTTCCGCGTGCGCAGCGATCTGTCGGCGACGCTGTTTCTCGCCGAGCCCGATGCGTACGACGGCGGCGAGCTATGTGTCGAGGATACCTACGGCGTGCATCGCGCCAAGCTGCCGGCGGGCGATCTCGTGCTGTACCCGGCGTCGAGCCTGCATCACGTGACGCCCGTTACGCGCGGCGAGCGCGTTGCGTCGTTCTTCTGGATCCAGAGCATGGTGCGCGACGATGCCGATCGCACGCTGCTGTTCCAGCTCGATACGCAGATCCAGCAGCTTTCTGCGGACAAAGGTGCGCACGACCCGGGCGTGATCGCGCTCACCGGGATCTATCACAACCTGCTGAGACGGTGGGCGGATACCTGAGCCATGTGACGGGGGCCCGCAACGTCCTGAAACGCGCGCCCCCTTCCGGCCGCTGCCAGTCCACCGTCCAACGCAGCCGCCTTATGCCCGCTGCAGGATATCGATCGCCTTGTCTGCATCGTCCGCCGAATCGACCGCGAAATAGGCAATGAACTGGGAACCCAGCACGGCGGCCGAGACGCCACGGAGATTGATCGCGCCGTCCGCGAGCATCTGGGCCAGTTGCCCGATGATGCCCATTTGATCCAAACCCATTACGCGGACGGAGTGAACGCTCGGGGTGACGCTGAACCCCACCTGCGTGGCCGCGCGAATCACCGCGTCTCCCTGCAGTGGCGCGACAAACACGACGCCCTTGCCCGGCGTCTCCGATGTGCGGCGTGCAACGATGAACTGCAAGTCTGCGCCGGCAGTCCGCAGCGCGCTTAATACTGTCGCGAGGCCGCCCGGCTTGTCGTCGATGGTCGCCGACCAGACATCGACACGTTCTACGCTCAGTTCCATGGCAGTCCCTCCCGCCTGAGAACCCCGATAGAAAAAATCTAGGTCACAGCAAGCGCGCGAGCAAGGCGCCATTCGGTCATGCGACCTTGACCATCCGCTTGCCGACGTTCTCGCCCCTCAGCAAACCGACCAGCGCCTCCGGCAGGCGCTCGAAACCATCGAGCACATCCTCGCGTATCACGAGCTGGCCGGATTCGACCCAGCCCTGGAGTTCAGCGATTGCCTGCGTGTGCCGATCGAGGTAATCCGCCAAGAGGAACCCCTGCAACGTCAAACTCTTGATGATCACCAGCCCGGGCACCCCTTGCGGACCGGCGCCGGGTGCACTCCCGTCGTAATGCGAAACGGCGCCGCAACACACGATGCGACCGTAGCGCGCCATGTTGAACAAGCATGCTTCCAGGATGTCGCCTCCGGTGTTGTCGAAGTACACATCGATGCCGTCCGGACATGCCGTGCGCAGGCGATCGGCGATATTGCCCGCCTTATAGTCGAGCGACGCATCGAAACCGAATTCGCGAGTCACCAGATCGCACTTGACGGCACCACCCGCGATGCCTACCGTTCGACACCCTTTGATTCCGGCGATTTGCCCTGCGATGGACCCGACCGCTCCGGCCGCGGCCGAAATCACGACCGTTTGACCGGCTTCCAGTCGACCGCATTCCTGCATGCCGAAATAAGCCGTCAATCCAGGGACACCATAGACGCTCACCAAATGCGTAAGCGGTTCGATTCTGGGTAATCGGGTGAGATTCCGGGCGGGTACCGCTGCCAGGACTTGCCACCCTGTTTCGGCGAACACCAGGTCGCCGACCGCAAGTTGCGCGGATCGCGATTCCACGACCTCGGCCAGTGCCATGCCGGCCATGACGTCGCCGGCTTGAAGGCCGGCACGATAAGTCGCACCTTGCATCCATGCCCTGCTGGCCGCATCGAGCGATATGTACAGCGTGCGGAGCAGCACTTCCCCGTCTGCCGGACGCGGTCTGTCTGCCTCCCGGATAGCGAAGTGCTCGGGACCGAGCCTTTCCCGGGGAATCTCGGCTAGCAGGATTTGACGATTGCTCATGACTTTCACCTGATCTTGGATCTGTCTTATCCGTCGTCGAGTCGGGATCGACCCTAAGCCGGAAACCATGCATGCAGGGGGCGCGTCCGATCGAACCTCGTTACGACCTTCCAGCGAACGCATCGATACCCGTAAGCTTCGCCGATAGTGCCCAAAGGCGTTTGGCTTCCCCCGGATCAATCGCATACGGCTTCACTCCCGCGGACTGCTCCTTGATCACGCTCGTCCAGAGGCGCGCGATATCACAGTCTTCACAGTACACGCCGCCATACCCTGCCAGCATGGGAGAGGTCGCGGCCCATACCTGAGTCGCGGCACCCTGCCCAGGCGTCTTGAGTGCTTCCGGATGGGCTGGATTGCCTTCGTTATCCATCCATCCCAGCGCAATCATCTCCGCCCTCGAAACATGGCGCTGCAGCGGGGTGGGGATCATGCCGGGATGAAGCGAGAATGCCCGCACTCCGTTCTGCCGGCCCAGCTTGTCCAGGTGGACAGCAAATAGCGCGGCAGCGGTTTTCGATTGACCGTAGGCCAGCCATTTGTCGTATCCACGCGTAAACTGCACGTCGTCCCAGCGAATACCCGAAGCGTGATGGCCCAGCGAGGACACCATGACGACCCGCGCGCCCCCTTCCAGCACCGGCAACAGCAAGTTCACCAACACGTAGTGTCCCAGATGGTTGATTGCGAACTGCGCTTCCCAGCCCGGACCCACGCGGGTTTCCGGGCAAGCCATCACGCCGGCGTTGCCGATCAGGATGTCCAGGTGCCTGCCGGTTGAAAGAAAACCTTCCGTAAAGTGTCGAACGCTCGCGAGGTCCCCGAGATCCAGTGCCCAGATTTCGACATTCCTCCCGATGTCGGCCACCGCGTTCTCGGCCGCGCGCGGATCGCGTGCCGCAACGATCACCCGCGCACCGGCGCCGGCCAGGGCCCGCGTCGTTTCCAGGCCGAGCCCGGAATGCCCGCCCGTCACGAGGGCGGTAACGCCGGACAGATCGAGCCCGTTGAGCACCTCCGCTGCCGTCGAGGCTGCACCGAAACCCGAATAGATCGGTTTTTGTATCGTTTCCATCAAACACCCTCACGTATAGGAACACCCTGTCGGATCGGGGAGACGATTCGTTGCGAATGCAAGCGTGTCCGATCGTCTGTCGAGACCCTTCCAATCGATTGCACATACCGGTTCACCGCGCTGCCCGAATCACTTCGCCGAATCGCCTGCAACTCCGTTCGATCGCGTCTTGGGCTGCCGGCGACAACTGCCCCATCTCGAAAAAGCCATGTATCAATCCCTGGCCCGGCTCGACATGGACCGGCACGCGCCCGGCACTCAACGCCTCTGCATAGGCCAGACCGACGTCTCGCAACGGATCGAATTGCGCGGTCACGATGACGGCCGGAGGTAGTCCGGAGAAAGTGCCGGCATGAATGGGCGTGATGCGAGGGTCCTCGAGGCGCTGTCTTCCGCCCGAATAGTGGTGAAGAAACCATTCGATCAACGGCCTGTCGAGAAGGTATCCCGTCGCATTCTGCTGCCAGGAAAGATGCCGTGTGCCCGGTAGATCCGTAGCGGGATAGATCAAGAGCTGGCCGGCCAATTCGACTCCATCCGCACGGAAAGCGTGAGCGACCACCGCCGACAGATTGCCTCCCGCGCTGTCTCCTGCGACTGCCACGAGCGCGTTGCCGCCGAGATCGGGTGCATGGTCGACGACCCACTGCGTCGCGGCGACAGCGTCGTCGACCGCGGCCGGAAACGGATGCTCGGGTGCGAGTCGATATGCCACCGAAACGACGACGACCCGGCTCTCCCGACAGATCGCCCGGCAGACGTTGTCGTGCGTATCCAGATCGCCGATCACCCAGCCACCGCCATGAAAAAACGCGGCGGTGGGACATGGTCCGTTCCCATCGGGACGGTAGACGCGGGCAGGCAATTCCCCCAAGGCACCGTCAACGACGATGTTTTCGACGCTGCCGACGGAAATCGTCGTCCCCGGCGGATGCAGGCCGGCCGCCAGGGTACGGTAGCTGGCCCGCGCTTCTTCGGGCGTACCTTCGTGCAGTTTCTTTTCGCCGGACTTCTCCAGTGCATCCAGGAAGGCAGCGATAGGTGGATCGACAAGCATTTGATCTCCCGATACCCGATTCAGCGATAAACCAGAATGCCGTCGTCCAGCGTCGCCGCAGGAAGCTCGTGGCGCTCTTCGGCGTATTCGCGCAGACTCTGCCAGGGCGCGTGGTCACCTTGCCGATACATGATGTGCTGGGCGCGCATGATGTAACCCGGATTGAAATTGTCAGGATTGCAGAACGGCAGACGGGGCATGCGCCGTTCCTGGGGTCGCAGCACCGGAACAACCGTCTTCGCCCCCCGCTCGTCCATGTACCCGAGCAACCGACAGACAAACGCGCTCACCATGTCCGCGCGCATGGTCCAGCTCGTGCGCAGATAGCCGAGGGTGTACGCCATGTTCGGTACGTCATTGATCATCAATCCCCGGTAGGTGACGTGCCCGGTGAAGTCCACCGGTTTTCCGTCGAGGCTGAAGGACACGTCGCCGAACAGACACAGATCGAAACCCGTCGCCGTCACCACGATATCGGCCTCGAGACATTCCCCCGAGGACAGCACGATGCCCATTTCGTCGAAGCACTCGATCGTGTCCGTCACGACGGAAGCCTTGCCGTCGCGCACGGGCACGAAGAAATCCCCGCCGGGAACGAAGGCCAGCCGCTGCTGCTGCGGCTTGTAGCGAGGACTGAAGTGCTTCTCGACGTCGAAATCGTCGGGAAGGTGCGCGCGGATCGCATCCAGCAATTGCTTGCGCAAATCCTCGGGTTGCTCCAGCGACATTCTGTTGAGTTCGAGATTCTGGGCGATATAGGCCCTACGCAGGATCTCGTACGTCCACGCTTCGGGAATATCCAGCGCACGCAGCGGCGCGGCCAACGCGTGTTCCGCCGGCTCGACGACAAAAAACGTGGGCGATCGCTGCAACAGCGTGACGTGTTGCGCTGCCTCCGCCAACGCCGGAATCAGCGTCGCCGCCGTGGCGCCCGAACCGATCACGACGATTCGTTTCCCCTTCCAGTCCAGATCGTCAGGCCAGTTCTGCGGGTGAACGACTGTCCCTCGGAAGTTCTCCAGCCCCGACCAGTCCGGCACATGCCCTTGCCGATGACGGTAGTAGCCTTGGCATTGCCACAGAAAACCGGCCGTCAATCGCAATGTCTCGCCGGTGTCCAGGCGGATCGCCTCGACGGTCCAACGGCTGTCGTCGGTCGACCAGCTCGCCGTCGCCACCCGATGCCCATAACGGATATGTCGACCAAGATCGTTTTCCTCGATGACCTCCCCGAGGTAATTGCGGATCTCGTCGGCAGTCGCAATGGACGACCCCCGCCAGGGTTTGAACGAATATCCGTAGGTGAACAGATCGCTATCGGATCGCGCCCCCGGGTAGCGATGCGTCCGCCACGTGCCGCCGAATCCGTCCATGGCATCCAGTATCAGAAAACTCCGCCCCGGACACCGTTGGCACAAGTGATAGGCCGCATCTATGCCCGAGATTCCCGCACCAATGATAAGTACATCAAAATGTTCTCCCATGTGGCCACGTCTCCGATGGTTCGAGTCCTTGCCGGCAGCACACAACTGCAGCACTCGATCGGAATTGTCGTGGGTATACTGAAAATTGTGAATGCAAGGACATCCTAATTTCTATCGAGATCATCCGAAAATGAACATCGACCCACTATCGGAAGTCCTTTCCTTGCTGAGTAACCAAAGCTCCTTTTTCGGTGGATTGCAGGCAGGTGGCGACTGGGCCGTGCGCTTTCCAGCGCCGGAAGGCGTCAAGTTCAACGTGCTTGTACGGGGAACATGCTGGCTGGCCGTGGAAGGAGAACAGGAACCGCTACAGTTGGAGGCAGGCGACTGTTTCCTGCTCTCCCGCGCGCGCCCCGTCTTGATCGGCAGCGATCTTTCGCTGCCGGCGCTCGATGCCGATGAACTCTATCGTCATGCCGTGAACGGCGTGGCGCACTGCGGCAGCAACGACGACTGCTTTCTGGTCGGCGGGCGCTTCGCCTTCGGCGACGAAGCCGGGCTTCTGTTCGACAGCCTGCCGCCGGTAGCGGTGATCAAGAGCGAGTCGGATCAGGCCTCCGTATTGCGCTGGGCGTTGCAGCGGTTGGCGCACGAACTCGCCGCCCCGTCTCCGGGCGGCGCACTGATGGTCCAGCATCTGGGCCAGATCATGCTGGTGCAGGTGCTGCGCATTTATCTGGCGCAGGAAGGCGCCACTACACCGGGTTGGCTCTCGGCGCTGTCCGAGCCGCGCATCGGCGCCGCCATTCAAGCGATTCACACCAGCCCGGCCAGACGCTGGACGGTCGAGGCCCTGGCCGAAGTGGCGGGCGTCTCGCGCTCGACGCTGGCGTTGCGTTTCAAGCAGATAGCGGGCTTTTCGCCGCTGGAATACGTCCTGCGTTGGCGCATACAACTGGCGACCCGGTCCCTGAGAAACCAGCACCTCACGATTTCCTCGATCGCTCAGGCCGTCGGTTACGAATCCGACAGCGCTTTCAGCAATGCCTTCAAGCGCATCATGAAATGCTCGCCCAGAGACTATCGGGACAGCAAGATCAACGCTGCACGTTCTAGCTAATCAGGCTTTCGAAGCACGGCGCAAGCAAGACGCGGATTGATCGCCACCTGTCGAGGAAGCGGGCGGACACGTAGCGTGATCCGGTCGTGCGGTGCTCGTGCTGCCAGACACGTCCGGCATACACTCACCCGCTTGCGTCAGGCTCGGGGGCGCCATAAAATGACCATCGTCAAATGACCATGCTCATATCATGATGCCGCACGCTCCCGTTTCGAAATCCGAATTCAAGGCTCGCGCACTCGAATACTTCCGGCTCGTCGAGTCGTCGGGCGAAAGCCTGATCGTCACCGATCACGGCAAGCCGACGCTCGAGATCCGGCCGTATCACGCCCGCGAGGCTCAGCCGTTGGACATATTGCGCGGCTCGGTCATGCGCTACGACAATCCTGTCGATCCGATTGCGGAAGATGATTGGGAGGCGTCGCGGTGATCGTGCTGGATACGCATGCATTGGTGTGGTGGGTGGCGGGCGATCCTTCGCTCAGCAAGAAAGCGCGAAGTGCGATCGACCGCGCGCGGGGCGAAGGCGCACTCGCGGCATCCGCGATCTCCGCGTGGGAGATTGCGATGCTGGTGCGCAACGACCGCCTCGCACTGACGATGGATGTCGACGCGTGGCTCGCCACCGTCGCGCAGATCGACGGCATGCGCTTCGTGCCCGTCGACGCCGACATCGCCGCGAAGTCCACCGCCCTGCCCGGCACGTTCCACAAGGATCCGGCCGACCGGATGATCGTCGCTACCGCGCGGCGGCTCGGTGCACCGCTCGTCACCCGCGACGAAAAAATCCGCGCTTACGCGCACGTGAAGACGCTCTGGTAAGCGTCGCCGCCCACAAGTCAAACCGCAGCGCATCCTCCGCCGGACTCTGGCATATTGGCGATTCGTCTGACCAAAACGACCAGGATCGGCCACCTGCGACGAAGCACGCGTCCCGGGCGGCCCGCTCACGGCCCGCAACCGTCATCGCGCCACCTCACCCGCCATCGTGATACCGCTCTCCGATCCCCTTGTCCGGTCGATCGCCCTGATGGAGTCGCACGAAGGGTTCGTCGATCTCGCCACGTTCGATGAACGCATCGCCGTCGACCTCTCGCGCAGTGTCGTTTCGAACCCGAGCCCGCATTTCCTGAAGGTACGCAGTGGTGTCGCCGAACGGCTGGTTGCCGCCGCGCACGCGCTCCCCGACGGCCTGCGCCTTTACGTCAAGGAAGGCTATCGTCCGCTCTCGCTTCAGCGCGAATACTTCACCGGCCATCTCGCGCAATTGCGTGCGACGCTGAATCCGCCGCCGTCCGACGACGCGCTGTACGAACTCGCGAGCCACTACGTCGCGCCACCCGAGGTCGCGGGTCACCCGACCGGCGCTGCCGTCGACCTGACGTTCATGTCCGCCGACGGCGTCGAGCTCGACATGGGCTGCATACTCGACGCCACCGACCAGGAATCGTCCGGCGCGTGCTACACGCACAACGCATTCATCAGCCGAACGGCTGCACGAAACCGCCACGTGCTGATCGCCGCGCTGACCGGCGCCGGCTTCACGAATTACCCGTCCGAATGGTGGCATTGGTCGTTCGGCGACCGCTATTGGGCCGTCATGCAGCGGGAATCGCACGCGATTTACGGCCCCGTCGAGGAAAACATGCTCGACGAAGGTGCGTGATGACGGTTTTTCCGATCTGACGGGCACGGCCCGGTAACATCCTCACTTGCCGATCCCCGCCCGCTCCCGCACAATCGCAGCACCTGTCTCACTCCCCCCGCGCCGATGTCCTATGCGTCACTCGCCACCGGCGTCCTGCTCGCCGGCGGTCTCGGTCAGCGCTTCGACCCAAGCGGCCTGCACAGCAAACTGCTCGCGCTGCTTCCCGACGGCACGCCGGTCGCGGTCGCGGCCGCCCGCCATCTCGCGGCGGCCACGGCCGACGTGATCGCCGTCGTGCGGCCCGGCGCCGAAAAACTCGCGATCCTGCTGAACGAAGCCGGCTGCCAGGTCGTCTATGCGCCCGACGCGTCGCGCGGCATGGGCGCAAGCCTCGCGGCCGGCGTGCGCGCCACGCCCGATTCGAACGGCTGGCTCGTCGCGCTCGGCGACATGCCGTGGATCGCGGCATCGACCTATGAAGCCGTCACGCGCGCGCTCGACGCCGACGATGCGTCGATCGTCGCGCCTGCGCATCGCGGCATGCGCGGCCATCCGGTCGGCTTCGCCGCGCACCACTTCGATGCGCTCGCCGCCCTCGACGGCGACACGGGCGCGCGCGCGCTGTTCGCCGGCGCGCCGGTGAAACTGCTCGACGTCGACGATCCCGGCATCCTGCGCGATGTCGACACGCCGCAGGATCTGCGCTGACCGCGATCGCGCAGCCACGCAATGCATTGCAGTACAAGATCCCGCCCGACGATCGACAATCGCGAATTCACGGATTTCGCCGACGATCGGCAACCCGCCGCAAGAATCCCGCAGCAAACGCTCGCCCGATTGCCTATAACGAAGACGAGGCGCGCCCACCGCGCCGCCGCCATCACGCATCGCGCGAGCTCTCCATGACCGATCACACGACCCCGACGCCCGAGCCACCGGCCGACCCGAACCGCGATCCGGAAGACGATCCGCTGTCGTCGCCGCCGGGTCATCACCACGACAACCCGCAGCAACCGGACGGACCGCCGAGCAAAGACCCAGTCTAGTTGCGCGTCGGCCGCTCCGCGCATTCGCCCCTATTTCTCGTCATGCGCGGTCGACGGCAGCCGGCCGCCCGTCGCGCGTCGCCCGTCACCGCATGACTTGACCTATCGCGCCGTATACCCGCCGTCGATCGGCAGCGACACGCCGCTGATCATCGACGCCGCGTCGCTCAGCAAAAACAGGATCGGCTCGACGACCTCGTCCGGCTCCGCAAATCGCCCGAGCGGAATCGCCGCCAGCATCGGCGCGCGCTTCTCCGGTTCGCTCCACGCGAACTGCGCCATCGGCGTGAGCGTGACGGTCGGGTTCACGCTGTTCACACGAATGCCGTGCGGGCCGAGCTCGATGCACAGCACGCGCGTGATCGCGTCCATCGCCGCCTTCGACGCGCAATAGCTCAGATGCGCGGGCAAGCCGACGAGCGCGGCCTGGCTCGATACGTTGACGATGCTGCCCCGCGCATGCACGGCACCGCGCCCGTCGCGCGCGATCATCTTCCGTGCAACCGCCCGCGCCACGAGCGCCGCGCCGCGCGCATTGACGGCCATCACGCGGTCGAAGTGCCCGGCGCTGACGTCGAGCGCCGGTTCGAGCGACGCGATCCCCGCGCAATTGACGAGGCCGTCGAACGTATCGTGCGCGGCGAGCGCGGCATCGATCGCGTGTTCGTCGCCACCGACATCGATGCGCAACGTATCGCACCCAGTCTCGCCGGCGAGCGCCTCGAGCGCGGCCATGTCGCGCGCTGTCGCGACGACTCGCGCGCCTGCCTGCGCCAGCGCAACCGCGCATGCGCGCCCGATGCCGCTCGATGCGCCCGTGACGAGCATCCGCGAGCCGCTGAAATCGAATCGTGTCTTCATGATGGCGTGTGCAGTTCGTGCATGATCGGCTTGAGTGCCGGATACAGTGCCGTGTAAAGCCCGAAGCGCACCGCATACGCTCGCGCACGTTCGGCATCGGGTCGCGCGCGCTCGACGAGCGTGACCCAACCGCCCTGCGCGTCGTCGTGCGACACGAGCCCCGCCCCGACACCCGCGAGCAATGCCGCCCCCATCGCGGCTTCGACGTCCTGCTCGATCGTCCACACCGGAAAGCCCGTCACGTCCGCGATGATCTGCATCCACAGCGCCGAATGCGCGGCACCGCCGACGACGATCAGCCGGTCGTCCAGCACCACCGCGCCGCGGCGGCCGGCCTCGATGTTGTGCCGCAACGCGAACGCGACGCCTTCGAGCACCGCGCGATAAAGATGTGCCCGCGTATGCGCGAGACTCAGCCCGACGAACGCGCCGCTCGCCTTCGCATCCCACACCGGGCTGCGCTCGCCCATCAGGTACGGCAGGAACAGCACGCCGTCGGCACCGGCCGGCACACTTTCGGCCGCTTCCTCGAGCAGCACGTGCGGATCGCCGTGCGGCAGCAGGCGTGCCGCATCGATTTCGGCATGACAGAACTGGTCGCGAAACCACGCGACCGATGCGCCGGCCGTGATCGCACCGCCGAACACATACAGGTCGCGCTGCCCGTCGAACACGTGCGGCATGCTGACGAGCCCGTGCCGCGCATCGACGTGCCGGTTCACGTAGCCCCAGCACATGCTGGTGCCGATCATCGCGACATGCTGCCCGGTGCGCGTCGCGCCGGCCGCGAAGGTCGCGACGGCCGCATCGACGCCGCCCGCGACGACCGGCGTGCCGGCCGGCAGCCCGAGCTGTTCGGTCCATTGCGACAGCAGCCCGCCGACGATCTCCGTCGAATCGACAAGCCGCTCGGGCATCATCGTCGCCGGAATGCCGAGCATGTCGAGCGCGTCGTCGGACCACTCGCGGCGCGCGACGTCGTACACGCCGCCGATGTTGCCGGCCGAGCTGTGATCGACCGCGACCTCGCCGGTCAGCAGGTAGATCACGTACGCGTTCGGCGGCAGGAAATAACGCACGTTCGCCCACACGTCCGGCCGCTGGTCGCGCAGCCACAGCATCTTCGTGAAGCCGTAGTAGCTGTCGACGCCGTTGCCCGTGATCACGCGCAGCCGCTCGACGTTCACGTGCTCGCCGACCCAGTCGACTTGCGCGGTCGCGCGCCGGTCCATCCAGATCAGGCACGGATGGAGCGGCCGAATGTCGCTGTCGACCGGAATGCCCGAGCCGCCGTACAGGCTGCTCACGCACACCGCGCGGATCGCATCGGCCGGCACGCCCTGCGCGCGCGCGTCGCTCACGCAGCCGGCGATACATTCGAGCACCGCGTCGAACCACACCTGCGGCCACTGCTCGGCCCACAGCGGGCGCGGCGTATCGGGCTGGTAGCCGGCCGAGCGCCGCGCGACGATCGTGCCGTGCCGGTCGACGAGCAGCGCCTTGGTGCTCTGCGTGCCGATGTCGACGCCTATGACGTATTCCATGATGTCTCCGGTGAGGCGCGCGCCGGCCGTCAGCGGGCCGGCTTCAGCAGCACCTTGATCGATTCGGGCGATTTCGCGACGCGGATCGCGTCGTCCCAGTCCTCGAGCGCGAAACCGTGCGTGACGATGCCTTTCGACGTGACGAGCCCGCGCGCGAGCAGGTCGATCGCGACCGGATAGCAGTATGGCCCGAGGTGCGCGCCGCGCACGTCGAGCTCCTTGCGATCGCCGATGATCGACCAGTCGACGGTCGCGTCCTCGCCGAACACGCTGAATTCGACGAAGCGGCCGAGCTTGCGGATCAGGTCGAGCCCCTGGTTCACACCGACCGGCGCGCCGGTCGTTTCGATGTACACGTCGCAGCCGTAGCCGTCGGTCAGCGCGCGGACGATCTCGCGCGCATCGTCGCGCTGCGGGTTGATCGTCACGTCGGCGCCGTACTCGCGCGCGAGTTCGAGCCGTTCGTCGATCAGGTCGATCACGACGAGCTTCTTCGGCGTCTTCAGGTGCGCGACCTGCGTCATCATCAGCCCGAGCGGGCCCGCTCCCGCGATCACGACGACGTCGTCGAGCTGGACGTCGCCGCGGTTCACCGTATGGATCGCGCACGACAGCGGCTCGATGATCGCGGCATCCTCGAGCGATACGCCGAGCGGAATCCTGTGGACGATCGCGGTCGGCGGAATGCGCATGTATTCGGCCATCCCGCCGTCGGCGACCTCGCGCTGGAAGCCGAAGATGTTGTGCACCTCGCACATCCAGTACTGCCCCGACTTGCAATAGCGGCACTTGCCGCACGGCACGATCTGCTCGGCGATCACGCGGTCGCCCAATGCCACGCCGAAATGCTCGGCCGCGCCGTCGCCGAGCGCCTCGACGTAGCCGAAAAATTCATGGCCGGGAATCACGGGCGCCTTCACCCACGGGTTCGGGCCGCCCCAGAACATCTTCGCGCCCGTATAGCATTTGCAGTCGCTCGCGCAAATCCCGCACGCGGCGATGCGGATCACGAGTTCGTTCGCGCCGGGGCGCGGCTTCTCGACCTGTTCGACGCGATAGTCCTCGGGGCCGTGGCAGACGACCGCGGTCATCCGCGGCTGGGCTTCGGGTGTCGTCATGAGTTGTCTCTTTCGTTGATGATTCGGATATCCGATCGATCACGCATTACCGCGATCGTTCTCGGCTGATGTAGATCGCGAGCAGGATGATTCCGCCCTTGATCACGTTCTGCACATACGGGTTCACGCCGATCATGTTCAGCCCGTTGTTGAGCACGCCGAGCAGCAGCGCACCGACCAGCGTGCCGAGGATCGCGCCGCGTCCGCCGGAGATCGACGTGCCGCCCATCACGACGGCCGCGATCGCGTCGAGTTCGAAACCCACGCCCGCGTTCGGCTGCCCGCTCATCAGCCGGCCCGTCAGCACGATCGCGGCGAGCGCCGACGTGAGCCCGGCCAGCGTGTAGACGATCAGCTTCACGCGCGCGACGCGCACGCCGGTGAGCCGCGTCGCCTGCTCGTTGCCGCCGATTGCATACACGTAGCGGCCGAACGGCATGCGATCGAGCAGCAGCCACGCGATCGCGTAGACCACCAGCATGATCAGCACGGGCGCCTGGATGCCGAGCACCTTGCCGCTGCCGAAGAACGCGACCCAGTCGGGCAGCCCGTCGATCGGATAACCTCCCGTGTAGATCAGTGCCAGGCCGCGCGCGATGCCCATCGTCGCGAGCGTGACGATGATCGGCGGCATCCCTGCGAACGCGACGAACACGCCGTTCAGGAAGCCGAACCCGAAGCCGACCGCAATGCCGATCGCGAGCGCGGCGACCGCGTTGACGCCCGCGACCATCAGCCCGGCCGCAAGCGTGCCCGACAGCGCCATCACCGAACCGACCGACAGGTCGATCCCGCCCGTCAGGATCACGCAGGTCATGCCGACCGCGATGATCGCGTTGATCGATACCTGGCGCAGCACGTTTTCCAGGTTCGCGGCGGACAGGAAGCTCGGGCTCGCGATCATCATCGCGATGCACACGACGACGAGGCCGACGAGCGGATAGAACAGCGTCGAACGCCGCAATTGCGCCCACATCGCGCGGGGCGGCGGCGCATCGCCGTTTCCGGCGTTGGCCGCGAGCGTGGTGGAAGGCGTGGAAGAAGAATCAGGCAGGTTCATGGGTCGCTCCTCGCGTGCCGGCCGTGGCATGGGTCATGACCGTGTCGGGATCGATCTCGTCGCCTTCGAGCGTCGCCTCGATGCGGCCCTGCCGGAACACGGCGACGCGATCGCACATGCCGACGATTTCCGGCAGCTCGGACGAGATCATGATGATGGCGTAGCCGCGCGCGGTGAGTTCGCGCATCAGCCCGTAGATTTCCGCTTTCGCGCCGACGTCGATGCCGCGCGTCGGCTCGTCGAAGATCAGCACCGACGTGTGATGGTTCAGCCAGCGCGCGATCACGACCTTCTGCTGGTTGCCGCCGGACAGCGTCGCGACCTCGGTATGGATCGACGGCGCCTTCACGCCGACGCGCCGCATCACGTCGTGCGTCGCGCGCGCCTCGCCGCGGCGGTCGATCAGCCAGCGCATCGACCGGTACTTGCCGAGGTTGTTCAGCGAGATGTTGTCGCGGATCGAGAACGACGTGACGAGCCCTTCCGTCTTGCGGCTTTCCGGCAGGATGCCGATGCCCGCGCGCAGCGCGTCGGCCGGATCGCCGAGCTTCGCCACCGCGCCGCGCACGCGCACGTCCTTGCGGTGCGCTCGCGTCGCGCCGATCACCGCGAGCGCGGTTTCCGTGCGGCCCGAGCCGACGAGCCCGGCGAAGCCGAGGATCTCGCCGGCCCGCAGCGCGAAGCGGTTCACCGGGCCGTCGCGCTCGATCTGCAGCGCATCGACTTCGAGCACGGCCGGCGCGTCGGCCGGCAGCGCGGGCTTCGGCGGAAAGCTGCTCTCGATCCGGCGGCCGACCATCATCCGCACGAGCTGCTCGACGTCCGTGCGTGCGACGTCGGTCGTCGCGACGTACTGGCCGTCGCGCAGCACCGTGATGCGGTCGCACACCGCGAAGATCTCGTCGAGGTGATGCGAGATGAAGATCATCGCGACGCCCTGCCGCTTCAGCTCGCGCATGATCGCGAACAGGTGTTCGGCTTCGGCCGGCGTGAGCGTGGCGGTCGGTTCGTCGAGGATCAGGATGCGCGCGTCGAGCGACAGCGCCTTGCCGATCTCGACGAACTGCTGCTGCGCGACCGACAGCGCACGGATCGGCGCATCGAGATCGATCGACACGCCGAGCCGCGCGAAGATGCCGGCCGCCGCGCGGCGCATCCGCGTGCGGTCGCGCGCGCCCCAGCGCGTGCGCAGCTCGCGGCCGAGGAACAGGTTGTCGACGGCGTCCAGGTGCGGGATCAGGCTGAATTCCTGGAACACGATGCCGACGCCCGCCGCGACCGCCTCGTGATAGTTCGAGAAATGACGTGCGGTGCCGTCGATTTCGATCGTGCCGGCATCCGGTTGATGGATGCCGCACAGGATCTTCATCAGCGTCGACTTGCCCGCGCCGTTCTCGCCGAGCAGCGCATGGATCTCGCCGCGCGCGATGTCCAGGTGAATGTCGGACAGCGCCTTCACGCCCGGAAAGCTTTTCGTGATGTGGCTGAGCCTGAGTATCGTTTCCATCGGCTTCTCCGTGCGAAGGGCGCCGGCCATGCCGCCGCCCTTCGCGTCGCATCGCACGTCGTTCACCAGCTGAAGCCCTTCGCATTGCTGCGATCGACGACCTTCACGTCGACCGGAATCGCCTTCGGCACCGTCGCGCCCCACTTGCGTGCGATCGCGATGCCGAGCGCGATGCGCACCTGGTCGGCCGGGAACTGCGCGGTCGTCTCGATGAACTTCGAGTTCGGCTTCTGGATCGCGGCGATCGCCTCGGGCGCGCCGTCGACGCTCGTCAGCTTGATGTCCTTGCCGGAACCCTCGATCGCCGCGAGCGCGCCCATCGAGCCGCCGTCGTTCACGCTGAAGATGCCCTTCAGGTTCGGACGCGCGGAGATCATGTTTTCGGTGACCGACAGCGCGGTCGCGCGCTCCTGCTTGCCGTTCTGCGTGTCGACGAGCTTCACGTTCGGGAATTTCGCGAGCCCGGCCTTGCAGCCGCGCACGCGTTCGAGGATCGGCACGACCGGAATGCCGTCGAGGATCGCGACCTCGCCGCTGCCGCCGATCGCCTTCGCGAGGTATTCGCACGACATCACGCCCGCGTCGTAGTTCTTCGAACCGACGAACGAATCGACCGGCCCGTTCGCATTCGCATCGACGGCGACGACCACCGCGCCGGCCTTCTTCGCCTGCGTGATCGCCGACTGGATGCCGGTCGAATCGGTCGGGTTCACGAGCAGGATGTCGATCTTCTTCTGCAGCATGTCCTCGACGTCGCTCACCTGCTTGCTGACGTCGTGATGCGCATCGGTCACGACGACCTGCGCGCCGATCGACGTGGCCGCATCGTTCAGCGCCTTCTGCATCGTCACGAAATACGGGTTGTTCAGTTCCTGGAACGTCATGCCGATCCGCAGCGGTGCGGCATGCGCGGCGGCGGCTGGCAGCAAGGCCGCGAACGCGGCGAGGGCCGCCATCCGGGCGGCGCGGCTGAATGATGAAGCGGGCGATGCGTGCGTCATGACGGTGTCTCCATTTATGTGCGGCTTTTTCGAGGTTGAACGAGCCCCTCGCGACGTGAGCGACGCGATCGGCCGGGTGAAACGGTGTGGAAAGTTCAGGCGGGCGGCGGCCCGGCGATCATCCGGGCTGCGGCGCGAGTTCGGGCGCGCCGGGCGTCAGCACGCGCGGCGGCATCGGGTTGCCGGTGGGCGCCGCGTGCAGCGCAAGCTCGCGGCTGCGCGCGTTCAGGCGCTGCAGCGCACGAAATTCGGACGGTGCCATCCCCTTCACCGAGCGGAACTGGCGGTTGAAGTTCGATACGTTGTTGAAGCCGGCCTGGAAGCAGATGTCGGTGATGTTCGCGTCGTCGGCAAGCAGCATCTGGCACGCGGATTCGATCCGCAGCCGGTTCACGTACTGGACGAACGGCATGCCCGTGTGGCGGTGAAATGCGCGCGAGAATGCGCTGACGCTCTGCCCGGTCAGTTGCGCGAGTTCGGACTCGCGCAGCTCGGATGCGAGGTTCTTGCCGATATACGACAGCGCGTGGCTGAGCCGCGTCGGCGTGACGTCCGCCTGGTCGTATGCGGGACTCGCGAGCAGCGTGCGCTCGTCGGCGCCGCAAAGCCGTTCGAGGATCGTGATGAACAGCGCGATGCGGCGCATGCCGCGCGCGGCCAGCAGTTCGTCGAACAGCGGTGCGATCGCGGCGCTGGTCGCATCGTCGAAGCCGACGCCGCGCCGCGCGTCGTCGAGCAGCGCCTGCGCATCGCGGCATTCGGGAAACGCATCCATGCAGCGGCGCACGAACGCCGGGGCGAACTGGATCACGAGGTTGCGGCGCTCGACGGTTTCGCCTTCGGCCATGTCGCTGACCCAGTTGTGCGGCAGGTTCGGGCCGAGCAGCACGAGATGGCCGGGGCCGAACGAGCCGATGTGATCGCCGACGAAATACTTGCCGCGCGTCGCGACGATCAGGTGCAGTTCGAATTCAGGATGGAAATGCCAGCGGATCGTGCGATACGGGTAACCGTGCGACCAGACCTTGAACGACTCGTCGCGTCGCACTTCGACCACTTCGAGATCGGGATGCATCATGTTGGCGTCTCCATTCCCATGTATCGCTGGCCGGCCTGTTCGGCTGTTCGCTCGTGCGCCGCGTGTTTCGCTTGTTTCGCGCGGCGACGCGACCGGTCGCATGGGAAGCAATGTAGGTCGATCGCGCGCGCGGCTCCACCAACTTTACGCCTGATTTCCGATACTTTTTTGCACTTTCCGGCCGTAAACGGCGCCGGACAGCAAATTTGTGCAGCGCGCAACGGCACCGGGCGGCCGGCCGCCGGGTCGGTGCGATGCGCGCGCGCCCGCCGACGGTTTACGCGGCCGCGTGCTCGCGCGCCGTACGCACCTCGTACGCCTTCAGGTGGTTGTATGCGATCCGCAGCAGCGACAGCGCATCGGCCGCCTGCGGATCGCGGCGCGCGAGCAGATCGCCGATCACGTGATCGGCTTCGACGCGCGCATGGTTCTCGACGTCGCGCAGCATCGACGCGGTCAGCGGCGACGGCGTCAGCACCATTCGCTGCATCCGCTCGATCGCCGCCGGGTCGGGCCGGTGACCGTTGTATTCGGCGATCGCGCTGCATTCGCCGAGCATCGTCTCGAGCAGGCGGCGGCCGTCCGGCGCGGCGAGAATGTCGCCGACCGAGCCGCGGAACAGCGACGTGCTCGCGGCGAGGGTCGCGAGGAATACCCACTTTTCCCACATCCGCGCGGCGATGTCGTCGCTGAGCGTCGCGTCGAAGCCCGCGCCGCCGAGCACGTCGGCCACCGCGCGCACGCGCGGCGATTCCCCGCCGGCGAGTTCGCCGAACGACACGCCATGCGTGTCGTTCAGGTGCACGATGCGCTGCTCGCGATCGAGCGTGGCCGCGATCACGCACAGCCCGCCGAGCACCTGCGCGGCGCCGAACCGGTCGCGCAGCACGTCGAGGTGACGCATCCCGTTGAGCATCGGCAGGATCAGCGTTTGCGGGCCGACGAACGGCGCGAACGACGCGATCGCGTCGTCGAGGCTGTACGCCTTGCAGCTCAGCAGCACGAGGTCGAACGGCGCAACTCCGGCGCCGGCATCGCCCGCGCGCACGGTCTGCACGTTCGCGAGCGTCAGGTCGCCGCGCGGGCTGCGGATCAGCAGCCCGTCGCGCGCCAGCGCGGCCGCGCGGCCGTCGCGCACCAGAAACGTCACGTCGCGCCCCGCTGCGGCCAGCCGGCCGCCGAAGTATCCGCCGACCGCGCCGGCCCCTACCACCAGAATTCGCATCGTTGCCTCCTTTCGGTTTCATTCGGCGCCGCGCCGCCGCCCGCCCGGGCGCCCGGCGCGCGCAATCGCTCCGACAGTATAGCGATGCCCGTTATGCATATGCATAGATACCCGTGCCGACGTCGAAGGCAAAAGCGACCGCACCGTTTCTAAGGGATTTCCCGCCTACGGCGACGCGCGTCGCCTGCCGTCAAGACACTTACCCCGTCACGCCGTTCCGGTGAGCATCCTCGACTGACCGACCACATACCATGCGCAACCTTTCCCTGAATCAGAAACTCGCCTCGATGATCGTCATCCTGTGGCTCGGCCTGCTCGTGATCGCCGGGCTCGGCGCGTGGCAGACGCGCGCATCGATGATCGAAGACCGCCGCGACCAGCTTGCCGCGCTGGTCGCGCAGGCCGCGAGCGTGACCGACCATTACTACAAGCTGTCGCAGCAGAACGCGATGCCGGAAGCCGACGCGAAGCAGAAGGCGCTCGAGGCGATCGCCGCGATGCGCCACGGCGCCGACGGCTACATCTCCGTCAACGACTCGAAGCCCGTGATCGTGATGCATCCGATCAAGGCCGAGCTCAACGGCAAGGACGTGTCGAATTTCACCGATCCGGACGGCAAGCACCTGTTCGTCGAGATCGTGAAGGCCGGCAACCTGGAAGGCGGCAAGGGCTTCGTCGAGTATCTGTGGCCGAAGCCGGGCGCCGACAAGCCGCAGGAGAAAACCAGCGCCGTGCAGCGCTTCGCGCCGTGGGACTGGTATCTGGTGACGGGCATGTACATGAACGACGTGCACTCGGCCGTGCTCGCGAGCATCGGCCGCTGGCTCGCGATGACGGCCGTGCTCGGCGCGATCGCGACCGCCGTGATGGTGCTGGTGCTGAAAAGCGTGCGCGCGAGCCTCGGCGGCGAACTCGAGGTTGCGCTCGACGCCGCGCAGCGCATCGCGCAGGGCGACCTGACCGCGCGCGTCGCCGTGAAGCAGGACGATCGCGGCAGCCTGCTGCATGCGCTGCACACGATGCAGGGCGGGCTGATCGACATGGTGTCGCGCGTGCGGATGGGCACCGAGAACATCAACGTCGGCGCGAGCGAGATCGCGTCCGGCAACACCGACCTGTCGCAGCGCACCGAGGAACAGGCGGCCGCGCTCGTGCAGACCGCGTCGAGCATGGACCAGATGACCGCGAACGTGAAGCAGAACGCGGACAGCGCCGCGCAGGCCGCCTCGCTCGCCGGCCAGGCCGCGCAAGTCGCGACGCGCGGCAGCGCGGTGGTCGACGACGTCGTGCGCACGATGAACGAGATCACCGGCCGCTCGCACAAGATCGGCGACATCATCGGCGTGATCGACGGGATCGCGTTCCAGACCAACATCCTTGCGCTGAACGCGGCGGTCGAAGCCGCGCGCGCGGGCGAACAGGGCCGCGGCTTCGCGGTGGTCGCGGCCGAGGTGCGCTCGCTCGCGCAACGCTCGGCGACGGCCGCCAAGGAGATCAAGTCGCTGATCGTGTCGTCGAACGAGACCGTCGAGCACGGCGCGGCGCTCGTCACGCACGCGGGCGAGACGATGGCCGAGCTCGTGCAGTCGGTGCGGCGCGTGAACGAGATCCTCGACGAAATCAGCCATGCGTCGCGCGAGCAAAGCGCCGGGATCGAGCAGGTCAATCGCGCGGTGGGCGAGATGGACCAGGTCACGCAGCAGAACGCGGCGCTCGTCGAACAGGCGGCGGCCGCCGCGCACTCGCTGCGCGATCAGGCCGAAGCGCTGCGCGACGCCGTCACGCGATTTGCGTTGCCGGCCTGATCCTGGGGGAGCGTGCGGGCGCGGCTTGCCGCTGCCACGCCCGCGCGCCCCTGGCTTCGTCATACGCCCTCATGCCTGTGCCCACCGGTAGCGCGTCGAACACATCCACCTGCTCGCCGCGCAGCGCCGGCCAGCATTCGGAAGCGAATGGGGCGCTGTTTCGAACGATGCTTGCGCGGTGGGTCCCGCGTCATGTTACTTCCCGGTGCAGCACTTGTTAGGGCAATCGGGCAGGAAGGAAATTTCCACGCGCCGCCCGTTGTCCACGTCGCCATGCGAATAGACGCGTGCGCTTGCCCGAATGGTCCCGCGTAGAAAACCCAGTTGCTCCAGCAACGCACGCCCGACTTGTAGTCGTGATTGTGCAAGTGCCTGTGCTCCGAGTTCATCTTCTTCAGCGTGACCACTGATTAACGTTACCTCTTTTGTCGTGTGATTGGCGTAAGTAATCCTTTGGTCGGCAACCCAATTTGCGATGCGAACGACTTCCGAGTTCGATATGGTCGCATCATTCCTATCAAAATATATATCAAAATTCTCGCTCGCGATGCATGCAAATGCCGAATTGGAAGCAGCAAGCAATATACCAATCATGAATTTATGCATTATAAATTACGTATCCAGCAACACTGTCAGCATTATTGATGGCTTGATCCGGACTCTCCGATCCGAAGGTCAGACATTCCGCGATAAAGTAGCGATGATCCTTGGTAGCCATCGTATCATCAAAGTGACTGACCTCATGAATCAATGTGGAAACCACGGAGTCCTTATCCCACGAAAAATGACGCATAGAGCAAAAATCAGGATGTATGGCAATTGTATGAGTTGCCGTATCCGGTGCGCAAACAGATGCAGCGACACCGGATTTATTTGGATTCGGAACGCATCCGATATACCTGAATCGATCGCTATCCCATCGGGTAAAATTGAATGCCGACATCCCCTTTAATACCCGTGCGATTGCCGTCAGGCCCGCAAGTAATGTTATGCAGGTCGCTTCGTCTGCCTTGCCGAACCACTGTAGCACACGCGCCTTGTCAGCGTTAGACCAACGCTGCAATTCCAGGATTCTCTGCTCAACCAGGGAAACGGCTCGATCGCGCTGATGTAAAATCATTCCCCGAAACTCACTGTTTGTCATGTTTTGACAAATTCTCTCCGTATTGATTCTTACTTCAACCGTCGAGCCGGGGTTGGTATTGGTAACCGCACCTGAATGTACAAGGAACCATTCCCCACCGTCATTCACGTCAAAATCGTTCATTTATTCAAAACCCCTTCGTATATATTTTCAAGGACGCTGCTGCGTCAGTGGCGCCGGAAAAAGTCTGTCCCGTGTCGGTAACGACTCGATAGCGGACATTTGCGAGTGGGCGATCGGAGTCATGTTCTTTCTGGGCCATAAGCTCGGATACCTTATGCGTGGATGAACCATATACGGTCGCCGGCAAGAATTGCATTGTCTATAGGACGAGTATTATTTTCCTCGCACTCCGACTTAAATTGAAATGCCGTTACTCTCCGCAAAACCGGGAAGGATGGGCGATCAATCGAGTGCCGACGTTCACGAACTACGCGCGACGATGCGCCGCAATCTCGGCACTGACCACGTGTTATCGTCGGTGCCCGCCCGCAAGTACATCCACCTCGATCCAATTCGGTGAACTTCAGCGAGCTATCTCGTGTTGAGGTTCACGGTCAATGTGCGCTCGTCATGGACGCGGCCGAAAGCCGCCTCCACGGCGTCGAGCTATACGCGGTCTACGCGCGCTTCACGCAGACCGAATGACCCGCCCGGCGCACCCGCTCACACCGCGCCGCCGGCCCGCGGCGCGGCCGCCCCGGTGCCGAGCCCCAGCCCCGCCGCCCGCTGGATCAGCTCGACGTCGTTGTTCGCGCCGAGTTTCTTCATCGCGCTGATCTTCTGCGCGCTGACCGTCTGCTTGCCCTTGCTCAGGCGCTGCGCAATCGTCTTGATCGGCACGCCCGACAGATACAGGCGAATCACCTCGATCTCGCGCGCCGACAGCTTCACTGACGCCTCGCCGCGCTCGCCGATCGCATCGACCGCGCGCCTGACGCACGGCGACAGGTAGCGCCCGCCGCTGTAGCTCGAATGGATCGCCGTGACGATATGGCCGACTTCGTCGAACTTGCTGACGATGCTCACGCCGCCGATCGCGAGGATCGACCGGAAGATCAGCGGGTTCTCGTTGCCGACCAGCGCGACGATTCCGGCGTTCGGGCGCGTGCGCCGCAGCCAGTCGAACAGCGCGAGGCCGTCCATCTGCTCGTCGCCGCGGATCGAATAATCGACCAGCACGATGTCGCAGTCGACGCCGCCGAGCGACGCGACCAGTTCGGCCGCACTCCGGTAGACCGCGACGAGCTCGATAGCGCAGGCGCTGCCGGCGATCTGCTCGATGCCGGCCAGCGTCAACGGCCAGTCATACGCGAAAACGATGCGAACATTGAATTTCCTCATGCGCAGTTCCAGGTGGTTCACCGGCCGCGCGGCGCGGAACGCGCGCGGCCGGTTTGGCGTTGAAAGGATGTCCGGGATATTTTTATCCCGAAGATCGATTCTATGAAGCCGCGCGCGGGCGGGATATCGGACGGCATCGGGATTGACCGCCGGAGACGTAATACGAGTTTGATATTTGCGTCGGTTCAGGCGCCCGGCATCGGCCGGACGGCCGGCATTGAGCCCTTGCGGCCGGCCAGCAGGTAAAATTGCGGCGTTTGCATGCCACTCCGGGCACCCGGCGGCGAGCGACGCGCCGATGACGGCCGCGCACCACTGCCCTTTTGCCGGCTGCCCATACTCCGGCTGCCCGTACTCCCAGCTTTCCCCATGACCGAATCCGACCTGCAATCCGACGACACCTCCATCCACGAAGACGGCCTCTGGCGCGACAACGGCTGGACCGCCCGCATCATCAAGAACGAAGACGACGACGGCTGGGCCGTCGAGATGATCAAGGACGGCGAGTCCGAACCCGCGCTCGTCGGGCCGTGGACCATGGGCCGCGACAAGAAGAACCCGAAGCCGATGGACGCGAACGCGTTCCGCACGCTCGTGAAGACCGCGACCGAGGTGCTGATGCGGCACGAGCAGCAGCGGCGCGCGATGCTGCACAAGGAAGTGACGGTTCAGGGCGAGGACGGGCAGGATGTGTCGGTGACGCTCGACATCGTGCCGGACGAGTTCGAGCCGTACGCGCAACTCAAGGCGTTCGATCCGTACGGCGAGCTGCTGGCCGACGCGAAGGTATCGGCCGGGTTCAAGCTCAGCAAGGCCAGCGCCGAACGCTGGGTCGCGTCGGGCTTCGAACGGCCGGCCTGACCGGGCGGCGGTGCGCGCTCAGGCGCCGGCGCCCTGCCGCGCGCGCTGCAGCCGGCGCTCCGCCAGCTTGCGCCGCACGAGCTGCTCGAACTGCTGGGTCGCGACCTCCGGATCGCGCGCGGCCAGCCCGAGCGCGTTGCGCGCGAGCTGGATCGGCGTCAGCACGATGCCCCACGGCAGTCCCCACCAGCCGAGCGTGACCGATGCAAGCAGCGCGATCGCCTGCTTCTTGCGGCCGCAGCGGCGGCAGCACACGTGGCGCCGCGTCGCCCAGCGCGTGACGAACACCAGCGATACGACGCGATGCGACGCGTGGACGTCGACCGGATGCCCTTCGCGCAGGCAAATCGGGCACGGCCCGTACCGCCAGTCGTCGACGTACTGCCGGACCTTCGCGTCGGGCACCCGCTCGGCCTCGACGACGATCGGATGCGCGTGCGCGCACGCCGGACTGCAATAGCGGCGGCCATCGATCGACTGCCCGCCGACCAGGAACGTCCTGCCGCAGTGACTGCACTCTGCCACGATAACCCCGGATAAGCGTGATACGCCGCGTGCCGGCCGCGCGCATCGATGCGTCGGCGGTCCGGACGGGCCATTTCATGTTTTAACGGCCGCCGCCGCACGGTCTTGAGCTCACGCGCGCCACCGCGCGTCAGCCGTGCAGCCCGTGCGCGGTCATCAGGCGGTACAGCGTCGCGCGCGAAATGCCCAGTTCCGCCGCGACGTCCGCTTGCTGGTGGCGGTGGCGCAGCAGCGTTTCCTCGATCGCGCTCCGCTCGGCCTGCCGGCGCACTTCGGCGAGCGTCGGCAGCTGCCGCGACGTGTACTGGTGCAGTTCGAGATCGGCGGCCGAGATCATCGGGCCGTTCGTCATCACGACCGCGAACCGGATCCGGTTGATCAGCTCGCGCACGTTCCCGGGCCACGAATAGTTGTGGATCGCCTCGACCGCGCACGGCATGAAGCCGAGAATCCGGTACGCACTGTCGCCGCGATAGCGCCGCAGCATGTCATCGGCGAGCAGCATGATGTCGCGGCCGCGCACGCGCAGCGGCGGCTCGTCGATGCGCAGCACGCACAGACGGTAGTACAGGTCGGCGCGGAACCGCCCCGCCTGCATCGCGGCCTCGAGATCGACGTGGGTCGCCGACACGATCCGCACGTCCACCGGGATCGACGCGTGCCCGCCGAGCCGCTCGATCCTGCCTTCCTGCAGGAACCGCAGCAGGCTCGCCTGGCTCTCGAACGGCATGTCGCCGATTTCGTCGAGAAACAGCGTGCCGCCATGCGCGGCCTCGATGCGGCCGACCTTGCGCTGGTGCGCCCCCGTGAACGCGCCGCGCTCGTGACCGAACAGTTCGGCCTGCAGCAGCGTCGACGGAATGGCCGCGCAGTTCACGGCAACGAACGGCGCCGCGGCGCGCGCCGACTGCCGGTGGATCGCCGCCGCCGTCAGTTCCTTGCCGGTGCCCGATTCGCCGGCGATGAACACGGTGGTATCCGTGTTCGCGACCTTGCGGATCGTCGCGAACAGCCGGCGCATCGCGTCGCACGAACCGATCATCGTGCCGTCGGGCGGCGGCGCCTCCGCGGCCGGGTCGCCGTCCGCAAGCTTCAGCATCCCGTACGCATGGCCGGCGAGATAGCCGATCGTCGTGTAGGCCGTCGTGTTGCGCACGTAGTCGAAACAGCAGTGGCGGATCAGGCGTGCGAAGGAAATGTCGCGCAGCCGCTCGCTGTCGGCGAGCGCAACCCAGCCGACGCGCGGGTCGCGCAGCAGCGCCTCGAACGACGCGACGTCGGGCGACGCGAAGCTGCCGAAATCGACGATCCCCGCGTGCGGGCGGTTCGCCTTGACGAGATTCAGTGCGTCCGCAACGGTTTTCGCGCGCCACACGTCCCAGCCGCGCAACGCGAGACAGTCGGCGAGCGCTGCATCGTGCCGCTGCGACAGGTAGACGAGCGGCCGCGACGGCACGACATGGTTGCACCGGATCGCGAGGAACGGCATCGTGCCGGCCTCGCGTTCGACATCCTGCGGGCCTGACACCCTGATCTGGCAGCTATAGTTCACGATGGCCTCGCCGCTTAGGGTTGTATGTCGGGACGGCCGTTGCCGGTTCGCGTGTGACGGGGTCTCGTAGTCCCGCGGCGCGGCGCCGGCCTGTCCTCGGATTGATGTTTCGTGTTTCGTTACCGGCAGAAAACGACACGCTGCATGTAGATCTGCGGCTCGACGACCGGCTTCGCCGCCCGGTTCAGATCGTCGCGATAGGCGCGGTAGGTCTTGCCGTTTACCGTCACGTCCGTCGCGCGGGCCGTCTCGATCCGGTCGAGCCCGTTGCGCTGCCACTCGCTCACCCTGCCTGCCGCCGACATGCTCGACTCGCCGGCGATCTTCTGCGTGATCGCGCTGCCGTCGCTCCACGGCTGCGTCTGCATGTCCTCGGCGTGCTGCATCGCGCCGACCGTCTTGCCCGTCGGCGTCGGCCCGTTTTGCGCTTCGAACGGCGCGCCGCGGCCGTACACCGGCGATCGCCACGATGGCGCGTGGCCTTGCTCGGGCATCATGTAAATCATCTGCGGGTCGCCGACCATCATCATCGGCACGCATGCCGTGTTGTCGGGTCGGCCGAGCGTCGTCAGCGCCTGCTGGACGCTCGCGGCGTTCGCGGCAGTCTGCTCGTTCAGGATGACGAAGACCGCCGGATTCTGGAAAACCGACTGCGCAGCGGCTTGCACGCTGACCAGCAGCAACGCGACCAAAAAGATCCTCATGATTGAGGCCTCCTTGCATCCTCGTCACGCAAAAAGAGGTGTTGACGTCGGGGATCGGACCAACACCCGTCAAACCGGGAACGACCGTCGCGCATCGGGTCGGAACGGCAGCCGTGCGTCCGGCGTTCCGGTCGCACGGCTGCCCGTTCCGCGTGCTTACGACGACGTGCTCGTCGAGATGACCGCCGGCGCGGCCGGTGCAGCCGGTGCAGCCTGCTGGTCGACCGGGGCCGGCGGCAACGCCTTCGCCGGATCGGTCAACGCCGACATGTCGGCAGGCTGCGCCGGTGCGGCCGCGGATTCGACCGCGCCCGGCACCTTCGCGTCGGCGGCCGGCATGTCGGCTGCCGGTGCGGCCATCGCAGCATCCGCCGCCTGCGGCGCGGCGGCGACCGCGGCCGGTGCGGCTTGCGCGCTGTCCGCCACCTTCGCATCGACTGCGTGCGCCGCGACGACGGCAGCAGCCGGCGCGGCAGCGGCTTGCGCTGCGTTGTCGGTCGCGGCCGGCATCGGCTCCGGCGCCTTGTCGGCGACGGGCTGCACGGGCTCGGGGATCTTGTCAGCGACGGCCGGTGCAGGCTCGGGGGCCTTGTCGGCGACAGCCGGCGCAGGCTCGGGGGCCTTGTCGGCGACGACCGGTGCAGGCTCGGGGGCCTTGTCGGCGACAGCCGGCGCGGGCTCGGGGGCCTTGTCAGCGACGGCCGGTGCAGGCTCGGGGGCCTTGTCGGCGACAGCCGGCGCAGGCTCGGGGGCCTTCATAGCGACGATGGCCGCGGCGGGCACCGCACTCATCGCGGCCGGCGCAGCAGCGGCCGGTGCGACAGCTGGGGCGACAGCCGACGCGGCGGCAACCGCCGGCACTGTCGCGGCAACCGGTGCGGCAGCAGCGGGCACGACGGCCGCCGCTTGCGACGCCTTCGCGGCAGCCGCCTGCGCGGCATCCGGCACCTTGCTGGCGACGGTCGGCGCGGCGATCGCCGGCAGGGGCACCGGGACCGGAATCGGCGCCGCCTGCCCCGCGGTCGTCGCCACCGGGCGCGCCTGCGCCGGCGCGGCTGCGTCGAGCGGCGGCAGGCCCATGCGATTGCGCACGATCGGATCGTGATACTTCACGTCGTCGGCGACGGTCGCTTCGACGCTGGGCGCGACATTCGAACGTGCGAGCGGCGCGGTCGTGCCCGGGCACAGGTGCCCGGTCGCTTCCACCGCGCGCCGGTTCGCGTCGCTCTGGCAGAGCAGCGCGAGCGCCACGTCGGTCAGGCCCATCGCGCGGAATTCGCGCGCATCGAGACGACGGACGCAGGCCTGGTCGACCAGCGTCGTGCCGCCCGTCGCACCGAACCCCGGGAACGACACGCCGACGCTCACCGACCCCATGCAGGTGTCGGACAACGTGGTCGTGAGGCCGGGCGCCTGGATGGACGGGTTCGTCTTGATCGTCTGCGTACCCGAGTAGTTGACGTTTTCCGATATCTGGGTGTTGTACGGATTGGTGCCGGGCGAGCCGGGTGCCTGGAGCGAGCTCACGCTCTGCGGCGTCACGTTCGAGCCGCCGCTCGTGCTGGACGGCATCGTCACGTTCACATTCACGCTCGAATTGCCGCTGCCGCGAACCCCGCTGCTGCTGGCGGCATTGCCGCCGCGCGAGCTCGTGGTGTTCGTGTTCATGCTCGAGCCGCCGCCCTGGCTGATCGCCGTCGACGACGTCGAGGACTGCGCGCTCGAAGTCGAATCGGCGGTTTGCGCCTGGGCCCCGATCGTGGTCATCGCGAACATCGCCGCACATGCCACCTTGATCCTGTTGCTGTTCATTTCACTCTCCGGACGAGGTTTGACCTCCCACCCAGGCAACCGTACTAATTCCCCTGAATGACTTCAGTCTTTGCTGCTTCCCCAAACTGCTTCCAGCCGCTGCCCAGCTGGGACCACGAGCCGGCCGACATACCCTGCCACTGCTGGGCGCCCGGTCCGCCGATGGCACTGCCCGACGAAAGCGTTTGTCGTTCTGACGGTTTGATTGTCTGGTCAGGGTTGTTTGACGTCTGCATATTCGATTGCACACCATCGGCAGCACGGTCAGCACCATACGCCGTCAGAAACGCGAGCATCAGAGCGGCGGCAATCAGTTTCTGCTTCATGCCAACTCCTTACGTGGCAACAGTGCGGAAAAAGAGACCAGCGTCGCTGGGAAACTGGTCCCCCCCACACCTGACTAATGACTGCTTCCGATCGCGCTGGAACTGCCCAGGCTTCCGCCCGATGCGGACGGCGAGCCGGCCGGACCGGTACTCCACACGGTCGACGAGTTGTAGTGATTCGAACCCGCGATCGCGCCTGACCCGCCACTGCCCGTCAGCCCGGCAGCACCCGCGTTGGCAATGCCCTGGTCGTTCGCACCCGTAGCCGTGTAGTGGTTCGCGCCGAGTACGATCGTGGCGGTCACCCCTCCCGACAGCGCATTCGCGTTCTCGTTCGTGCTGCCGTTTCCACCGAACGAGCCTGCGGCACCGATACCGCCGCCTGCCGCGAACGCGCCCCCGTTCGTGCCCGAACCGCTGGCCGTCGAGGTCGAGTTGTGAAACGCGGATGCCGTGCCGGCGGAACCAGCGGGTGTGACGGTACTGCCTGCATTCGCGCCCGCCGTCGAAGTCGAATTGCTGGTATAGCTGCCGGACCCGACCAGCACCGAACCGGAAACACCCGCTGCAACGGATTGCGTCTGGTTGGTGGTGGACGAACCGGCTGCCAATGCAACCGACGATATGACGGTGAGCGCTGTCGCTAATATGACGTTGGCTTTCATAGCAATCCCTTGCTGTGAGGAAGTTCGGCGGTGGCGGAGCCGGGCCTGCCCGCATACAGCGAAACCCGGCATCCGTACCGCCAGCCAATGACGAACGCTACGCGCCGCGGCTTAGTGGTGAATCGTCCAGCCGATCGAGCCGGCATTCGCGCCGCTCGTGCCGCCAGCCTGTGCGCCGCCGAAGCCGAAGCCGCTGACCGACGACGATTGCGTGTGGTTGGTGTACGAGATCGAACCGCTGCCCGGGCCGCCGGCAACTGCACCGGCTGCGCCGAGTGCCGCGCCGGAATCGGTCGCGGTGAAATGACCGAACCCGGCAACACCGGCCATCGTCGAACCGCCGCTCGTCGAGTTGCTGCTCGACACCGTGCCGCTGGCTGCGAACGCTGCACCCGAAACGGCCAGAACTGCTGCTGCAATGAGAAGCTTCTTCATGGTCGACTCCATAACGGCGTGGACGAAATGAGCCGGGAAGATTGCACGCCATCAACCTTCCTGACTTGAGCAATCCTAAAAAATAAGGATCACTATCAAATTACGAGATTCCTGCTTTCTTTTAAATCCAGGTATTTTGGATTCTTTGGCCAGCCGAAGTTTAATTTTGCGTTTTAAGCTGTCCGAAATTTATGATCGCGTGTTTTCAATTATTTTTACGAATATTTAATATTTCACGAAAACACTCTAATTCGACGAACCGGAATGATGAACATGCATTTCCGGCCCGCGATTTTCGACACCCCGTCGGAAACCAATGCCGGCACCGGCACCCGCTTCCGAAATCGAAAATGCGCGAGTACATTTACCACCGCAAAATGCAGCGCCGCTAAAAATGCGCCCTTTAGCCGAGCGAAAAATGGCCTGCATTGCAGCCAGACGGCATGTCTGCTCCCTGAGGGAGCGACGAAAGGTTTCCGGATAATCCGGCCGACAGGCGTTCGATCTAATCCGGCCGGCACCGGTATTGACCCGGTGCGATCGAAACTGCGTTGCACGGTTGAAGACGAATCGGCGTCACGCTGTCCGGCACGAACAGGCTGACCCATCCGGTTGAACTGAATGAAGGCGAGCACCGCTGTCGCCTGGCTGCCGCACGGAGCGACAACCGCTCCAGCACGCGGAGCGTGCGGAGGGCGGGAAATCGGCAAGGCGCGACCCGCGACGCTGGCACTGCGTCGCAAGCGATACCCCGAACTTTCCGACTCCCCCTATGGTGCGCAAAGAACGCGCCGATCAAGCCACTGCTTATGGTCTTCATTGCCGTTTCCCCGACTGGCTTATTGACGAGTTGGCCGCCCCCACATCGTTGTTGCATCGTGTCGACCGCTCGCCGGTGCGTCCAGTAGCGCAAGCAGCGTGCCACGCGTTATTCCACCGCTCATTGCGCGCGTCGAACGGCCAGCGCGCCGGCTCGAATCGCCGGGAACGTAACTTTTTGTTTCAGGAATGTATCGCGACAACGGTCGGGCACACGCGCCGATCATTGCGCATCGCGAAGCAATATCACGATTTGACGGACGAATCCGGCACGCCGGCCCTCGCCGGACGGCCAGGTGAACGAGTGTTTCAAACTTGAGAAGCGCGCTGTCACGCATCGCCCGCTGCATCCGTTTTTTCGCTTGCGAACCGTGCGTCGCGACACGTTCGGCCGGCCTCCAATGCCCGGACGAACGGGAATCGAAGCGTGCGGCGCCCCGTTCTGCAAGCCCGCGCGGCCGCCTCCGATGTGCCTGCGACACGCATTCGTCTCGACCGGCGAAATGATTTCGATTCAACTTTGAAAATACCGACGCGATCATGCGACATAATTTTGTCATCCAGACCATTACCGGCGTAACAACCAAAACAAATTAAAACGCGCAATCCAGACCGAAGCCGGCTCAGCAGTTTTTCATTTTCATTCGCCCCCTTCACACCTTGGGCCACCCGACGGGCAATACATCGAAGAAACGTTTTTCAAGCAGCCACCTACGCTTTTCTCATCGTTGAAACACACCGATTCAACGCCTTATTTCATGTCAAAAAATCCCACAAACGCCTGATTTATCGCAATTTTATTCGTATCGAACCACATCGATCCGGCCATCGCCCGAGGTATTTTCCTGTCCCCATCATTCACGCGTGAAACAAAAGCGCGCATATCGCGCGGCAATTTCGCGCCCTCGCCCGCGCACAGCGGGATTGCGTCGTTCACGGCATGCCGGCTACCTGATTTCCGGTTCTCACCGAGCGGCACGCCACGGCACACGGATTACGGATGGCGGTCGCTCGTCAAACGACGTGTCGGGGAAAAGGCGATGAAGATCACCACCGATCGATCGGCGTTCGCGTCACGCGCAACGTCGACCGCGGCACACCGCGCGTCGGCAGCGACGTTCCTGCAAGCGCCGGTCGTCGCGAAATTGCCGATGGCCGCCGAGCGACGACCCGCGGCCATGGCCCGGCGGCGCACCGGCCGCGCGTTCGGGCTGGCCGCCGCCGCGTCAGCCGAGCAGTTCCTTCTTCCGCAGGTGCACGACGTCGCGCATCGGCGGCGCGCCGAACAGCCGGCTGTATTCGCGACTGAACTGCGACGCGCTCTCGTAGCCGACCACGGCAGCCACCGACCCGACGTCGCCGCCCTGCCGCAACAACAGCCGCCGCGCCTCGTGCAGCCGCAACTGCTTCTGGTACTGCAGCGGGCTTAGCGTCGTCACGTGCTTGAAATGGTGGTGCAGCGACGACACGCTCATGTTGACCGCCTGCGCGAGCGTCTCGACGCGCATCGGCTCCGCGTAGTGATCGCGGATCCATTCGATCGCGCGCGCGATCCGGTGCGTCTGGCTGCCCGCGATCGCCATATGCCGCAGCCGCGTGCCCTGCCCGCTCGTCATCAGCCGGTACAGCAGTTCCTTTTCGATCAGCGGCGCGACGACCGGAATGTCGGCCGGCGTATCGAGCAATCGCAACAGCCGCAGCGCGGCGTCGAGCAGCGGCGGCGTCAGCTCGGCGAGCGCGATTCCTTCGCCTTCGGGGCCCGCGTCGGGCTCGGGCAGCCGCATCTCGGCCGCGAGCTCCACGATCCGCTGCGGATCGAGCCTCAGCGACAGGCACAGGTAGGGTTCCTCCGGCGACGCGCGCGTCACGCGCGACAGGATCGGCAAGTCGATCGACGTAATCAGGCAATTCTGCGTGTCGTATTCGTAAGCGTGGCCGGCCACGATCACGCGCTTCGCGCCCTGCCCCGCGATCACCAGCGCGGCACACGACACGGCGCAGCCGAGATCGACCGGACGCGTATGCCGATGCAGCATCAGGCCTGGCACAGCCGTCGAATGCGAGCCGTCCGCCGGTGCAAAACGGCCGATCAGCGACGCCAGTTCGCGCCGTCCGGATTCGCGCGACGCGACGATATCGGTCATGTCCATGACGCATCCTCGATTGATTTCCCCATGTCGCGGGAGCATAGCGAAACCGCCCGCGCCGCGCCCGGGGTTTGCAGGATTGTTCAATAAATTTGCAGGATTGGGTAGACGCAAAACCCGGCTGCTCGCGCACACTGCCGGCTAACCGGGCGCATGCCGGGTTTTCCCCACGGAGACAACCAAAATGCCTACCTCGTTTGTCCTCAACGGCAAGAACGTCACGCTCGACGCCGATCCGTCGATGCCCGTCCTCTGGGCGATTCGCGAACACGCGGGACTGACCGGCACGAAGTTCGGCTGCGGCATGGCGCAGTGCGGCGCGTGCACGGTGCATCTCGAAGGCCAGGCCGTCCGCTCGTGCGTGCTGCCGCTCGCCGGTATCGCCGGCAAGCATGTCACGACGATCGAAGGCCTGCGGAGCAAGCCCGCGCAGGCCGTGCAGGCCGCGTGGGTCAAGCAGCAGGTTCCGCAATGCGGCTACTGCCAGTCCGGCCAGATCATGTCGGCCACCGCACTGCTCGAACAGAACCCGAAGCCGACCGACGCGGACATCGACGCCGCGATGAACGGCAACCTGTGCCGCTGTGCGACCTACGCCCGCATCCGGGCCGCGATCCACGACGCGGCCGCGACGCTGGGAGCCTGACCATGACGATCGAACTCGACAACCGCGATTCGGTGCGTCCGTCGCGCCGCACGTTCCTGAAGGCCGCGGGCGCCGCGGCCGCCGTCAGCCTGACCATCGGCTTCGAATGGGCCGGCCTCGGCCGCCGCGCGCTCGCCGCGACCGCGCCGGCCGCCGATTTCGCGCCGAACGCGTTCCTGCGCATCACGCCCGACGGCGCCGTCACGGTCATCGCGAAGCACGTCGAAATGGGCCAGGGCGCGTATACGGGCATCGCGACGATCGTCGCCGAGGAACTCGACGCCGACTGGTCGAGCGTGCGCGTCGAAAGCGCACCGGCCGACGCGAAGCGCTATGCGAACCTCGCGTTCGGCACGATGCAGGGCACGGGCGGCAGCTCGGCGATGGCGAACTCGTGGCAGCAGCTGCGCGAAGCGGGCGGCAAGGCCCGCGCGATGCTCGTGTCGGCCGCCGCGGCCCGCTGGAAGGTGCCGGCCGGCGAGCTGACGACGGCCAATGGCGTCGTCACGCATGCGAAGAGCGGCAAGACGGCCGCCTACGGCACGCTCGTCGCCGACGCATCGAAGCTGCCCGTGCCGGACAAGGTCGTGCTGAAGCAGCCGGCCGATTTCAAGCTGATCGGCCAGCGGATTCCGCGCGTCGATGCATCGGCGAAATCGAACGGCACCGCGCCTTTCACGCTCGACACGACCTTCCCCGGCATGCGCGTCGCGCTGCTGCAGCGCCCGCCGCGCTTCGGCGCGACGGTCAAGTCGTTCGACGCGACGGCCGCGAAGGCGGTGCCGGGCGTCGTGTCGGTCGTGCAGGTGCCGCGCGGCGTCGCGGTCGTCGCGACGGGCTTCTGGGCCGCGAAGCAGGGCCGCGACGCGCTGAAGGTCGAATGGGACGAAAGCAACGCCGAAAAGCGCGGCTCGGCCGAGATCATGCGCGAATACCGGCAGCTCGCGGAGAAACCGGGCACGTCGGCGCGCAAGGACGGCGACGCCGACGCGGCGATCGCCGGCGCCGCGCGCAAGCTCAGCGCGACATACGAATTCCCGTATCTCGCGCACGCGCCGATGGAGCCGCTCGACGCGGTCGTCAAGCTGACGCGCGACGGCTGCGAGATCTGGGCCGGCGACCAGTTCCAGACGATCGACCAGGCGAACGCCGCCAAGGTCGCGGGCCTGAAGCCCGAGCAGGTGAAGATCCATACGCTGTACGCGGGCGGCAGCTTCGGCCGGCGCGCGAACGCGTGGTCGGACTATGTGGTCGAGGCCGTGTCGATCGCGAAGGCGCTCGGCGCGGACGGCAAGCCCGTCAAGCTGCAGTGGACGCGCGAGGACGACATCCAGGGCGGCCTCTATCGGCCGATGTACTTCCACAAGCTCGACGCGGGCCTGACCGCGGACGGCAAGCTGGTCGGCTGGCGCCACCGGATCGTCGGCCAGTCGATCCTCGCCGGCACGCCGTTCGAGGCGTTCATGGTCAAGAACGGCATCGATGCGACGTCGGTCGAGGGCGCGGCGAACCTGCCGTACGCGGTGCCGAACGTGTCGGTCGAGCTCACCACCGCGAAGACGGGCGTGCCCGTGCTGTGGTGGCGCGTGGTTGGCAGCTCGCACACGGCCTACGCGGTCGAGGCGTTCATCGACGAAGCCGCGCACACCGCCGGCAAGGATCCGTACGCGTTCCGCCGCGACCTGCTCGCGAAGGAGCCGCGCATGCGCGCGGTGCTGGAACTGGCCGCGCAGAAGGCCGGCTGGGATCCGGCCAAGCCGCTGCCGAAGGGCCGCGGGCGCGGGATCGCGGTCGCCGAGGCGTTCAAGAGCTATGTCGCGCAGGTGGCCGAGGTGTCGGTCGACGCGGACGGCAAGGTGAAGGTCGAGCGTGTGGTGTGCGTGGTGGATTGCGGGATCGCGATCAATCCCGACATCGTCGCCGCGCAGATGGAAGGCGGCATCGGCTTCGGGCTCGGTGCGGCGCTGCACAGCGCGATCACGCTGAAGGACGGCCAGGTCGAACAGCGCAACTTCGACGGCTACAACGTGCTGCGGATGGCCGAGATGCCGAAGGTCGAGGTGTATATCGTGCCGTCGGCCGAAGCGCCGACCGGGGTCGGCGAGCCGGGCGTCGCGCCGATCGGGCCGGCAGTCGCGAACGCGATCTTCGCGGCGACGGGCAAGCGGCATTACGTGCTGCCGTTCGATTCGGCGGATAGCGCGAAGGCTTGATGGGCCGGAACGCCGGCTGAGGGATGGAAACGTCTCTCGGCCGGCGTCTTTTGTCGAAGCGTGGCCGATGTAGGGTTCGATGTCGGCAAAAAACACTCACAACCAATTGATTTAAATAGCCTATTCATCAAACCAGGTAGGGTTCGATGTAGGGTTCGCGGTCCGGCAAAAACCATGTGCTGCCCGCCACGAATACCGCCTCCCCCACACGTTACGTCAGACGTAACGCCCGTAACGTCGCCCCCTCGATGCTACGTAACAATTCTTCAAAATTGCTCCGCCCGCTTCCGCACCCGCCCCGCGCCCCGCGTTAAAAATTCTTTTGAATTCAAGGCTCCACACCGCCTGCGCCCGGCACGCCCCCGTCGACACCTGACCTTCCGTCCCTTGGCCCGGAAGTTGCAGTACATGACCCGCAAAACACTCCTTTATGGACATGCGAGGGCCACCATGGATTGCAAATACCTGTACATCGACAACATAAAAATCAACTTCGTGCGCCGCACGATCGAAATCGACAACAAGGTCATTGACGTTACGCCGCGCGAATTCGACGTCGTCGAATTCCTGCTCGACAACATGAACAAGGTCGTGCCGCGGCAGGCAATCCAGGAAGCCGTATGGGGCCGGGAGCTCGCCGTGTCGTCGCGCACGCTCGATACCCATATCTCGCGGATCCGCTCGAAACTGCAGCTCGAGCACGACAAGAACCTGCGGATCATCCCGATCTATGCGGTCGGCTATCGCCTCGTGCTGTTCGGTGCGGCAATGACGCACGTCGAGCGCCACGATGCGGCGCCGATCCTGCGTGCCGCGCCGCCGGCCGTGATGGCCGCCGACTACGCCTGACGATTCACCCGCTCGCCGCCCGCTCGCGGCGCGCCAGCAACACTCCCCCCACCGCGCTGTGCTGGTTTGCAGCGCTTCGCGTCCCGCCAGCCGGATGCGGCCTGCACGCCGCCCGGCCCGCCAGCCAGTCGCGACCCGACCGCCGCCTCCGGGCGGCGGTTGCTTTTGGCCGCCCGCCGCCGCGCATCGCGCTGCGCGGCATTCCACCGCGCGGCGTCACGCTTCGTAGCGCCCCGCGCTCCCCGCCGCCGCGCGACGCACGCGACTACGGATTCCGGCGCGGCACGCAGCCATGGCCGTCCCTACAATCGACGCAGCAGCCGCGTGCCCGTCCGCGCCACCGGCCCCATAACAACCCGTCGAACCGACGCCGAATCCGCCCCGATCCCGCCGTGCCTGCGCAGTTCCTGACGAATGCCGACGCCGGCGACGCCGCGAACCGGGCCATGCCCGCCGCTTCCGTGCCGCCCGCCGCTGCGCCGGCCGCGGTCGCGCTCGACGCGTCGCCCTACCTGCCGCGCCTGTCCGCCGCCGCCGCGCGCGGGCTGTCGCACGCATACTGCGCGACCGGCGCCGTTCCGGTCACGCTCGGCGAGCATGCGTACGAGGTGCGCTGGCGCATCGATGCCGAGCCGGCCGCGGATGCGCACGCCTATCGCTTCGTCGTCGGCCCGGCCACCGGCACGCTATGGATCGATCCGGTCGCGGAAACGGAATGGCTCGGCGACGCGGCCGACCCGGCCGTGCCGGCCGTGATCCGCGCGGCGCTGCTCGCCGACCTGTGCGCGCCGCTCACGGCCGTGCTGCAGGCCGCGACGCGGCAGCGCGTGGAACTGCTGCCGCCGCCCGCGAGCGCGCCCGCCTGGCGCGCAGCACCGGCCGCGCTGCGCTTCGAGCTGCGGCGCGCCGACGGCGCATGGCGCTGCCACGGCGCACTGCTGTTCGACGCGCCCGATGCGCTGGCCGTGTTCTTCGCGGCCGCGCCGGCCGCGCTCGCCGACACGCGCGCGGCCTACGCGAACCTGCCCGTGCCGCTCGTGTTCGAGATCGGCCGCACCGAGCTGACGACGGCCGAACTGGCCGATGTCGTCGGCGGCGACATCATCGCGATCGAGCGCTGGCAGGCGCACGAGCAGAACCTGCTGTGCGTCGCGCGGTTGCCCGCCGCGCCAGCGTGGGAGATCACCGGACGGCCGTCGGGCAACCGGCTGACCGTCGAACGAATCAGGGAGATGCCTTTGGAACCGACCCGCACCGACACCGCGCCCGCGACGGCGCACGACGCGCCGCCCGCCGATGCGCCGCGCACGCTCGACGGCCTCGCGGTCGACCTGCGCTTCGAGCTGCCGCCCACGTCGATGCCGCTCGGCGAGTTGAGCGCGCTGCAGCCGGGCGCCGTGATCGAACTGCAGCAAGGAATCAACCAGAGCGTGATCCATCTGGTCGCGAACGGGATGCTGATCGGCACCGGCCACCTGATTGCAGTCGGCCAGAAACTCGGCGTGCGTGTCGTCACGCTGACGCAACCCGCGCCGCGCGAGCGCTGAGCGATGGGCAACCTGCCGAATCCGGTCGCGCTGATCGCGGTGATCGCCGCGCTCGGCATCGCGCCGTTCGCGGCGCTGATGGTGACGAGCTATACGAAGCTCGTGGTCGTGCTCGGCCTCTTGCGCTCCGCGCTCGGGATCCAGCAGGTGCCGCCGAACCTCGTGCTGAACGGCATCGCGCTGATCCTGTCGCTGTTCATCATGGCGCCCGTCGGGATGTCGATCCGCGACGCGCTGCAGGCGCGCCACTTCGACGCATCGGGGCAGCTGTCGACCGCCGACGTCGGCGCGCTCGCCGATGCCGCGCTGCCGCCGATCAAGGATTTCCTCGTGTCGCATACGCGGCAGCGCGACCGCGAATTCTTCGTGCGCACCGCGACGTCGGTCTGGCCGAAGAACCGCGCGGACGGCATCAAGGACGACGACCTGCTCGTGCTGGTGCCGAGCTTCACGCTCGCCGAACTGACGAAGGCATTCCAGATCGGTTTCGTGATCTATATCGTGTTCATCGTCGTCGACCTGCTGGTCGCGAACATCCTGCTCGCGCTCGGGATGCAGATGATCTCGCCGACGACGATCTCGGTGCCGTTCAAGCTGCTGCTGTTCGTCGCACTCGACGGCTGGTCGCTGCTCGTGCACGGGCTCGTGCTGTCGTACCGCGTGGCGGGCGCGGGATGAATGCGCGCGGCCTGCGAACCGCCGCCGCGCACCTGTGCGCGCTGGTCGGGCTGCTCGTGCCCGCATTCGCCGGAATGCAGCCGCACATCGCGCATGCGGCCAGCGGCGCGGGCTTCGCGCAACTCGCTCGCGCGTGTGCGCCGAACGTCGATCCCGACACGCTCGCCGCGCTCGTGCGCACCGAGTCTGGCTTCAATCCGTATGCGATCGGCGTGGTCGGCGGCCACCTGGCGCGCCAGCCCGCGTCGCTCGACGAGGCGCGCGCGACCGCGCGCGAGCTTGCGTCGCGCGGCTTCAGCTACAGCGTCGGCCTCGCTCAGGTGAACGAACGAAATTTCACGAAATACGGGCTCGACGAAGCGACGATGTTCGAGCCGTGCCGCAACCTGCGGGCCGGCGGCGCGATCCTGACCGAATGCTTCGCGCGCTCGTCGGGCACCGGCCGCGCCGCGCAGGCCGCATTGCGCGCGGCGCTGTCGTGCTACTACAGCGGCAACTTCACGACCGGTTTCTCGAGCGGCTACGTGAGCCGCGTCGTCGCGAGCGCGCAGCGCAACGCGCGCGAAGGCGGCGTCGAACCGATTCCGGTCGTGAGCGACACGCCGCCGCCCGAGCGCCGCCGGCGTATGGACGCGGCCGCCACCACGCCGCCCGAACGCGCGCGGCGGCTGGCGTCGCCCGCCGCGTCCGCCGATGCGCCTTCGTGTCACGCGCGCCCGGTGGTGATGATGTGCCGCGGGCTGCCGGCGAACCAGGCGAAGCGGCTGTGCGTGCGGTGTCTCGACCAGTGAACGGGTGAGGCGCGGGCGAACCCGCCGACCGTCGCCGGCAAGTCGAACGCCGCGTCACCCCGCCCGCTGCGCCTCCAGCCACGCCTGGAACATCAGCACCGTCCACAACTGATGCTGCCAGTTCATCCGGCCCGTCTGATGCTGCCGCCACAAACGCTCGACCGCGGCCGCATCGAAGAAACCCTCTTCGCGCAACCGCGACGGCCGCAGCAGCGCCTCGGCCCAGTCGCGCAGCGAGCCGCGCAGCCAGTGATCGACGGGCGCACAGAAGCCCTGCTTCGGCCGGTCGATCAGCGCCGACGGCACGTACTGGTCGAGCAGCCGGCGCAGCAGCGCCTTCGACTGCCCTTCCGGCAAACGCACCGACGCCGGCACGCGCCACGCGAATTCGACGACGTGATGGTCGAGGAACGGCATGCGCGTCTCGAGGCTCACGGCCATCGCCGCGCGGTCGACCTTCGCGAGAATGTCGGTCGGCAAATACGTGAGCGTATCGATCGCCATCGCCTGCTCGGCGAAGCTCAGGTGCGCGGGCCACGCGGACACCGTGTCGAGCGGCGTCGGCGGCTCCTGTCCCGACAGCGCAATGCGCTCGGGATGATGCACCGACGACATCAGCAGCCGGTACAGGCCGATGCGGCTCTCGGCCGTCATCACATGGCCGAGCTTGTGCAGGCGGTCGCCGATGCGCGCCGCCGATTCGCGCGCCTCCACGCCGCCCCATGCGCCCTGCGCGACGGCCGCGAGCTGGTCCGCATGATCGGGCCGCAGCGCATGCAGCGCGGCGGCGATCCGCGCGCGCACGGCGGCCGGCACGCGATGCAGCTTGCGCCACAGGCGCGGCGTCAGGAAGTAGCGCGTATAGCCGCCGAACAGCTCGTCGCCGCCGTCGCCGGACAGGCTCACCTTCACATGCCGGCGCGTCAGCTCCGACACGAGAAAGGTCGGGATCTGCGATGCATCGGCGAACGGCTCGTCGTAGATCGACGGCAGCTTCGGCACGACGCCGAGCGCATGGTCGGCCGTCACGTAAAGCTCGGTATGCCGCGTGCCGAGATGGCGCGCGACGGCCTTCGCGTAACCGGCTTCGTCGTAGCCGGCTTCATGAAAGCCGATCGTAAACGTGTCGACCGGCGTCGCCGATTGCGCCTGCATCAGCGCGACGATCGCCGACGAATCGACGCCGCCCGACAGGAACGCGCCGAGCGGCACGTCGGCTTCCATCTGCCGCGCGACGGCCTGGCGCAGGATCGCGTCGAGCTGGCCGACGGCCTCGTCGGCACTGCCCTCGAACGGCTGCTCGCGGCCGCTCTCGATCGCCTGTTCGAGCGTCCAGTACGCGCGCACGCGCGGCGTGTCGCGCGCATGCTCGAACTGGATGTACGTGCCGGGCGGCAGCTTGCGGATGCCGCGATAGATCGTGTACGGCGCGGGCACGCTCGACTGGCGCAGATACAGGCACAGCGCGTCGCGGTCGACCGTGCCGTCGAAGCCCGGATAGCCGCGCAGCGCCTTCAGCTCCGACGCGAACACGAGCGCGTCGCCGATCCGGCCGTAGTAGAGCGGCTTCTCGCCGATCCGGTCGCGCGCGAGCGTCAGCACCCGCGATGCGCGATTCCACAGCGCGAACGCGAACATGCCGGTCGCGCGCCGCAGCGTCGCCTCGACACCCCACGCGACGATCGCCGCGATCAGCACCTCGCTGTCGGAGTGGCCGCGCCACGCCGGCGCGCGACCCGCGCGCTCGAGCTCGGCACGCAGTTCGCGATGGTTGTAGATTTCGCCGTTGAAGACCATGACGTAGCGGCCGCACGCGGACGCCATCGGCTGCCGGCCATGCACCGACAGGTCGACGATCGCCAGCCGCCGGTGGCCGAGCGCGATGCCGGCTTCCGGATCGACCCAGATCCCCTGCCCGTCCGGCCCGCGATGCGCGAGGCTCGCCGTCATCCGCGCGAGCGTGCCGCGCGCTGTCTCCTCATCGATGGCGACGGTATTCAGAAAGCCGTCGATTCCACACATGTGATTTGTCTGCCCCTGTTGACTTGTTCCGTCACGCGCGGCGCAACCTCGCGGCCCGCCATCAGGCGTGACGGTCGAGCCATATTACGAAGAAATAATTCAGCAATAATTCACTGGTGAATTCGGGCTGCGGCCGGAAAAAAAACGGAGTCAAGCGCCGCGCGCGCATGACCACGCAAAGGGCCATATCGAAATGGAGCGATTGGCCACGCCGGTTCGCTGACCGGAAAAAGGGGGATATGCCCGCCGCCGCGTGCGTCAGACAGCGCCGGTCGCCCATTTCAGCAACTGCGCGACCTCGCGGAAATGCTGCTGCTGGATCGTGCCGTTCTCGGGTGTCGTCTCGTACAGCGCCTGCGCGAGCCCGACGTTCGCAAGCGTCGGGCGCAGCGCGTCGCGCGCGAGCCGCACGATCCGCTCGGCCGCCTCGCCTTCGCCGCGCGCGAGCACCCACGGCAGCGTGCCGATCCCGCCGTAATAGAGCGCGACCGCGACGCGCGGCGAATAGACGACCACCGACGCGAAACCGATCCGGTCCGGCAGCGACGCGAACTGCGCTTCGCGCGCGAGCTGCCGGCGCTTCGCCTCGATGTGCGGGTCGCCCTCGTCCTCCTTGTGCTCGCGTCGCACTTCGTCGATCGACATCTTCATCTTCTGGTTGAACTCGTGCCGCTGATGCACGATGTCGATCAGCGCCATCACGATGTAGATCAGCGCGGCCCAGCCGAACAGCAGCATCAGCAGCTTCACGATCAGCGCGAGGATCGATATCGGCCGCGTGAAACCCGACTGCACCGACGGGTCGAGCGACTCGACGATCAGCCAGCCGAGCGTCGCGGCGAGCAGCACCGTCTTCAGCAGCATCTTCGCGAGATTGACGAGGTTGCGCATCGACCACAGGTTCTTCAGCCCCTCGGCCGGATTGAGCCGCGACAGCTGCGGCATGAGGCGGCTCCACGCCATCACGCCGCCAACCTGCACGAAGCCCGCGAGCAGCCCGGCCAGCAGCCCGGCCGCGACGATCTGCGCGGACAGCGTCGCCCAGTCGCGCGCGGCGCCGTCGATCAGCACCGCGATCCGTGCGGACGGGTCGGCCGCGCCGACCGCGTCGAACACGAGCCGGAACAGCGACTGCAACCGCGCGAACAGCGCGCCGATTCCGACCGCGAGCGCGACGCATACGCCGACGAAGAACGCCGACGAAATCGTTTCCGCGCTCTTCGGCACATCGCCTTTCTCGCGCGCCTCGCGCAGGCGCTTCGCGGTCGGCTTCTGGTCCTTTTCGGCCATGTCGGCTCCGTCGCGCGCTCAGGCGCCGCCGTGCGCGGCGAACAGCGCGCGCAGCAGCGCCATCAGCCCGCTGTCGGGGCTCAGCAGCGAATGCAGCGCCGCGTACACCACCGGCAGGAACAGCACCATCATCAGCAGCGCGAGCGCGCTCTTCAGCGGCTGCGAGAACACGAAGATGTTGAGCTGCGGCACCGCGCGCCCGACGAGGCCGATGCCGAGCTCGACGAGCACCAGCACGATCGTCACCGGCGCGGCGAGCTTCACCATCCATTCGAAGATCGTGTCGGTCTGCCGCACGACGAAGGTCTGCAGCATCGACGAGAAATCGGGGCCGAGCGAGCCGATCGGCCACCACGCATACGACTGCGCGAACAGTTGCACGAGCACCTGCAGGCCGCCGGCCGTGACGAACAGCGCGATCGCGACGAAATTGAGGAAGCCCGAGGTCGGGCCGCCTTCGTGGCCGCCCATCGGATCGAAGAACGCGGCGCTGCCGCTGCCCGTCTGGAAGTCGATCAGGTAGCCGACGCCCTGGATCGCGAACAGCACCGCGCTGAACGCGCCCGCGAGCAGCATGCCGACCACCGCCTCCTTCGCGACGAGCAGGCACCACATCAGGAACGGCAGCGCAGCCACCTGCGCGGAGTCGATCGCCGGCGCGACGAACGCGGCGATCACGACGGCGATCCCGTTGCGCACGAGCCCCGTGATGATCTGCTCGTTGAACACCGGCACGACGAACATGATCGGCAACAGGCGCGGCATCACGTAGAGCAGCGGCCGCAGCGTGCCCGCGACGTCGTTGAAACCCGCGGCCTGGTCTAGCATCGGCGCTCCGCGGCGGAGGGCGGCTCGGGGTCGTCGGCCGGGGCGGCCGGGGTGGTTAAGGCGGTTGAAGCGGCTGCGTCGCTCATGTCGGTCACGTCGACCGAGCCGGCTTCCGCATCGGCCGGCCGGGCGGCCATCTCCGCGTCGAACGCGGCGGCCGCTTCCGGCTGCGCAGCCGCGTGGCCGGCCACGTCGCCCGCCGCGCCTGACCATACTCCGGCCGTCGCGAAGCGCCGCACCGCGTAGCCGTCCGCGACTTCGTCGGCATCGCGCTCGACCCGCGCGGCGCGCGCGTGCAGCGCCTTCTCGCCGGCCTTGTCGAGCTTGTCCTCGGCGGCCTTCGCCTTGCGCGCGGCGCGCTGCAGGTCGGCCAGCGTCGCCTCGTGGCCGCGATGCACGTGCGCGGCCTCGCTCACCGACGCGTTCGCGGTGCCGATGTGCCGGTCGAACGTGCGCGTATCGGCCGCCGCGTTCTGCAGCGCGCGCGCCTCGCGCACGTCGTCGGCAAGACGCGTCTGGATCGCGGCCTTCGCGGCCACCTGCTGCGCGAGCTGCGCGTGCGCGGCGTCGAGCGCGCGGCGGCTCTGCGCGGCGATGCCCTGCTGGCGCGCGGCCGCGACGCGCGCGATCTGGCTGCGCATCTCGCGCACGCGCTTCAGGCGCGCAAGCGTGGCGAGCACGAGGCGGTCGTCGGCTTCAGACATGATCGTTCGCCAGCTTCGTCAGCTTCGCGAGCAGCGCGTCGAAATGCACGTCCTCGTGCGACGCCTGCGCGCAGAACGCGCCGATCGCGTCGCGCGCGCGCAGCGCGAGATCGCCGAGCCGGTCGCTGCCTTCGCGATATTCGCCGATCTGCACCAGCAGTTCGATCTCCTGGTACTTCGCGATCAGCTCGCGCACGCGCGAGGCCGCCTGCTGGTGCGCGCGGCTCGCGACGAGCGGCATCACGCGCGACAGGCTCGCGAGCACGTCGATCGCCGGATAGCGGTTCGCGAGCGCGATCTTGCGCGACAGCACGATATGGCCGTCGAGGATCGAGCGCACTTCCTCGGCGATCGGGTCCGATTCCTCGTCGCCTTCGACGAGCACCGTGTAGAGCGCGGTGATCGACCCGTTCGCGCCCTGCCCCGCGCGTTCGAGCAGGCGCGGCAGCACCGCGAACGTCGACGGCGGGAAGCTGCGCCGCGTCGGCGGCTCGCCGCTCGCGAGGCCGACCTCGCGCTGCGCGCGCGCGAAGCGCGTCAGCGAATCGACCAGCAGCAGCACGCGCTTGCCCGCATCGCGGAAGTGCTCGGCAATCGCGGTCGCGACGAGTGCGGATTTCACGCGCTCCATCGCGGGACGATCGGACGTCGACACGACGACGATCGAACGCGCGCGCACCTCGGGCGACAGGCTGTGTTCGATGAATTCGCGCACCTCGCGGCCGCGTTCGCCGACCAGCGCGATCACGTTCACGTCGGCCTGCGCACCGCGCGCGATCATCCCGAGCAGCGTGCTCTTGCCGACGCCCGACGGCGCGAAGATGCCGACGCGCTGCCCGACGCCGAGCGTCATCAGCCCATCGATCACGCGCACGCCGGTCGGAAACGGCGTGTCGATCATCTGGCGCGCGAGCGGGTTCGGCGGGTCCTGCTGCGTCGACACCCACGCGGCGCCCGTCACCGGCCCGCGATCGTCGAGCGGCCGGCCGAGCCCGTCGAGCACGCGGCCGAACAGCCCTTCGCCCACCGGAAACACATGTTCGCGCCCGGACGGCACGACGGTCGTCTCCGGCGACAGCCCGGCCACGTCGCCGAGCGGCGTGAGCAGCGTCGTCTGCCGCGAAAACCCGACCACTTCGGCGAGCAGCGTCGGCTGGTTCGGCGTGCGAAGTTCGCAGATCTCGCCGAGCCGCGCGCGGATGCCCGTCGCGTTCAGGATTTGCCCGACCGCGTGATTGACGCGGCCCTGCACCGACACCGGCGAGAAAAACGCGAGCCCCGCGTCGAGTTCGCCGACGAGGCGGCCGCGATCGAACGGCGCGCCGTCGTCGTCGCCGCTGCCGAACGGCTGAGCATCGTCGAGCGGCGCGTTCATCGCGCGGCGCCCTTCAGCGCATCGCGGCGGATCGCCTGGCGCAGCGCGTCGATCTGCAGGTCGAGGCTCGCGTCGATGCGCCCGGACGGCGTCTCGACCGTGCACGCATGGCGTTCGAGTTGCGCATCCTCGACGATGCGAATCTTCTGCCGGTTCGATTGCCCCGCGAATGCACCGTCGAGCGCGTCGCGCATTTCGTCCTTGCGGCCAGGCGCGACATGCACGACCAGGAACGCCTCGTCGCGCACGAGCGGCGCGATCCGCGCCAGCGCGGCCTCGTACAGCTTCTGCGTGCTCATCTCGCCGACGATCGCGCGCACGGCCTTCACGACGATGTCGGCCATCGCGTCCTTCATCGTCTCCATCGTGCGCGCGGCCGCGAGCGCCTGCGTGTAGGCCTGCGCGGCCTGCTCGCGCTGCGCGCGGCGCATCCCTTCGTCGTAGCCGGCCGCCTGCCGCTTGTCGAATTCGCGCTGCGCGTCGGCGACGATGCGCGCGGCCTCGTCGTGCGCGGTCGCGATCACCGCGGACGCGTCGAGCAGCGCCGCGTATTCGCGCTCCTTGAGCACCTTGCGCTCCGACAGCAGTTGCAGGTTGTCGCTCGTGATCAGAAAAGCCAGTCCCATGACGCAAGCCTCTCGGGAATCAGAAACAGGAACAGCAATTCGCCGAACTGGTCGCGCTGCGCGCGGTTCAGCCAGTACGGCGCTTCGTCGTCGATCGCGCGGTTGAACTTCAGGCGCGCGCGCCGCGCGATCGCGTCGCCCGCCACGCCGATGAAATCCGCGAGCAGCCGTCCGCCGCGTGCGCGGATCACGACGGGCAGCGCGGCGGGATCCGCGCGCCACGGTTCGAGCGTGTCCGCGAGCGCGCCGAATTCCGGCGCGCGTTCGAGCGCGAGTTCCAGCGCGTCGCCGCCGAGCCGGGCCGCGACTTCCGCGCGGATGCGCCGCACGGTCAGCGCATCGCGCAGCCAGTTGCGATGCAGCAGCAGCCCGGCATACGACGCCAGTTGCTCGAGCGCCGCGCCCGGCAGCAGCGCGAGCCGCGCGCACGGGTTCGCGACGTCGAAGTCGTGCCGGTCGGCCACGCCGTGCGCGTCGAGCAGGTGCCGCGCGAGCAGCTTGCGGCCGGCCGCGCCGAACGCGTCCGGCGAGCGGTAGCGCGCGGGCCAGTCGGCCGGCACGCGCGTCACGTGCAGATAACGGTCGGGCCGCAGGTTGAAGTCGCAGACGAGCGCATGAAATGCGGCACGGCGCGCGGCGGGCGGCGGCGCGAGCGGCTGCAGCCACGGCAGCGGCGCCGTATCGGACGACGGGGCGGCCGCGTCACCCGGTGGTGCATGCGAATCGCTCATGCGCCGTCGCGCGCGCCGTCCGGCGTGCGCAGACCGCCGCCGGCCGGCTGCGCGGACGGCGGATGCCCGGACGCCGGCTGCGCGGACGCTCCGCCATTCGCCCCGCGCGGCGCGCCGAGCAGGCCGGCAAGCCGTGCGCCGAACATTCCGCGCCGCGCCGCCGACAGCGCGATCACCGCGCAGGTCAGCAGGATCAGCGCGAACACGAGCCAGCCGAGCGGCGAGCGCAGCCGCACGATATCGGTCACCGCGCTGCCGATCCCGTCCACGCGCGTTGCTTGCGCGGCGGCCGGCTGCAGGAACAGCGACACGTTGTCGTACTGCAGCCCTTCGATGCTGTGCGCGACGAGATCCTTGACCATCGGCGCCATCGCGCGCAGGTCGACGCCCGACCGATAGCGGATATACACGGCCGCCGACGACGGCTTGATCTTGTCCGCGAGCGGATCGTTCTCCGGAATCACGACCTGCACGCGCGCGACGACCACGCCCTCGATGTCCTGCAGCGTGCGCGACAGGTCCTGCGACACGCCGTACAGATAGCGCACGCGTTCCTCGGCCGGCGTCGACACGAGGCCCTGCTTCTGGAACAGCTCGCCGAGGCTCGCATAGCTCGGCTTCGGCAGCCCGTTCGCCTGCAATACCGTGAGCGCCGACTGCATGTCGCCGTCCGCGACGCTGACCAGCCAGGCGTTGCGGTCCGACGTGTCGCGCGCGTCGTTGTCCTTCGACGCGCTGATGCCCGCGTCGCCGAGCACCGCGACCATCTGGTTCGCATCGCGCTCCGACAGGCCCGAGTACAACTCCTTCTGGCACCCGGCCAACAGCACGAGCAGCCCCGCGAGCAGCGCGCGCGCCGCCCGGCTGCGCCACGCATGCGCGCGCGGCGTCGAATCGATCGTCGTCATCGTTTGTCCGCTTCAGGGTGCGTGAGGCCGAATCCGGCCTGCACGCACGCTTTCACTCCTGCGTCTTCAGCACGGTGTGCGTGAAGCCGTTCGCCGCCTGCGCGACCGACAGGCTCAACTGGTATTCCGAAATCGTGGTGGTCGCCGTCCACTGGAAGTCCATCGCCTTCACCATCGTCATCATCGGATCGCTGCGGCTGTCCGCCATCGACGTCAGCATTTCGCTGCGATGCTTGTCGATGTTCGCGTACCGCGTGTCGAGATCGTTGCCGTAGGTGCGCAACCGCTCGACGAGCGACGACTGGTTCGCCTGCGCGGGCGTCATCTGCACGGCCGGCGCCGCATCCGCCGGCGCGTGCGACATCGCGACGCCCGACGAAGACGACGCCGCCGGCGATGCGCCCGGCTGCATCAGCGCATCGAACTGGCGCACCTGCACCGGATCGGACGCCGAGCCCGTCTGCTGCACGGCACCCGCGAGCGCGGCCGCGCCCGGCGGCGCCGCGCCTACGCCTGTCACTGACATATCCATGCCCTCCTTGGTTGGCAGGCGCCGGACCGGATCGGTCGGGCCCGCCCGGAACAGGCCGGCCGGCACGCGCGCATCAGCGGCCGGGCGCCCTTCGCGGGCAGGCCCGGCGCGCGTCGGCACGCGGCGCGGCCGGCAACCGGCGTCATGCGCGGCCGGCCGAGCTCAGGTGTTGCGCAACCTGGGCGTTCGCCGTCCCCTCCTGCGCGGTCACTGCGTTGCTGGTTTCGAACGTCGCAGTCGACTGCTGGACCTGGAAGTTGATCTTCGTCAGTTCGAGCTGCGTCTTGGTCAGGTCGTCGGCCTGCTGCTGGACCTGGTTCGTGTTGGTTGCACCACCTGCGGCCTGGGTACCCATGTTTCGCTCCTTAACGTGAACTTCATCCACCTTCCGGCGATGGCCCCATGCCCCGCCGGCGACGTGAGCCGCCGCACCGATGCGACGCCCCGCGTAATGCGCGCACCGCCTGTTACGCGATGCGCAAGACCTGTCGCGGCGCTAGTGCGCCGCCTCCTTCGTCGAAGCACCGGCCGCCTTGGCACCCGCTTGCGGTGCGTCCGGCAACAGCGTCGGCCCCGGCACCGGCTGCGCGACTCCAGCCGCCGCACCGCTCGCGAGCGGCGCCACGGGCGGCGCAGGTGCCTGCTCGGGCGCGTTCGCCGACGCGCCGCCGAGCGGCATCGTGATGCGCTGGCCGTTGCGTTCGAACACCACTTCGTCCGGGCCGATCGACACGACGGTCGGCCCGTCCTTCAGCCGCGCGCCCTCGAAATAGCGGCTGCCGTCGACCGTCTCGATGTAGCGCTGGTCGCCGTCGCCGGCGAACACGGTCGTGATCTCCGGAATGCCGGCCATCCCGCCGAGCGTCGTCGTCGTGCGCGGCGCGGCCGGATCGGCATCGCGCACGTGATCGACCACCTCGAGCGCCGGGCGCGCGTCCTTCATGTAGTTGCGGATGCGCGGCTCGATCTGCGCGCGCGCGGCCGCGCCCGTCAGCTCGATCCGGCCACGGCCGAGATACGCGACCGTCAGCGCCGTATCGCTGAAATAGGTCTGCGCGGTCGCCACCAGATCGCTGACCACGTAGATGTTGCCCAGCGCCGCGTTGTCGACGCCCGCGACGATCTGCGCGACGCGTTCGCGCGCGGCCGGGTCGCTCACGTAGCCGGACACGATCACGCCGTCGTCGCGCGGCGCGACGGCCAGCTCCGGATACGCGTGCAGCAGTTGCTGCAGCCGATGCGTGCGTGCGAGCACCGATTCGTGCTGCCACGGCAGGCGCCCCGACCACGCGACGAAGCCATAGCCGAGCGCGCCGAGCAGCACGCCGATCCACAGCGCGACCAGCGCGATCACGAGCCGACGGCTGCCGAGGCGGCGCAGCCCGCCGGTAAGCCAGCCGAGCCACGCGGCCTCGCGCGCGGCGTCCGGCGCGTCGGTTTCGTCGGGCACCGCGACGCTCGCCTGCGCGTGCCGTGCGATGCCGAGCCGGATCGAGCCGACCGTCACGACGTCGTACGGCGTCATCGAGCGGCGGCCGCTGCCGAGCGGTTCGTCGTTGAACAGCACCGGTGCACCGGCGTCGCCGCCGTGGTTCTGCACGGTCACCGCGAGCGCGCCGACCTGCAGGCACACCTGTTTCGCGCCGATCTCGCGATCGGGCAGGATCACTTCGCAATCGGCCGCCGTGCCGACCCAGTTCGCGCCGCGCGCAAGCGACATCGTGCGGCCGTACATCGGCCCGCTCAGGAAGCACAGGTTCCACGGCGACGCGAGCGCGGCAGCGCCGGCCCCCGCGCCGCCCGCGCCGCCGGCCAATGCGCCGTCGCCGTGCGGGTCAATGATGGTCGTCGACATGGGGGGTGGCTCCTGCGGTCGTCGCCGCCGGCTGCGACGCCGCATCCTTCGACGGCGGCGGCAGCGCGGGCGGGCCGAACTTCGTGCCGGGCAGCGGCTTCGGCGTCAGCGGCACCGCGACGTCGTTATCCGGCGGCCGATACATCGACATGCCTTCCTGGTTCGCCGGCCGGTCGGCGCCCGGGTTCACGGGCGAGCCGTCCGGCGCGTACATCGACGCGGTCGTCACCACGCGCGGCGTCAGCAGGTAGAACCGCTCCATGTGGTTGCCCGACTTGTCGGTGTACTTGAACAGGTTGCCGATCAGCGGGATGTCGGACAGCCAGGGCACGCCGCTCTTGTTCAGCTTCACCTCGTCGTCGTTGAAACCGGCGATCAGCAGGCTCTTGCCTTCGTCGATCATCGACTTGGTGACGATATTGCGCTGCTGGATCACCGGAATGTTCGACACGGCCTGCCCCTGCACGACGTTGCCGTCCTGGATGTCGATCGACATCATCACGCTCTGCGGATTGCCGGATACGGCGGCCGCGTTGCGGATCGCCTCGTCGACGATCATCGGCGTCACCTTGATGCTCGTGCCGGTCGTCACGCTGTACAGCGACGAATCCTGGTAGCCCTGCACCTGCACGTAGAACTGCGTGAGGTTCTCGAGGATCGCCTCGGTGTTGTCGAGCGCGAGCACCTTCGGTTTCGAACGCAACTGCGCCTGCCCCTTCTGCGCGAGCGCGTTCACGCGCGTGAGCAGGTAGTTGCGCAGCGAGCCGCCGATCGATGCGGTCAGCGCGATACCCGTCGGCAGGAAGGCGCCCGTCTGCCCGGTTTCCGACGTGCCGACGCCGAACGTCAGCGGCGGATTGCCGGAGCCGTTGTACTGCGTGTTGCCGTTCAGCGGATTCGCGCCGTTGCCGATCTGCACGTCGCCGTGCGTCGTGTGCAGGCGCCAGTCGATCCCGAGGCTGTCGAGCGAATCCTCGTTGATGTCGATGATCGTCACGTTGATCTCGACGATGCGCGGCCGCTCGTCGAGCTGGTTGATCAGCGACTGGTAGCGATACATGTTCTCCGGCAGGTCGCGCACGATCACCGCGTTGATCGCCGGATCGGCGACGATCTGCGGCAGCGTGTCGCCGCCGCCGCCGTTCGAGAACGGCGAGAACCCGCCGGTCGCGCTGCCGTCGCCGGAATAGCCGCCCGAACGCGGGCCGCCGGAGATATCGGGGAAATCGAGGCGCGGCACCGCGATCGTCAGCCCCGAGCCGAGCTTGACCTGGCGCGCGGCCTGCCCGAGCGACGTGCTCGACGGCAGAGCGTTCGTGCCGCCGCCCTTGCCGAACAGCCGGCTCAGAATCGTCGCGACGCCCGGCACGGTCACTTCCTTGCCCGAGCGGTTGATCGTGAAATCCGACGCCCAGCCGTACTTCAGCCGGAATGCGCGGATGTCCGCATGCGCGCCGTTCGCCGCCGGATCGCCGACCGAGCCGACCGCCTGCCGCACGAGCTCGACGTAGCGGCGCGGGCCGGCCACGTACACGCTGTTCGCGCGGTCGTTGATCACGAGCGTGTAGCGCTTGTCGGGAATCTGCATCGCCTGCAGCGCGCGGCCGATTTCGCCGGATGCGTTCGGCGGGATCGGGATCATCTGCGTCTGCGACTGGTCGGCCGGATCGACGTACAGGAACGAGCCGTCGTAGTACCACGTGAGCCCGTAGGTCGAGCAGATCGTGTCGAGGGTCTGCTGCGGCGTGCCCGAGAAACGGCCGCTGATCACGCCGTCGACCTTCGGGTCGACCACCGCCGTCACGCCCTGCGACGATGCTAGTTCGCGAATGAAGTCGCCGATCTTCTTGCCGTTCGCGACGATCGTGAACGGCTTGTTGCGCCAGCGCAGGTCCGCGGCGCGGGCCGGCTGCGCGGACGCCATGCACAGCGACGCCGTGAGCAGCGCAGTCGCGCACATGGCAAGCGCGGCCCGTTGCAGGCTGCGCGGTTGAAACCGGATCGGGGCGACGCGTCGACGCATCAAAGGACTCCTGTGGAAGAAACGAACATGCGTTCCAGCGCCTGCTGCGCGAAGCGCAGCACTTCGCCGCCGAGCCAGCCCGACAGCAGCACGAGTGCGACCATCACGGCGATCAGCCGCACCGCGATGCCGATGTTGGCGTCCTGCACCTGCGTGACGGCCTGCAGGATCGCGACGACGAGGCCCGTGACGGTGGCGATCAGCACGATCGGCAGCGACAGCAGCAGCACGAGCATCAGCGCCTGGCGCGTCAGGTCGAGGATCGTCGAGCTCGTCATTGCACGGCTCCCGGCACGCGCACGTCGGCGCCCGCGCCGACCGAGCCGTCGTCCGGCGGGTTCTTCACCCAGCCGATCGTGTGCAGCTGCACGTCCTCCTCGACCTCCTGGTACGACAGCACCGCCAGTTCGGGCAGCACCGGCTGCAGGATCGTCTTCACATAGCGGCGCGCGCCGAGCGCGACCATCACCGCGAGCCGCGCCGCGCCCTGCGCGTTGCCGTGGCCGCCGGGGCCGGCCGCCTGCGCGGCCTGCACGATCGCGCGCACCTGTTCGCCGATGTCCTGCTTGATCGCGCTCGACAGCGCGAGGAAATTGCCCTGCTTGGTGCGCATCACCGCGCTCTCGATCCGCTCCTGCAGGTTCTGCTCGAACAGCACGACCCGCAGCTGGCGCGTCGTGCCCGCATGGCGGTCGGTAATCATCCGGCGCAGGTCGACGCGCACGAGCTCGACCAGCGCGATCACGTCGTCGGGTTCGTTCGGCGCCCACGTGATCAGGCTCTCGAAAATCACGCGCAGGTTGCGGATCGGCACCTGTTCGGCGAGCAGCCGGCGCAGCACTTCGGTCACGCGCTGCAGCGGCACGAGCCGCGTCAGCTCGCCCACGAGTTCGGGGTGTTCGCGGCGCACGAGATGCACGAGCGCCTGCGTCTCCTGGATGCCCAGCAGTTCGTCCGCATGCTGGCGCACGATCTGCTCGACGTGCGCGGCGAGCGCGCTTTCGCTCGACAGCCACTTGCCGTCCGGCGCGGCGCCGTCGGGCTTGATCCACAGTGCGGTCGCGAACGGGCCGAACGCCTCGGCCGGCTGGCGCTCCGCGCGTTCGGGCAGCGGCGCGACACCGTCCCACAGCAGCCAGCCCGGCTTCAGCGCGCCGTGCGCGGCGAGCACGTCCTGCAGGTAGATCCGGTACGTGCCGGCCGCCGCACCTTCGTCGTCGTTCAGCGTGATGCGCGGGAACACCGTGCCGATATCCGCGTCGACGCGCGCCTTCGCGCTCGACAGCGCGGCCTGCAGTTGCGCGAGGTTCAGGCTCGTGCGCAGGTCGTCGGACAGCGATACCGCGATCAGCGACGTGACGCCCGCCGCGTGCGACACCTTCGCGGGCTGCCCGTCGTCGGCCGTACCGACGCGCCCCGCGATCTGAATCAGGTTGAAGCTCGGCGCGGTCGTCTTGTGCTTGATCTGCGAGAACGCGAACGCGCCGAGGCCGAGCGCGATCAGCGCGAACGACCATTTCGGAAAGCCGGGCACGACGAGGAAGCCGGCCAGCACCAGCGCCGCGATCAGCAGCGCGCGCGGATGCGCACCCAGTTGCTCGCCGAGCTGTTCGCCGAGCTGGCGCTGCCGCGCATCGCGGGTCGCGACGCGCGTCGTCACGATGCCGGCCGCGATCGACACGAGCAGCGACGGAATCTGCGACGCCATCCCGTCGCCGACCGTCAGGATCGCGTAGCGTTGCAGCGCCGCGCCGATATCCATCCCGTGCATCAGCGTGCCGACCGCGATCCCCGCGACGATGTTGATGAACGCGATCACGAGGCCCGCGATCGCGTCGCCCTTCACGAACTTCATCGCGCCGTCCATCGCGCCGTGCATCTGCGATTCCTGCTCGAGCTTCTCGCGGCGCTCGCGCGCTTCGTCGGCACTGATGATGCCCGCGCGCAGGTCCGCGTCGATGCTCATCTGCTTGCCCGGCATCGCGTCGAGCGAGAAGCGCGCGCCGACTTCGGCCACCCGCTCCGACCCTTTCGCGATCACGATGAACTGCACGACGGCGATCACGAGGAACACCACGCCGCCCACCACGACGTTGTTGCCGACGACGAGCCGCCCGAACGCGTCGATCACGTGGCCGGCGTTCGCATGCAGCAGGATCAGCTTGCACGACGCGATGTTCAGCGCGAGCCGGAACAGCGTCGTAAACAACAGCAGCGCGGGAAACGACGAGAAGCTGACCGCCGACGGCACGTAGGTCGATACCGTCAGCAGCACGACACTCACGGCGAGATTCAGCGAGATCATCCCGTCGAGCGCGGCCTGCGGCAGCGGCAGGATGAACAGCGCGACGACCGCGACGATGAACGCGGCGAGGAACAGGTCGGCGCGCGGCGACGCGCCCCGCAGACGCCGTCCGGACACGCCGCGGCCAGCGGAAAACAACCGCTGCCAGTCGCGGGGGAGCGCCTTCGGTTCTGCCATCGTGCCGTTGTCCTGTCGTCGTTATCGCCGGCTGGCGCGGGCAACCCTGCCCCGTGCCGCACGGACCGTTGAATGGGACGAGTGTAGCGATGCGAACCGATGGAAAAAGGGATGCACCTCGTAGCGCGAAAGCGCGTTTGCCGGCGGCGATCGGATCGGACTACGAAACCCGGCGGCGCATTCGGGCACGCGCGGCCGGAACCGCTTCCAGCGCGCGCCGGGCCGCCCGCGCGCGCGTCGGGTCAGGGCTGAAGGCGCCGCGCGGCGAGGTACGCGAGCTGCGCGCGGTTCTGCACGTTGAAGAGTTTTTCGAGCGAACGGATATGGTGGCCGACCTTGTGCAGCGACGTACGCAGCGCGCTCGCGATCTCCTGGTCGGACAGCCCGTGCACGAGACGGTCGAGCACCTGTTGCTGCTCGTCGCCGAGCGCGAAGCCGCGCATGCGCGCGATGCGCGCCTCGAGGAACGGCAGCGCGACACGATGCACGGCGAGGCTCACGGCCAGCGCGCCGCCGATCACGCGATCGTCGATCCATTCGGTGCCGTGCGTCTCCGACGTCACGTTCACCGCGACGCGCAGGTCGAGGCGCGGCGCCGACAGGCTGAAGATCACGCCGCTGTTCATCGCGTGCGCGCGCAGATGGCCGGCGAGGGCCAGCACCTTGCGGTCGCCGCTGCCCTGCGCGGCCGCCTCGATCTCGTCGAGCCGCCACGCGACCGGAAAGCCGCTCTGCCGCACCTGCGCGAACCGCGGGTCGCTCTCGTACAGCATCCCTTCGATAAACGGCTGCATGAACGTCGCCGGCGCGAGGTCGCGCAGCAGATGCGCGCACAGGATGCGCCGCCCGATCATTTCATAGGCGCCGTAACCGAGCGTACTGAAACCGATTTGCCGCAATCGCGCATGGCATTGCGCGAAATCGGCCGAAGCAAGGTCGGTTTTACCGAGCGCAATTTGAATGCCGGTAAAAACGTCGCGATCGATTGCCTGATATTCGTTCGAATAAGCGGCAGCGGCCGCTATATCGGCCTGTGAAAACCATTCGACGCGTGGTGCGCCGTCAGCATATGTCATGAGGAGCCCGCCCTTTCCCAATATGTGAAACTGCGCCCCGTCACGATCTGGTCTTTTCTTTATGGTTTTCTGGTCGTTGTTATATGCGTGCGAATATGAACCTTTCGCCGCAATTAGTATTACGGCATATTACGCGCACACAGACATTTTTTGTACAATGCCCCCGCGTTTCGTCAGGGATGACGATCGGCGCATATCAAAACGATGCTCGATCGCACCGCCGCGAATGCCGTATACGATACGGCCGCCGCCAGGCGATGCGCGTCGATTCCGAGGGATGGCTCATGTCCGATATTGCATTGCATGAAGAAGCGGTCGCCCCGACCTTTTCCCGCCCGTCGCGCGGGTCGAGCGCATGCGCGGACGCGCTGCGGGAGCGTACCGTGCAGGTCGTCTGGTGCGACGACGTCAAGCGCGGCGAAGTCGCGCAGCCGCACGCGCCGACGCTCGGCGTCGCCGATACGCTCGCGCATGCGCAGAGCACCGCCGAGCGCAACCGGATCGTCACGAGCCTGCTGCACCTGACAGGCTTCTCGACGTTCGCGTACTTCGCGCTCGAATTCGCGCGCGAGCGTGTCGAAAGTCTCTACCTGCACGAAGCGTTCACGCCGGCCACCTATCGCGGCGACTACGTGCGGCACAGCCATCACGACGTCGATCCGCGCACGCTCGGCGCGCGCGTATGCAACATGCCGATCGTGTGGGACCTGCAGCAGCTGCGCCGCGAACACCGCGAGCGCGACGCCGGCCCGTGCGTGACGCCGGCCGCGCTCGACGGTTTCCTGCAGACGATGCAGGACGACGGGATGTGCAGCGGCATCATGTATTCGATGGCCGTGCCCGGCACGCGGCTGCATGCGTTCATGAGCTTCACCGCGCCGCGCCGCACGCGCGAATGGATCACGCCGGCGACGATCGAGCAGGCGCTGTCGATCGGGCTGTCGGTGCACAAGTTCGCGTCGCCGCAACTGATCGCGACGTCGCGCGAGCGTACGGTAAACGGGCTCACGCCGTTCGAGCAGGAACTGCTGCTCGGCATCGCCGAAGGCGCATCCGACAAGGAGATCGGCCGGCGCCTCGACACCAGCGCGCACAACGTCGACTATCACCTGCGCAAACTGCGCAAGCGCTTCGGCGTCGCGAACCGGATCCAGCTCACGTACCTGACGTCGAAGCTCGAGCTGATCTGACGGCGGCGCAGCGCTTGCGACGCTTGCGACGAGCGAACGTGCAACGTGTAAACGCACATGCCGGCCTCGCGGGCCGGCATGTGCGGGTTGCGGCGCGGTGCCGGGTCCGGCGCCGCTTCCTGGCAAACGATCCGCGTTACTTCAGCAGCGTCATCTGCACGACCTTCACGATCACGAGACCGACCGCGATCACCAGATAGCCGCGCAGCACGGCCATCCAGATCCGCGTCGCGAGCGTCATGTTCTGCGGCTCGAGCGTGTCGAGCGGCGGCATGCGCCACGTGTCGCGCAGCGAGCGATCGAGCGCCGGTTCGACGACGCGCTTGTGGCGGCGAATCAGCACCGTCGCGAGATAGCCGGCAATCGCAAGCACGGTGCCGCCCACCAGTACGTCGACGATCGCTTCGCCGCTGATGTCCGGATACATCACCGACGCGGTCAGGATGATCGACAGCAGCACGAGCACCCAGATCACCGCGCCCGTGAACACGTTGAGCTTCGTCGAGTTGACCCACGGCCCCAGCACCTGGCGGTCGTTGCACAGCACGAGCAGGAACACCGTCGCGCTCGGCAGCAGCACGCCCGCGAGCGTCTGCACGGCTTCGGTCAGCAGGCCGAGCGGGCTGCCCGGGATCAGCACGAGCGTGGCCGCGGCCGCGACGATGCCGAAGTACACGAGATAGAAGCCCTTCGCGTCGGACACGCCGCGGTGCAGCGAATGGCGGATCTTGAACACGTCGCCGATCGCATACGCGGTCGACAGCGACACGGCCGCCGCGCCGATGATGCACGCGTCGAGCAGCGCCACCGCGAACAGCGTCGCGCCCGTGCGGCCCGCATACTTCTCGAGGCCCGCGATGATGCCGCCCGCGTCGGTGAAGTTGCCGGCTTCCGGATGCCCGCCGAACAGCGCGGCGCTGAAACCGATCATCGCGACCGCGCCGATCAGCACGAATGCGATGCCGATCCACAGGTCGACCTTTTCATACTTCATGAAGCGCGGCGTGATGCGCTTGTCGATCACGTAGCTCTGCTGGAAGAACAGCTGCCACGGTGCGACGGTCGTGCCGACGATGCCGATCACGAGCAGCATCACGTCCGACAGCTTCGCGTGCGCGGGCCAGTTCGGCACGAGGAAATCGCGCGTCATCTGCGCGACGGGCGGATGGATCGACACGAGCACCGGCACGAGCAGCAGGCTCAGCACGCACAGCCCGATCGCAAACCGCTCGAAGCGCCTGAAATCGCCGGTACTCACCGCGGCCATCGTCAGCGCGGCGGCCACGCACACGCCGGCCACTTTCGGCAATCCGAAGAAATCCAGCACGAACGTGATGCCGATGAACTCGGTGACGATCGTCAGCGCATTGAGCAGGAACAGGTCGATCACGCTGAATGCACCCCAGAACTTGCCGAAGCGCTCGAAGATCAGGCGTGCATGGCCGACGCCCGTGACCGCGCCGAGGCGCAGCACCATTTCCTGGTTCACGTACAGCACGGGCACGAGCAGCAGCAGTGTCCACAGCAGCGTCGTGCCGTAGTTCTGGCCGGCCTGCGTGTAGGTGCCGAATGCGCCGGCATCGTTGTCGCCGACCATCACGATGAGGCCCGGGCCGATGATCGCGAGCAGCGTGCGCAGCCGCGCCCACCATGTGCCGCGCGCGGCGGTGTCGTGATGCGCGATCGTGCCGAGCGCGCCGCGGATGTCGCCGACATGGGCTTCGTCGAGCACGGCGCTGCGTTCCGCGACGATCGGTGGAGAGACGTTGGATGGCGTGGACATGATTTGTTCCGTACGGCTAATGGTTATCCGATGAGCGTGTGACCTTGGGATGCGTACGCGGGGCCTGCCCGCAGGCAGCCGCGCGTGCGCATGCCGAGGCGCGCTCGGCGCTTCTTCAGTGGCGGATCAACGATTTCAGCTGGTTCAACAGGCGGGAGAACACCCGCGGACGGGCGTCGAGCGTCAGCATCGCGTCGTATTGGTTGCGCGATTCCGCGACGTGCGGCAGGTTCGACAGCAGAAGGCCGAAGTTCATGGTCTGGCTCCTTGCGGCGACGGCAGGCGTGCCGGCCGCGTGGTGGGCGCGGGGCCAGTCCGGGGCCTGAACGACATGTCAGGCTAGTCGGCCGGAGTGTCCCTGCGACCCGGGTTCAAAAGGGTCGGTGCGTGAAACGGGCATAAGGGACAACTGTCACTGTCGTTCATGGCGGCTCCTGTGCGGTGTTCCGGGGAACACGGTTGACCGCCGTCCGGCTTGCGGGCCGCCGTTCGCGCGCATGAAAAACGCATACGCGAACGCGGCCGCATACCAGGCGGCGGCATATCCGGACGGCGCATGCGAAAACGCATCACGCTAACCGGCGCGAATCAGGGTGCACGTAGGGAGTTACTGCGGAATACTGCTGCGCGCACCGTTTGCCCGGGGGACAAACGGCGGCTTCGATGAGGCGCGGACGTCGGTCGCTCAGGCGGAAATTTCGTTCGAAGATCGACTACTGCAGGCGTCCAAGGCGGCGGCCCCAAGAGTGAAGATGCCGAATTCTATGAACCGCCCGAAAGTGAAGTCAACCCCTCCGAACCCCCTTTCCAGAAATAAATTTCCCGCCTTGCGGCGCTGAAAGATTTGCCCTTGAAATGACGTACCGAAACCTTTCAGCACGTCATGAACCGGTCACGCGCCGATGCATGCGAACAACGGCAGGCGCCCGGCAGCGCCCTCTGCTTGCCGACCGCGTGCCGCCGCGACTCGCACGCCACACACACATCGTCTTTTCTGCGTTTTTTACTTGCACCGCAGCAAAAGTCGCGACTACAATCCGCCCCAATTCATCAACGGAGTCCCTCCGTGGACACATGCTCCAGTTGCAGTTCGATGCCGGTCCAGGCCGGCCAAGCCATCGCGAGATAGCAGCCAGACGCATGTCTTTCGCCGCTAGCTCGCATTCGTCGGGTTAGCGCGCTTCCCCCCGGGCCGGCCGTCGCCGGTTCATCAGTCGCACGCTCCGTTATGTTCCAACCTCCGATCGCAGGCCGCGTCATGCGCCCGCGCTCGATCACGTCGTCCGGCCTGCGCCGGACCGGACGGAGGCAGCGTCATGTTCTTTCAATCGTTCGCGGTCAGACTCAAGCGCATCGTGCATGTCGCGTGCGACCGCTCTTTCGTTTCCGGCCGCTCGCCGCTCGCCCATGCACTCGGCAACTGGCGCGGCGCGGCATTCGCCCACGTGCCGGCGGCACCGCGCCCGCTCGACTGCGTGCTGGTCGCCGCGATGGCGGCCGCGGTGGCGCTCGCCGCGCTGCTATGCTCGGCTGCATCGCGCCTCGGCTTCGCGCAAGTGTGGCGCGTAGGCGGCTGGTTGCCATAAGTCCGCGGCGCGCGGTGGCGCCACGCGCACATGTGCCATGTGCCGCCGCGCGAGCGCCTCGCCACGCTTCCCGCATCACGTATTCTTTTCTTCAGCCTAACTAATCAAATCGCCGACGGAGTCCGCATGAAGAACCCTCTCGAACCCGTTCCGCGCAAGCCGCGCGTCAATGCGCTCGCCGCGCTGCTGCTGTCGCTCGCCGCCGCGCCCGCATTCGCGCAATCGCCGCTGCCGGCCGCGGCCGAACCGGCGGCCGGCGCCAGCGACGCCGCCGCTCCCGCACAACAGGCCGCCGATGCTGCCACGCCCGCCCCCACCGGCCTGTGGGAGCGCTCGAACCTGCTCGGCAACATGGGCGGCCTGCGCGACCTGCTCGGCGATCACGGCGTCACGCTGAGCCTGCAGGAAACCAGCGAGTACCTGTACAACACGTCCGGCGGCACGAAGCGCGGCGGCGCCTACCAGGGGCTCACGCAATTCGGCTTCAACGTCGACACCGGCAAGGCAATCGGCCTGCCGGGCGGCACGTTCAACGTGTCGGCGCTGCAGATCCACGGCACCAACGCCACGCAGCGCTACCTGCAGACGCTGCAGACCGCGACCGGCATCGAAGCGAATTCGACTACGCGCCTGTGGGAGCTCTGGTACCAGCAGTCGTTGCTCGACGGCAAGGTCGACGTGAAAGTCGGCCAGCAGAGCGTCGACCAGGAGTTCATGGTGAGCCAGAACGCGGCGACGTTCATGAACGCCACGTTCGGCTGGCCCGTGCTGCCTTCCACCGATCTGCCGTCCGGCGGCCCCGCGTATCCGCTGTCGTCGCTCGGCGTGCGGCTGCGCGTGAAGCCGGCCGATGCATGGACCGCGATGGTCGGCGTATTCGACGGCAACCCGGCCGGCCGCACCGACGGCGACGCGCAGGTGCTGAACGCGCACGGCACCAACTTCAACCTGCGCAGCGGCGCGTTCGTGATCGGCGAAGTGCAGTACGTGCTGAACGCGCCGCCGGCCGACCCGAAGGCGCCGCAACCAGCCGGCCTGCCGGGCACCTACAAGCTCGGCTTCTGGTATCAGTCGCAGCATGCGAACGATCCGCGCTACGGCACCGACGGCCTGTCGCTCGCGAATCCGGCGAGCAACGGCATTCCCGCCACCCATCGCGGCAACTACGGGCTCTATGCGGTCGCGGACCAGATGGTCTGGCGGCCGTCGGACGACAGCCCGCGCTCGGTCGGCGTGTTCGCGCGCGTGATGGGCGCGCCGGGCGATCGCAATATCGTCGACTTCGCCGCCAATGCAGGCGTGACGCTGAAGGCGCCGTTCAAGGGGCGCGACAACGACGTCGCGGGCATCGCGGTCGGCTACGCGAAGATCGGCTCGCATGCGCGTGGCCTGGACGGCGACACCGGCACCTACACGACGCCCGGTTATCCGGTGCGCCGCGCGGAAACCGTCGTCGAGGCGACCTACCAGTACCAGGTCGCGCCGTGGTGGCAATTGCAAGCCGACCTGCAGCACTTCTTCCGTCCGGGCGGCGGCATCCCGAACCCGAACGCGGCGGGTGCGCGCATCGGCGACGAAACGGTGGTCGGCGTGCGCACGACGATCACGTTCTGACGCAAGCCGCATACGGAAGCGGAAACGAAAACGGGCCGGACGGCCGCTTGCGCGACAGTCCGGCCCGTGCGTTCGCCTGCAGCGCGCTGAACACGCCGCAGGCGCCGTGCGTCACTCGCCGTACAGCCCGAGCAGTTTGAGCGTGACGCCGTTGGTCCAGCCGAAGCCGTCCTGCAGCGGATATTCGCCGCCACCGCCGCCGCCCGTGCCCGCGCCTTCGACCACGTACTTCTCGACGAGCTTGCCTTCGGTTGCATACACATGCTTCACGTCGGACAGGAAACGCGTGCCGATGTCCTTCGCGAGCGCCGGTTCGCCATAACGACGCAGCCCGTCGATCGCGATCCACTGCAGCGGCGCCCAGCCGTTCGGCGCGTCCCACTGCTGGCCGGTATTCTCGGTCGTCGTCGCGAGGCCGCCCGGTTTCAGCAGCGTCTTGCGCACCTCGCGCGCGGTCGCCTTCGCGCGCTCGGGCCATGCGACGCCCGCGAACAGCGGATACAGCGCGGCCGCCGTCACGCCGTCGCGCGGCTTGCGCAACTGCCAGTCGTAGTCGCCGTAGTAGCCGCGGCGGTTCCACAAATAGTGGTTGATCGCGGCCGCCCGCCGCGCCGCGCGCCCCGCGAAGTCGGTCACGCATGCGACGTCGCGCGTGACCGCGCAGCCCTTCACGATCGTCGTCTCGAGATGGAACATCAGGCTGTTCAGGTCGACCGGCACGATCGACGTCGTGCGGATCGTCGCGAGCGTCTTGCCGTCGCCGAACCAGCGCGAGCTGTAGTCCCAGCCGCTTTCGGCGCCTGCGCGCAAGTCGCGGTACACGTCGTTCGCCGGACGGCCGGGCGCAGACTTCGCGGTCGTCACGTCCTCGAGATACGACTCGTCGCGCGGCGTGTCGCTCGCGTCCCAGTAGCGGTTCAGCACCGCGCCGTCGGGCATCGCGACCACGTTGCGCGCGGCCTGCCCGCGCGGCGTCGTGGTTTCGCCCTGCATCCAGTACGCATGCTCCTTGCGCAGTTGCGGCAGGTATTTCTGGTAGACCTTGTCGCCTTCGGCCTGCGCGGCGAGCGTGACCATGTACGCGAAGAACGGCGGCTGCGAGCGGCTCGCGTAGTACGTGCGGTTGCCGTTCGGGATGTGCCCGATCGTGTCGATCAGATGCGCGAAGTTGTCGAGCATGTCGTCGACGAGATCCTCGCGACCCGACACCTGCAGCCCGAGCATCGTGAAATAGGTATCCCAGTAGTAGCCTTCGCGGAAGCGGCCGCCCGGCACGACGTACGGCTTCGGCAGCGGAATCAGCGAACTGTACTGCGGCACCGTGACGCTCGTGCGCGTGAGCTGCGGCCACAGCCAGTCGATGTGCTGGCGCAGCGTCTGGTTCGGCGGCGGCGTCACGCCGCCTTCCGGGGGCGGCGTGAAGTGCTGGCCGACGAACGTCTTCAGCGAGAAGCCCGGCTGCGATTTCTGTTGCTGATACAACTGCACGATCGTCGCGGGATCGGTATCGGGCGTCGCGTCGACGAAGGTCTTCTGGTCGGGATAGATCTGCGCGGTCTGCACCGCGACGAACAGGTCGCCGTAGAGCTGGCTCGGCGGCGGCAGCAGCGTGCCCGACGCGGGGCCAGCAATCGCGGCCGCGGTCGGCACGGCCGACTGGCTGGCCGCCTGAGCGGCGGCCTGGTTCGCATTATCGGCCTGCGCGGCGCAGCCGGCGACGGCCAGATACGCAACGGCCAGTGCGGCGGCCCAGCGCAGACGCGGCGCGGGCGGCGCATGACGCGGTGCATGATGACGCGAGAAGCGACGTGAGAAGCGAGATGCAATCGATGCGGCACGACGTGACGTCATGGCGTGTCCCCTCCTTTCGATGGTGAGTGGCTCGGCACGAGGTCTCGTTCGCGCGCGCGCCCGTCTCGATGGCCCTCGATCGATGCGCGTCATATGTTGTGTTGCGAGTGGGTCCGACTGTCGCATAAAACGTGCACCGCACGCAAGTTTCGCGGTCGCAGCGACAGGTCGATGTCATGCGCCGCAGCCGGCGCGGCGGTCGTCTCTTCTTTCGCGCGCGGAAGCAGGAACGACTGTTGCAACATGCGGAACAAGTGTTGTCGCGCGTGACGCATCGACAACAATATGGGCATAATGGCGTCTTTACCGCGCGCCCAGCCCATGTCGCCCGTCTTTCTAGCACCGCTCATCGTTGCCTGTGCGTTGTTCATGGAAAGCGTCGACGCGAACATCATCGTCACCGCGCTGCCCGCGATGGCGAGGGACTTCGGGCACAACCCCGTCACGCTGAACGTTGCGATCACGGCCTACGTGGTCGGGCTCGGCGTGTTCATCCCGATCTGCGGCTGGCTCGCCGACCGCTTCGGCGCACGCTCCGTCTTCCGCACCGCAATCGGCATCTTCGTCGTCGGCTCGCTGATGTGCGCGGCCTCCAGTTCCCTCGGCGTGCTCACGTTCGCGCGCTTCATACAGGGCGTCGGCGGCGCGATGATGGTGCCCGTCGGCCGCATCATCATCTTCCGCGCGGTGCCGCGCTCGGATCTCGTGCGCGCGATGAACTATCTCGCGATTCCCGCGCTGTTCGGGCCCACGGTCGGGCCGCTCGTCGGCGGCTTCATCACGACCTACCTGCACTGGCGGATGATCTTCTTCATCAACGTGCCGATCGGCATCTACGGGATCTATCTCGCGAGCAAGCACATCGCGAACACGCACGAGCCCGATCCGGGCCCGCTCGACTGGTTCGGCTTCCTGCTGTCGGCAAGCGGCGCCGCATTGCTGCTGATGGGCCTTACGCTGCTCGACGGCTCGCTCACCTCGCGCTCGAACGCGATCGTGATGTGCGCGGCCGGCACCGTGCTGCTCGCGCTCTACGTGCCGTACGCGCGCCGCAAGGAGCGCCCGGTGCTCGACCTCAGTTTCCTGAAGATCCCGACCTACCACGCGAGCGTCGTCGGCGGGTCGCTGTTCCGCATCGGCCTTGGCGCGGTGCCGTTCCTGCTGCCGCTCGCGCTGCAGGAAGGGCTCGGCATGAGCGCGTTCCATTCGGGGCTCATCACGTGCGCGTCCGCGCTCGGCGGCGCGATGAGCCGTTCGACGGCCACGCATACGCTGCGCCGTTTCGGCTTTCGCACGGTGCTGATCTACAACGCGGCATTCGCGGGGCTCGCGATCGCCGCGTACGGCGTGTTCCATCCCGGCATGGCGACCTGGGCGATCTGGCTGATCGTGCTCGTCGGCGGCATCTTCCCCGCGCTGCAGTTCACGAGCCTGAACTCGATGATCTACGCGGACATCTCGCCGCGCGACGCGGGGCGCGCCACGAGCCTCGGCAGCGTGGTGCAGCAGATGTCGCTCGGGCTCGGCGTGACGGTGGCCGGTATCGTGCTGCACGTGTCGCACTGGCTGCAGGGCCACCAGACGATGGTGTGGTCGGATTTCTGGCCCGCGTTCGTCGTGGTCGGGCTGTGCTCGTTCGCGTCGATTCCGATCACGCGGCGGCTGCCGCCCGGCGCCGGCGACGAAGTCGCGCGCGGCAAGCGGCAATAAGCGGCAAGCGTTGCGGCGCGGCAAAACACGACGACCTGTCCCGCGCGCTGCGGCCGGGGGAAACGTGTGCCGCGGCATGACACGTCGCGCGGCAGCCGGCGAAAAACCGGAAAAACAAAAAAATCAGCGGACATCCACACGGGGCCGGTGCTCAGCCGCATGGATGTCCGCTCAGGGCTCCGGGTCTCCCGATGGGGGTTGAGAATCCCGGATTCGCTTCCTGCGTGCCATGGACATATGTGCGTCGGAAGCGGAATCGTTGCGCGCACTTGTCGTCGCGCCATGCTCTGCACTATAGGGAAACTTGCGAAACGCATCTGTCAAGCATTGTCAGACGCGTTGCATCGGTGCGTCGCACACGCGCGCCGCTTTCGCGCTAAAGTGATCGCCGACCGCCACCCTCATCCGCCATTCCGATGCTTACGCTCTCGCCCGCCGCCGCCCGCGCGCTGCATCTCGCCGCACAAGGTCTGCTGACGCCGCCCCGCCGCAAGGCGACCAAGGCCGACGTGCTCGACACGATCCGCCGGATGGCGCAGTTGCAGATCGACACCATTCACGTCGTCGCGCGCAGCCCGTATCTCGTGCTGTTCAGCCGTCTCGGCGATTTCTCGCCGCAGTGGCTCGACGAACATCTCGCCGAGGCGCGCCTGTTCGAATACTGGTCGCACGAAGCGTGTTTCCTGCCGATCGAGCAGTTCGGCCTGATGCGGTACAAGATGCTCGATCCGTCGGGGATGGGCTGGAAATACGCGGCCGAGTGGCACGCGCAGAATCGCGACGAGATCGAGCGGCTGCTCGCGCGGATTCGCGACGACGGCCCGGTGCGATCGGCCGATTTCGTCCGCGAAGATGGCGTGAAGGGCAACGGCTGGTGGGACCGCAAGCCCGAGAAGCGCCACCTGGAAGTGCTGTTCACGACGGGCGACCTGATGGTGTCGGAACGCCGCAATTTCCAGCGCGTGTACGACGTGCGCGAACGCGTGCTGCCCGGCTGGGACGACACGCGCGACCTGCCGCCGCGCGAAGCCGTGCTGCCCGCGCTGCTCGACTACACGTGCCGCGCGCTCGGCGTCGTGCGCGCGGACTGGGTGGCCGACTACTATCGGCTGCCGCGCCGTTCGTATCGCGAGGAGCTGGAACGGCTCGCGGATGCGGGCGACCTGATTCCGGTGCAGATCGACGACTGGAAGGAGCCGGCCTATGTGCATCGCTCGCTCGACGCATTGCTGCCGGCCGCCGCGGCCGACACGCTGCGCTCGACGGTCACGACGCTGCTGTCGCCGTTCGACCCCGTCGTATGGGACCGGCGGCGCGCGTCGACGCTGTTCGGTTTCGACTACACGATCGAGTGCTATACGCCCGGGCACAAACGGCGCTACGGCTATTTCTGCCTGCCCGTGCTGCATCGCGGCCGGCTGGTCGGCCGCGTCGACGCGAAAGCGCACCGCACGCTCGGCACGTTCGAACTGAAGGCCGTGCATGTCGAGCCGGGCGTGCGGTTCGGCACGGGGCTCGCGGCCGACGTCGCGAAGGCCGTGAAGAAGCTCGCGGCGTGGCACGGCACGCCGGAGGTCGCGGTCGCACACGCGCCGCCGGCCCTCGTGCAGGCATTGGCGCGCACCTGACGCCGCGTGCCGCCGGCACGCTAGCCGAGCATGTGCATGCCGGCGTCGATATAGTGCGTGCCGCCCGTGATCGCCCGTGCACCGTCGCTCGCCAGGAACGCGCAGAACGCGCCGACGTCGTCGATGTCCAGCGCGTGATGCAGCGGCGCCCGGCGCGCGGTGTCGTCGAGCAGCCGGTCGAAGTCCGGCAGGCCCGATGCCGCGCGCGTCGGCAGCGCGCCCGGTGAAATCGCGTTGACGCGAATGCCCGTGCCGCCGAGTTCGGCCGCCAGGTACCGCACGCTCGATTCGAGCGCGGCCTTGACCGGCCCCATCACCCCGTAGTTCGCGACGACCTGCTCCGCGCCGAGATAGCTCATCGCCATCAGGCTCCCGCCCTGCGTCATCAGCGGCTCGGCGAGCCTCGCCATCCGGATGAACGAATGGCACGAGGTATCCATCGCCACCGAGAAGCCTTCCGGCGAGCTGTCGACGACGCGGCCGTGCAGATCGGCCTTCGGTGCATACGCAACCGAATGCAGCACGAAATCGATCGCGCCCCATTGCACCGCGATTGCGTCGAACACCGCCGCCATCTGGTCGGGCCGCCCAACGTCGAGCGGCATCCGGATCGGCGCGTCGAGTTGCGCGAACAGCGGCTCGACGTGCGGCAAGGTCTTCTCCGACTGCCAGGTCACCGCGAGCGTGGCGCCCGCCCGGCAAAACGCACGCGCGCATCCCCACGCGATGCTCTGCTCGTTCGCCATGCCGACGACGAGCCCCCGCTTGTGTCGCAACGTCATGCCGCCCCCTGTCGATCCGCGCTGGCCTAGCGCTGCGCCGCGATCCATCGCGCGATGTCCGGCCACACCGTCTTCAGCGTACGCGACCCCATGAACAGGCCGATATGGCCGCCCGGCACGAGCCGGCTCTCGATCCGCGACGCGGGCGTCCCGAGGCGATCGCGCGCCCCGAACACCTGCTCCGGCGTCGTGATGTCGTCGGCCTCGCCGGCGAGCAGATAGGCCGGGCACGCGACGTCCTTCAGATCGAGCGTGCGCCCGAGCGCAACGAACGTGCCCTTCGCGAGCCGGTTCTCCTTGAAGATCTGCACGATCGCCTGCAGGTACCAGCGTCCCGGCAGGTCGATCGGGCTTTCGTACCAGTTCGCGAACACCTCGCGCTTGCGCAGGTATTCGGGATCGTCGAGATGCTCGTACAGGTCGATGTGCTCGGCAAGATAGTGCTGGTCGGGATGCATGTTCTTCCAGCCGCGCAGCATGAAGCGCCCGCGCATCAGCCCGCCGCCCATCGCCACGAGCTCCTCGTAGAACGACGTCGGATACGTGTGCACCATCCGCTTGATCGGGCCGTCGCCCGCGTCGGTGTCGATCGGCGAGCCCGCCAGCACGAGGCTCGCGACCTTGTGCGGGAAACGCGCCGCATACATCGCGGACATCCAGCCGCCCTGGCACAGCCCGACGAGATTCACGCGGCCGCCGAGCTCGTCGACGCACACGTTCAGCTCGGCCAGATACTGGTCGATCTCGAGGTCCTTCATGTCCTCGGTGGCCGAGCGCCAGTCGGTCAGGTACAGACGCGTCACGCCGTGCTCGCGCAGCGTCTGCATCAGGCTCTGCCCCGGCTGGTAGTCGGCGATCATCGCGCTGTGTCCCGCGTACGGCGCATCGACGATCGTCGGCAGCCCGTGCGCCGGCGCGGCCGAATAATCGCGAAACGTCATCGTCCGCAGCTCCAGCAACGGCCGGTTCGTCGATGCCAGCGCAGGATGCACTTCGAAATGCAGCTTCTCCTCTTCCGCGAGGAAGCGGAGATTGCGCGCGGCGATCTCGGAACCGGCCGCAAACATCGCCGTGGCGGCGGCCATCGGCCAGAACATCGGCAGCGCGGGGGCGCTGACGGCAGGGGAGGATGTGTCGCGTGCTGTCATCGAAGGTTTCACCGGGTCGGATACGGCGTGGAAGGGCTCGCGTCGTCCAGCACGCGGCGCGTGTGCCGCGCGATCATCAGGTTCTCGTCGGTCGGGATCACGCGCACCGTCACGCGCGACGCGTCGCTCGAAATCACCGGCAGGCCGGCGGCGTTCGCCGCGTCGTCGAGGGCGATGCCGAGCCACGCCGCGCGGCTGCAGATCCGTTCACGCACGCGCGGCGCGTGCTCGCCGATGCCGGCGGTAAACACGAGCATGTCGAGACCGCCGAGCACGCCGGCCAGCGCGGCGAGTTCGCGAGCCGCGCGGTACGCGAACAGCTCGACTGCATGCGCGGCCGACGGCGCGTCGCTCGCGAGCAGCGTGCGCATGTCGCTCGACACGCCGGACACGCCGAGCAAGCCCGATTCCGTATAGATCAGATGCTCGACCTCGTCGAGCGACCGGCCCTCGTGACGCTGCAGGTACAGGATCACGCCCGGGTCCAGCGCGCCCGTGCGCGTGCCCATCGGCAGCCCGTCCACGGCCGTGAACCCCATCGTCGTCGCCACGCTGCGGCCGTTCGCGAGCGCGCACAGGCTCGCGCCGTTGCCGAGGTGCGCGACGACGGTCCGGCGCTGCGCCCAAGACGGATCGAGCCCCGCGAGTGCCGTCGCGATGTATTCGTACGACAGCCCGTGGAAACCGTAGCGCACGATCCCCTGCCCGGTCAGCGCGCGCGGCAACGCGAACTCCCGTTCGAGCGCCGGCATCGTCGAATGGAACGCCGTGTCGAAACACGCGACCTGCGGCAGGCTCGGTGCGACCGCGGCGACCGCGCGGATCGCGTCGACGTGATGCGGCTGGTGCAGCGGCGCGAGCGGCGAAAGCGACGCTATTGCATCGAGCACGCGCGCGTCGATCCGCACCGGCGCGGTGAAATACGGGCCGCCATGCACGACCCGGTGCCCGACGCCGTCGAACGCGGCCTCCCGCCCGACGTGAGCCGCGAACCACGCGTGCAGCGCTTCGATCGCGCCTTGGTGCCCCGGTCGCGCGACGGGGCTGTCGGCGAGCGTCGCGCCGTGCGCGTCGGCCACGCACAGACGCGGGGCGCCATGCAGGTTCTCGACCTGCCCGTGCAGGCCCGCATCGAGCGAGCGATCTTCGCGCGTGTCGTAGACCGAGAACTTGAGGCTCGATGAGCCGGCATTGAGGACCAGCACGGGATGTCGCATCGCGGCCCCGTCAGTGTGCGCCGGCCGCAGCGGCCGGCGCGGCCGCGAGCGCCGCCGTCGTGCGCGCCGCGTCCGCGACGAGCGCCGCGACCGCGCAGCTCGCCAGGCGCGTGCGTTCGCTGTCGGCGCGACTCGTCAGGATCACCGGCACGCGCGCGCCGAGCACGATGCCGGCTGCATCGGCGTTCGCCAGGAACGTCAGCTCCTTCGCAAGCATGTTGCCCGCCTCGAGGTCGGGCGCGAGAAGGATGTCCGCATCGCCCGCGACCGCCGAATCGAGATGCTTGAGCCGCGCGGCTTCGGGGCTGATCGCGTTGTCGAGCGCGAGCGGCCCGTCGAGCAGCGCGCCGGTGATCTGGCCGCGCTCGGCCATCTTGCACAGCGCGGCCGCGTCGAGCGTCGACGGCAGCTTCGAGCTGACCGTCTCGATCGCCGACAGGATCGCGACCTTCGGCTGACCGATGCCGAGCGCGTGCGCGAGATCGATCGCGTTTTGCACGATGTCGGCCTTCTGCTCGAGCGTCGGACGGATGTTGACCGCCGCGTCGGTGATGAACAACGGCTTGTGGTAAGTCGGCACGTCCATGATGAACACATGGCTCAGGCGCCGCCCGGTGCGCAGCCCCGTATCGGCGCGCACCACTTCCTCCAGCAACTCGTCGGTATGCAGGCTGCCCTTCATCAGCGCCTGCGCGTCGCCGGAGCGCACCAGCTCGACGGCGCGCGCGGCCGACGCGTGACTGTGCGGCGCATCGACGAGCCGGTAGCCGGACAGGTCGACGCCGAGCGTCGCGGCAAGCGCCGTGATGCGCGCCGTCGGCCCAACCAGTATGGGCACGACGATACCGGCCCGAGCGGCGGCGACCGCCGCGCGCAGCGATACCTCGTCGCAAGGATGCGCGACCGCGACCGTCACCGGGCGTAGCGAGCGGCAACGCGCAATCAGCGCGTCGTACTTCTGGTGCTGGCGGAAATCGGTCATCGAATACCCCTTCGCGAGGATCACGTGAACGGATTCTGGTGCGAGACCGGGCGAAATCGTTTGACCCTTGTCAATCGTTTCAGGTGAAGTCCCGATAGCATGAAGCCACACGATGACATCCGGATGGCCGCGGCGCCCCCTGACATGCACATACGCGAAATCCGCTCGAAGATCGCCAGTACGTCGTCCACGCGCACGATCACCAAGGCGATGGAAATGATGGCGCGCACCAAGATGGCGAACGCGCAGCGACGCGCCCGCGAGTTCCGCCCGTATGCGGCGCGCATCGGGGCGATGGCCGAACGCGTGCTGCGCGACCGGCCCGACCACGTGTCGGCGCTGATGGCGCGACGCGACCCCGTGCGCCGCGTCGGCCTGATCGTCGTCAGCACCGATCGCGGGCTGTGCGGCCCGCTCAATGCGCGGTTGCTCGTCGCATGCGTGGATGCGCTCGAACGCTGGGACCGGGCCGGCGTCACGTGCGAACTGAGCGTGATCGGTGCACGCGGCATCGCGCCGCTGATGCGCCACGGCGCGACCATCACGGCGCGCGCGAGCGGCCTGGCCGCCGAGCCGCACTTCGACCAGTTGCTCGGCGCGCTGCTCGTGCCGCTGACCGCGTTCGTCAACGGCGAGCTCGACGAAGTGCACGTCGCCTACAACCGGCTGACGAGCCCGCTCGCGTACGAGCCGCGTATCGATGCGATGCTGCCGGTCGCCGGATTCGACACCGGCGCGCCGGCCGACGGCGCGGCGGCATCCGACTATCTCTACGAGCCCGCGCCCAAACCGGTCGTGGACACGTTGCTGCTGCGCTACGTCGAGGCAACGCTCTATCAGGCGGTCGTCGAGAACTATGCGTGCGAACAATGCGCGCGGATGTTCAGCATGCAGACCGCGACGGACAACGCCGACCGCGTGCTGCGCGAACTGCGGCACCTGTACCAGAAGACGCGACAGGCGCAGATCACCACCGAGCTGTGCGAAATCGTCGCCGGCGCGGCGGCGGTCTGAAGGGGGCGCGCATGACGACGTCGATGAGGCTCGACATCCTGAGCGTGGAAGCGGTGCTGTATGCCGGCGACGCGCATTTCGTCGTCGTCCCGGGCGAAAGCGGGGAACTGGGGATCTATCCGCACCACGCGCCGCTGCTCACGCGGATCCGGCCCGGCGTCGTGACGCTCGTCGACGCGCCGACCGGCGAGCATCGCCGCCTCCTCGTCGCGGGCGGCGTGCTAGAGGTCGGCCGCGACGGCGTGACGCTGATCGCCGATCACGCGCTGCGCACGCCCGAACTCGACGATCTGCGCGCACGCGAAGCACGGCATGCGGCCGACGACTGGCGCCGGCGCTATGCGCACGAAAACCGGCGCGCGTTCGATTTCGCGTCGGCCCGCGCGGAACTGATGGATGAAGTCCGGCGCTTCTTCACGATGGCGCTGCGGCAACAGGCGCCGTACGACAAGCCGGGCGGAGCCGGCTAGACGCCGGCTCCGGTGCCGCCCGCTCAGTCGTGCAGCTTGCGAAAACGCGGCGTGCCGTCTTCGAGGTTGCCGTTGAACATCGCTTCCGGCCGCACCCACAGGCCGCGCGCATGCGGCCACAGATGCTCGTACACGACCACCGATTCCTCGGTTTCGGAATGGCGGGCGACGCCGATGTAACGGTACAAACCGCCCTTGTAGTGGCGATGCGTCGCGAGCTGTTCGGCTTCCTGTTCGGTCATGATGGGCTTCTCTTCGGCAAAAACGGAAAGCGCGTATTGTATGCGCTGCGCCGCGCGTCAGCGTTTCGTATAGATGTCGGGACGGCGGATCTCCATCAGCCGCTCGGGATTCGCGGACGGCCCGAAGCCGACCGGCCGGTACAGCTCGTGCGCGTCGGTCGTCACGAGCATGATGCGGCGCAGGCGCTGCACCATCTCCTGCGCGAATACGTGATCGATCAGCGCGCGGCCGTAGCCGTTGCCGCGTTCGGCCGGCAGCACGAACACGTCGCACAGGTACGCGAACGTCGCGTGATCGGTGACGAGCCGCGCGAACCCGACGAGCCGGTCGCCGACATACGCACCGAAACACAGCGAACCCTCGATCGCACGCTCGACCACGTCTCGCGGAATGCCCTGCGACCAGTACGCATCGCGATGCAGGAAGTCGAAGATCGCGTCGATGTCGAGTTCGCGCTTGTCGGTGGAAAATCTCAGCGTGGCGGGGGTGGCAGCGGGCACGTCGGTTCTCCGGTGGGGCGCGGAACGCGGAGCATCGACGATACCGCGCTGCGCGGCGGGCTACAAGCGGCACCGCCACACCGCTGCTGCACGATAGGTGAGAATCCTCTTGCCGGACTGCGGCGCGCAACCACATACACTCACCGGGAAACTTGTACAGCAACCCGTACATATTTTATCGACCGCGCTATACTTGTACGGTTATATGTACAAGTGAGGCAAATCATGCGCACGATTCATTTTTCGGATGCCCGCGGCAATCTGAAGACCGTCATCGACCAGGTTGTCGACGATGCGGACGTGACGCTCATCACGCGCCGCGATGCACCGAACGCCGTCATCATGTCGCAGGACTACTACGACAGCCTGATGGAGACGGTTCACTTGCTGCGCTCGCCGGCCAACGTCGCCCATCTCGAACGTTCGATCGCGCAACTGCGCAAGGGCAAGGCGAAGGAACACAAGCTCGCCGAGGATGATGAATGAGCGTACGCCGCGTGCTCTTTACTGCCGACGCGTGGGACGACTGTGTCTATTGGCAGGGGCAGGATCGCAAGACGCTCAAGCGCATCAAGCAGCTCATTCGCGAAGCCCAGCGAACGCCGTTCGAAGGCATCGGCAAACCCGAACCGTTAAAGGCCTATCTCTCCGGCTTCTGGTCGCGCCGTATCGACGACACGAACCGCCTGGTCTACGAGGCTGACGACCTTCAGATCAGCATCGTGTCCTGTCGCTACCACTACGAGTAGCCCCCCTCCGGAGCACCACCCTCTCCGCCTCACGGCGCCAGCAACGCACGCGTATCGGGCAAAATGCGCGTACTCGCCACCGGATACCGGCACACCGGGAAAGCTCGCTGCACTCGCCCGCTTACCCGCACACGCATTTCGGTGGATGATGTAGCCCGCTCGATCAACCTGCCACATCGCGTCATGCCCTACCGCCTCATCGCATTCGACTTCGACGGCACGCTCGCCGATTCGCTCGACAGTTTTCTCGCGGCGCTGTCGGAAGCGTCGCGCCTGCACGGCTTTCGCGACGCCACGCCGGAGTTGCGCCCGGCGCTGCGCGGCATGTCGGCGCGCGACATCATCCGTGCGCTCGACGTGCCAATGTGGAAAGTGCCGCGCGTAACGATCGACATGCGCCGCCTGATGCGGCCGCGCGTCGTGCAAGTGATGCTGTTCCCCGGCGTCGAAGCAACGTTCGACGCGCTCGCCGCGCGCGGCATCCGCATCGCGATCGCAACGTCGAATACCGAGGACATCGTGCGCGACCGGCTCGGCCCGCGTGCCAGCGGCCGCGTCGACACCTTCGCGTGCGGCATTCCGCTGTTCGGCAAGGCACGTCGCCTGCGCGCGCTCGTTCGCGAGGCCGGCGTGCGCGCCGATGAAGTGCTGTATGTCGGCGACGAAATCCGCGACGCCGACGCGGCACGACGCGCGCATATCGCCTTCCAGGGTGTCGCGTGGGGCTACACCGCACCCGACGCATTGCAGGCGCATTGCGCGACGCCGCTGCTGCCGCGCCTCGATGCGCTGCTCGATCGCGTGTGACGCTTTCAAGCGCATTGCACGCTCGAGTCCGCACGTCGTTCGACGCGCACGACACTGCAACAACAACAGCAACACGACGATGAAATGCAGATGACACGCACGTGCATCTCTCTCACCTCACGCGCGCAAAAATTGCCGCCGCCGCGCGTGCATCCGGTACGCAATACCGGCACGCGTACCCGCTCATCGATTCGTCTTACCAACCGTTACACAAACCACAGCACGGTTGCACCTGCTACCCGACCGCTCTCCTAGAATCAGTCGGGCCGGGACACACTTCGACCGTCGCCGCGGCAGAGCGGCGGTCGAATCCGGCCCGGGCGCGCCCGGTCTCTCGCACAGCTACGGATCACGTCATCCGTTTTTTAACCAGAGCCCCGATCGAAAGGAGGTCCCATGAACCGCTTTCCCCACATCTCGCGCCTTGCCTTGTCTGCCGCTGGCCTGCTTCTCGTCGCCGTGACGGCGACCGCGCAAACGGCGCAACCGGCACCCGCAGCGCCCGCCGCGCCGGCCGCTGCCGCGACGCGCATTCACGAAGCCGACCAGGCCTTCATCACGGACGGCACGAAGACCGTGTCGACGCAGCACGACGCGGCACGCATCGCCGATGCGCGCACGTCGGACAGCCAGGTCAAGGCCTTCGCGCAACGCGTGTCGGCCGACGATGAAAAGATCATCCAGGCGATGCGCGCCGCAAGCCCGCGCGGCGTCGACGTGCCGGCCAACGACCCCGACACGACGGTGCTGAACAGCATCAAGAGCCTGCGCGGCGCCGAGTTCGACAAGGCGTATATCGAGCAGGTCGCGCTCGCCGGCCAGCAGAAGACGATCTCGGCTTTCCAGGCCGAAATCGCATCGGGCCGCGACACGAAGCTGAAGGAAGTCGCACGCCAGTCGCTGCCGATTCTGCAGAAGCACTACGCGGACGCGCAGAAACTCGCGGAGCGTCACCACCTCGCATCGGCGCAGTAACGATGCAGCGCCGCGCGTCGTGCGCGGCGCACCGCTTCCCCTGTCGTCGCGCAGCCGCGTCCCCTGCCGGCTGCGCGATGCGCGCCTGACCGGCCGACCCGCGAATACGCGCGCCGCACGTCACGCGTCATACGTTACGTCGCGAGCTTCGCCATCAACCGCGCACGCACGTCCGGCCATTCTTCGTCGATGATGCTGAAGCGCACCGAATTGCGCTTGCGGCCGTCCGGCATGATCCGTTCGTGACGCACGATCCCTTCCTGCTTCGCGCCGAGCCGCAGAATCGCCGCGCGCGATTTCTCGTTCAGCTCGTCGGTCGTGAACTGCACGCGCACGCAGTGCAGCGTGTCGAACGCATAGGCCAGCAACAGCCACTTCGCTTCGGTATTCGCGCGCGTGCGCTGCGCCGATTCGCTCAGCCACGGTATGGCCGATCTCGAGCTTGCGATTCTCGCGATCGATCTTCCAGAAGCGCGTGCTGCCGATCACGCGGCCCGATGCGCGATCGACGATCGCAAACGGCATCACGGTGCCGGCCGCGCGCCCCTGCAATGCCGTGTCGATATACGCGTCGATCGTCTCCGCGCCCGGCACGACCGTGACCTTCAGGTTCCACAACTGGCCGTCCGCGGCCGCATCGAGCAGCGCCTGCCGGTCGGATGCTTCGAGCGGCCGCAGTTCGACGCGCTCGCCGATGAGGGTCGGTGGTTCGATGGAAGACGATGCGGCGGTCATGACGGAGTTCCGAAAAGTCGGGACGATAGCGGCAAAACGCCCATCATACGGCGCTGTTTAACCGAGGTGCGCGGCCAGCCGGCGACGGATCGCTTTCGCCTCGCCGCGCAACGCATCGGCAAACGCATCGATGAGCAGGTTCTTCGGCCGGTGCTCGGGCACGATCATGCTGACCCGATACGGAAACGACCGCGTGAGCGGCCGCACGTGCAGGTCGCGCCCGACGAAATCGAGCGCGGTCAGCGGATTGACGATCGCGGCGCCGAGCCCCTGCCGCACGAACGCGCATACCGACACGGCCGACGGCGTGTCGACCACCGAGCGCGGCGCGACGCCCAACTGAGCAAACGCCTCGTCGATCAGGATGCGATACGGATCGTTCAGCGACAGGCTCACGAACGGCCGATCGGCGAGATCCAGCAGATCGATCGCGTCGTGCGCGAGCAGCGGATGGCCGTCGGGCAGCACGCATACTTCGTCGACTTCGAGCAGCGACGTAAGCACGGTGCCGGCCGGCGCGACGTCGTGCTCGGTCAGCCCGAGGTCGTACCGCTGCGCGGTCAGCCACTCCTCGAGCACCGGCGATTCCTGCGTTGCGACCGACACGCTGACGCCCGCGTGGGCCGCGTGAAAGCGCCGGCACGCGCCGGGCAGGATCGCGTGCGAGAACGCCGGCAGCGCGATCACCGAAAGCTGCCCGTCGCGAAACTCGCGCAGGCGCGCGGCCGTCGCCGCGACGCGCTCGAGCCCCACATACGCAAGCCGCACGTCGTCGAACAACGTGAGCGCGGCCATCGTCGGCCGCAACCGGCCGTGCGCGCGCTCGAACAGCGCGAAGCCGACGACCTGCTCCATCCGCGCGAGCTCGCGGCTGATCGTCGGTTGCGACGTATAGAGCATCTCGGCCGCGCGCGTCGTGCTGCCGGTGACCATCAGCGCGCGAAAGACCTCGATATGGCGGTGCGTGAGCATGGTCTTCTATATCAGAAATGAATCGAATGTCGAATAACAGGCATTTTACTGTATAGCCGAACAGGCGCATCATTCACGCTATCCGTTCATTCAACCTGATTCATCCGCCATGTCCCTCGATTCCCGCCAGCTCGCGACGCTCGCGCAGCAATACGGCACCCCGCTGTGGGTGTACGACGCCGACGTCATCCGCGACCGCATCGCCCAACTGCGCCAGTTCGACGTGATCCGCTACGCGCAGAAGGCGAATTCGAACATCCATATCCTGAAGCTGATGCGCGAGGAAGGCGCGTGCGTCGATGCCGTGTCGCTCGGCGAGATCGAGCGCAGCCTCGCGGCCGGGTTCAGTCCGGCCGGCGAGCCGGAAGGCGTCGTGTTCACGGCCGACCTGATCGACCGCCCGACGCTCGCGGCCGTGCTGAAGCACGGCGTGACCGTGAACGCGGGTTCGCTCGACATGCTCGCGCGCATCGGCGAGCACGCGCCGGGCCACCGCGTGTGGCTGCGCGTCAACCCCGGTTTCGGGCACGGCCACAGCAACAAGACCAACACCGGCGGCCCGCAGAGCAAGCACGGCATCTGGATCGACGACGTGCCGCGCGCGATCGAAATCGTGCGCCAGTACGGGCTCAAGCTCGTCGGCATCCACATGCACATCGGCTCGGGCGTCGACTACGGCCACCTGTCGCAGGTGTGCGATGCGATGGTCGACCTCGTCACGTCGCTCGGCCATGACATCGACGCGATCTCGGCCGGCGGCGGCCTGTCGATTCCGTATCGCGACGGCGAGCCGCGCGTCGACGTCGGTCACTACTTCAGCCAGTGGGACGCCGCGCGCAAGCGGATCGAACGGCACCTCGGCCACCCGGTGCGCATCGAGATCGAACCGGGCCGCTTCCTCGTCGCCGAAGCCGGCACGCTCGTCACCGAAGTGCAGGCCGTCAACCGCCGGCCGAAACACGATTTCGTGCTGATCGATGCGGGCTTCAACGACCTGATGCGCCCGTCGATGTACGGCAGCTACCACGCGGTGTCCGTGCACACGCACGACGGCGCGCTGCCGGCCGGCCGGCCGCTCGTCGACCTCGCGATCGCGGGGCCGCTGTGCGAATCGGGCGACGTGTTCACGCAGGATGCGGGCGGCGTGGTCACGCACCGCAAGCTGGCGCAGCCGCAGATCGGCGACCTGCTGTTCCTGCACGACGCGGGCGCGTACGGCGCGTCGATGTCCTCGAACTACAACAGCCGGCCGCTCGCGCCGGAAGTGCTCGTCGATCGCGGCGCGCCGCGGTTGATCCGCCGCCGGCAGACGATCGACGAATTGCTCGCGCTCGAGACGTTCGAGTAACGCGCTTTCGGCGTGACGAAGGCCAACGGCCAGGCTTGCCGCTACCGGCAGCCTGGCCGTTTTGCTTTTCGGCGTGCCGCCGGTTCGCGCGGTCGCGGCCCGGAGCAACCGCTCGGCCGCACCGCAGCAGCGTCACCCCGCGCGCTGCACGGGCGCCATTTTCGAGAAGTACTTCGCGCCCGCCACGCAGCCGACCACGACGACCGTCACGACGACCATCGACGGCGGCACCGTCTCGTGCAGCAGCCCGGCGGCCAGCAGGAAGCCGAAGAACGGCTGCAGCAGCTGCAACTGGCCGACGCCCGCGATCCCGCCGAGCGCGAGCCCGCGATACCAGAACACGAAGCCGATCAGCATGCTGAACAGCGACACGTACGCGAGCCCCCACAGTGCGGCGGCATCGACACCGTCGAACGACGCGGGCCACGTTAGCCACATGAGCGGCAGCATCAGCGGCAGCGACAGCACGAGCGCCCACGAGATCACCTGCCAGCCGCCGAGATCGCGCGACAGGCGCGCGCCTTCCGCGTAGCCGAGCCCGCACGCGACGATCGCGGCCAGCATCAGCGCATCGCCGACCACCGACGCCTGGCCGCCGTTGCGCAGCGCAAACGCGGCCACCGCGCCGCTGCCGACGATCGAGAAGATCCAGAACGGCAGCCGCGGCCGTTCGCCGCCGCGCCACACGCCGAACAGCGCGGTCGCGAGCGGCAACAGCCCGACGAACACGATCGCGTGTGCCGACGTCACATGCTTCAGCGCAAGCGCCGTCAGCAGCGGGAAACCAACCACGACCCCGAGCGCGACGATCGCCAGCGACACGGTCTCGGCCCGCGTCGGCCGCTTCTGCTTCAGTACGACCAGCAGCAACAGGCCGAGCGCGCCGGCGATCGTCGCGCGCGCGAACGTGAGGAACAGCGGGTCGAGCCCCTGCACCGCGACACGCGTCGCAGGCAGCGAGCCACTGAAGATGATCACGCCCAGCAGGCCGCTGAGCCATCCGTCGGTCGTCTTTTGCACGGCAAATCCTGAACGGGGAAAGGTGGATGACCGATGATCCGCCGCCCGCGGAAAACGCGTAAGCTACACCCCAATACAATCCGGACAAACTGTACTGAACAACTGGCCGTACAGTTCATTCTTCGCCATGAGCCATACCACCCCGATTCCCGTTCCGCCCGCGCCGTCGCGCACGCGCGTCGAAACCGTGATGGATACCTTGCGCGCGCGGATCGCGAGCCGCGCGCTGATGCCCGGTGCGCGCGTGCCGTCGATCCGGATGATGGCCGACGCGCTCGGCGTGTCGAAATCGACGGTCGTCGATGCATACGAGCGGCTCGCGAGCGAAGGCGTGCTCGTCGCGCGGCGCGGCTCGGGCTTTTACGTGTCGGGCCACGCGCCGCCGCTCGCGCTCGCCGATCTCGGCCCGCGCCTCGACCGCGAACTCGATCCGCTGTGGCTGTCGCGCCAGTCGCTCGAGGCGGCGCCGACGACGGTGAAGCCCGGCTGCGGCTGGCTGCCGTCGTCGTGGCTGCCCGACGAGAGCCTGCGCCGCGCGCTGCGCGCCGTGTCGCGCGACGAATCCGACGCGCTGACCGACTACGCGACGCCGCTCGGCCTGCCCGCGCTGCGCCAGCAGCTCGCGTGGCGGCTCGCGCAGCACGGCGTCCACGCGGAACCCGCGCAGATCATGCTGACCGACGGCGGCACGCATGCGCTCGACCTCGTATGTCGCCTGCTGCTGGAGCCGGGCGACACGGTCGTGCTCGACGATCCGTGCTACTTCAACTTCCAGGCGCTGCTGCGCGCGCATCGCGCGCGGATCGTCAGCGTCCCGTACACGCCGAACGGGCCCGATCTCGCGCGCTTCGAACAGGTACTCGCCGAGCACCGGCCGCGCCTGTACATCACCAACGCGGCGCTGCACAACCCGACCGGCGCGACGCTCGCGCCGCCCGTCGCGCACCGGCTGCTGACGCTCGCGGCCGAGCACGACCTGCTGATCGTCGAGGACGACATCTTCGCGGATTTCGAGAGCACGCCCGCGCCGCGACTCGCGGCATTCGACGGGCTGTCGCGCGTCGTGTCGATCGGCAGCTTCTCGAAGACGCTGTCGGCCGCGATCCGCTGCGGCTACGTCGCCGCACGCCCGGAATGGATCGAGGCGCTCGTCGACCTGAAGCTCGCGACGTCGTTCGGCAACGCGCAGATCGGCGCGAACGTCGTGCACCGGCTGCTCGTCGACGGCACGTACCGGCGCCATCTCGACAGCCTGCGCGCGCGTCTCGCGGACGCGATGGGCGAGACGATCCGGCGCCTCGCGCGCGCGGGGCTCGGGATCTGGACGGAACCGCGCGGCGGCCTGTTCGTATGGGCGCAACTGCCCGACGGGCTCAATGCCGCACGCGTCGCGCGCCACGCGCTGGACCGCGACGTCGTGCTGGCGCCCGGCAACGTGTTCAGCGCATCGCGCAGCGCGACGTCGTACCTGCGCTTCAACGTATCGCGCTGCAAGGGGCCGGCGGTGTTCGATGCGCTGGCGCGGGCGATGGAGGCGGCGCGTGCGACGGAGCGTGACGGCGTGCAGGCGAGCGCCGACGGACGCGCGCTGGCCGGTGAAAGATGAAAGCCGGCGGAAGCGCGGCGGGATGCCCCGCCGCCTGCGTCAGGCCTCCCCCGCGTGCGCCCTCGCCCGCACCGCCGCAAACGTCGTATCGACCAGCAGCCGCCCCGTATCGAACACCGTCTCGAGCGCCTCGTCCCATTCGCCTTCCAGCGCACGATCGTCCCATGCAAGGGGCAGCGTCGTCGTCCGATACGCTCCGGTGCGGCGATTGCGCAGCAGCGTGAGCCGCCCCTTCTTCGAGCGCTTGCCCTGATCGGTGACCGGATCCTTGCGGACGTCGTGCCACACGTCGCCGCGCCGAATCGCCGAGCACTTCATCGCAAAGCGCTGCGTATCGCGGTTCACCTGCTGCAGCAACGCGCCGCCCATGCCGAACACGACATTGCCGGCCGCATAACCCGCGTCGTCGAGTGCGGAAAGAATCGCGTCGATCGACAACTCGTCGACACCATCGCCCTGGATCACGCGCACGCGGTTCAGCACGCGCCGCCCCTTGCCGTTCACGGTCGAGCCGAACGACACGTCGAGCGCGCGCACGGTCTGCATCACGATCTTCACGGGGTCGCCCGAATCGGGTCGCACGACGAGCGTCGCGCCAGAATCGATCACGGCCTGCCTCAGTTCGCCGCCCCACAGATCGAGCGCGGCGAACAGATCGTAGGAGTCCGACACGACCGAAACGATCGCGCCGGGCAGCCCGAAGCGGCGGATCATGTTCCGGTACGCATCGGCCTCGCCTTCTTTCCCCCACGACGTGATCGTGCTGTGCTCGGCCGCCGGCACCGAGTATGCAGCCATCGACTCGCGATAAAAACGGTTCGCGGCCAGCACGCCAAGCACCGTGTCCGAGCCCATGAAGTTCACGAGGTGCGCCGCGCCGCCGATCGCGGCCGACTCCGCGCTCGACACGCCGCGCGCGCCGAAGTCGTGCAGCTTGAACGGCAGTTGCGCGAGATCGTCGTCGGTCCTTTCGAGGAAACGGCGGATCGTCTGCCGCAGGTGCCAGCTTCGCGTCGCGACCGTCACCGGATACCAGACGCGCAACAGCATCGTCTCGAGATACGATGCGAGCCAGAACACCTGCGGATCGTCGCATTCGACGGTCATCAGCACGTTGTGCACCGGCACGACCGAACCCTCCGGCACCGCGCGGATCTTCACGGGCAGATAGCCGTCGTAGCGTTCGACGATATAACGCCACCCTGCTTCGTTGAACGGCACGCCGTGCACCGTGAAGAAATCGCGCGCGTCGTCGATCATCGCGTGCGTGACCGGTTTGCACAGATATTCCTTCAGCAGCATCTGCAGGCCGAAGAACAGCGTGCGGTCGTAGCGGCCGCCGCGCGATTCGACGTACGAGAACATCGCCGACGCGTCGGGCGGATATTGCAGGAAGTGGGAAGCCTTGTACGAATCCGTGTTGAGGATCGGATTGGCGAGAACCGCGGCAAAGCCGCCGGGATCGTTTTGCATGGCTAGAGCTCCTCTAGGCCGTTGAAGTGCCGCCGCGTCTGTCGCGGCGGACCGGAATGCGGGGAATCAGCGGATCACAGCTTCCCCAGGAAGTGATACGCGATGTCGAAGTGATCCTCGAACATCACGTTGCGCATCTGCGCGAATTCGTTGAGCGGCACCCAGCGCGCCTTGTCGGCGTCGTCGCTGCCTTTTACGCGCGGCAGCTCGCCGGTCGGGAAGTTGAACAGGCACGCGTGCGTGATCGTGCGGCCGCGCAGCGAGCGGGTCGGATGATCGAACACCTGCCGATCCTTGATCGAGCCGCGCAGCACGGGCTCCGGCAGCTTCAGGCCGGTTTCCTCGCGCAGCTCGCGAATGCACGCCGCATCGAGCCGCTCGTCCTGGTTCACGAACCCGCCCGGCAGCGCCCACAGGCCGCGGCCCGGTTCGCTGCGGCGGCGCACGAGCAGGATATGGCCCGAGTGCACGACCACCGCGTCGACCGTCACGAACGTGACGGGATACGGCGCGGCCGCCCATGCCTTGCGATACGCGGCGATGAATTCGGCTTCCGACTTCAGTTGCGCGAATTCCGGCTGCGTGCGAAAACGCTCGAGCCAGCCGAACACGGGTTCCGGCACGGCCCACTGCACGAAGCTGTTGGTGCGTTCTGCGAAATACTGATCGCGGATCTCGGTGGCGGAAATGTCTTCGGTCGCATCGACGTCGACGAGCTCCCATTGCGGGAACATCCGAAGGTAATACGACGTGGCGTCCTTCTCGTGGCCAATCAGCCCGACCTTGCGCTGCGCGACTTCGCCGAGCGCGGACGCGACGGTGTCCTGCACCCAGCGCACCCAGTCGCCATCGTTGTACGTCGAATCCTGCAACGGCGCGATCGTCACGCGGTCGCGCTCGGACGCGTCGAACAGCGAAGCCAGCATCTGGCGGCGCTCGTCGAACGAGAACGGATCCTTGATGGTGCGGGGCTTGTCGGTCGACCCGATCAGCACGCACACGCGCTCGGCCCGGCTCAGTGCCGACTTCAGCACGTTCAGGTGACCACGATGCGGAGGCTGGAAACGACCAATGAAAACGAGCGCGTCGAAGCGCCGGTTCTGTTGCGTACTCATGAGGCTCCCTCAAGAGATTGAAACGCTTCGGGTCTTTCCCGAAGGGTTGGAACGAATCCTAGGTGAAATCCCGGAGTGCGTCAATCGAGCACACGCTCGACTTGACCATGTCTGACGAAATGCGCGGTATTGGCGGGGTACACTCGATTTCATCCCAATCCGCACCATTGCGCCCGCCATCATGAGGATCTCAGTCAGCCGGACCGTCGGCGTCGATCGCAGACGCCTCTTCACGTGGTCGCAGGATTACGCGCGGCGGCTCGTGTGGGACAGCTTCCTCACCGACGCCTATCTGCTCGACGAAACGACGGCCGACGTCGGCGTCGACGCGTTCTGCCGCAGCCAGTCGGGCGCGACGATGGTGTCGCGCTACATCTCGTACCGCCCGCCGCAGGTTGCTGCCGTCGAAATGGTCGACGGGCCGAAGGTGCTCGAACGCTTCAGCGGAAGCTGGAACTTCACCGAACACACGCCGGGTTCGACCGAAGTGAAGTTCACGTACAACTTCCGCGTGCAGCCGTCCTGGCTGCGCTGGCTGCTCGAACCGCTGATCGGCGCGTTCTATCTCGTGCAGACGCGCCGGCGTCTCGATTCGTTCAAGCGCTGGGCCGAAGCCGAAGCGCTGCCGCGCTGATACGCACTGCCGTGCGGTCCGGCGTGTCTGCGCCGTCTCCCTCCGGATGCGTTCGAACCCGCCATGGCCGCTTCATCTGGCAATTTCGGGATTCGCCGAACACGGGAAAGCGACGGGCGGCCGTCACCCTGACGGCCACCATTCGTCATTGCGGCGGCACCGCCGCCCGCTATAATCGCGCGACATTCCGACTGCATTGAGCAGGCCGACGGTGCCGCGCCGTGCGACGCGCCGCATGCCCTCCTCGACAACAACAATGACGAACCGAACCATCCAACGCCTTCGCCCGTTCGTGCGCGCCGCCGTGCGCGTGCTCGCGTGCGCCCCGCTGCTCGGCGCGCCGCCGGCGCTGCATGCGGCCGACACCGCAGGCACCGAGCCCGCATCCGGGCGCTACGTCGTCGTCGACACCGGCCATACGCCTGCTCATCCGGGTTCCACCGGCGCGAGCGGCCGTGTCGAATACCTGTACAACCTCGATCTGTCCGCCGCAGTTGCGGAAAAGCTCGCCGCGCACGGCGACCGCGTGCGGCGCACGTCGGCCGACGGCCGCGAGATCGCGCTCGACCAGCGCTCGACGCAGGCGCCCGATGCGAACCTGTTCGTGTCGATCCATCACGACTCGATGCAGCAGCAATTCATCGACGCCGGCAGACAGCGCGAATTCCGCGGCTTCTCGGTGTTCGTGTCGGAGCGCAATCCGCACTACGCGGAAAGCCTGCGCTGCGCGAAGGCGATCGCAGAACGGCTGGTCGCGGCCGGCGAACGGCCGTCGCTGTATCACGCACAGCCGATCCGCGGCGAGAATCGCCCGCTGATCGACCCGCAACTCGGCATCCACCGCTTCGACGATCTCGTCGTGCTGCGCACCGCGCCGATTCCGGCCGTGCTCGTCGAGGCCGGCGTGATCGTCAATCCCGACGAAGAAGCGCGGCTCGCGCAACGCGGGACGATCCAGCGCCTGTCCGCCGCGATCGCGGGCGGGATCGACGCATGCACGGCGCCGAAGTGACGGCATCGCCCATCGGGCCCAACGGTTTTCACCCAGTCAGGAGCATCAAAATGAAAAAGAAGAATCTGTTCGCATCCTGCGCGTTGTTCGCGCTTGCCGTTCCGTTCGCCGCGCACGCGGCCGGCTGTGCGAAGCCGCACAGCGCGTTCGACCAGGTGTACTGCAGCAGCACGCAGTTCTCGCAGACCGACCGCGAACTCAACGACGAATACGGCCGCCTGCGCAAGCAACTGAGCGGCGACCAGCAGGCGACGCTGAAGGCCGGCCAGCTCGCGTGGCTGAAGCAGCGCGACGCGCAGTGCAGCGAAACCCGCAACAACGGCTACCTCGTGGATCTCCAGTGCGCGACCGACATGACGGCGTCGCGGCTGTCGTTCCTGCGCGAGCGCGAGCGTGAATGCACGAGCACGGGGTGCGTGGCGTCGAAGCTCGGCGAGTAAGCGCTTCGCAGGTGCCGTGCCGCGAAGCGTTTCGCGGCACGGCATGCGCTACGCATCGAGAATCGTTCGATCAGGCAGAACACGCATGACACCGAATACGACAACGATCGACATCCGCGCCGCCACGTCCGCAGATGCCGCGGCCATCGCCGGCATCCATGTCGCCTCGTGGCAAGCGACCTACACGGGCATCATGCCGGCCCCGTTCCTCGCCGGTCTGTCGGTCGAAAAGCGCACGACCTTCTGGCGCTGTGCGCTCGATGGCGGCCGCCCGCGCGTCGCGCTCGCATTCACGGGCAATGACGCGGCGGGCTGGATCGCCTATGGTCCGACGCGCGACACCGACAAGGATCGCGCGTGGGGCGAGATCGAAGCGATCTATCTGCATCCGTCGCATTGCGGGCAAGGAATCGGCGCGGCGCTGGTCGATCATGCGTGCCGATCGCTGCACGACGCGGGCCATGCATGGGTATCGCTCTGGGTACTCGTCGAAAACCGTCGCGCAAGGGCATTCTATGAACGCGAGGGCTTCGCCGCCGAAGACGACATCAAGACGTTCGAGATCGACGGTACGCCGATCGAAGAAGTGCGCTATTGGCGCGCACTTCCCTAGTTTGCTTCGTCGACGCGCGCGACAATCACAAAAACCACCGATACTCCCGCGCGCCGATTTCATTACGAAAATCCAGCTCCTCCTGCCGCTTGTTCTCGCAGTACACCATCACGAACTCGCTGCCGAGCCGTTCGCGCACGGCCGGGTGATCCTGCATCGCCGCGACGGCCGACAGCATCTCCTTCGGAAAATCGATCCCGCTGCCGCGATCCTCGTTGAGCGGCGCGATCGGTTCGATCCGTGCATCGAGCCCGTGCTCCATCCCGGCGAGGATCGCCGCGAGCACCAGGTACGGATTCGCGTCCGCACTCGCGAGCCGGTGTTCGATCCGCAGGTTACGCGCATCCGACTCGGGAATCCGGATGCAGGCATCGCGATCCTCGAAACCCCAGCTTGCGCGGCTCGCCGCGTTCACCATCGACCCGTAGCGCCGGAACGCGTTGTGATTCGGCGCAAACACGGGCATGCAATGCGGCAGCAGCACGAGGCATCCGGCCACCGCGTGCCGCAGCGGGCGCTGCCCGTCCGCCGCGAGCAGGTTGCGCCCCGCGGCGTCGTACAGGCTCACGTGCACGTGCATCCCGCTGCCCGGCGCATGCAGATATGGCTTGCCCATGAAGCTCGCGCGATAGCCGTGCTGCAACGCGACGCCGCGTGTGCTGCGGCAGAACAGCGCCGACCAGTCGGCCGCGCGCAGCCCGTCGTCGGTATGGCCGAAATTGATCTCGAACTGGCCGGGCCCGAGCTCGGCGGTGATCACCGTCGCATCGACGCCCTGTTCGCGCGCGGCCTCGACCATCTCGTGCAGCACGTCGGAGAAGCGCGACAGCCGCTCGATATGCATGTTCGGCTGATCGTCGCGATCGTCGCTCAGGCGATCGCGCGGGTACTGCGGCATCCCTTCCGCGAGCTGCGCGGCGAACAGGTAGAACTCGAGCTCGAACGCGACGACCGGCCGGATGCCGCGCGCCGCGAAGCGCCGCAGCACGCGCGCGAGCACCTCGCGCGGCTCGAACTCGATCGGCGTATCCGTGCCGTCCGAGCTGATCAGCATCTGCGCGAGCGGCTGCCGCTCCCAGCGCACGCGCTTCAGCGTGCCGGGAATCAGGCGGCGCGGCGCGTCGGGGTCGCCGTCGTTGAAGCAGTAGTCGCCGATCTTGTAGAGGCCGCCCTGGGTGCCGAGCAGCACGCAGTTCTGCGGCAGCTTCAGCAGCGAGCCCGACGCGATCTTCTCGAGCGCATCGATCGGGTAGCGCTTGCCGTAGAAGTGCCCCGGCAGGTCGAGGCAGATCAGGTCGACATAACGGATCTCGGGGTGCGCCTGCCGGAATGCGCGGACTTCACCGACCAGCGCGGGAACGACGTCAGCCATGTCTCATCCTTTCCATGTCTTGTATGGCGGTGCCGCTGCGCGGCGAACCGGATTCACGCGGCACACATGACAACGCACGCCGCGTTTAAATCAGTACTGCAAACATGCTGCATGGCGCGGCGGCCTGCGACACCGCCCGCCCCGCCGACGACTCAGGTGAACACCCAGATCACGCGCGTCGGCGCGTCTGTCAGGTTGGCATAACGGAACCGCTTGTGCGCAGGCAGCTGGAACGCATCGTTCGGGCCGAGCGTGACGGGCGTTTCATCGCCATCGATCCAGATCGTCAGTTCTCCTTCGAGCACGAAGCCGCCCTGCTCGTCGCTGTCGTCGACGGGTCGCTCGCCGCTGCTCGCGCCTGGCGCGAGACGGCTTTCGAGAACCGAAAAGCGCGAGCGCATGTTCGGCGATACGAGGATGTCGGTAATGCCGGCCGCGTAATACACGGTGCGCCGCTCGTCGGGCCGCGTGACCCACGGCACGCTGCGCGGCTTGCTCAGGCTGTAGAAATACGTGGTCGGCACGCCGAGCGCCTCGCCGATCGCGGTCAGATCCGCGACCGTCGGGCGCGACAGCCCGCGCTCGACCTGCGACAGAAAGCCGACCGAGCGGCCGATCCGCTCGGCGAGGTCGTTCAGCGTGACCTTGCGATGCTTGCGCAGGTCGCGGATCAGGATCGCCAGACTTTCTATCTCTTCCTGTTCGTTCATGATGGGTTCCGAAACGGTCAGACGGTGTCGCGCAAACGGTACCAGGCCTTGCCGATCGCTTCCAGCGGCGCGGCGAGCCGGTCGCCGCCGGGGAAGCGCGGGTTGCGGATGCGCCGGTATTGCGCGAGCAGGCGCTCGTCGCCGAGCACGGCGTCGGCGACCGCGCGCGCACCGGCGAGCGTCGGCAGCACGCCGTGCCCCGAGAAGCCCTGCAGCCAGAAACGCTGCCCGTGGCGGCCGATGTCCGGCGTGCGGCGCATGCTGATGTCGATATGGCCGCCCCACGCGTAATCGAACGGCACGCCGGCCAGTTGCGGGAACACGCGTTCGAGGTGCGGGCGCGTCGCCGCCGCGATATCGGCCGGGATGCCGCCGAGATACGTGCAGCCGCCGCCGAACAGCAGCCGGTGGTCGGGGCTCAGCCGGAAGTAGTCGGGCACGAACTGGTTGTCGATCACGCAACTGTTCTGCGGCAGCAGCGAACGCGCGACGTCGGGTGCGAGCGGTGCGGTCGCGACCTGGTACGTGCCAACCGGCAACAGCCGGCGCGCCAGGTCGCGATCGAGCCGGTCGACGTACGCGTTGCACGCGAGCACGAGCACGTCCGCGCGCACTTCACCGCGCGCCGTGCGGGCGATGTGGCCGCCGGCCGTCTCGCGGCAGTCGAGCACGCGGCTCTGCTCGAAGATGCGGCCGCCTGCGCGCTCGATCGTCTGCGCGAGGCCGAGCGCGAGTTTCAGCGGATTCAGGTGGCCGGCTTCCGGATCGTGGAGTGCGGCGAGATAGCGCGTGCCGCCGATCCATTCGGGCATCTCGTCACGCCCGATCACGCGCAGCCGGTCGTAGCCCCAGCGCTCGGCCGCCTCGTCGCGGGCCTGCGCGAGCATCGCGACGCGGCGCGGCCGCACCGCGGCCCACAGGCTGCCGGGCCGGTAGTCGATGTCGAAGCCGTGCCGTCCGGGCAACTCGCGCACCTCGGCCGCGGCCCAGCGCATGCTGTCCCACAGCAGGCGCGCGCCGTCGCGGCCGAGCGAATCCTCGAGCGGCTGCATGTCGCACGACCAGCCGAGCAGCGCCTGCCCGCCGTTGCGGCCCGACGCGGCCCACGCGACGCGGCTCGCCTCCAGCACGACGACGCGCTTACCGGCAAGCGCGACGCGCAACGCCGTATGCAGCCCGCTGAAGCCCGCGCCAACGACGAGCACGTCGGCGTCGATGCGCTCGTCCAGTTCCGGACGATGCGGGATCGGCGCCGGGTAGGTGCCGGCGTAGTAGCTTGCGACGTGACGGTCGGACTGCACGAACATGCGGACTCCCGTGAAATTTTCGTCGATAAATTTCATGAAAAACTAGCACGACAATTTCATGGGAGCAAGGCGGAACATGATTTCGCCGATCGTCGGAGCGACGGGATCGGGCCTTCCGAATCGTAGGACCAGTCATTTGTCGCACGCTCCGCCGACGAGCGCCCGACGCCCGGCAGGTGTGACGGCAACGACACGAGCGCCGGGAATTCGATGCGATCTCATCGCACGTCATCCGAATGATCTGCAATGCGAAATCAATCGCCTCGACCTGAACGACGAAGCGTCGGCAACCCGGCATCGTGTCGCCATCACGATCGACGCGTGGCAGATCTTTAACCGACCGGCGCGCGATCGTCTCCCGTCATCGAAGCGCCGCGACGCCGCCGACGACGGCACGGCGTGACCGCCATCGTTCAGTTGTCGTCCGACAGCAATCGCTCGCGCCGATGTGCGCGACGGGCGTCACGATCACGTTCGGCAATCGCGCCCCGCCGCCCGTCGCATCGCCGATTACGCTCGAATCATCCGCCGCTGCGTGCCGCCTCGAAGTGCAATAACTGACAGTTTCTCGTCCGGGGGCTTTTCATTAGATTGGCGACACGATCCATGCAAAGTCTCGCTCATCGACATGACTCTCACTGCCACCGAAGCACAGCCCACGACGACCGCCACGTACCGGGACATCGCCGAACGCCATGCGCGGTCCGCCCCTTCCGGCGCGTTCCATCGCGATGCGTGGGATGCATTGTCCGACGCGGGACTGTGGCGCCTGCCCGTACCGCGCGAACTCGGCGGTTCGGGGCGCACGTGGCACGACTTCGTCGATGCATTCGAAGCGGTCGCCGCGGCGCAGCGCTCCGTCGGCTTCGCGATGGCGCTCGCCAATCAGGCGACGCTGATTCGCGCAATCGTCGCATACGGTTCCGACGCGCAGCGCGCGCGGCATCTGCCGCCGCTGCTGTCCGGCGCGATCGGCGCCACGGCGATCTCGGAGAAAGGCACCGGCACCGAAGTGCGCGCGCTCGAAACCAGCCTCGTGCGCGACGGCGACCACTACCGGCTCGACGGCCACAAGTACAACATCAGTCACGCGCCCGAAGCGCGCCTGATGATGATCGTCGCGACCCTGACCGGCGACTGCAAGCCGGCCACCGCGCTGGTGCTGATCGATCCCGAACGCGCGGGCGTGCGGCGCAGCGCCCCGCAGGCGACGCTCGGCGTCGCGGATCTTCCGATCGGCGATCTCGCGCTATCCGGCGTGCGCGTCGACGCCGACGAACTGCTCGGCGCGCCCGGCGACGGGCTGCGCCTGCTGATGGACATCGCGTCGATGAATCGCGCGCTGTTCGGCCTGCTGTGCGCGAACGTCACCCAGCCGTTCCTCGCCGACGCGCTCGAGCGCGCCGGCGCCCGCAAGACGCTCGGTGTCGCGCTGGACACCCATCAGCACGTGCAGCGCCGGCTGGTCGACGTCCAGGTCGGCATCGAACGCACGCGCTGGACGGCGCGCGCAGCGCTCGATCAACTCGTCGGGCAACGTCCCGAGGCGCTCGCGAACTGCTCGATCGCGAAGCTCGCAGGCGCGCGCGATCTCGCGCAGGCCGCGCTGCACCTGCTTGCGATTCACGGCAGCGACGGCTACCGGCGCGGCCCGCTCGCCACCTTCGTCGCCGACGCGCTCGCGATGGGCTCGGCCGGCGGCACCGAGGAAATGCATTACCGGAACATTTTCAGCCAGATGCAACGACGCGCGGCCGCCACGGCGCGCGCGGCGTAACCGCTCACCCTTCCATCACCCCTTCAGGAGCTGCCCTTGACTATCCAGACTGGCCTGCGTGCCCGCGCCACCCACCGCGTCGACACGATTTCGCTCGCCGATCAATGGGGAGGCGAAGCGCACGCGCTCGCGAGCCCGATCATGATCATCTTCATCGAACAGACCTGCATGCAGGCAACCGACCATCTGCTGCCGGCCGGGCAGATGACGGTGGGCTACAACTTCGAGATCAAGCATCTCGCGCCGACGCCGCCCGAATGGGACGTGACGATCGACGCCGAACTGATCGAGGTCGACGGCCGCATGATGACGTACCGGGTCGAGGTGCGCGACGCGGTGGGCGTCGTCGGCGAAGGCGTCCATACGCGCTGCGCCGTCAGCCGCGACGGCTTCCACCGCCGCCTCGACGAGCGGCGCGACAGCGCGGCGCTCGCGCGCTGACGAGCCGGAGCCCGACCATGATTCCGCTTCCGCTGCAGGGTCTCCGGCTGCCGGTGATTGCGTCTCCGATGTTGATCGCGAGCTATCCCGAGATGGTGCTCGCCCAGTGCAAGAGCGGGATCGTCGGCGCATTTCCGGCGCTCAACGCGCGGCCCAGCGCGCAGCTCGGCGACTGGATCGACACCATCGACGGCACGCTGCGCGCGTACCGGGACGCCCATCCCGACGCGCCGGTCGGCCCGTATGCGGTCAATCACATCTGCCATCCGTCGAATCCGCGCGTCGAACAGGATCTGCGCATCTGCATCGACCGGCGCGTGCCGCTGATGATCACGAGCCTGCGCGCGCCGTCGCGCGACGTCGTCGATGCGATCCACGCGTACGGCGGGATCGTACTGCACGACGTCACGACGGTGCGGCACGCGCAGAAGGCGCTGGAGGCCGGCGTCGACGGCCTCGTTCTCGTCGCGGCGGGTGCGGGCGGCCATGCCGGCACGCTGTCGCCGTTCGCGCTGGTCGCCGAAGTGCGGCGCTTCTACGACGGCTTCATCGCGCTGTCCGGCGCGATCGCGACGGGCGACGCGATAGCCGCCGCGCGCGCGCTCGGCGCCGACTTCGCGTATATCGGTACGCGCTTCCTGGCGTCGCACGAAGCAAACGTGGTGCAGCGATACAAGGACACGATCGTCGAAGCCAACGCATCCGACATCGTCTACACCGATGCGTTCACCGGCGTCCATGGCAACTACCTGCGCCAGAGCATCGAAGCGGCCGGGCTCGACGTGCGCCGTCTCGCGCGGGTCGACGGCGCGCAGCTCGATTTCTCGCCGGATGGCGGCGCGAAGCAGTGGCGCGACATCTGGGGGGCCGGCCAGGGCGTCGGCGCGATGGACGCGGTGCTCAGCGTCGCCGAGATCGTCGAGCGGCTCGAAGCCGAATACGACCGCGCCGTCGCGCGCGTGCAGCCGGGCGCTGCCGCGCACGTCGCCGCACGCCGCCCGTCCGTTTCCCCGACTTCACGGATCGAAACGCCATGACGCCCTCCGAGCTTGCCGCCCCGCCGTCCGTCGACGATGCGATCGCGCGCCGCCGCGCGCAGATCGACGTGATCGACGACGAGCTTCTCGCGCTGATCGGCCAGCGCATCGTTCACGCGACCGAAATCGGCCATCTCAAGCGGCATGCGGGGCTCGCGGTGCGGCAGCCGGCCCGCGAAGCGTCGATCGTCGCCGAGCTGTGCGCGCGCGCGCCGTGGGGGCTGCGCGACCGCGACCTGAGAGCCATCTGGCAGACGCTGTTCCGCGCGAGCCGCGACGCGCAATCGCTGCCGTCCGTCGCGTTCCTCGGCCCGTCGGGCACCTACACCGAAGCCGCGATGCTGCGTCACTTCGGCGAATTCGCCCGTGGACAGGCGCACGACACGATCGACGCGGTATTCGAAGCGCTCGCGCGCGGCGACGCGGAATGCGCGGTCGTGCCGGTCGAGAATTCCTCCGAAGGCAGCGTGACCCGCACGCTCGACCTGCTGATCGCGCAAGCGGCGCCCGTCACGGGCGAGATCGAACTGCCGGTCGCGCACTGCCTGCTGAGCGCCAGCGGATCGCTCGCCGGCGTCGACAGCGTGGTCGGCCATCCGCAGGCGCTCGCGCAATGCCGCGCGTGGCTCGACGCGCATGCGCCCGGCTTGCGCCGCATCCCGGTATCCAGCAACGCGGTGGCCGCGCGCGAGGCCGCGAACCTGTATGACTGCGCGGCGATCGCCGGCGAACCGGCGGCCGCTCTTTATGGATTGCGAATCGTATCCCGCGCGATCCAGGATCACCCGGACAACCGCACGCGCTTCGTGGTCGTCGGCGGCCAGACGCCCGCCCCGACCGGCCACGACCGCACGAGCATCGTGCTGCGGCCGACCGATGCGCCCGACGCGCTCGCGCGCATATTCGATGCGCTCGCCCACCACCGCGCGCCGCTGCTGTGGGTCGATGTGCGCCCGGCGCGGGCGGCCGGCCATGCGTACCGGTACTGCATCGACTTCGGCGGGCACCGGCGCGATCCGAACGTGCGCGCGGCGCTCGACGAAATCGCGCTCGCCGCATCCGAACTGCGCGTCCTCGGCGCCTATCCGCGTGCCGCGGGCGAGACGGACGGGCACGCCGACGGCCCGGCCGCGTGATGACGACGGCGCCTGCTTCGTCCCGCGTCGCCGCCCGGCTGCTCGCGATTCGCGACGGTCGCGACGATCGCCTGCTCGTGCTGTGCGGCATCGCCGCGGCGGGCTGCCTGCCACTCGCCGCCGGACGATGGCTGCGCGCGCTGCGCGCCGAATACGACGACGAACTGGAGCTGCTGCCGTTCGTGCGCGGCACGCCGGATGCCGCCGACACCGCGTGCCTGCTGCGGCGCTGCGCGCGGCTCCAGCTTCCGGCGGTGGCGATCGGCGACGCCGCGGCGTCCGCCTATAGCCGCTGGCGCGCGTGCCTGCCCGTCGCGCCACTGACCTGGCGGGTACTCGAAACGTCCGCTGCACGGGCCGCGACGCCGCTGCCCGGCGGCCTGCTGGCGCGCTGGCCGGCACGCGCGGCCGAGCCGGTCGACTGGCCGCGCTCGCGCCGCGTCGTCGCCGATCTCGGCGCTGCGTCGCCGGCGTTTGGCGCCCGGATCGGCGCATTCACCGACGCACTGTGCGACGGCTCGCTCGTGGTCGCCGGCATCGCGCTGGACACGCCCCCAGGCGCACCTCACACCTTCGTCACCGATGCGCTGGACCCGCTCGCCAATTACGTCCGGATGCAGCGCATCGCCGCCGTGACGCGCCGCGCCCCGTCGCTGCGGAGCCGCCTGTGAGCCCGCGCCCGCAGCAGGCCGGCCCGACGCGCATCGCGCTCGTCGGCATGCCCGGCGCCGGCAAGACGACCCTCGGCAGCGCACTGGCCCGCGCGCTCGCGCTGCCGTTCGTCGACGCCGACCGCGAACTCGAACGCCGCTTCGGCGCGCCCGTTGCGGCGCAATTCCATGCAGGCGACTTCCGCGCGCGCGAAGCCGACGTCATCGACGCGCTGACGCGCGGGCCGGCGCTCGTGCTCGCGACCGGCGGCGGCGCCGTGCTGCGCGCCGATACGCGCGCCCGGCTTGGCCAGCGCTGTTTCGTGATCCATCTCGCGAGCGATCTCGACACCCTGTGGCACCGCACGCGTGACGACGCGTCCCGCCCGCTGCTGAACGTCGCCGACCCGCGCGCGGCGCTCGCCGCGCTGCACGACGCGCGCGAATCGCTGTACCACGCCTGCGCGCACTGCCGCATCGACACGTCGGGCCAGTCCGTCGCCCAAACGCTCGCGGCAGCGCTCGACGCGCTCGCGATGGCGTAACCCGCGCGACCTTATCCGTCCCCTTCAGCGGTTTCAACGATGCCGGCCGGTTCGGCCGACTGCCATTTCTGACAGTTGCCGATCGTCAAATAATATCTAAAGATATATTTTTAGATATAAATCGTTCGCCATCGCGTCACAGGAAACCGACCATGCCCTTCCTCATCGACCGAGCGCGCGGCGCCCGCCGCCTGGTTCCCGCGCTCGCCGCGCTCGCGCTCGCCGGCTGCGCCCCGTTCGGCCCGCAACGCCCGGCGGCCCGGATCACCCCCGTCGAGCAGCTCGATGCGGGCGCCGCGATCCGCTCCGCCGGCACCGGCGCGCCGACGATCGCGGAACGCTGGTGGACCGCGTTCGGCGATGCCCAGCTGGATCGTCTCGTCGACGATGCGCTGGCCGGCGCACCGACGCTGCAGGCGCAGCGCGAACGCGTCGCGCAGGCGCTGGCCGACACCGACGTCGAAAGCGCCGCGCTGCTGCCGCAGCTCGGCGCGACGGTGAGCGCAGTGCCGACCCGCCTGCCGGGCAGCTACCGGACGCCGCCGCCCGCGGCCGGACACTGGCAAGTCGACGCGCAGGCGCTCCTCGGCGCGTCGTGGGATCTCGACATCGCCGGCCGGCAGCACGCGCTGGCGCGCGCCGCCGCGCTGCGCGCGGACCAGCAGCGCGCGCTCGAGCACGCGGCCACCGTGTCGCTGCAGGCGGCGATCGTCGAAACCTATCTGCAGCTCGCGCTCGAACAGCAACTGCTCGCGATCGCACGCGATACGCTGCAGCAGCACAGCTATCTGCTCCGCCTCACCTCGCAACGCGCCGATGCCGGTCTCGACATGCAGGTCGCCGTGCTCAGGGCGAGCGAACCCATCCCGCACGCGCAGGCCGACATCAACACGCATGCGGCCGAGTCGGCCCGGCTGCGCCACCGGCTCGCCGCGCTCGTCGGCCGGGGGCCCGGTTACGCCGATGCGCTGAAGCCTGCCGCGCCGCCGGCAGCCGGGCTGCCGATGCCGGCCGTCCTGCCCGCGGCGCTGATCGGCCGCCGGCCGGACGTGCTGGCCGCGCGCTACCGGGTCGAGGCCGAAGCGGCGAACATCGACGCGGCGCGCGCCGCGTTCTATCCGGACGTCAACCTGCTGGCCTTCGCCGGCGTGCAGAGCTTCGGCTTCCGCGCGCTGTTCCACGGCAACAGCGGCACGTTCGGCGCGGGCCCCGCGATCACGCTGCCGATTTTCGAGGGCGGCCGCCTGCGCGCCGGCCTGCGCGCGCAAACCGCCGCCTACAACGCCGCCGTCGCGGTGTACGACGACACGGTCGTCAACGCGCTCGCGCAGGTCAGCGACACCCTCGTCCAGATCGATACGCTCGGCCGGCAGCGCGCGCTTCAGCGCGAAGCGCTGGCGCGTGCGCAACAGACCTACGACATCGAGACGCAGCGCTACCGGAAAGGCATTTCCGGCTACCTCGACGTCCTGCTCGCGCAAGGCCGGCTGCTCGACGATCGCGCGTCGGTCGCGCGTGCGGATGCGTCATTCGCGATCGAGCATGCCCGCCTGATCGCCGCGCTCGGCGGCACCACTTCCACTGGAGTCACGCAATGAACCGTCCTGAATCCCCCGCCGCCGAGCCGTCGCTGCAACGCGCGCGACGGCGCTACTTCCGCTGGTTCTTCATCGCGCTCGCCGGCGCGGCCGGCCTCGCCGCCGTCGTGTGGGCCACCACCCGCGGCACCGAGACGACCGACGATGCGTACGTGTCCGGCGACGTCGTGCAGATCTCGCCGCAGATCGGCGGCACCGTCGACGCGGTGCGCGTGCAGAACGCCGACTGGGTCCGTCCGGGCGACCTGCTGTTCAGCGTCGACAAGACCGATGCCCGGCTCGCGCTGGACGAAGCGGTCGCGCAACTCGCGCACGCGGTGCGCCAATACCGCACCGCGCATGCGGACGCGGTGCGCGAAGAAGCGCAGATCCGGGTGCGGCGCACCGAATGGTCCAAGGCGAACGACGACCTGCAGCGCCGGCTGAGCCTCGCGCAAGACGGCGGCGTGTCGCGCGAGGATCTTCGCCATGCGCGGGATGCGATGGACGGCGCGGCAGCCGCGCTGAACGCGCAGCAGGCCGCGTACGACGCGACGCTCGCGCGCACCGACGGCACGTCGATCGATACGAATCCGCTCGTGCGCGCGGCGGCGTCCCGGGTCCGCAGCGCGGCGCTCGCGCTGCGCCGCACCGAAATACGCGCGCCGCTCGGCGGGCTCGTCACGCGCCGGGTCGTGCAGGTCGGCCAGCACGTCTCGCCCGGCACGCCGTCGCTGGCGCTCGTGCCGCTCGATCACGTGTGGGTCGAGGCCAACTTCAAGGAATCGCAACTGCGCGGCATGCGCGCCGGGCAGCCGGTCGAGCTGTTCTCGGACCTGTACGGCAGCGACGTGGTGTTCCACGGGCGCATCGTCGGGCTCGAAGCCGGCACCGGCGCCGCCTTCGCGGCCGTGCCCGCGCAGAACGCGACCGGCAACTGGATCAAGGTGGTCCAGCGCGTGCCGGTCCGGATCGCGCTCGATCCCGCCGAGCTGCGCGCGCACCCGCTGCGCATCGGCCTGTCGATGACGGCATCGGTGCCGATCGATCACGGCCCCGGCACCGCATCGGCGTCGCCGCCCGCCCGTGCGCCCGAAGCGCGCAGGTCGATCGACGCCACGTCGATCTATCGTGCCGACGACGAAGCGGGCGATACGCTCGTCGCCAAGACGATTCGCGCGAACAGCGGCGCGCGCCCGCTCGCACCGGGAGCCTGACGATGCGCTTCTTCGCCCGGAACGCGGCGCCGAAACTGCCGCTTGAGCCGCTCGCCGGCATGCCGCTGGCGCTCGTCGCGATCGCGGTCAGCGTCGCGAATTTCATGCAGACGCTCGACCTGACGATCGCGAACGTCGCCGTCCCGACCATCGCGGGCGATCTCGGCGTCGCACCGGACATGGGCACGTGGATGCTGACCTCGTTCGCGACGCCGCTCGCGATCACGCTGCCGCTCACCGGCTGGCTCACGCAGCGCTTCGGCCAGGTGCGGCTGTTCCGCGTGTCGGTGCTGCTGTTCGTGCTCACGTCGATCCTGTGCGGGATGGCGCCGAACTTCGAGTCGCTGCTGCTGTTTCGCGCGCTTCAGGGCGCCGCGTCGGGCCCGATCACCGCGCTGTCCCAGGCGCTGCTGCTCGCGGTGTTCCCGTCGACGCGCCGCCACGTCGCACTGGCCGTGTGGCAGACCACGACGTTCGTCGCGCCGGTGCTCGGGCCGATCGCCGGCGGCTGGATCACCGACAACCTGAGCTGGCCGTACATCTTCTACGTGAACGTGCCGCCGGGCGTGCTCGTGCTGGGCGTGCTCGCGCGGCTGCTGGCGGGACGCGACAACGCGACGCGGCGGCTGCCGGTCGACGTCGTCGGGCTGCTGCTGCTCACCGCCGCGTTCGGTTCGTTCCAGCTGCTGCTCGATCGCGGCCAGAACCTCGACTGGTTCGCATCCGGCGAAATTCGCATGCTGGCGGTCGTGGGCGTCGTGTCGTTCGTCGCGCTGATCCTCTGGGAGCTGACCGACAGCCATCCGATCGTCGACCTGCGGCTGTTCGCGGACCGCAACTTCACGACGAGCACGCTCGCGATCACGGTCGGCTTCGGGCTCTACTTCGGCGCGCTGGTGCTCGTGCCGCTGTGGCTGCAAACCCAGCAGGGATACACGGCCACCTGGGCCGGCATCGCCACCGCGCCGCTCGGCCTCGCGGGGATCGTGATCGCGCCGCTGCTCGGCCGCTTCCAGGGCCGTACCGACCCGCGCCTGCTCGCGACCGTCGCGCTCGTCGGCTGGGGCGCCGCCTCGTTCTGGCGCATGCACTTCAACAGCGACGTGACGATCGGCGACATCGCCGCCAATTCGCTGCTGATGGGCGCCGCCACCGCGTTCTTCATCACGCCGCTCGTGTCGCTGTCGCTCGCCGGGCTGCCCCGCGAGCGGCTGCCCGCGGCATCCGGGCTGCAGAACGCGCTGCGGCGGATCGGCACCAGTGTCGCGACGTCGGTTGCGCCGACCTACTTCGAGCGCCGCTCCCGCGTGCACAACACCTATCTCGTCGACCACATCACGCCGTACGATTTCGCGTCCGGCGACTGGTTCGCGCGGCTCGATCACGCGGGGCTGTCGCCGTCCGGCGCGCTCGCGTCGGTCTCGCATGCGATCGACGTCGAAGCGCACATGCTCGCGCTGAACGACTTCTCGTTCGGCTGCCTGCTGCTGTTCGGCGCGACGCTGCTGACGGTCTGGTCGATCCGCTACCGCCATGCGTGATGCGCTCCTGACGGCAAAGCGCGCCCGCGCATGCACAGCCGCTGCGTGCGCCGGGCAACGGCATGGATGAAAACGTGCGAGGGGACATATCCGGAACCCGCCTCGCCCGACGGGAGCGACCGACCGGGTAACCGGGCCGCCGAAAGGCGGCGAAGGCATCTGCCGGATCGCATCGCCATCGCCGATGAATCGATTGTGCCGGTCGCGCTCGACGGCACCCCAAATGAAAAAGGGGCTCAGCGCCGCTCGACACGACGCGGAGCCCCTTCACCTGCACCGCTTAACGTGGATCGCCGGCGGCCGGCACGTATCCGTCGGCGAGGATGCCGATCGTCCGCGCGGCCGGCTCGCGCAACCGCTTCGCGGCCTGATAGCCCTCCGACCGATACCACTCGCGGGCGCGCTCCGCCGACTCGAATTCGAGCACGACGACGCGCTTCGGCGCCCAGTCTCCCTCCAGCGTCTCGACTTCGGCGCCGCGCACCAGGAAGCGCCCGCCGTACGCGGCCACCGTCGGCGCGCCGAGCCGGCGGTACGCCTGGTATGCGTCGACGTCGTGCACGTCGATATCGAACACCACGTACGCGCTCATGACCGCACCTCCGCCGGCGCCGCCGCATCGGCCGGCGCGAGCTGCACGAACACGCGGCCGTTCTCGATCTTCACCGGATAGGTGCGCACGCACGTCGTCAGCGGCGCGCACAGCGCGATGCCGGTCCGCACGCTGAAGCGCCCCTGATGCAGCGGGCACTCGATCTCGTCGTCGAGCAGGAAACCGTCGCTCAGGCGTGCGTCGCCGTGCGTGCACTGGTTCTCGGTCGCGAAGATCTCGTCGCCGACCGCATACAGCGCGATGTCGCGGCCGCCCACCCAGACGCCGAGTATTCCGTCGGTGCGCACCGCTTCCGGCGCGACCGCATCGATCCATTCCGTAGTCACTTTCGGCACCTCGTTCAGATCGGATAAATCAGCGAGTTCGGAATCATCTCGCTGTCGTAGACGCAGATGCGCGACTCGAAACGCAGCCCCTGCGGCGTGCGCACGATCCGGTCCAGATAGCGCCCCGTGTTGTACACGTCGCTCATCTGCTCGGTCTTCGTGCGCAGCACCGCGTAGTTCGTCTCCGCCTCGATCGCCGCGTCGTCGAGATACGTGACGAGCGGCAGCCCGATCACGTGGCGCTGGTAGTACGGGTCGAAGAACAGCGTCTCCTTGATCCCGTAGACGCGGTCCTTCAGCATGCCCTTGCTCTCGAAATCCATCACCGCGAGCGGCAGGTTGCGCTCGTGGTTCTCGCGCGGCACCACCGTGTACCTGCATTGCTCGATGAAGAATTCCGGCCACGCATCCCAGTCGCCGCCGTCGAGCACGGCCGCATACCGCGCGTTGAGCTGGACGAGCGCGTAGAAATCCTCGAAGCTCGCGTCGCTCGCGTGGGGCACGGCGGCCAGCCGGTCCGTTCGTGTCGTGATCGTGCTCATTCAGGCCTCCATCACTTGGCGCCAGTACTGGTACATGCCGCGCACCAGCGTTTCGCTGACCATATGGTCGGTTTGCTCGTCGATCTGCCGGCCGCCGAGTTCGTTGTAGACGTTGCCGTGCTGGATCTGCTCGAAGCTCTGCTGCACGCATTCGATGACCTCGCCGTCGTCCGCCGACACGAAACCGGCCGGCCCGAACAGATTGGCCTGGCGCAGGCGCCGCCGCGTCATCTCCTCGGTGTCGGTCTCGAAACCGAAATGCGTCCACACGTAGTCGAACACGCCCGGGCCGATCGGCCGGATGCGACGCGTCGACAGCGCATTGACCTGCTGCTGGATGATGACGCTCGGCATCAGCGTGAGCATCACGACGGTCGGATCGCCCCACCACGGTTCGTGCACGACATCGAGGAAGCGGTCATCGTGCAGCGTCATGCGCTCCTTGAAGCTCGTCACGTTGTGGGTCACCTCGCCGCCGCCGCCGCCGCTGCGGATCGACACCATCGCGCCGTGCCGGTGATGCGCATCGGTCACGAGCCTGGCGGGATTGTCCGCGCGCCACAGGCCGAAGTTGACGAACCAGGTATGCAGCAGCCCCGCGTGATACGGATCCTTGATGTTCTCGACCATCAGCTTCCAGTTGCTCGGCACGCGCTGCCGCGTGTAGCCGAGCACGGTCAGCTTCGGGCCGTGGAACAGGCGATCGTAGTAAGGCAGGATGCGCGGGCCGAGGAAATCCTCGAACGATTCGACGTTCTCGTCGAACGACGCGAACACGGCACCGCCGCGCGTCGACACGCGCAGGCGCCGCAGCGCGTGCTTGCCCGGATCGAAATCCGCCGGCATGCCGCCGTTGATCGTGCCGCCCTGACGCACGCCGCGCCGGAACGGCACACCGATCAGGTTGCCCTTCAGGTCGTAGTTCCACTGGTGATACGGGCAGTGGAAATCCTTCGCTTTGCCCGAGCGCTCGCGGCAGAACTGCATGCCGCGGTGCGCGCACGCGTTTTCGAAGACGACGATTTCGCCGTCCTCCGTGCGCGTCATCACGACGGATCGCTCGCCGACTTCCGTGCGCTGGAAATCGCCGGGAGACGGCACTTCGGCTTCGAGGCCGATGTAGCACCAGTGATTCGCGTAGAACAGGCGCTCGAGTTCGCGCTGGTACAGCGCTTCACTCGTATATGCCTCGTATGGCGTGCGGCTGGCGCCGTCGCCTTTCCAGTCGAGCGCGCGGGCGATGTCGATGGGTGAGTTCAAGAGAGCTCCTTTCAGTAAGAAGCGGCCTGCATCGCGACGGCGGCGCCGTGCGCGATGAAGCCGGCTGGCGAACGCCGCCGCGCAACCGCCGCGGCAGCCAACTGCTCGACGAGCTCGGCCGTGTGATCCCAGCCGAGACATGCGTCGGTAATGCTTTGGCCGAACACCGGCGGCGTGCCCGGCACCAGGTCCTGCCGCCCCTCGACGAGGAACGACTCGATCATCACGCCCACGATCGCGCGCTCCCCGCGATGCAGTTGCGCGGCGAGGTTGCCGCAGACGTCGATCTGCGCGCGCGTCTGCTTGCCGCTGTTGCCATGGCTCGCGTCGATCACGACATACGGGGGAAGATGCGCGTCGCGCAGCGCGGCACAGGCGGCCGCGACGCTGGCGGCGTCGTAGTTCGGGGTCTTGCCGCCGCGCAGGACGATATGCGTGTCGGGATTGCCGCGCGTGGTCGCGATTTCCACGCTGCCGGAGACGGACGACCTCAGGTAACTGTGCGACACGCGCGACGCGCGGATCGCGTCGATCGCGACCTTCACGTTGCCGTCGGTGCCGTTCTTGAAGCCGACCGGCAGGTCGAGCCCCGATGCCGCCTGGCGATGGATCTGCGATTCGGTCGTCCGTGCGCCGATCGCGCCCCAGGACACGAGGTCGTCGAGATACGGCGCGGTCATCGGATCGAGAAATTCGGTCGCGGCCGGCAGGCCCAGCGCATTGATGCCGAGCAGCACCTTGCGTGCGACGCGCAGGCCGTCCTCGATCCGGAAACTGCCGTCGAGATACGGGTCGTTCAGGAGCCCTTTCCAGCCGACCGTGGTGCGCGGCTTTTCGAAATAGACGCGCATCACGATCTCGAGCACATCGGCGTACCGCTCGCGCAGCGGCGCGAGCCGGCGCGCGAACGCCAGCGCGGCCTCCGCGTCATGGATCGAACACGGGCCGACGATCAGCGCAAGCCGGTCGTCCTCGCCCGCGATGATGCGCGCCAATGCGCGCCGCGCATCGCCGATCGACCGTGCCAGGCCGGGATCGCACGGCAATTCGGCGCGCAACCGCTGCGCACTGATCACCGCCACGCCTTGCGTCAACGCTGCCCCAACGGATTTTTCCATTTAACGCTCCACTCTCGCTGATCGGATGCCGATTTACGGAGGCAATTAGAGCGCGGTCAAATCCCCGGGGATACTGTCATTTATCTCAGAAGCATTTCACATAGTGGATATCTGTGATTTCCGACAGTATTCCGATATGCGGATCACGTCTAACTTAACTCCTGCACAAACACGTTCTCACCCGCCGTTCTGCCAAGGAGCCTGGTAATGACAAGAAAATATTTTGAAACCCGAATCGACGTGAAGTATCGGGAAACGGACGCGATGGGCCATGTGAGCAGCCCCGTCTATTACGATTATCTGCAGCACGCGTACCTGACCTACATGCACGATCTGCTCGAGCTGCCCTATTCGGAAAAGCTGCCGCACATCATGGTCAAGACCTCGTGCGAATATCTGAAGCCCGCGCAGTACGGCGATACGATCACGGTCCGCAGCAGCGTCACGCGATTCGGCTCGAAGAGCTTCGAACTGGAATACCTGATGGTGCGCGACGGGCAGGCGGACGCCGAGGATTCGGCCGACGATCATGCGGTGGTTGCGCGGGCCGTGTCCACGCACGTGATGTTCGACTACGGCAGCAAGACCACGGTGCCGGTGCCGGAAGAGTTCAGGACGCGCGTGCTGTCCTTCCAGGGCGCGATCTGATGCCGCAACCGGGGGTCCACGGACGGACGCCCCGGTGCCCGTTCATGCAAACACGATCAGGCCCATCAACACGGCTTTCACGACCGCATTGGTCTTGTTGGACGCGTTGAGCTTCACAATCGATCTCGAAATATGGAAATTGATCGTGCGCTCGGTCAAGCCGAGAATGACGCCGATCTCATACGCGGTCTTCCCTTCCGCCGCCCATCGCAACACCTCGCATTCGCGCATACTCAACGTGACATCCGCGGGAGTCGCTATATTCGCTGCAAACTGAACCATTCGTATCCCCATCCAGAATAAGACGCCAATATGTCAGATTCACGATTTCCAATGTTCACCTCAATTCACATACCCCTCGGATTGGATATTTATTATTTAAAGGCGTCACGAATGTTCGGCGAATTCAAAAGCGAAAATTGCCCTGCCTATTATCTCAAGTGTCGTCCGAACGGAATCGAGCATACCGAATCGATTTACGCTTCGGAAGATGCACGAAACGCAATATATCAATGACGTTGACGCATGCCACCAGGGTTGCATGGCGCGTCACATCGAAGCGCCCGCGCGGCTAGCGGGCGATCGCATCGGCAACGCGCGGCGCGCAGATACTGCGCACGCAATCGCGCAGCCAGCGATGCGCGGGGTCGCGATCGAAACGCGGGTGCCAGATCTGCGAGACGGTCAGGTCCGCGATCGGCAGCGGCAGCGTAAAGCTGTACATGCCGACGCGGGACCGCTCGGTCTGCCGCTCCGGCACGCTGGCGACGAAGTCCGAGCTGCGCGCGAGCGACAGCGCGGTCGGGAAGCTCGACACGACGGTGGTCACCGAACGTGCGATGCCGAGGGAATCGAGCAGCGTATCGATCGGGCCGTTGAACTGCCCGCGGCGCGACACGCCCACTTGCGGAAACGACGCGAAGCGTTGCGGCGTGATCTCGCCGGTCGCCAGCGGATGATCCGCGCGGACCACGCCGATGAAACGGTCGCGAAACAGCGCCTGCACGCGCAGCTCCGGGCCGGCCTGGCCGATCACGCCGACTTCGAGATCGATGTCGCCGTTGCGCAGCGCATCGACATGCTTGTTGGGTTTGGGCGCGAAGCGCAGCCGCACGTCGGGCGCGGTGCGCGACGCGTGTTCGAGCAGAGCCGGCGCGAACGTCTCGACGAATGCCTCGTTCGCGCGAATCGAGAACGTGCGCTTGAGCGTACTCATGTCGACCCGTTCGCACGGGCACATGACCGAATGCGCCTCCATGACGAGCGCATGCACCCTGTCGCGCAACTCGAGCGCGCGCGGGGTCGGGACGAGATCGCGCCCTGCCCGCACCAGCAACGGGTCGCCCGTCATCACCCGCAGCCGCGCAAGCGAGCGGCTGAGTGCGGACGGACTCAGGCCGAGCGCGTTGGCCGCGCCCACGACGCTGTTCTCGGACAGCAACGCGTCCAGAACGACGAGAAGATTGAGGTCGATGGAAGTCGCCATGTTGCGCCCATGCTGTACTGTCGGGACCGGCCGGCCGATGGGCCAACGGCATCGTGCCTCGGGCGTATGTGCTCCGTGATCGCGATATACCGGAAATCGGCAGTCGCGCCGCCGAGCCTGACGCACGATCGTGCGCCCGCCGAAATGGCGTGCAGTGAATGGCGGGGAGTATTCGTGCCGCTGAGAAAATCCGCTGCGGATTTATTGCACTTGTGAACGATTGTGCACCGCGCTGCAATAAATCGCAACCGGACGCGCTGCATATCCGGTTTAAATGAAACGATGCGCGCGAATGAACAATAAAACAAACCGATTCGATTGCGTCGACCCGCGCCTCGCGCACGCAAGCCGGCCGGTGAAGCAAAGCCCGCCGCGGCAAAGTCCGCGCGAGCCTCACCAGGCGCTGCGTGGCCGGGCCCGCCGGCACGGCTTCCGCGCATCGGGATCGAATACAGAACTTTTAGACTCTTCTATTGACTTTCACACCGATATTCCGCTTTGTCGCGCATGCGTTTCACGAAACAAATCCCGATCGGGCGATTCACGCAGGTCTTCCCGCGATCCGAGAAAACCCGCTTGATTGTCCGGCACGCCCCTTTCGCGACTCGATCGGCATTTCACTCAGTCCGGTGATGTTTCGCCCCATCCGCCCGTCCCAAATTTTACGATCGTGAAAATTTTGGCCGGAGAGAATGACGCGCTGAAACAGAGCGTCATCTGTCCACACATCGCCCTCGCAAACCCTTTCGGACCCAACCCAATCGCTGACGGGAGCCCAGATGCCCACGAACCAGGATTCACGCCCGACGGACGAATCGGATCACGGAGAATTCTCGCTAAGCGAAGTCCCGCTCGAGAAACGCACCGGATTCCTGTCCATCACGATGGTGTTGTTGAGTTTCACGTTCTTCACCGGAACGATGTTTGCCGGCGGCAAGATCGGCGTCGCCTTCGACGTCGTCGGCATGATCCAGATCGCCGTGATCGGAAACCTGTTGCTCGCCGCCTATGCGGCGTCGCTCGCGCTGATTGCCGCCCGCAGCGGCCTGAATGCCGTGCTGATGGGGCGCTTCTGCTTCGGGGAAATCGGCAGCAAGCTGTCCGATTTTCTGCTCGGCTTCGCCGAACTCGGCTGGTACGCATGGGGAACCGCCACGGTGGCCGTCGTATTGGTCAAGCTGCTCGGGTGGCCGGCCTCCGTTACCACGCCGCTGATGATCCTCTTCGGCTTCGGATTTTCCATCACGGCCATCATCGGATATCGCGGCATGGATGTGCTGTCGCGCGTCTCCGTGCCGTTGATGTTCGTGCTTCTGATGACGTCGATGTGGATCGCCACCCGCGATATCGGCGGCTGGGCCGGCCTCACGCACGTCGTGCCGTCTCATCCGATGCAGTTCTCGGCGGCCGTGACGATGGTCATCGGCACCTTTGCCAGCGGCGCCACCCAGGCAACCAACTGGACGCGCCTCGCACGCAGCGCGCGCAGCGCCGTGTGGGCAAGCATGATCGGATTCTTCGCGGGCAACGGCCTGATGATCGTCGCGGGCGCATACTGTGCAATCGTCTATCAGCAAGCCGACATCGTCGAGGTGATGATGCTGCAAGGCCTGTCGATCGCAGCGGTCGTGATGCTGTGCGTCAATCTCTGGACCATCCAGGGGCCGACGATGTACAACGTGGCGGCCGCCGGATGCCATCTGCTGCGCACCGAACGGCGCCGCACGCTCGTCCTCGTGGGCGCGGCGATCGGCATCGTGCTCGCGGTCGGCGGGATGTACGAGTTGCTGATTCCGTTCCTGGTGCTGCTCGGCTCGATCATTCCTCCCGTCGGCGGCGTGATCATGGCGGACTACTGGTACCGCCATCGCGGGACATACCCGTCGCTTGCCACCGCCCGCCTGCCGCGCTTCAATCCGGTCGGTCTGGCCGCGTATGCGATCGGCGCCATACTCGCCTATACATCGCCGTGGATCGCACCGATCGTCGGCATCGCGGCGTCCGCCGCCGCCTACATCGCGCTGCTGCAGATTTCCCGTGCGTTCTCTCGCGAACCGTCCGTCCAGGGTGAATGATTTCGCTTCACGCCCGCCCGGACCCCACGAACAAAAGGAATCCTCATGAAAATCGTCAACGCCAGATTGCGCGGCCATAGCGGCCTCTTCACGATAGACATCGATACGGACACGATTCGCGGCATCGACCTCCAGCCATCGCCGCTGACGCCGCAAGGAGACGACGTCATCGATGCAGGCAGCAATCTCGTCATCCCGCCGCTGGTCGAGCCGCATATCCATCTGGATGCGACGCTGACCGCCGGCGAGCCCGAGTGGAACATGAGCGGCACGCTGTTCGAAGGCATCGAGCGGTGGGGCCAGCGCAAGGCCACCATTACGCATGACGATACGAAAGCCCGCGCCCACACCACGATCGGGATGCTGCGCGACAACGGCATCCAGCACGTGCGCACGCATGTGGACGTCACCGATCACACGCTTGCCGCATTGAAAGCGATGCTCGAGGTCAGGGACGAGGCGCGCGATCTGATCGACCTGCAGATCGTCGCCTTCCCTCAGGAAGGCATCGAATCGTTCGAGAACGGACGTGCGCTGATGGAGCGCGCGATCGAAATGGGCGCCGACGTCGTCGGCGGCATTCCGCATTTCGAGAACACCCGCGATCAGGGCGTGAGCTCCATCAAGTTCCTGATGGATCTCGCGGAACGCAAGGGCTGCCTGGTCGATGTCCATTGCGACGAGACCGACGATCCGCATTCGCGCTTCCTGGAGGTGCTAGCCGAGGAAGCGCGGGTTCACGGGATGGGCGCGCGCGTCACCGCCAGCCACACGACCGCCATGGGTTCCTACGACAACGCTTACTGCTCGAAGCTGTTCCGCTTGCTGAAACGGTCGGGAATCCATTTTGTATCGTGTCCGACCGAAAGCATCCACCTGCAGGGACGTTTCGACACCTTCCCGAAACGACGCGGCATTACGCGGGTGGCGGAACTCGATCGCGCCGGCATCAACGTGTGCTTCGGACAGGATTCGATCAAGGATCCGTGGTATCCCGTCGGCAACGGCAACATCCTGCGCATCCTCGACGTCGGCCTGCACGTGTGTCACATGCTCGGTTATGACGACCTGCAGCGATGCCTCGACTTCGTCACGGAGCACAGCGCACATGCGATGTCGCTGGGCGATCGTTATGGCATCGCCGTCGGGCGGCCGGCCAATCTGCTGATCCTCGATGCCGATTGCGACTATGAAGTGATACGCAAGCAGGCAAAGGTGCGAATGTCGCTCCGCGCCGGGAAGGTCATCATGCAGCGCGCGCCGGAACGCATCACCTATCCTGAAGCGGGCACGCGTTGAGCGGGCAACGACGACGCTGGTCCGACATGCTGGTGGAAGAAAAGCGATGAACCCGTCCGGGCCGATTGCAGGAACGCCCGCCCGGCCCCACGGCCGGCGGGAAGCGCTGCGCGACACGCTCGAGGCGGCCATTCTCGCCGCTGCCGAACAATCGTTTTCCACGTACGGTTTCGAGGGGAGTTCCGTTGCGACGATCGCGGCGGCCGCCGGCTTGTCGAAGCAGAACCTGATGTACTACTTCCCCACGAAACTGGCGCTCTACAAACGCGTGCTGGACGACGTATTGCGCGACTGGCTGGGCAGGATGCGGGAGTTTGCGGCGCCCGATCGCGAGCCCGCGGAAGCGATGTCGGCCTATATCCGGGCCAAGCTCGAATTCTCCAGAAATCGCCCGCATGGATCGCGGGTTTTTGCGCTGGAAATCATCGGCAGGCCAAAGACCTACGGAAAGGAAATCCGCAAGCAACTGATTCCGGTGTTGCGCGACGACATCCGGGTGCTCGAACGCTGGATCGACGAAGGCAAGGTCAGGCAGGTCGAAACGGAGCACCTGTTCTTCCTGATCTGGGCAGCCACGCAAGCGTATGCGGATTTCGCTCTCCAGATGCTGCTGGTGCTCGGCAAGCGCACGCTGGGAAGCGACGATTTCGACGCGGCTTACCGCACCATCTCGAGCCTGGTGCTCAACGCGCTGATCACCGAAGACGGAATGACCGCTTGACCGCCTCCGTCGCCACATGCGCGGCGATCACGGAGGCATGCCCTGCCCCGGCACCATCAGCGCTCGCCGGGGAGGTGCGGGTCGACGTCGCGCGATGTGCGCTTCGCCGTCGTGCGCTCGCCGCTCGCCCCGCTGCGGCTTGCCGGCGAACCGCCGGTCAGTCGTCGTGCTTGTAGCGCTTCTTGTTCTTGTGCTTGTGCTTGTTGCCGTGGTAATGATCGTTGGAGCGCGAGTTGTTGCGCGACACGTGGCCGCCCAGCGCCGCACCCGCGCCGCCGCCCACCGCGGCGCCGACGAGGCTGCCGGCCGTGCCGCCCATCGCGTTGCCCGCAGCGGCGCCCGCGCCGCCCCCCAGTGCGCCGCCGACGACGGCACCCGTGCGTTCGCGTTTGTTCGACGTCACCGCACCGCCCGCGCCACCGCCCACGGCCCCGCCGATGATCGCGCCCGTGCTTCCGCCAACCGCGTTGCCGACCGCCGCGCCCGCGACGCCACCCAGCGCGCCGCCCAGTGCATTGTTCGCGTCGCCTGCCACGGCAGGCAGCGACGCCATCGCCGTCGCACCAACCACCACTGCCATCCCCGCCAATTTCTTCAGCATCTGCCTGCCCTTTCCGCTTTATGAGATATCGATGGGCGAATCTAGCATCTTTCCGTTAAGCCCATCGTAATGAAGCGTTAAATCGAGCTTTTCCTGACCGGAATCGCCGCCAAGCGGAATCCGGCCGGCACGTTCGCCCCCGCCACGACGCGACGGACGTTCCGCATCGGCTCCCCGGATGCCCCCGGCGTTCTTCCTTCCCACGCCCGCGATCCTGCATTACCATCTTGCGTCCGCCGCGCCTGCCCGCCTCAGGCAAGCGAGCCCAGCCACCTCCCCGTTTCCGCACCGATGCTCGCCCTCGTCATCCTCGCCGGCCTTTGGGCCGGCCTGCAGAACACCCTCGCCGGCGGCGGTTCGTTCGTCACGCTGCCCGCGCTGATCGTGTCGGGCATGTCGCCGCTCGCGGCGAACATCACGTCGACGGTCGCGCTGTTTCCCGCGCAGGTCACGACGGGCTGGGCGAGCCGAAACATGGTGCGCGGCGCGGGCAAGCTGTCGTTTCGCGCGCTGTTCGCGATCAGTGTCGTCGGCGGCGCGCTCGGCGGGCTGCTATTGCTGAAGACGCCTTCGTCGATCTTCTCGCGCCTCGTGCCGTGGCTCGTGCTGTTCGCGACGATCGTGTTCGCGTGGGGCAGCTTTTTCCGCAAGCCGAGCGAAGGCACCGCACACCTCGGTACCGTCCCCGCCGCGATCTCGCAGTTCATGATCGCGATCTACGGCGGCTACTTCGGCGGCGGGCTCGGCTTCCTGATGATGGCCACGCTGACGATGGCCGGCCTGTCGCCGCGTCACGCGATGTCGACGAAGAACGCGCTCGCGGGCGTGATGAACGCATCGGCCGTCGTGCTGTTCCTGACGTCACCGCAGTTGCATTGGGGCGCGGCACTCGCGCTCGGCGGCGGCGCGATCGTCGGCGGGCTGCTCGGCACGTGGGCGCTGCATCGCGTGAACGAACGCGTGCTGCGGATCGGGATCGTCTGCATCGGCGCGTTGCTCACCGTCGGGTTGTTCGTCAAGCCGATCTGATACACGCACGCCGTTGCCGCCGCTGCGGCAGTCATTCCGGTTCAACGCCCGCGGCCCGGCACAAAGCGATCCTGCTCGGCGCGATGCTCGACGATTTCCTGCCGTGGCTGCCGGGCCGGGCCGGCGCGGGCGTTCAGCCGAACGGCCGCACGCCGATCAGCGGGCCATGCAGGAACAGCGCGAACACGGCCCACACGACGAGCCCGGCCACGATCGTCACCGCGTCGCCCGACAGCTTGCCGGCCGGATAACGAACGCCGTCGCGGCGATCGCGCGTACGCGACACGACGAAATCGACGAGCGCCCACACGAAGAACGCGCCGAACAGCACGACCGCGTGCACCGTGCCGTTCATGAGCAGGTGCGCAACCGCCCAGACCATCACGCCGGCCAGCATCGGATGCCCGACGAGCGTCTTGACGCGGTTCGCAGGCACATACGACGCGGCGATCAGCACGAACGCGACTGCGGTCAGCATGCCGGTGAGGTGGCGCACGCCGACGGGCGACACCCACAAGAGCGCCGCGCCCTCGCGCGCTATTCCGTAACCGCGGACGATCAGCACGAAGCCGACGATCGACGCGACCGCATAGCCGGCCTTCCAGCCTTTCTCGCCGATTCGCGCGATCATCGCGGAGCGCCAGCCGTCGGCGACGATCCGGATCGAGTGCACACCGAGGAAGATCGCTAAACCGAGAATCAGGACGAGCATCGGCTGTCTCCGTCTGGAATGATGAGTGGGGGAGCGTGCCGCGCGGCGTACGATGCGCCGTTCGCGGAGCCGGCGGCGAGGCCGGCGCGGGTCGCGCGCGGGCACGAGCGCGATCCGCGCCGATCATAAACGCCGGGGCCGCCGTTGTGAAGCATGCAGAAATCGCGAAGCCGTTGCTTCACGCGATCGACACTAGGATTTCTTACGTGTCGGTGACGATTTCGAAGCCGGTTTGGGTGCCGTTTCCGGTGACGGCTTTGCAGTCCGTTGCGATGCCGGCTTCGATTTCCGCGCCGTCGTCGGTTTCGACGCGGGTTTCGGCGCTGTCTTCGATACCGTCTTCGTCACCGCCCTCGCCTTGCGCTTCGGCGGCCCCGCCAGCAGTGCCGCGCGATACGCGCCGCGACACCAGTCGAACAGCGCGCCCGCATCCTCGAGCACGTCGGCCGGCGTCTCGTAGTAGCCCTCGAGCGCGACGGTACGCGTGCGTCCCGAATACGAGAACGGCCCCATCCCCGCCGCGACGAACGCCGGACGGCTCACGTCGTCCACACGCAGGAACAGCGACCCGCGCGCCAGGAAGCCGAACATCACGCCGTCGAGCCGCAGCGCAGCACCGCTGAAAAAACGCGTGACTTCGATATGGCCGAGGCTCGCGATCTGGTACGCGATCTCCTCGCCGTGCGCCTTGTCCGCCTGCCAGCTCATCGGCCGCCCTTGTCCATCAAGCGGCGCCGATACAGCGCTGCGTCCACGCATCGAGCGCCGCGTCGTCGAAGCCGACCACCGCCGCGCTGTCGCGAATCTGCCGCCACGTCGCGCGATCGACCTGAATGCCGCCGGCGCCGCGCGCGGCGCGGCTCGCCTCTTCCGGCTCGCCGGGCACCTGCACCGGCGCATCGCCCGCCTGCGGCGACGCCTTCGCCCATGCGACGAACGCATCGGCTTCGCGCTCGGCATCGGCCGCGTCGAACGCTTTCGGATCGATCAGCACCGACAGCATCCCGTTCACGATCGCGCTCGTCTTCTGCAGCGTATCGCCGTACGTCGTATGCCCGCCGACGAGCGCGCCGCCAAAGATCTCGCACATCGTCGCGAGCGCATAGCCCTTGTGCAGCCCGAACGGCAGCAGCGCGCCGAACGGCTGCTCGTGCATCACGGCCGGATCGTCGGTCGGCTGGCCGCGATGGTCGATCAGCGACCCGGCCGGCACGCGCTTGCCCTGGTTGTGCGCGACGCGCGTCTTGCCGTACGCGATCGCGCTCGTCGCGAAATCGAGCAGCAGCGGCGGCCGGCCCGCACGCGGATACGCGGCGCAGAACGGGTTCGTGCCGAAGCGCGGATCGGTGCCGTGCAGCGGCGCGACCAGCAGGTCGCCCGGCACGTTGACGAAATGGAACGACACGAGCCCCGAGCGCGCGCACTGCTCGGCCCAGTGCCCGATGCGGCCGAGGTGATGCACGTCGCGCAGCCCGATCGCGCAGATGCCCATGCGCCGCGCGCGCTCGATTCCCTCGACCATCGCCTCGAACGCGATCACCTGGCCGAAGCCGCGGCCGCCGTCGATCGTCAGCACCGCGCCGCCGTCGCGGACGATCGACGCGTGCCCGTTCAGCTGCAACTGCCCTTCCCGCCACGACGCGACGTAGTTCGGGATCATCCCGATCCCGTGCGAATCGTGGCCCGCGAGATTCGCGCCGACCAGATGATCGGCGACGAGCCGCGCTTCGCGCTCGCTGCTGCCGGCCCGCTCCCAGAGTGCCGCGACGAATGCATGCAGCGGTTCGGCGCGCATGCGCAGCGGTTCGGTATCGGGCGTCGGCAGTGCGGTCATCGGCAGGGTTCCGTCAGGTCGGATCGGGTTGGGCAATCGGGACGTCGAACGGCCGCGACGATCAGCGCGCGGTCGCGATCACGTCGGCAACCGCCGCGGTCAGCTTCTTCGCGTACGGCACGTGCAGGAACTCGTTCGGCCCGTGCGCGTTCGACTTCGGCCCGAGCACGCCGCACACCATGAACTGCGCGGACGGGAAGCCTTCCTGCAGCACGTTCATCAGCGGGATCGTGCCGCCGAGGCCCATGTACGCGCAGTCCGCGCCGAAATGGCGGCGCGACGCGGCGTCGAGCGACGACGCGAGCCACGGCGCGAGATCCGGCGCGCTCCAGCCCGTCGCGGCGCCCGCGTCCGGCTTGAACGTGACCTTCGCGTTGTACGGCGGATCGAGTTCGAGCAGTTCCTTCAGCTGCTGCACGGCCTGCGCGGCATCGACGAGCGGCGGCAGGCGCAGCGACAGCTTGAACGCGGTGCGCGGACGCAGCACGTTGCCCGCATCGGCGAGCGCAGGCATGCCGGCCGCGCCCGTCACCGACAGCGACGGACGCCACGTCGAATTCAGCAGCGCCTCGCGCGGATCGGTCGTGGTCGGCAGCACCGGCTTGCCGTCCGCGCCGCACGCCCACGGCAGCCCCTTCCATACTGCATCGCCGAGGATCGCGGCGGCCGCGTCGGCTTCGCGCACGCGGCTCGACGGGATCTCGCAATGGAACACGCCCGGCAGCAGGTTGCCGTTCTTCGCGTCCTCGAGACGCTCGAACAACTGGCGCATCACGCGGAAGCTCGACGGCGCGATGCCGCCGTAGACGCCCGAGTGGATGCCTTCTTCCAGCACCTCGACCTGCAGGTCGCCGGACACGAGCCCGCGCAGCGACGTGGTGAGCCACATCTGGTCGTAGTTGCCCGCGCCCGAATCGAGACACACCACGAGCGACACCTGGCCGAGCCGGTCGCGCAGCGCGTCGACATACGGCAGCAGGTCGTAGCTGCCCGATTCCTCGCAGGTCTCGATCAGGCCGACGCAGCGCGGCCGTTCGATGCCCTGCTCGTCGAGCGCGCCGAGCGCCGCGAGGCTCGCGTAGATCGCATAACCGTCGTCCGCGCCGCCGCGGCCGTAAAGCTTGCCGTTCTCGAACTTCGGCGTCCACGGGCCGAGGTCCGCGCGCCAGCCGTCGAATTCGGGCTGCTTGTCGAGGTGGCCGTACAGCAGGATCGTGTCGGTGCTGCCCGAGCGCGTGGCCGGCGATTCGAAGAAGATCACCGGCGTGCGGCCCGGCAAGCGCACGATCTCGAGCTTCAGGCCCTTCACGGGCTGGCGTTCGGCCCACTGCGCGGCATCGGTGACGACGCGCTCGAGATAACCGCGCTTCTCCCAGTCGGGATCGAACGCGGGGCTCTTCGCGGGGATCGCGATGTAGTCGGTCAGTGCGTGGAGGATTTCATCGTTCCACTTGCGCTCGATGAAGGTAACGAGCTTGTCATGGTCGAGGACGGGGGTAGTGTCGACGGAGGTCATGGTGGGGGCCGGGATCGGGCTGACGAAAATCCAGATCATACGCCGTTGATCCGCCGTCCGCGCCCCCTTCCGCGTGCGTTCAGACCGCGTGCGGGAACGCGTCGCGCAGCCCCGCCGCGCACGCGAGCGCGTCGTCCCACAGGCGCCGCGTCAGTTCGCCGGCATCCTCTTCGCGCGCGAGCGCCGCGGCCTCGCCCGACCACAGCAGCGAGAAATCGTCGCGGCCCTGCCGCTCGAACGCACCGCGCAGCGGTTCGACCGCGGCCGTCGCGAGCGGGAACGCGGGTGCGAGCGCGCTCATCGGCCCCTGCTCGCGCATGAAGCGCGTCAGCAGCCCGCGCGCGGGGCGGCCCGTGTACAGGTTGGTCACGCGCGTGCCGTCGTCGTGCGCGGCACGTATCGCCGCGCGATGCTGCGCCGAGCGGCCGGCCTGCGGTGTCAGCAGGAAGCCGGTGCCGATCTGCACCGCACGCGCGCCGAGCGCGAACGCGGCCGCGATGCCCCGCCCGTCGGCGATCGCGCCGGCCGCGATCACCGGCGCGCGCACCGCGTCGACGATCTGCGGCAGCAACGCGAACAGGCCCGGTTGCGCGTGGATGTCGTCGGTCAGGAACATCCCGCGATGGCCGCCAGCCTCCGCGCCCTGCGCGACGATCGCGTCGACGCCGCGCGCATCGAGCCAGCGCGCTTCCTCGACGGTCGTTGCGGACGAAACGACCAGCGCGCCGGTGCGCCGCACGCGGTCGAGCAGCATGTCGCCCGGCAGCCCGAAATGGAAGCTCACGACGGCCGGCCGCAACTCCTCGACGACCGCGCACATCGCATCGTCGAACGGCGCGCGGCCTGGGCCGACCTTCACGTCGGCCGGATCGAGCCCGGCTTCCGCGTAGTAGCCGGCGAGCGAGGCGCGCCAGCGCGCGTCGACCTCCGCGTCGGGCGCCGGCGGCGTATGGCAGAAGAAGTTCACGTTGAACGGCGCGGGCGTGCGCGCCCGGATCGCCGCGATCTCGTCGCGCAGTTGCTGCGGGCCGAGCGCCGCGCACGCGAGCGAACCGAGCCCGCCGGCTTCGCAAACCGCGATCGCGAGCGGGCTCAGCGAACCGACCATCGGGGCCTGGATCAGCGGCAAACGGGAGGGCAGCATCGTCATTGAAATCACCCTTCGGAAGAAATTGTTGTCGCGCGCGCCGGCGGCGCACTTCCAATGCACCCCAGTATGACTTGTGCTTCCCCGGCTTCGCGCACGACACGCACGACACGCACGGCGTCGAAATCGAGGACGATGTTTACCTGATCGCGTGTATCCGGCAAGCCAGGCGCGATACGAACACGCGCCGAGCGTGCTCGGTCGGGCGCCCGCTATCTTCCGCCGCGATCCATCCCGCGCCGGTACGCGGCCGGGCTCGTCGCCGCGACGCGCCGGAAATGCCGGCGCAACGATTCCTCGGAGCCGAACCCCGCGCGCGCCGCGACCTGCGCGAGCGGCAGCGCGGGTTGCGCTTCGAGCATGTCCTTCGCGACGTTCACGCGTTCGCGGATCAGCCACGCGAGCGGCGACATCCCCGTCGCATCCGCGAACTGGCGCTGCAGCGTACGCGTACTCATCGCGGCCTGCGCGGCGAGCGACGCGAGCGTGTGCGGCTCGGCCGCGTGCGCGCGCATCCAGTCGATCAGCTTCGCGAGCCGGTCGCTGCCGCCCGGCGCGACCGGACGCGGCACGAACTGCGCCTGGCCGCCGTCGCGATGCGGCGGCAGCACGAGGCGTTGCGCGACACGGTTCGCGATGGCGCCGCCGTGATCGCGGCGCACCAGATGCAGCAGCATGTCGAGCCCCGCCGCCGAACCGGCCGACGTGACGATCTGCCCTTCGTCGACGTACAGCGCATCGGGATTCACGCGCAGCGCCGGGTAACGCGCCTGCAGGCGCTGCGCGTAACGCCAGTGCGTCGTCACGGTGAGCCCGTCGAGCACGCCGGCCGCCGCCAGCACGAACACGCCCGAACAGATCGAACAGAGCCGCGCGCCGCGCCGATGCGCGGCCCGCAGCTTCTTCAGCAGCGGCTCCGGCGGCAGTTCGTCCGGATCGCGCCAGCCGGGAATCACGATGGTGTCCGCGCGATCGAGCGTCGCGAGCCGGTACGGCGCGGCGACCGTGATGCCGCCCGCCGCGCGCACGGGCCCCGGCTCGCTCGCGCACACCGCGAAGCGATACCAGTCGACCCCGAGTTCGGGGCGTTCGAGTGCGAACAGTTCGACCACGCAGCCGAATTCGAACGTGCAGAGGCGATCGTAGGCGAGCGCGACGACGAGATGATTGTGCATGGCGCGATGTTACCGGAACTTGTCGATCGCGCCACTGCCGCGAACCGCGCCGAACCGCGATACTGCCCTCCATCCCGGCGCATTCCGCGCCCGTTCATCCAGGAGAGCCTGCCCATGTCCTTCGTCACCGACGTGCCCGCCGCCGACAGCCCCGCCGCCCTCGCGCATTTCGAGGCATCGCTGCGATTCGAGACCGATTGCTGGGACGTGCACGACGCGCTCGTGTCCGGCGCGCCCGATTTCGTGCTGCTCGACGTACGCGGCCCCGACCAGTTCGCCGCCGGCCATGTGCCCGGCGCACGCAACCTGCCGCGTCGCAAGATCGTCGCGGGCAAGCTCGCCGGTTATCCGGCCGGCACGCTGTTCGTCGTCTACTGCGCGGGCCCGCACTGCAACGGCGCCGCGCGCGCGGCGATCGAACTCGCGCGCCTCGGCCGCCCCGTCAAGCTTATGATCGGCGGCGTGACGGGCTGGCTCGACGAAGGTTTCGCGTTGAGCAACGAACTGCAGCCGGCGGACGCCGACGCCCGCTGATCGTCATTAAAAACGCAACAATCAATTGCCGGCACACAAACGGAAAAAGCGCGACAATCAGCCACATTGCAGTTCGGACGGAGCAGCACAATGAATGATGCAGTCCTGATTCAAGTGGCCGGTTCGGTCGTCGCGATCGCGCTCTATTTCCTGCCGGCCGTCATCGCCGACCGGCGCGGCCGGCACGACAAGCTGACGATCGCGATGTTCAACGCGCTGTTCGGGTGGACCGGCATCGGCTGGCTGATGACGCTGTACTGGGCGTGCCAGCCGAACCCGCGCACCGATGTCGCGCAAACGATCCTCGCGAAGCGCCGCGGCATCAGCATGCGGACCTTCTCGACCGGCCTCGTCGAACGCGTGCAGCGCCGCGTCGCCGCCCAGGAGCAATGGGCGGAGAAGCAAGGCTGCCGTTAAGCCCCTCTTTTCCCTTCACCGTGCCGCGTCGAACTTCGGCATTCTGACGTTGGTCGACGCGCGGTAATTCCACGTCAGCCCGTCGCGCGGCGGCCAGCCGCCCGCGCGCAACCACGCCGCGAACGCCCCCGCCGTCACCGCCCGCGCGATCCGCTCGCCCGGGCACCCATGCGGCCCCGTGCCGAAGCCGAAATTCGGCCCCGCGGCGCGGCCTGGCATCAGCCGGTGAGGATCGCGATGCACAGCCGGGTCGCGGTTCGCCGCAGCGAGCACGACGAGGATCGCGTCGCCGGCTTCGACGGTCACGCCCTCGATCGTCGTGCGCGACGCGACGAAGCGGCGCGTGTTCTGCACCGGTGCATCGAAGCGCCCGACTTCGGCGACGAACGCGTCGAGCGCGGCGTCGTCCGGTGCGTCGCGCGCGGCTTCCGCTTCCCCGCTCCATGCCGCCAGCGTGTTGCCGAGCCACGCGGCCGTCGCCTCGCAGGTCTGCGACAGCAAGCCGACGAGATTCGCAACCAGCGCACCGCTCGCCTGCCAGCCCGACGCGCGGGCCGCCTGCTGCACCGCAGCGACGAGCGTGCCGTCGTGCGCGTGCGTCTGTGCGACGCGCTCGGTCATCCGCTCGAGCAGTTGCCGCGCGCCGTCGCTCGCGCGGGCCAGCGCGGCCGCGTCCGACAGCGGCGACAGCGCGGCGACGAAGTCGACGACCCGCGCCGCGATGTCGTCGAGCTGCGTCTCGTCGAAGCCGAGCAGATCGGCAACCGCGCAGACCGGCACCGTCATGCACCACGCATTCAGCGCGTCGGCATCGCCCGGCGCCGGCAGCCGCCGCGCGGCAAGCTGCGCGGCACGGTCACGCAGCGCACCGGTGTCGATCGGCGCGAATGCCGTGCGCAGCGCCTGCTTCGGCACGTCGTGCCGCAACGCGCCGTCGTTCATGCGCACCAGTTCGCCGAACAGCGCGCCGGCCGTCGTGCCGCGCAACGCGGGCGGCACGGGCGCGTCCAGCGGACGCACGCGGCAGGCCGGATGGCCAAGCACGGCCGTCACGGTCGCCGCGCGGCTCGCGACCCACAGGCCGAGCGCGGCGTCGAACGCGAGCGGCGGCCCGTCGACGAGCGCCGCATAGTAGGGATAGGGATCGCGGTGCGTCACCGCGGCAATGGGATCGGTCGGGTTCGGGTTCATGCGAGCAGTATCGGCGCAGTGCGCTGCCGCATGTTTCGGGTTCGCGTGAAATGTCGTCGCCCGGGCGCTGCGTATCGCATGCATCGCACACATTGCAGCATCGCAACGGCAGGCCGGCTTCAGGCAGCCGACCGGTAGCGTTGCGACTGCATGCGCATCCGGACACGCCCGGCCGAAATCGCGCGCGGCTCGAGCGCCACCGTGTCGTGATGGAACATTTCCTGCCGGAACTCGCCGTTTTCGTCGAACCACTGGCAGATGAGCCAGTCGGCGTCGTCGAACACGACCGGCCCGGCATAGGTGACGGTCATGCGCGGCCCACCCGTCTTCAGCGTCACGACATCGCCGACGCGAAACCTGACGCGCTGATTTTCTCGGATCGTCATCGCTCTCTCGATTTTTTATATATTGAATATATTGATATTCCGGCGACCCGCACAACCGGTCGTTTGAATTTGCCGCAGATTAACAATCAAAAAAATAAACGGCAACTCCCGCGCACGAAAATTCGCTGATTGTAAAAATGCAACAATGCGCGGTATCGGCGCGCGCCGTGGAAGGCTGACCGCTAGATTCGGCGTGGTTTGCGCGCTAAATCCGGTCGAACCGGCGGAATGCGGAGAATAAACGATGATTTTCGCGTCGTCATCGGCGTTTAAACCCGACGCGAAATCGGTTGATTATTGTCAATCAATGCTTCGACTGGAAACGATCCCACGTTTTATTTGTGATCATTCCCCGAATGAAACCGGTGAATTATCGGGTGCCGCAAACCAGCGATTGATATCGCGCCCCGGCACGGCCGCCTGGGTGAACGTGAACGTGCCGTCGCACGCCATCTCCGTCGCGGCGCGCAGGAACGCGCCGAGCGCGGCCCGCGCCAGCGCGCCGCCGACGCTGACGCGCTTCACGCCGAGCGCCGCCAGCTCGTCGAGGCTCAGCAACCCGCCCTGCAGCCCCATCACGACGTTGACGGGCGCGCCGACCGCCTGCGTCACCGCCGCGATCTCGGCGGCGTCGGTGATGCCCGGCGCATACAGCACGTCGGCGCCCGCGTCGCGATAGGCGACGAGCCGCGCGATCGTGTCGGCGAGGTCGCGACGGCCGTGCAGGTAGTTTTCGCAACGCGCGGTCAGCGTGAACGGAAACGGCAGCGCGCGCGCCGCGTCGACGGCCGCCGCGATGCGCTCGACTGCCGCGTCGCGCGCGTAGATCGGCGCATCGGCGCGGCCCGTCGCATCCTCGATCGAGCCGCCGACCGCGCCGGCCTCGGCCGCCAGCCGGATCGTTTCGGCCACCGTGTCGGGCGCGTCGCCGAAACCGTTCTCGAGATCGGCGCTCACCGGCAGGCCGCCCGCGGCGACGAGATCGGCGATGTGATCGAGCATCGCGTCGCGGTCGATCGCGTTGTCGGGCTGCCCTTTCGAAAATGCGTAGCCGGCACTCGTGGTGGCGAGCGCCTCGAAACCGGCCATCGCGAGCAAGCGGGCGGTGCCGGCGTCCCACGGGTTCGGGATGATGAAGGCGCCGGGGCGCGTGTGCAGCGTGCGGAACATTTCGGCTTGGCGGGCCTGGAGGTCGGAACGGGTCATCGCGGACTCCCGGAAGGTGTTGACGGGTGAGCTTACGCCGGCCGTGCGCGCGACGTTTCAGCGATGGCCGAAATGTCGCCGTGCGGCAGGAAAAAGTCGGCGGCGCGCCGGCAGCCGGCAGCGAGCGGGCAAGTACCGCCGCCCGCCCGCCTTCGTTCATGTCGATGCGGACTGCCCGCCGTCGATGCCGAGCAACGCGTCGGTGACGGCCTCGGAGAACTGCATCGCGCGACCGTCGATCAGCACGCGGTCCGGATTCGACGGGTCGTGCACCGCTTGCGGCACGCCGTGCGCGATCAGCACGCGCGCGCAGGCTTCCCAGTCGGAATGGCCGACGCCCTCCGGTTCGTTGACGGACGCCCACGACAACGTGCCGAGCGCGTCGCTCCCGAACCCGTGCGTCTCGCGCCAGCTTGCGCCGTGCGCGAGCAGGAACGTCAGCAGATCGGCATCGCCGCGGAACACCGCGTGGTTCAGCGCGCTCGCGTCCCAGTCGCCGCCGCGCGCGGCCACCGGCCAGCCCAGTTCGACCATGACCTTCACCGCGTCGCCCGAGCCCCATGCGGCGGCGTCCGGCAACAGCCGCAGCCGGTCCTCGGGCAGCGCACCGGGCAAGTCGGGATGCCGCGCCTGGATGCGCCGTGCGTCGTCGGCGTCGGCACGCGCACAGGCCGCCACGAACGCGTCTGCCGCGCCGAGCGCCTCTTCCGCGCCGGCCGCGCGCAACAACGCCGCGACATCGGACAACCCGGTCTGCATGGCCAGCCGGTACGCACTGACGCCCGCTACCGTCCGCGCACCGGGATCGGCACCGGCCGCCAGCAGCGCTGCGACATGGCTCGCCGAGCAGCGCACGGCAATCGCCCGCAACAACGGTGCGCCCCACCTATTCGTCGCCCCCTCTCCCGCCGGTTCGTTCGGGTCGCCGCCATGCGCGAGCAGCAATTCGAGCGCGGCTGCGTCGCGCATGTCGAGCGCCCGCCGCAACGCATTCGTCCCGCCCACCCGCGCGCCGTGTTCGAGCAGCAGGCGCGTGCACGCCGGGTTCTCCAGCGAGTGATACAGCGATTCGCCGTCGTTCGGGTCGGCGCCGGCTTCCAGCAGCATCGCCGTGAGAACCGGATCGCGATTGACGCCCGCGGCACCGTACAGCGCCGACAGCGGGCCCGACTCGTCAGGCGCGGCGAGCGAGGCCGGCGGAAACCGGTTGCCGATCCGCTGGTTGGGGTCGGCGCCGGCATCGAGCAAATGACGCATGCAGGCGCGCAGCCTCGCGGCAAACTCGGGCATCTGCCCGAGCCGCGAATGCGTGACGGCGACGAGCGGCGGCAGGTTCAGCGCGCCGCCGGCGCGCGCGATCCATCCGGGATCGCCGGCCAGGGCAGCCTTCACGGCGTCGAGATCGCCCGCCGCGCACGCGATGGTCAGATCTTCCGAAACAAGATCGGGTTGGTCGCGCAGCAGTTGCGCGGCGACACGCGGCCGGGCCGTGTCGAAACTGCCGGTCACGTCGCCGCCGTATGCGAGGCCGAGCCAGCGCCGGATCAGCAGCGACCGCTGTTGCCGCGCGAGCGCCTGCGTTTCGACGAACACGCCGAGATCGGCCCACGACGCGAAGCCGTACTCGCGGGCAATGCACGACTGCGCGTCGTGCAGGCGCAGCCCGAGCGCGATCGCTTCGTCGTGCGTGCGGTTTGCGGCGGCGGGAAGAGACCGGACAAAGCGCGCGACAGCCTGCGCGTCGCCCTGCCGGTACAGGCGCAACAATGCCTTGGCCTGCTTTTTCAGATGATCGGGATTGGCCTTGGGAGGCAGCTTGTTCATGCGGATCCTCGTGCAGAAATGGCCGAAGGTCCGCAATACCGCCAGCACAAAGGACAGGGGAAGACTGGATTTGCTGCGACAGGTGGGTTCAACCCTTTCCGCGGACCCGGAAGCGACCTGCATCGCTGACCGGTATGCTAGGCGACAGCCGGCGGCATCGTCAACCGTGCCGCGCGTCGCCTGCATGCGGCGCCGCCGTTCAACCCGCGAGCTTCTTCGTCAGGAAAACCCGCGTGTGCCCCACCGGATAATCCGGCAGTTCGCCGAAGCGGACATAGCCGCGCTTCTCGTAGAAAGGCCGCGCCTGGAAGTCGAACGTATCGAGCCATGCACTGTGACATCCGCGTGCGACGGCCTCCGCTTCGGCCAGATCCATGATGCGCGTGCCTGCGCCCTGACCGCGCGCTTCCTCGGGCACCACGAGCAGGTCGACGTGCAGCCAGCCGAACGCCGTGCCGCCCCACAGGCCGCCGACCACCGCGCCTTGCGCATCGGTCACGAGCACGGCCAGCGGACGGAAGTCGGCCGGGCCGGCCTGGCTTTCGTTGAAGCGGACGAGCGGCGCGACGATCTGCTTGCGCGCGTTCGCATCGCCCGCGTCGGTCACTTCGTATGTGAACGTCATCGGTTGCGTCGGGCTGAAGTCGGGTTGAATCGTGAATGACGGACGGCCGAAGCCGCACGTGCCGCGTCAGACGACGTAAGCGCCCTTCGCGTGCAATTCGGCTTCGGTGCGCTCGAGCGCCGCGATCGCATCGCTGCCTTCGAGCGCGAGCAACTGCGCGACCAGTGCCTCGGCCATCGCGTGCGCGGCCACCAGCGACGGGAAGAACGACGGGCTGTCGTGCGTGAAGATCAGTTGCGCGTCCGCGTGCAGCGCGATCGGCGACACCGCGCTGTCGGTGATCGCGACGATCCGGCTGCCCTGCGCCTTCGCGGCCTGCGCGACGCGCGTCGCTTCCGCCGAATACGGCGCGAAGCTGACGACCACGGTCACGCTCTGCTTCGCGATCGTCCGCAGCTCCATTTCGAGCGAACCGGCGACGCCGTTGAGCAGCGACACGGTCGGACGAAACAGCCGGTAGCCGTACACGAACCCGAACGCGACCGGATAGCACGAGCGGAACCCCGCGACATGCACGTGCGCCGCCTTGCGAATCAGCCTGGCTGCATCCGCGAGCGCGTGCTCGTTCTGCGCGGCGGTGGCCGACAGGTTGTGCTGCTGCGCGGCGAGCAGGTCGTGCGCGAGCGACGCCTTCGCATCGGGCCGCACGAGCGAGCGCGCACGCTGCGTGAGCGGCTCGGGGCGCGTGCGCACGCGCGCGACGCACAGGTCGCGCAGCTCGTTCCAGCCGGGGAAACCGAATTGCTGCGCGAGCCGCACGAGCGACGCAGGCTGCACCTGCGCACGCTGCGCGACCTTGCGCATCGACGCGGTGGCGACCTCGTCGGGATGATCGAGCAGGAATGCGGCGCCCGCCTGGAATTGCGGGCTCAGCTCGGAAAATTGCGCCCGGATCCGGGACGCGAGTTCGTCGAAATTGGCGGCCATCTTGGTGGGAACGGGAACCGGTCGTTCATGGTATCACCGGCCCCGCGCGCACCGGTCAGCGCAGCACTTCGACGTGGTCGGCGTCGACCTTCACCTTGCCCGACCACTTGCGCTCGAATTCGCCGGTCAGCTTCACTTCGCTCTTGTCGCTGACGGGCTGGCCGGCCGCCCACAGCTTGTTGTCGATCTCGACGCGGATCGTGCCGGTCGCGTCGGCGAACTCGTAATCCTCGCCGCCGGCATGCTTGACGATGCGGCCCTGCAATTGCACGTGCTGATCGTCCTTGCCGTTCGCGAGCAGCTCCTTCACGGTCGTCGTCGTCAGCGCGGACGGCCCCGTGTATTGCGCGTAGACGGCGGCAGGCAGCGTGGCGAGCGCGACCGTCAGGATTCTGGCCAGGTGTTTCATGATGTCGTTCCTCTTCTTCGATGTGACGCCGCGCCCCGTTGAACGCGACGGCACCAGATTACGGACCGTAAGATTAAGCAAACCTGAAGGTCGCGCCGAGGCGACACGGTGCCGCATCGGGCGGGGGGGTCGAAAGCCCGCCACGCGGCGCCCGCATTTAAGCTCGGCCTAAGATGCGTACGCTTATCATGGGAACCCCGGGCGCCGCGGCGCCCTGCTGAAGAGACACGAATCCATGCGCGTACTGCTCGTCGAGGACGATCCGCTGATCGGCAGCGGGCTCGAACAGGGCCTCAAACAGGAAGGCTTCGCGGTCGACTGGGTGAAGGACGGCGACGCCGCGTCGCTCGCGCTGCGCTCGACCGGCTACGGCCTGCTGCTGCTCGATCTTGGGCTGCCGAACCGCGACGGCCTGTCGGTGCTCGCCGCGCTGCGCCGCCGCGACGAAACCCTGCCCGCGATCATCATCACCGCGCGCGACGGCGTGCCGGACCGCATCGCGGGCCTCGACAGCGGCGCGGACGACTATCTCGTCAAGCCGTTCGCGCTCGACGAACTGCTCGCCCGCATCCGCGCGGTCAACCGCCGCCATGCGGGCCGCGCGCAGACGACGCTCGCGATCGGCCCGCTGCGGCTCGATCCCGTCAAGCACCTCGTCTGGCTCGACGACGAAGAAGTGCCGCTGTCGCCGAAGGAGTTCGTGCTGCTGCACGAGCTGATGCGCGAGCCGGGCGCGGTGATTTCGCGCGAGCAGTTCGAGGAGCGGCTGTACAGCTGGGGCGAGGAAATCGAAAGCAACGCGGTGCAGGTACACATCCACAACCTGCGCAAGAAGCTCGGCCACGACATGATCCGCACGGTGCGCGGCGTAGGCTACCGGATCGGTGACGGCGCATGATGCGCGTGCAACGCGCGATCGAGCGCTGGCGCAGCGCGTCGCTGCGGCGGCGCCTGCTGATGTGGCTGCTGCCGGCCGCGTGCGTGATCGGCCTGGTCGCGAGCGCGGGCACCTACTGGGGCGCGCTGCGCGAACTCGACGACCTGCTCGACGACCAGATGCGCAGCATGTCGAAGCAGATCGTCGTCGGCCCGAACGGCGAGCTGTCGTTCAGCAACCGCACCAACGGCAAGCACGGTTTCGAGGCCAGCGATCCCGATGCCGTGCTGCTGCAGGTCTGGCGCAACGGCACGCTCGTGTATTCGACCGACCGCGATTCGAAGCTGCCGCCGCCCGCGCAGACGGGCATCGCGAGCATCGATGTCGGCGGCCAGCCGTGGCGCACCTACGTGACCGAGCGCGGCGGCACGACGATCCGGCTCGCGCAGGCGCGTCACGCGCGATGGGAAGCGATTGCGGGGATCGCCGTGCACCTGCTGTGGCCGGTGTTCTCGATGCTGCCGGTGCTGGCGATCGGCCTGTGGTTCGGCATCGGCGCGGGGCTGCGGCCGCTGCGCACGATCGCATCCGGCCTGAAGCGCAGGAATGCGAACAATCTCGAACCGGTCGATGTCGCATCGATGCCGAACGAGGTCCGGCCGCTCGCCGAAGCGATCAACGACCTGCTCGCGCGTCTCGACCGCTCGTTCACGCTGCAGCGGCACTTCATCGCCGATGCCGCGCACGAGTTGCGCACGCCGATCATGGGGCTGTCGATCCAGTCGCAATTGCTGCGGCGCGCGGCGACCGCCGACGAGCGCGAGCGTATCCTCGCGCAGATCCATGCGGGCACGACACGCCTCGGCCACCTCGCCGAACAGCTGCTGACGCTCGCGCGCCTCGAACCCGATGCGCAAGCGGCCACGTCCGCGTCAGCGCCCGTCGATCTCGCCGCGCTGTGCCGGTCGGTGGTCGCGGACCGCGCGCGCGTCGCCGACGCGCACCGGATCGATCTCGGCGCGATCGTCGCAGCCCCCGTGATCGCCACGGGCAATACCGACACGCTGCGCGTGCTGCTGAACAACCTCGTCGACAACGCGATCCGCTATGCGGGCGACGGCGCGCGCGTCGACGTGTCCGCGCGCATCGACGGCACGACGCCCGTGCTCGAAGTCGCCGACGACGGCCCCGGAATCCCGGAAGCCGAGCGCACCGATGTGTGGGAACGCTTCTATCGCGGCGAGGGTGCGCAGGCGGCCACGTCGTCGGGCAGCGGGCTCGGGCTGTCGATCGTCAAGCGGATCGCCGAACAGCATCGCGCGACGGTCGCGCTCGGCACCACGCGCGGCGGGCGCGGGCTGACCGTCACGGTGCGCTTCCCTGCACCAGTCTGATGCACGCGTGACGGGCGGCTTTTCCACAGATTATGTTGGCAAGCTTGTGGACAACCTTCCACCAACGGCACCAAGCCATTGATCGGAAAGGATTTTTCACGCGTGCGCGGCAAATGCGCCATGCGGTCGCGAATATACGCAAATTCGACAACCAGTTGTCGTTTACGTAAAGTAGTTGTCAATTCATCCCGCGGATGGAATATGACGAAATCCGAAAAGTTGACCGCCGTCGCGCTGTCCGTATTCCGCTTGAACGGCCTGCTGATCGAATGGGGTAACGCCTTTGCCGGGCCGCACGGCTTGACCAGTGCGCGCTGGCAAGTACTGGGCGCGATCTCGATGGCGCCGGAAGCCCCGAACATCCCGCAGATCGCCGACGCGATGGGCATCACCCGGCAGGCCGTGCTGAAACAGGTCAATGTACTCGTCGACGACGGGCTGGTCCGGTCGCTGCCGAACCCGGCACACAAGCGCTCGCCGCTGTATGCGCTAACCCCTCGCGGAGATGCGGCCTATCAGGCCGTGGTCGGGCAATGGCAACAGCACGTTCGCGACATCGCCGGCGAGTTCAGTTCGGCCGACCTGGATGCGGCGATTCGCGTGCTGTCGGCGATGTCCGTCGCGCATGGCCAGGATGGCCACGCGTGACCGCTCGATTGACCCATGAACCACAGGAGTTCCCATGCCTCAGTTCAAGCCGATGGATCCGGCCTTTCCGATCCAGCAACAGATCGCCATCGACGCGGAGCCCGTCGTCCTCGTCAACGTGTTCACGCTGGATCCCGCGGACGAAGCGGACTTTCTGGCCGTGTGGAAGGACGATGCCGAATTCATGAAGCGGCAGCCGGGATTCATCTCGACGCAGCTTCATCGCGCGCTCGGCGACAGTCCGACTTACCTGAACTACGCGATCTGGGAATCGACGCACGCGTTTCGCGCGGCCTTCACGCACCCCGAGTTCGTCGCCAAGCTCTCGGCCTATCCGTCATCCGCCGTCGCCAGCCCGCACCTGTTCCAGAAAGTCGGCGTGGCCGGTATTTGCACCGCGTGAGCTCCCGCGCGAATCGAGGCAACCCGTGGCATCGGCTGGTATCGTGCCCGCCGATCGCGAACGCGCAGTTCTCCACAGAAAATGTTGGCAAGCTTGTGGATATCCTGCGCACCGCAACGCTAAACCCTTGATCCGATGGACTTTGGCACGCGTGATGCAGACGAGGCGCGTGCGATGGCCTGCGCGCGCACCGCTTCGCCGCACTTCGCATCACGACGCCACGGCGATGCACAACGCAATCTTCGCGTGCGTGCCGCGCCACTTACCCACAGATTTTGTTGGCAAGCTTGTGGATATCCTGCGCAAGCATGCGCTAACCCGTTGATCGGCCAACGGTTCATGCGCTGCGTCGTCATTTCGGCAACATGCGGCGCGAGCATGAACGAATACGGAAGGATCCGGCGCGACAGCAACGCACCGCCCGCGCCTTGACGCCCGCGCATGCCAAGCGTCAAGATCACGCGAGCCGCACGCAGCCGCGCATCGCCGGCTTCGCGCGTCGGCGCAACGTGCCGGCCGTTCCGCCGGCGCCGCACCACGACACATCACTCCGAGGAAGGCCATGGAACACTTCACCGCGTGGCAGTTGCTCGTCTCGCTCGTGCTCGTCGCTGTCGTCGTCTATCCGTATGTCCGCATCGTCCGGCGCACCGGGCATTCGGGCTGGTGGATCCTGGCGATGTTCGTCCCGGTCCTGAACTTCATCATGTTGTGGGTGTTCGCGTTCGCGCGCTGGCCCGCCGTCGACGATCGGCAACGCTGAACGCCGCGACGGCGCACGCGCGGGCTTGTCCACAGATTTTGTTGGCAAGCATGTGGATAGCCTGCGCATACCGCAACCAAGCGCTTGATCCGTAAGACTTTGTCCGCGCCGCTTCGAATACGGCACGCGGCCGGCAAATCGCCGCTCGTGCATCGCCTCGACGCGTGACGGGCAGCCTGCCGCGCCGGCGTACCCGCTTGTCCACAGATTTTGTTGGCAAGCATGTGGATAGCCTGCGCATACCGAGGCCAAGCGCTTGATCCGTAAGACTTTGTCCGCGCCGCTTCAAACGCGGCACGACAGCGCGCGTCACGACGAACGCGGCCGCCCGCGAGCTTGTCCACAATTTTTGTTGGCAAGCATGTGGATATCCTGAGCATGCGCGAGCTAAGTCGTTGATCGCACAACGTTTGATCGCGCGGGTCACGACTGCGGCACGGCGTGCATGCGCATCCCGTCGCGCACGCCGCATCGCCCTGCTCAACCGAATGCCGCAACCACGACGCGCGCGACGTCGGCGATCACATCGTCCTTCGCCCGCGCATCGGCACGCGCCTGCGTGTAATACACGGCCAGCACGATCGGCGCACGCGACGGCGCCCACACGACGCCCGCGTCGTTCGTCGTCCCGTAGTCGCCGGTGCCCGTCTTGTCGCCGACCGTCCACCCGGCCGGCACGCCCGCACGAATCCGCTTGTCGCCGACCTTGTTGCCGCGCAGCCACGTGACGAACTGCGCACGCTGCGCGGCCGGCAGCGCATCGCCGAGCGCCAGCACGCGCATGCTCGCGGCCATCGCGGCCGGCGTCGTCGTGTCGCGCAGGTCGCCCGGCAGTGCGGTATTCAGTTCGGTCTCCCATCGATCGAGCCGGAACGTGTCGTCGCCGATCGAGCGCGCATATGCGGTCACCGCCGACGGGCCGCCGATCAGCTTCATCAGCAGGTTCGCGGCCGAGTTGTCGCTGTACTGGATCGTGGCCTCGCACAGTTCGGCGACCGTCATGCCCGCACCGACATGCTTCTCCGTCACCGGCGAATAGTTGACGAGATCGGCCTTTCCGTACGTCACGCGCTGTTGCAGCAATCCCGGACGCGCGACGCTCTGCGCGAGCACCGCCGCACTCAGCATCGCCTTGAACGTGCTGCAGAACGGGAAGCGTTCGGCGGCGCGATGCTCCACGCGCCGGCCGCTCGCTATGTCGATCGCGCACACGCCGAGACGGCCGCCCGCGTCGCGTTCGAGATGGACGAGCGTCGCCGCGGCGGCAGCGGACGCCACAGCCGCCGCTGCGTCCGTGGCCTCGTCCGGCGCAACGGCCTGCGACGACGCGCACGCCGCGACGGTCAGGGCGAGCGGCGCCGTCGCGGCGGCCAGCAACAGGGTTCGACGTTTCGATGAGTAGGTCATGTCGGTTGTCTCGTGATGGAATGAACGCGAAATGGTGTTGAAAACGGCCGGCCGCCGAGACAGCACTATCGGGACTTTACGGTTCCCTGACAAGCAACGATAATTGAGCGCTGACAAAAGAAAATCTTATGACTAAGCTCCGCCCTCATCTTCCGCTCAATGCGCTGCGCGCGTTCGAATCGTCCGCGCGCCACCTGAACTTCACGCGCGCCGGCCTCGAGCTGAGCGTGACCCAGGCCGCGGTCAGCCAGCAGGTGCGCTCGCTCGAGGAACGGCTCGGCTGCACGCTGTTCACGCGGCTGCCGCGCGGGCTCGGGCTCACCGACGAGGGGCGCGCGCTGCTTCCCGTGCTGAGCGATGCGTTCAGCCGCATCGAGACGGTGCTCAAGCAGTTCGACGGCGGGCGTTTCCACGAGGTGCTGACGCTCGGTGTCGTCGGCACCTTTGCCATAGGCTGGCTAATGCCACGGCTGAAACAGTTCGGCGATACGCACCCGTTCGTCGAGCTGCGGCTGCGGACCAACAACAACGTCGTCGACCTCGCCGCCGAGGGCCTCGACTTCGCGATCCGTTTCGGTGAAGGCAACTGGCCGGCGACGCGCAACGAGCGCCTGCTCGATGCGCCGCTCACCGCGCTGTGCGCGCCGGAAATCGCGCGGCGCCTCGCGCAGCCGGCGGATCTCGCGAATGAAACGCTGCTGCGCTCGTACCGCACCGACGAATGGCTCGGCTGGTTCGACGCCGCGCAGCTCGAACCGTGGACGGTCAACGGGCCGGTGTTCGATTCTTCGCGGCTGATGGTCGAGGCCGCGATGCAGGGCGCGGGTGTCGCGCTCGCGCCGGCCTGCATGTTCGCGCGCGAACTGCAGCTCGGCCTGCTCGCGCGGCCGCTCGACATCGACGTGCATGCCGGCGGCTACTGGCTCACGTCGCTGAAGTCGAAACCGCTCACGCCCGCGATGACGCTCTTTCGCGACTGGATCGCGGCCGAAGCGGCCGACCCGGCGCAGGCCGCGTAACGCGGCTGCGCTTGTCCACAGAAAGTGTTGGCAAGGATGTGGATATCCTGGGTACCCGGGACCTAAGCCCTTGATCGCGCACGAATTACCGCCGCGACGCAGACATCGGGCAGCCCGTACGCACGGGCCTCGCATGCCGATCGCGTTCAGGCCGGATCCTCAACCATTGCGACGCAATCGATGGCGAGTTGTCCACAGATTTTGTTGGCAAGCCTGTGGATATCCGCCAGACCAGACGCGTAACATATTGATACACAAGGGGATTCGATTTACGGACCTTGACGGGTCAATGATGCGGCAGCGCAAGGTCATTCGAACCGCACGCCGGGCGCGGGCCGTGCACCCGGCCGGTTCTCCACAGATTGTGTTGGCAAGCTTGTGGATATCCTGCGCATCGGCCGCCTAACTCATTGAGCGCAAGGGAATTTGTGCTTCGTCTGCAGAATCGGGCAGCGCCGGCGCCGCCCGTGCGGCGGGCGCCGGCGCAATCCGCGCGTCAATGCCGGTCGAGCCCGCCGCGCAATTCGCTCGCCTTGTCGCGCAGCGCTTCGTAACCTGAGCGCGCATGCTCGGGCAGGTCGGGATCCCCGATCAGTGCGCCGAGCGTTTCGATCAGGCTGAACAGGATGCCCTTCGCCGCGCCGACCGCGATGCTCTGCGATTCGATCGACTTGTGCAGGTGGTCGACCGCCGCCTCCAGATTCTCGAGCTTCTGTTCGCCGTCGTCGGGCCGGTTGTCGGTCGTCATCGTCTACCTCCGCCATCGTTCAAGGGTCATGTCACGATTCTATGCCGCTGCGTGCAAACGTGGCGCGACATCGCACAACGTTTGCACGTCGCCGCACTACAGCACCGCGACCACCTTCACGCGGCCCGGCTGCTCGGCCGATGCGATGACATGGCCGTCGACGCGGCGGAACGTCAGCGACACGGTTTCGTCGCCGACGCGCAGCGCATCGATCCGCAGCCAGTCGACGCCTTCCGGCAGCGTCGGGCGCTCGACGCGCACCTCGTGGCGCGATGCATCGATGCTCACGCCGAGGCACGCCTGCAGCATCATGAACGGCGCACCTGCCGCCCACGCTTGCGGCAGGCACGCGACCGGATACGCGGTCGGCGGTTCGCCGCGCCGGCGCGGGAACCCGCAGAACAGCTCGGGAAGCCGCATCTCGAAGCTCACCGCCGCCTCGAACAGCGCGCGCAGCAGGTTCACCGCGGCCGTCTTGTCGCCGTAGCGCGCGAGGCCGCGTGCGATCAGCGCATTGTCGTGCGGCCACACCGAGCCGTTGTGATACGCCATCGGGTTGAAACGCGGCTGGCCGGCCGCCAGCGTGCGGATGCCCCAGCCCGTCTGGAACAGCGCCGAGCCGAGCACGCCGGCAACCGCCGCGCCGCGCTCGGCATCGGGCAGCCCGAAGGCGAGCAGGTGGCCCGCGTTCGATGCGAACACGCGGCACAGGTCGCCATGACCGTCGAGCGCGATCCCGTAGAAATCGCCTTCCGGCATCCAGAACAGCGCGTCGACCTGCTCGCGCAGTGCCTTCGCGCGCAGCGCGTAGCGCGTGGCGTCGGCCGCGTGGCCGCGCCGGTGCGAGCATGCCGACATCGCATCGAGCGCCGCGCACGCATAGGCCTGCACTTCGACGAGCGCGATCGGCCCGTCCGGAAAGCGGCCGTCCTCATGAAACACCGAATCGTGACTGTCCTTCCAGCCCTGGTTCGCGAGGCCGCGCTCCGACGTGCGCTGATAATCGAGCAGTCCGTAAGGATTGCGGTCGCACTTGTCGATCACCCATTGCGCGGCGCGCTCGAGCGCGGGCCACAGCTCGTCGATCAGCGCATCGTCACCGGTGCGCTCGACATACGCGCCGGCCAGCACGATGAACAGCGGGGTCGTGTCGACGCCGCCGTAGTACAGCGCGAACGGCACCTCGCCCGTCGCGGCCATCTCGCTGCGGCGGAACTCGTGCATGATCTTGCCGGGCTCCGCGTCGCGGAACGCGGACGTTTCGCGCGCCTGATGCTCGGCCAGGAAACGCAGCACGCCGCGCGCGAGCGACGGCTGCAGCCACAGCATCTGCAGCGACGTGATCACCGCGTCGCGGCCGAACGGCGTCGAGAACCACGGAATGCCCGCATACGGGTACGGCCCCGTGTCGAGCTGCGTCGTGAGCAGCCCGAGATCCGCGAGCGAACGATCGAGCCATGCGTCGAACAGCGGATTGCCGGTGTTCACGCGCGCCATCGACTCGCGCCGCGCGCGCATCTCGCGGTGCACGCCGACAAGCGCGGTGCGCAACGCGACGCGGCCGCACCCGGGCCCTTCGATGTGCGCCGGGCCGAGCGTCGCGTCGACGGTCAGGTAGATCGACACGCACGCCTGCGCGGCGATCGTCAGCGTGTAGTCGGCGCGATCGACCGACAGTGCGTCGGGCGCCGGCGAGAAATGCACGGTCACGTTGCGCTCGACGCCGTCGAGGCCGTCGTAGCGCAGCCGCACCGCGCCCGCGTCGACGCGCGGAGCAGCCACCGTGCCGCGCTTCGGGCGCTGCGTGCCGCGCACCTCGAACATGTCCTTGAAATCGGCCGCGAACGACAGCGACAGCGGCACCTCGGCTTCGCTCGCGCCGTAGTTCGTCAGCGTCAGCGCTTCGTACAGTATGTCGCCCGCGAGCACGCGCATCCGTTCGATATGGATCACGCCCTCCGGCGTCTCGTGGCCGCCGAGCGGCGGCAGCGGGCGGTTGGTCAGGTGTGCGGTAAACGATGCGTTGTCGGCGCTCGTCGCGCCCGACAGCAGCGACGGCGCGCGGCCGCCGAACGTCAGGCGCCATTTCGACAGCACGCGCATGTCGTCGACGAACAGGCCGTCGTCGTGGCCGCCGATGTCGCCGAGCGCATCGCCGACCACGAATGCGTCGCCTGATTTCAGCACGTACTGGTTGCCGCGCGCGAGCGCCTGCGGATCGGCTTCGGGTGCGATGAATGCAGGGCCCGACACTGGGGTCGGGGCAACAGGCGCGACTTGCGGCGCCTGCGTCGTCGTGGCTTCGGCGTGATTCGGCATCGATGCTCCTGTGTCGAGGCGCAACGCGCGGCGCGCGTCGCGTGTTTCGCACAGGATAGGCCAGAACGGGGGACGCGCGCAGCGACGAAACGGCCGCGACGCCGTGCGACGTTTCCGTCGCCGCATGGCGTCGCGAGCGGGCGCCGGGGCCGGCGCCGACGTGGGCGTGTTACGCGCCGGTCAGAACTTCCACAGGATGTTGCCGAGCACGGCGTTGTCGCGCACGCCGCTGCCGTACTGGCCGCTGTACGTGAGGCCGAGCGTCAGGCGCTTCGTGATGTTCGCGTCGATGCCGGCCTCGAGCACTGCGCTGTCGCGAGCAATCGGCACGCCCGACACCTGGAACGACGTGCCGCCGTTCGCGAACGCGAACGTCGACGACGGCCGCACGTTGCCGAACGCGTGGCGCCAGCCGACCGTCCCGCGCGCGGTGAACGTGCCGCTCGCGATCGAGCCGAGCTGCGACGCCGCGCGCAGGCCGAGCGTCGAGAAGCCGACGTGGGTCGTCTCGCCGCCGGCGCGCAGCGCTGCCGCGCCGCCGCTTTCCGTATAGCCGTCGGTATGCAGGTTCACGTACGCGATGCCCGCGAACGGTTCGAGCGCGATGGGCCCGACCGGCAGCGCGTAGCCGACTTCGCCGAACACCTGCGCCGAATTCGCGTTGTAGCCGGCCGAGTCGTGATCGGAGAAGCCCGCGAAGCCCGGATAACGGTCGCTGTTGATCCGGTACCACGTGTACGACGCGCCGCCGCGCACGCCGAGCGCACCGTACTGCGCACCGCCGTACAGCGACAGGTAGTAGCTGTTCACCGACGCCGACGAACTCTGGTCGTTGTCGAGCGAGCCGTGCGTGACGCCCGCGGCCAGGCCCGCACGCCACTTGTCGTTGAGCGCCATGTCGGCACCGGCGATGAAGCCCGTCATGCTGCGCTTGATCGTCGATGCGTTGCCGTCGCCGGCAAGCCGGCTGCGGCCGCCGAACGCCTGCCCCCAGACGACCGGCTGGTAAGGCGTGCCGCCGTAGCAGCCGTCGCGCGAACCGATCCGGCGTTCCGACGACAGCGTCGGGTCGACCGCGCCGGCCGTGTTGTCGCCGCACAGCGCGGCACCGCCCGACGACAGCGCCGCGAGCGGGCCCGATCCGGGCGCGAGACCCTGGCGGACGCGATCGGTCACCGCGTCGCGCACATAACGGCTGTCGAGCAGCAGCATGCTCTTCAGGCTCGCCTGCAGTTCGCCGTCGAGCAGCCCGTATGCGCGGCGCGCGGTGCCCGCGTCGGCCGTCAGCACCGCGTCGTACAGCGGGTTGCCGGCGCCGAGCCCGCCGAGCGCGGTCGCGACCGCGCGCTGGTTCGGCGTCGTCGCGACGTCGGGCAGCGCGGTGCCGTTCCCGACCAGTTGCAGATACACGTGATCCGGATCGTAGCTGAGGGTCGGCATCAGGAACGCGTAGTTCGCAGTCACCTGGTTGAATGCGCCCTGCACGCCCGACGAGGCGGTGAGGATCGTGTAAGTCGTGCCCGGCTGATAGCCCGTCTGGTTCGCGAGCACTTGCACGGTGCCGCCGTTCAGCGTCGCCGTGCCCGTCGCGGCGACGCTGCCGCTTTGCTGCGGCGTGGCCGCGACCTGGAACGTCGAACCCGGCTGGAACGTGACGTTGCCGGCCACGTTCAGCGCCGTGCCCGGCTGCGATGCGGCCGCCGTCGCACCGCCCTGCACCACGAGGCCGCCGATCGTGCCCGTGCCCGTCAGCGTCGCGCCGTTCTGCACGGTCACGGCCGACTGGGCGAGCGAACCGTTGACGGCGAGCGTGCCGGCGCTGACGGTGGTCGGGCCGCTCAGCGTATTCGTGCCCGTCAGCGTCAGTTGCCCGCTGCCGGCCTGCGTCAGCGAACCGGTGCCGGACAGCACGCTTGCAACCGTCACGCTGCCGGACTGATTGAACACCAGCGCGCCGTTGTCGACGACGTTGCCGGCGATGCTGCCCGACGTGCCGCCGTTGCCGAGTTGCAGCGTGCCGCCGGCCGCGATCGTGGTGCCGCCCGTATACGTGTTGCTGCCGGTCAGCACCTGCGTGCCGCTCGCCACCGTGACGCCGCCCGTGCCGGCGATCGCTCCGCCGAATGCGGTGCCGGCGCCGTTCAGCGTCAGCGCATTCGCGCCGAGATTCACGTTCGTGCCGGCCGCGCCCGACAGCGTGCCGATCGTCTGCGCGCCTGTCGCACCGCTCACGTCGAACGTCGCGCCCGCGCCGGCCAGGCTCACCGCGCCCGTCGACGCGAGGCTGCCGCCCGCACCGAGCGCCAGCGTGCCCGCGTTGATCGTCGTGCCGCCGGTGTAGGTGTTCGCAGCGGTCAGCGTGGTGGTCGCCGCGCCGTTCTTCACGAGTGCGCCCGCGCCGGAAATCGCACCGCTCAGCCCGAGCGCGTTGCTGCCGCCCAGCGTGAGCGCCGCACCCGTGCCGAGATTGACCCCGTTGCTCACCGTCAGGCTCGCGTTCGTATCGAGCGTCGCCGCGCCGCCGACGTTCAGCGCGCCGGTGCCGAGTGCCGCGGCGTTGCCGAGCACGACGCTGCCGCTGTTCAGGTTCGTGCCGCCGGTATAGGTATTCGCACTGTTCAGCGTCTGCGTGCCGGTGCCGGCCAGCGTCAGGCTGCCCGCGCCGCCGATCGTTCCGCTGAACGTGCCGCTGGCGGTCCCGCCGAGCGTCAGGGCGTTGCCGCCAAGGCTGATGTTCGTTCCCGCGACGCCCGACAGCGCGCCGAGCGACTGCGCACCCGTTGCACCGCTCAGGTCGAGCGCCGCGCCCGCGCCGGCCAGGTTCACCGCGCCGGTCGACGCGAAGCTGCCGCCCGCGCCGAGCGCGAGCGTGCCGCTGTTGATCGTCGTGGTGCCCGAGTACGTGTTTGCGCCGGTCAGTGTCGTCGTCGTCGCGCCGTTCTTCACGAGGCTGCCGGTGCCGGAAATCCCGCCGCTCAGCGCGAGGGCGTTGCCGCCGCCCAGCGTGAGCGCCGCGCCCGTGCCGAGATTGACCGCGTTACCGACCGTCAGGCTCGTGTTCGTATCGAGCGTCGCCGCGCCGCCGACGGTCAGCGCGCCCGTGCCGAGCGCCGCGGCGTTGCCGAGCACGAGGCCGCCGCTGTTCAGGTTCGTGCCGCCCGTATAGGTGCTCGCGCCGTTCAGCGTCTGCGTGCCGGTGCCGGCCAGCGTCAGGCCGCCGGTGCCGGAAATCGCGCCGCTGAAGGTGCCGCTGGCCGTACCGCCGAGCGTCAGCACATTGCCGCCGAGGCTCACGTTCGTGCCCGCCACGCCCGACAGCGCACCGATCGCCTGCGCACCGCCCGTGCTGATGTCGAGCGCCGCACCGGCGTTGGCGAGATTCACCGTGCCCGTTGCCGCGAGACTGCCGCCCGCGCCCAGCGCCAGCGTGCCCGCGTTGATCGTCGTGCCGCCTGTATACGTGTTTGCGCCCGTCAGCGTGGTGGTCGCCGCGCCGTCCTTCACGAGGCTGCCCGCACCGGAAATCGCGCCGCTCAACCCGAGGGCGTTGCTGCCGCCGAGCGTCAGCGTGGTGGTCGTTCCGAGATCGATTGCGTTGCCGATCGTCAGGCTCGTGTTCGTATCGAGCGTCGCCGCGCCGCCGACGGTCAGCGCGCCGGTGCCGAGCGCCGAGCCGTTGCCGAGCACCAGGCCGCCGGCGTTCAGCGTCGTGCCGCCCGTATAGGTGTTCGCGCCGGACAGCGTCAACGCCGCCGCGCCGTTCTTCACGAGCCCGCCCCCGCCGGCGATCACGCCGCCCAGGCCGATTCCGGTGCTACCGACGAGCGTCAGCGTCGTGCCCGTCGCGATATTGACGCCGTTCGTGAGCGACACGTTGGTGGTCGCATCGAGCGTCGACGAACCGTTCACGTTCACCGCGCCGAAGCCGAGCGACGTATTGCTGCCGACGGCGAGGTTGCCGCCATTCAGGTTCGTGCCGCCCGTATACGTGTTCGTGCCCGTCAGCGTTTGCGTGCCGGCGCCTGACAGCGTCACGCTGCCCGCCCCGCCGATCGTGCCGGCATAGGTCGCATTGGCGCTGCCGTTGAGCGTCAGCGAATTGCCGCCGAGGTTCACGTTCGTGCCGGCCGCGCCGGCCAGCGAGCCGATCGTCTGCGCGCCCGATGCGTTGCTCACGTCGAACGTCGCGCCCGCGCCGGTCAGGTTGACCGTGCCCGTCGCCGCCAGGCTGCCGCCCGCGCCCAGCGCGAGCGTCCCGCTGTTGATCGTCGTTTCGCCGGTATACGTATTCGCGCCGGTCAGCGTGGTGATCGCCGCGCCGTTCTTCACGAGGCCGCCGGCTCCGCCGATCGTGCCGGCCAGCCCGAGATCGTTGCTGCCGCCGATCGTCAGCGTCGTGCCAGTGGCGAGATTGACCGCGTTGTTGAGCGTCACGTTTGCGCTCGTGTCGAGCGACGCGTTCGTGTTGACGTTCAGCGCGCCCGTGCCGAGCGATGCATTGTTGCCGACGACCAGGCCGCCGCCGTTCAGGTTCGTGCCGCCCGCATACGTGCTCGCACCCGACAGCGTCAGCGTGCCGCTGTCGTTCTTCGTCAGCGCGCCAGCGCCCGTCACCGTACCCGACAGCGTGAGCCCGGTCGTGCCCTGCACCGTCAAGCCGCCGCCGTTGAGCGTCACGTTGTTGGAGACGTTGAGCCCTGCCGTGCCCGCCTGCAGCGCGCCGCCATTGGCCGTGACGTTGCCGGTGCCGAGCGACGCATTGTCGTTGATAATCGCGACGCCGCCGCTCAGCGTCGCGTCCTGCGCGGTAGACGCACCGTTGATCGTCCAGTTGCCGCTGTTGACGTCGAGGTGGTTGAAGTTGATGTAGTTGTTGACCGCGATCGTACCGTTCGCGGTGGCGCCCTGCTGCAGATTGAGCGTGTTGTTGCCACCCGCGCCGCCATCGACGACGCCCGTCGCCGCGACGCCGAGCGTGACCGGGCCGACCGTGATGTTGAACGCGCCGCCGGTGCCGCCCGCCGTGTTGACCGACGAGCCCGTCACGGCATTGAACGTGTTGGTGCTGTTCGCGCCCATCGACACGCCGCCGTTGATCGTGCCCGAGTTGGTAAACGTATTGCCCTGACCGGGCGTGCCGCTCGAGCCGAACGATACGCGGCCGGTGATCGTTCCGCTGTTTGACATATTGACCTGACCGCCGCCGTATGCAGCGACCACGGGCGCGTCCGCGCCGACGAGGGTCGCGCCGACCAGCGGGCTGGAGCCGATCGTGCCGGTGTTCGTGATGTCCGACGTACCGCCCGTGCCGTTCTGCACTGACAGCGCCATGCCCGTCACGCCGCTGATCGCCACCCCCGTCGAACCGTTCATCGTGCCGTTATTGACGACGGTCGTGTGGCTCGCCGACGCGTTGCCGACCACGGCTCCGCTCGACAGCACGCCGAGCCCCGAGCCAAGCGCGGAAGGATCGATCGTGCCGTTGTTGGTCAGTGTGTTGTTGTTGCCGGTCAGCGACATCGCCGTGCCGCCGACGCCGAGCAGCACGCCGACGCTCGCGCCGGGGTTGACCGTCACGTTCAGGTTGTTCGCGCTGTTCGCGTAACTGGGAGCCAGCGGGTTCGCAACGCCGGAACAGGTCACCGTGGTGCCTGCCGTGCTGCAGGTCGCATGGGCGGGAACGACGCCGGCGCCGGACAGCGCCAGGAAAACACCGGTCGGCAACAGCAGCCTCGGAAACGGCTCGCCGGCTTTTTTCGAACGCGCAAGATTCATGCTTTCCCTCATTTTTTCTTTGATATTGGTATTGCGCCTACGCCGAACGGCATGCAGCAGAAAATCCGCGGTCAAAAGCGTGCCCGCCGGCGGTCGCGATGCGACGTCGGTTTATTCGTGATGAATTTTTGATAAGCCCCGGACTGCGGATGCGAAACTAGTCGAATGGCATGATGGCGGCCCCTGATTTTATGCAGCGACTTTCTGGTTGATTTGATTACTGCCCTGCTTTTTGTCAGACAAGGCTATATCAAACTCACGCCATTTTCCAGTTGCTGCTGTTTTCCCATCGGGTCAAGGGCGGAATGAGCATGTATTTTTTACCCGCCAACGCGTACCCGGAAGCAGAATCCCGTGTTTTCGCCGGCTTGTTTTGATCTTTCTCAAAAACACCGGAATCGCCGCATCCGTGGAAACGCTGATATACGACCTCGATTCAGGGAACACGATTTTTGCAGCGCAATATTTTCATTCTGGCGAATCGCTTACGCGGATAATAACTATCCGTTTAATAAACAATACAAGCCGGATTTTCACAAACCCGCCAAAATTGCCTCATTTCCGTCTCGCATCAAACCTTAAACGCGAATCGTTATCGCTCCGTGCGCTGTCTTATGAAAACAGGCTCATCAGGTAAAGCATCGGCCGGAACGAGACCGGCCGCGCGTCGGGATTCGCCCACAGACGCATCGCATACACCGCGTAGGCCGGCACCTCGCGCCAGCTCGAATAGACATCGCGCAACTGGAAGCGGCGCGGATACGCGGCGGAGATGTTCGCCCGCGCAATACCGACGCGCTCGAACGCAAGGCGCGCCCGCGCAAGGTGGTAGTACTGGCTGACGATCAGCACGCGCGACAGGCGGTGCGCCTGCAGGTACGCAAGCGTGTGCCGGGCGGTCGCGAGCGTGTTGTCGCCCTGGTCGTCGACGGCGATCCGGTCGGCCGGCACGCCGCGCGCCACGAGATAGTCGCGCATGGCCGTCGCTTCGTTCAGCCCCGGGCCGTCGATCGCGCCGCTGACCAGAAACGCCGGGCACTGCCCCGTGCGGTAGCAGCGCACGCCGACGTCGAGCCGGGCCGCGAGCACGGGCTTCGGCGCACCCGTATCGTCGAGCGCGTTGCCGAAGATCACGGCAACGTCGGCCGGTTCGCTCGGCATCCGCATCCCGTACGCGACGAGCGCGACGGCTGCGGCAACCCAGATGCCCGCGACGACGGCCAGCAGGCGGCCTGCCCGGGCCGCAAAGCCCCGTTTGGTTTGGTAATTCAAGGTTTTCGGTCTCTCAGGTCGTCGGGCGTATCGGCTGGCCCGGCCCGGCATGGGCGCGTAACGCTAGCACGGCGCGCTCGCGCGTGTCCACGCGGCCGGCCGATGCCGGCCCGTTACCGACCTGTTGGGAAGAAGACCGACTCGCTTTGCGCTGGAGGGCAGGCCGGCGCTATGGAGATCGAAAGAATGTGAGCGGCTGCGTTGCGCAGTGATGCCCGGCCCGAACCGAATCGAACCGCGTCAATCGGCCGGACACATCGCCAGCCGCCCCATCGCCTCGCCGGCGCCGCGCACCGCGCAGGTGGCCGGCTCGTCGGCGATCCGTGCGATCACCCCCGTCTCGTCGTACAGCAGGCGTTCGAGATCCGCGAGCAGCGCTCCGCCGCCCGTCAGCACCACGCCGCGATTCGCGATGTCGGTCACGAGTTCGGCCGGCGCGTTTTCCAGCACCGATTTCACCGCGCCGATCACCTGCTTGAGCGGCGCGGCCAGCGCGTCCGCGACGTCGTGGTTGGACAGCTCGACCGAGCGCGGCAGGCCGTCGCCGATGCCGCGCCCGACCGCGCGCGTCGTCGTGCGCGGCACCGCGCTGGTGGCCGAACCGATCGTCTTCTTCACGTGCTCGGCCGTCTGCTCGCCGAGCAGCACGCCGTACAGGTTGCGGACATGGTTCACGATCGCCGCGTCGAACTGGCTGCCGCCGACGCGGATCGCTTCGCGGTAGACGATGCCGCCGAGCGCGATCACCGCGACTTCGGTCGTCCCGCCGCCGATGTCGATGACCATCGAGCCGACCGGCTCGGTCACCGGCAGGCCCGCGCCGAGCCCGGCAGCCAGCGATTCCTCGATCAGTTCGACCTCCGACACGCCGGCCGCGAATGCGGCCTCGCGGATCGCGCGGCGCTCGACGGCCGTCGCATCGGACGGCACGCACAGCGTGACCTCGACGCGGCGGCCGAAGCGCGAACGCGTGCGCGACATGTCGATGAAGCTGCGGATCATCTGTTCGGCCGCGTGCGCGTCGGCGATCACGCCGTGCCGCATCGGCCGCACGGCTTCGAGATGCCCCGGTTCGCGGCCGAGCAGCGCCTTCGCACGCTCGCCGACGGCCTCGAGCGTCGGCCGCGCGTCGTTCGCGCCGGCCTTGCGGAAGCAGATGACCGACGGTTGGTTCAGCACCACGCCGCGCTCGTGCGTATAGATCTGCGTACTCGCCGTCCCAGGATCGATCGCAACGGGTTGCGCAAACAACTTTCCGAACAGCGGTGTCGACATATCAAGCCTTTTTGAACGATCGGGCCGGGACGGCCCCGCCGCATCCCCGCGGCGCGCCTGCCGCCCCATCATGAAGTTAGCGGCAAATCGTGCCGATACTTTAGCCAATTCCGATGATTATTTCGCGACGAAATTGCCGAAAACAGCACTTCGATGGTGTGGGACTCCGAAACGGTCTCTCGCGTTGCGCCTGTAAAACACGGTAATCTCTCGGTCTTGCCTGCTCCCGGCAGGCTTCAGACGCCCGATCACGCCAGGTATTTCCTCCATGACAGCGACCGTTTCCTCCCGCTGGGCGCGGGTGCGCCCGCTCTGCACGACGCTCGTCGCCTTCTGGTGCTGCACGGTCGCCGCGCAACCGCTGCCGGCCACCGCACCCGCCGCTTCCGAGGTCGCCGTTGCCCAAGCGCCGTCTGCCATGCCGGCCGCGCCCGCCACGCCCGAGCACATCTGCACGGCCGAAGGCGGCCAGGCCGGCCGCCCGTCGATCGGCCTCGTGCTGTCCGGCGGCGGCGCGCGCGGCTACGCGCACCTCGGCGTGCTGAAGGTGCTCGAGGAAAACCGCATTCCGATCGACTGCATCGCGGGCACCAGCATGGGCGCCGTGGTCGGCGGCCTGTACGCGAGCGGCATGGCTGCCGAGGACATGCAGAAGCGCCTGTCGGAGGTCAACCTCGCCGACGTCGCGTTCGACGTGACCGACCGCGCCGACCTCCCGCAAAGCCGCCGCGAGGACGAGCGCTACTACATCAACGGCCTGACGCTCGGCTTCGGCGCGAAAGGCGTGAAGGCACCGGCCGGCCTCGTGCAGGGCAACCGGCTGCAGGCGTTACTCGCGGACTGGACCGCCGCCGTGCCGACCAACCAGCCGTTCGACCGGCTGCCGATTCCGTACCGCGCGGTCGCGACCGACCTGCAGACCGGCCAGATGGTCGTGCTCGACCACGGCTCGCTGCCGCTCGCGATCCGCGCGAGCATGGCGATGCCCGGCCTGTTCGCGCCGGCCGAGATCAACGGCCGCGCACTGGTGGACGGCGGCCTCGTCAGCAACCTGCCGGTCGACACCGCCCGGCAGATGGGCGCGAACGTCGTGATCGCCGTCGACATCGGCTCGCAGCTGCGCCCGCTCGACGCGCTCGCGTCGCCCGCCGACGTGATGCAGCAGATGGTCGGCATCCTGATTCGCCAGAACGTGACCGCGCAGCGCCAGCAGCTCGCCGCGCAGGACGTGCTGCTCACGCCGAACCTCGGCTCGCTCGCGTTCACCGATTTCCAGAACGCGGGCCAGGCGATCGCCGCCGGCGCGGCTGCCGCGACCGCGGCGCTGCCGAAGCTCAAGCGCTTCGCGCTCACGCCCGAGCAATACGCGGCGTACCGGTCGGCCCACGCACAACCGCTGCCGCCGCCGGTCCGGATCACGAGCATCGAAGTGCGAACCAACGGCGGCGTGCCGAAACGCGTCGTCCACGATGCGCTGCACGTGAAGCCGGGCGACATCTACGATCCGAACTCGGTCAGCAAGGACCTGCTTGCGCTGACGACGAGCGGCAACTTCGAGAGCGTCACGCAGCAGGTCGTCAGCGAGGGCAACGAGAACCGGCTCGTGATCGACGCGCGCGAGAAATACTGGGGGCCGAACTTCCTGCTGTTCGGGCTCGGGATGTCGAGCAGTTCGAGCGACGAAGGCGGCTTCCGCCTGCATCTCGGCTATCGCCGGCCGTGGCTCACCGAGTCGGGCCTCGAGTTCCGCGGCGATACGACGCTCGGCAGCGACCGGCAGTCGGTCCATCTCGAACTGCGCCAGCCGCTGTCGTCGAGCACGGGGCTCTATGTCGCGCCGTACGCGGAATACGAGCGGCGCTTCGCGAACGTCTACGCCGACGACATCAAGCTCACGCAGTACCGGTTGCAGACCGAACGCGTCGGCTTCGATTTCGGCGTCCCGATCCAGCGCCTCGGCGATTTCCGGGTCGGCCTCGCGTATGCGCACGGCTATGCATCGCCGGATTACAACGTCCCGCTCGACTTCGGGCCGAACGGCCAGCCGACCGAGTTCCTGTTCGACGGCACGAACGGGCGGCAGCTCAGTGCGCGCGCCCGGCTGCTGATCGACCAGCTCGACGATCCGCAATTCCCGCGCAAGGGTTATTTCAGCGAAGTCCGCGTCGAGCGCTCGTTGGTGTCGAGCAACCAGCAGCAGTACACCGAAGTGTTCGGCAAGGCGATCGTCGCGCAGCAGTTCGGGCGGCACAGCGTGAACGCCAGCATCGAGGCCGGCAAGAGCTTCGGCGGCGTGAGCCCGGTCAATCAGCTGGACTTCACGCTCGGCGGCTTCCAGCACCTGTCTGCCTATGCGGCCGACCAGCTCAACGGCAACGCGCTGGTCTACGGGCAGGTGACCTACATGAACCAGCTGATGTCCTTCAACGCATCGCCGATCAAGGCGTTGTTCGTCGGCGCCAGCGCGGAACTGGGCAACGTGTGGTCGCTCGATACGTCCGTCAGCTCGGGGCCGCTGAAGCAGAGCTATTCGTTCTTCACCAGCCTGACGACGTCGTTCGGGCCGATCTATGTCGGTATCGCGCTCGCGCCGGGCGGCCGGCACAACCTGTATTTCCAGCTCGGCCGCACGTACTGACCCTGCGCGGAAGCCGCTTCGGCGGCATCGCCGCGCAGGCGTCAGGGGAACGCGGTACGGACAGTATCCGTGCGGGAAACGCAACGCAGGGAATGCCGACGATGCGCCCGAAACCGCCGCGCGTGGCCGTCATTGCCGTTGAGGGACGGGCCTCGCGCGGCGTATCGCTAGACAGGCCAGCTGATCTCGAAGCGCGCGCCGCCGAGCTCGACCGGATCGACGACCGCGATCCGGCCGTTGTGCGCGTGGAGCACCTGCCGCGTGATCGACAGGCCGAGCCCGTAGCCGCCGGTGCGGCGGTCGAGGCGCACGAACGCGTCGAAGATCCGTTCGCGCTCCTGCTCCGGCACGCCGGGGCCGTCGTCCTCGACGAAGATCCCGATGTTGCCGTGCTCCATCGCGATGCCGACGACGATCCGCGAGTGCGCATACTTGCTCGCGTTGCGCAGCAGGTTGCGCATCGCGTACGACATCAGCCGCCGGTCCATCTTAACGCGCAGGTTCGACTCGAGCGCGACGCGCGACTCGATCGTGCACTCCGGATACAGCAACTGCGCGTCGTTGACCTGGTGCTCGAACCACGCGACGGGCGCGGTCATCTCGAGGTTCGACTGTAGCGAGCTGTATTCGAGCCTCGCGAACGTGAGGCTCATGTCGATCAATTCCTCGAGCTCGGTCACGTCCTGCGCGATGCTCTCGAGCGCGCCTTGGTATTCGGCAGCGGAAGCAGGCTCGCGCAGCATCTCAAGCGCGAAGCGCACGCGTGCGAGCGGCGTGCGCAGCTCGTGCGAGATGCCGTTCGTGAGATCGCGCTGCGCGGCGATCAGCCGCTCCATCCGCATCGCGAGCGCGTTCAGCGTCCGCGCGAGCGGGCCGATGATCACACTGTGCGATTCGCGTGCGCGCGTGTTGAAGCGCCCGCCCGTGAAATCGATCGCGCGTTCGCGCACCATCACGAGATCCGACCAGACCGGCCGCATCCACCGGTACGCGGCGAGCGCGGGCGCGGCGAACACGAACGCGAGCACGATCCAGATATCGCCCGGCAGCGCGTCGAACGCATGCCACACGACCTGCGGCGACAATTCGACGCACAGCGCGAGCGCCGGCACGAGCGCGGTCAGCAGCACGAGGCCGAGCAGATGCAGGTAGGTGCGCACGTAAAGGCGCGACCAGCTCGGAATGCGGTCGGCGCGCGTATCGGTCCACGCGCGACGGAAATGCAGCCAGCGCCATCGGACATAGCGCAGCGTCGACAACGGCAGTGCATCGGGGTGCGAACGGGTTCGTCGGATCATCGCGGCTCCCGGCTGGCGGGCGGATTGCCCGCGCGGAATGTGACGACGTCGCCTGACGGCGGCGTCATTCCCACGCGTGCTTGCTGAATTGATAACCCTTGCTGCGGATCGTCTTGATCCGCTGCGGGTTGCTCGCGTCGTCGCGCAGCTTGCGGCGCAGCTTCGAAATGCGCCCGTCGATCGTGCGGTCGAGGCCGTCGAATTCGACGCCGCGCAACTGCAGCATCAGATCGTCGCGGCTGACGACTTCGCCCGCATGGCACACCAGCGCCCACAGCAGGTCGAATTCGGCCGACGTCAGATCGGGCGTGCTGCCGTCGGGCAGCACGACGGTGCGGTCGGTGCGGTCGATCGAGAACTTGCCGAACGCGTAGCGCTCGGGCTGCGACGCGGCGCTCTCGACCGTGCGCGCGGGCGCGCGGCGAAGCTGCGCCTTGATCCGCGCGAGCAGGATGCGCGGCTCGACCGGCTTGTGCACGTAGTCGTCCGCGCCGAATTCCAGGCCCAGCAATTCGTCGAACGGCTCGTCGCGCGCCGTCACCATGATGATCACGCCGTCGTACTGCTTGCGCGCCTCGCGGCAGATTTCGAAGCCGTCCTTGCCCGGCAGGTTCACGTCGAGAATGACGAGATCGGGACGAATGGACAGGATCGCCGGCACCGCGGCATCACCATGCAGCACAGTGTCGACTTCATAGTCGTTCTTGCGCAGGTAGCCGGCGATCAGCGTGGACAGGCGGGTGTCGTCTTCGACGAGCAGGATGCGAAAAGACATGGGCAACGGTTGGGTCATCGAGGAGGCCGCGGCGGCGCCGGTCATTCCCGACGCCGGCCATCGGCCGAAACGTACCGCATGATACTGCGCCCGCCGATTGCCCGTTTGCCTGTCTCAAAAATAAGGGCGCGATGCCGGTCGCGCTTGACGAATCGGCGCCGGGACGGTTCCATACGGGCTCGCCGGAATCCCGGCCACGCATCTATCCTGCCTGACGTGATGAATTACCAGACCATCCTCGATCGCATCCACACCGAACTCTCCCCCTGGATCGGCCAGGGACGGGTCGCCGACTACATTCCCGAACTCGCGAAAATCCCCGCCGACAAGTTCGGGATGGCCGTCGTGACGCTCGACGGAAACGTTTACACGGTCGGCGACGCGTACGAGCGCTTCTCGATCCAGAGCATCTCGAAGCTGTTCGCGTGCACGCTCGCGTTCCAGCTGCTAGGAGATGCGCTGTGGGAGCGGGTCGGCCGCGAGCCGTCCGGCACCGCGTTCAATTCGCTGGTGCAGCTAGAAAGCGAGCGCGGCAAGCCGCGCAATCCGTTCATCAACGCCGGCGCGCTGGTCGTCACCGACGTGCTGTGCCGCCGCTTTGTGAAGGCCGAGACGGCGCTCGTCGAATTCGTGCGGCGGCTGATCGGCGCGACCGATATCGACTACGATTCGCGCGTCGCGCTGTCGGAACTGCAGCACGCGGAGCGCAACCGCGCGATGGCGCATTTCATGGCGAGCTTCGGCAACATGCAGATGCCGCCCGACACGGTGATCGACGCGTATTGCCGCCAGTGCGCGATCACGATGAACTGCGTCGAGCTGGCGCGCGCCGCGCTGTTCCTCGCGAACGGCGGCGTCGCGCCGGTGACCGGCGAGCGGATCGTCGATTCGAGTTCCGCGAAGCGGCTGTCGGCGCTGATGCTGACCTGCGGCACCTACGATGCAGCCGGCGATTTCGTGTATCGCGTCGGGCTGCCCGCGAAAAGCGGCGTCGGCGGCGGAATCGTCGCGGTGCTGCCCGGCGAGATGGCCGTGTGCGTGTGGGCGCCGGGGCTCGATGCTAATGGGAACTCGCTGGCGGGGACCAGGGCTTTGGAATGGTTGACTACCTATTCGGGGCGGTCGATTTTTTGAGGTGTCACGGTCGAACGCAACTCAACCATTTGCAATGGCGGCAGGTTGGTTCAGCAAGCACCAGCACACGGAATTGGAAATTCGTCCTTTGGCGGCGATCAACCCGAACCAGTCATATCGCTGGCCCAGTATTGGTCATTCGACATGTGCATGAAAGGCGCCGTTGCATTGTCCGGGTATCGGAGCGTGCTGAGCCGTGGTGGCACAGCGTTATCACGTACGAATTGTCGCAAGCCAAATTGATTCGGCCACGGATCACATTTTCTAGCAGCGCCGCAGATTCGCAGACGCAGCTTTCAGCACGTCTGCAAAAGTAGTTGCGGCACGGGTTCGCCCCGTTCCTTTCGGCCATAACAAACCGATATTTCGAGACAACTCCGGATGCGTTACGGGTACCAAGTTGATGCGTTCGAAGCCGGAACCGGCACGCTCCGGAACGATAGTTGCAAGTTGCCCTTCCGCGGCAACTGCCAGAAGCGACTCCGTGGTACCCATTTCTACGACTACCCTCGGTTGGATGCCGGCAGTTTTGAACGCCTCTTCGATTAGGATGCGCGTCGAGAATTTTGGTGTCAGCAGTGCAAGAGGAACTGAATCGAGTGTTTTCCATTGGACCCGACGCTTCTGTGCGAAAGGGTGGCTATGGCCGACAGCAAGGACAAGTCGCTCCGTGAAGAGATACTCCGATTCGACATCGTCCCGCGAAGCTGGATGGAAGGCCAGACCGAGATCGAGTGTCCCGAGTGCCAGTTTTTCCTCAAGCTCAGTTGCGAGTAGATCCTCAACTACGATCCGGACCTTCGGGTACTGCTGATTGAAGGACGAGACAGCTCGAGGCAAAAAAGACAGCGGAAATATCGGGATCGCACCCAAGGTAAAGATTCCCGCGTTGAGCTCGCTCAGTTCCTGCAGCGCACGTCTCGCTCGCATCGTTTCATTGCACGTGCGTGCGGCGTAGTCATGGAAAACCCGGCCGGCCTGCGTGAGCCGAATGCCACGCCCTACTCGATCGAACAGCGCAATCCCTAAATCCTCTTCGAGTTGCCGAAGGGCGTGCGATAGCGTGGATTGTGCGACGCACATTGTTTCGGCCGCACGGGAAAGGTTGTTGAGTTCGACAATGGCCAGAAAATAGCGAAGGTGGCGCAGTTCCATATGTCTCCCAGCGAGCTCAGGCCGGCGTAGCAGCATCGATCGATACTGTCGAACGATTTTATCGAATTAATTCACTTTTTTGATCATCGGTGCGTTCGTATCATTATCTATCGACACAGCCTCGATATCCGAATCGACAACGAGCAGGCTCGTCGCAAGTGGCAGATGTACGTCACGGAAAGGCAATTCAACTGACGGCACCAGGACCGTCAGCCTTACCTCTGGAGCCTCTGATGAGCGTCAACATTGTGCGGTACCGCACCCCCGCGTATCTGGAAGAATCTTGGGCACGTGAATTTTCGGAAGCGATCGAGATCCCTTCAGGCGCGACAATCATTACGTTGAGCGGAGTAGGCGCACTGCCGTCGAATCCCGATACCGAGCCGCACACGATAGACTATTTCGGTGATATACAAACGCAAACTAAAAGTGTGCTGGATCAAATCCAGCGAATCCTCGAAGGAAAAGGGTATGCATTGGGAGATGTGATTGCCGTGCAAGCGCTGTTTGTCGCTGATCCCGCGAACGGCGGCACCCCAAACTACGAGGGTTTTTCGAGCGTCTATGCTCAATATTTTGGCTCGGCAGTGCAACCGAATCTGCCGGTCCGGACTCGCGCACAGGTAGTTGGACTTGTCGAACCGGGCTGGCTGGTTGAGGTGACCGTTACAGCGGCAAAGGTCGCGAACGCCCCCTGACCGTACTGCTTTCGTTCCAATCTCTTTCTTATCGATTCCGCCGCATTGTTGACAATCCCGACACGTCAGCGCGCGGCCTCTTGTGGCCAATCGCGAAGGCCACAGGAGGCGTGCCGCTCACCCATCCAGGCGGTGCCGAAGCAATTACATGCGACTTATCTTCCCCAAGCGCGTGCGTTCAGGCACCTCGGCAGCTGACACCATACACCAGTGGTGCGATACCCTGATCCGGCCACCATCGATTTATATACACGGAGCGCGGGGACGTTGGCATTGGAGTGGTTGACAACTTATACGGGAAGGTCGATTTTTTGAGGCGGGGAAGAACCGGTCAACTGGACGCCCCGCCAGGCAAGACCTCCATCTTCCCGCCGACGGAATACGCGTTGAATTGCCGATAGCCTGAATGCAACCATTCGGATCGCACCATGACTGAGCCTCGTCTGACATTCCGTGACCAGAACGAATGGGAAGGCTGGTTGACGCAAAACGGCGAGACCTCGACCGGGATATGGCTGCGTCTTGCCAAAAAAGGCGCCGGGCAACCCACCTTGACTTACGAACAGGCGCTGGAAAGTGCCCTTTGTCATGGCTGGATCGACGGTCAAAAGCAAACTGAAAGCGAAGCATACTGGTTGCAACGCTTCACTCGACGCTCCGCAAAAAGCATCTGGTCCAGGCTCAACAAAGACCGGGCCGAAGCGCTGATCGCCGCAGGCAGAATGCTGCCTTCGGGCATGCGGGAAATCGAGAAAGCCAAACAGGATGGCCGCTGGGAGGCTGCCTATACGTCCGCCAGCAACTCGGTCGTGCCGGACGACCTGCAGGCCGCACTGGATGCCAATCCCAAGGCCAGCGCGTTCTTTGCGACGCTGAACGGCCGAAACCGCTACGCCATCCTGTTTCGGATACAGAACGCCAAAATGCCCGCAACACGGGTGCGCAAGATCGAAGAGTTCATCGACATGCTGAATCGCGGCGAAACCATTCATTCGTAGACCGGGAAGCCGACAGCCAACGAAGGTCACCGGCCGATGCCGCGCTCAAGGCGGGCAATCCGCAGCGCTCTCCCCGCCTCGGCGCTGGCGAGCGTCGATCAATGCCGGCTGACGGTTATTTATCGCTTTGGCTGCTATTCCGGCGTGGCCGGTCGTTATGACAATCCGGCCGAGCGTTGGATTTTGGCCGCATGCCGCCACACGTGAGCCCAGAAGCCGATCGCCTCTCGCCACTAGAAATCAACGATGGGGCATTCCTACCGTTAGGCCCGGCCGGTTTCAGTCGTCGTGGATCGGTCGGCACACGGTGAGAGCGTCGTGACGGGCGTACGAGAGCGGAAAGCCGTGCACAATACCGCATGCGAGTTCCAGACCTTGAATGCCTTGTCACCGTCACCATGCCCTTCGGAAAATACAAAGGCCGACTCATCGCCGATCTACCCGGGCATTACCTCAATTGGTTGGCCCGCGAAGGGTTCCCCCGGGGCGAGCTCGGCCGGCAGCTCGCGCTGATGCACGAAATTGACCATAACGGCCTGAGAGGCTTACTCGAGCCGCTGCGCAAACGCGGATAGCGCCGCAATCACGTGCTATTGACCCCGGTGCGCCATACCGGCCCTGCATCGATTCAGTGGTTGTCGTTGATCGTGATCGGTGGCAGCCGACCCTATCCGGGCAATCGTGAATTCACGCAAAGAATGTCCACTCGAGCATGCATATCGGACGCCTACGCCCAAGTTTGCGAGCGTTGAATGGCGTTACGATTCGGCAATCGGCTCGAATGTCTTACGGACAACGTCCACGATGAAGTCAATGACCGCGCGAATCATCGCGGAATACCTCAGATCGGGGTGCACAACCAGCCAGATTTCGCGATGGAAAGGCTCACCGTCGAATGGCAGGCGCTGCAGTGCGGGATCACAATCGCCCATGAACACCGGCAGGCCTGCAACACCAACTCCCGTGCGGGCGGCCGCCTGCTGTGTGGTGATATCACTCACCTCGCAGACGATTCGGCGACCTTGAGCGATCGACTGAAGCCACTTCTGATGCGGCATCTCTGCGTATTGCGCTTCATAGCCGATGAATGCCCAATTGTCCGATTCCGACGCCTGCACGTATTCACGGCTTGCATATAGCCCAAAGGACATTTCGCCGAGTTTGCGGATGACGCTTCGTGGCTCCTCGGGACGAAACAAGCGCACCGCGATGTCTGCTTCGCGACGCCCCAGCGACACGCTTTGCGCTTGACTGGCGATCGCCAACCGAATGCCGGGATGCGATTGCGCGAACGCATGCAGGTGGTTCGCGAAGAGATTATTCGCGAGGACCGGCGGCGTGCTAATCGTCACTGTACCCTGCATGGGCGCCTGCTCTGCCAGTGCCAGCCGTTCGATGGCGAAGGCGTCCTCCTCCATCTTCGCGGCGAACCCGAGAATCTGCCTGCCCGTGGCGGTCAGTCGACAGGCGCGTGGCAACCGATCGACGAGGCGCATGTTCAACTCGGCTTCGAGTGCGCTCAAGCGTCGGCTGACCGTTGCGTGGTCGACCTTCAGCCGCCGGGCTGCTGCCGAGAGGCTGCCCGATTGTGCGATGGCGACGAAGAAGCGAAGGTTTTCCCAGTCGAACATCAGTGCATTTTCTCCGGGTTGATGTGCGATTTTACGGAATATCCGCACAGAGGGCGATCCTTTACGCTGCACCTTCCAAATTCGAAGGATCGCCAATGCAGACACCCTCAAAACTCCATCCTGGACTGGTTCAGATCGCGACATGCCTCGGTTTCGTCGTCGTGCTGGTCGACGTCAGCGTCGTCAATGTCGCGCTCGACGCGTTGCGATCCGCCTTCCGAGCAGACATCACGGGTCTGCAATGGGTCGTTAATGCGTATGCTCTCGTCTTCGCGTCGTCGCTGCTGTTGGCGGGGGCGCTCGGCGACCGGTTCGGAGCAAAGCGCGCCTTCATGGTCGGCTACGCAATCTTTACGTTTGCGTCGATCGGCTGCGGCATTGCGTGGTCCCTGCCGGAACTGATCGCCTGGCGTCTTGTCCAGGGTGTGGGCGCGTCACTGCTGGTTCCGAATTCGCTCGTCATCCTGCGATTGGCATTTCAGGACACTGCGGCGCGCAGCCGGGCAATCGGATGGTGGGGAGCAGGCGGCGGCATCGCGCTGGCCGCCGGCCCGGTGATCGGTGGATTGCTTGTCGCTGCACTCGGATGGCGCAGCATCTTCTTGGTGAACGTGCCCCTCGGCGTCGCCGGCATCTGGATGACGTGGCGCTTTGCGCCCGACACCAGCCCACAACGCGGCCGCAACCTGGATGTTCCCGGGCAACTGACGGGCGCCCTAACACTGGCTGCGCTCACGTTCGCGTTGACTGAAGCCAGCACCCTGGGTTGGGGGAATCCGGTCATTCTCGGCGCATTCGCGCTGTGCGTGTCATCGGGCATCGCATTCATCCGGTTGCAAGCGGGCAATCCCGCCGCAATGCTACCGCTCGCATTGTGGCAGGACAGGACGGTTCGCAGCACGACCGTGATCGGCATGATCGCGAATCTCGTCTTCTACGGCATCGTCTTTACATTGAGCCTGCTCTTTCAGTGGGGCTGGCATATGACGCCCGTACGCACGGGCGTTGCGTTCATGCCGATGATGGGTATTCTCATGATCGTTAATGTCGTCGCCGGGCGACTGGCGAGCCGGATCAGCGCACGCACACTGGCAACGGCCGGCATGCTGATTTCTGCTGTCGGTTATCTGGCGATGCTGCCGGCGCTTGCCGCGCAGTCCCACTGGCTGCTCGCGTTGCCCATGCTGCTGGCTGGCAGCGGCATCGCCCTGACGATACCGACCATTACCGATGCGATGCTTGCTGCGGTATGCAGTGCGCAATCGGGTATTGCGTCCGGTTTGCTGAACGCGGCCCGCCAGGTCGGAGGCGTGATGGGCGTAGCGTTGTTCGGCTTCTTGGTTCGCCATACCGAGATGATCGCATTCATGCGCGGCATGGAGCAGGCGCTAATCGCTTCCGTCGTGTTGTTGGTTGTGGGTGCAGTGACCGCCTTCCGATACCTGAGTGCGACAACGGAGCGGTGCATTCAAACCCGTCGACGGAGTACAACCGTTATCCGCTCCGAAGCGGACGTTTAAGTGCCGTTGCGTCGCAGCGCACGAGTGGCTGGTTGTGGCCGACTGATGCCGATAACGAACAGACGCGATGTATCGAACTCAATGGGACAATGAGCTGCCTTAGATAAATATTGCGGCCGGTAGCGCACGCTCCATCACGATTGCTTGGGCGGCGAAATCCATCGCTGGTTTGCGAAGCAACTCAATGAAGCCTTCGCGTTTCCAGAATTCGAACGCTCTCGGATTTGTATCGATGACTGCAATGCGTAATGCGCGACATTGCCAGCCCATTCCGATTGCTTCGGCGAGACGCAGAACCTGCGGGCCAAAGCCCCGTCCCTGCGAACTTTCCCGGAACAACAGCAGGCCGATGAAAGCGATGTCGACCTCTGGATAGCCCCGCACCATTTCCATACATCCAACCGCCTCGACATCGTGAGAGATTTCGTAGACGAATTTGTCCGAGTGGCTTTTGCCGGGCGGTAGCGCATCAAGTACCTCGATGGCGGCGTTCGGAGGGGGCAGCTTGCCTTCCACGGCAAGGCTATAGCCTGGAGCACCTTCGAGCACAGCTTGCAGACGTTCTATGTCGTTCGACGACTGGCGGTCGATTAGGCGTAGCGTGGGCGTGTACATGGTCATGGCGGTTCAGGCGAGAATGTGCGATGCCGATTGTGGACGATCTGGGCGTCGAAGTCGAAGGACCGCTTCTGGCCGGACCCGGCCGGCCGCAGTCCCGGCGGACTGCGACTGGCTCAACCCGACCCGAAAGCGACATCCAGATTTCTCGAAAGCAGTCATTGGTCGGTATCAAACCCTTGATGAGCCTTTTCTTCGACATAGGCTGTTACCTGCGCCAGCGCTTTGCGCGAATCTCGTTGAGCCTCGACTCATTCGCGATTTTATCTAGCGCAGTGCTTACCGTGACCGCAATTGGCGCTGTTTCGGCTCCGCGAAAATTCGCTACACGATATAGAGAATCGATCAGCTTCTGCATAGCCTCACCCTGGTTTTCCTTTAACAGAGCAACGAAGTCATCCGGCGATGCGTTCAACAAGGTTTCCTGCATCCTGTCGTCCCAACGCCCGTCTTCAAGCAGCAGTGCCGCCACGGTTGCCAGATCGAGTGGGCCCTCCTCTTCCGCCATCACCTTCGCGAATCGTTGCCTGAGCCCCTCGTCGTCTATATCTTTACTCCAGGGTGAATCGTCAATTTTGAACAGGCCGGTACGGCTCGCATTTAATTCCACATACTTCTCGATCACTTCGTCCGCTTCGGCGCTAAAACCGAGTTCACGAAGAAGCTTAACCGTGTTATTCAGATTGAGCGGCGATATCACTGTCGCTGCGACTTCGACAGCGCTGACAAATTTACGCATTAATTCGTCGGCTGTTCCGTCGATCCTGTCGTGAAACGTATTCCACACCTCAGTGAAGATGCCTTCCAGCCTTGCTCGGTCTGCAACCTCATCTAACTCGTTGGCATACCTTGCAAGCTCCGATCCGTGCACGTAGCCATTCTTCAATATGGACAGCACTTCGGTGTCGAACTCGTCACATGCTAAAAATCCACACGCGTGCAGTTTGTCACGCCACGACTCCTCGATAGTGTCCTTACCCACGCCCATAGCGTGGGAATACCAATTCCAGCTGACGACCTCTTCAGGATTCGGAAAGCCAATTCCTCCCTCATACAAGGCCCCAGCAAATACCGCCACCGCAATGGCAGCTTGCTGTTTAACCGCGCCTGAGCAGTTGGGGATGACACTATGGATAGTTCGAAGTCCGTTCGCGATCCTCTGGACGGTGCGAATATTGCTGATGCCGAGCCGTTCGACACAGGGAACCACGTATTCTCGCAGCGGTGTATCAGCAGGCAGACCGAGGTCGAGAGCTTCGCTCGCGGTCGTCACGAACGCCAGTTTCTTGTCCACGACCTTTTCGCTGGCTTGCTCGTACTGCTTCGCTCGCTCTCCTAGCTGGGCTTCGTTGAACAGCAGGATGATCTTGCATTGCGACTCAACTTTGAGTTCGGATACGAGGCCCATCAGTTCATCCATCGCGATTCCTAAGCCAAGGCGCTCGATGTCGTCAATACATACGACCGTCTTGCGAATGAGCGAAGTCGCGACTGTTTCGAGCAAAACCGTTACGTGCTTTCCACCGTACGGGACCCTCTCCAGCAAGGCCATTGCCGCCTTGTAGATGGCACCTCCGCGCCCCTTTGCAAAGACTGCTTCGGCTTCCTCGACAGCGTCGCCCACTCTGCCTTTCTTAACGGGGAACGGTCTCGCCTTGACCAGGATCATCGAACGAAGGTCGCCGATCGATTTTGCCCCGAACGCCGAAACGTACGAGTACCAGGCCAGAGAATTCTCGCCTTTATAGGCCTTGACCATTTCCTGCAGGGCATACGTTTTCCCTACGCCCCACTTGCCACTGATCGCGAGAATTTCTGGCTTTTTGCTGTCAAGGAATTCGTTGATTACGCTTTCGATCACGGCTCTGGTCATTGGATTCCCCTAGTATCTGATTAGTCCGATGATCGGATAGCGGTCCCTCGCTCCGCCCCAAAGCGGCCGTTGGCCATTTGCACGTACGACATGGAGGACAACCGCTACGAGTCGATAAGCTGCTTCGCTTTCGTTGCGAGTTCGTTGCAAAAGTCGAGATGAGAGCGCACCCAAAGAACTAAAAATGCACCCCGCACGGTCGCTTCTGGCACAAAGCCGATCTTGATGCCGACCTGATTAAATAGTAAGTGCGGATCTCTATTCGTTCGGGAAACCTCATCTATTGAGCGCCGAACCAGCTCTTGCGCTTCTGGCGCTCTTTGACACGACACAGTAAGAATCGCTAGATTCTCATCCAGGCTACCGCGAATTGCATCAAAAACGGACAATTCTGGTTGACCGCCAGGGAGGCGTATTACTTTCGCGTCCGAGTCCTCTTGTTGAGCGGAGTCGCCATCGATCACACAGAGCGATCTAAAATCAATCGCCGGATTATGCATGTGGGAACGATGAGTTTTCACAGCGTTTCCGTCTCCATGAACCGCATGGACTTCGATTTGATCGTAGTCGGCGCCCAGCATTTCGCGCAGAATCGTATCGACCCAGCATTTCGCGAACTCATCCTCGACAAAGACGGCAAGCTTCTTATCGACCCTGCCCGAGACCGCTCGCAGTGCTTCAACAGAGAGTTTGCCCTGCCTCAGCTTGCCATCGATGCTCGCCCAGATTGCCTCATTTGGTAACGGCGACAGAGCATAGTCGCTGTGCGTAGTAAAGATCGTCTGGATCGACTTCCGTTCGGCAACATCGATGAGGTATTCGACCATTCGGCGAGTCGCAACTGGGTGCAGACCATTTTCAATTTCTTCGATCAATATCAGGCTGTTCTCCGGGGCGTTTTCAATACGTGACACCATACGGATTACAGAAGATTCTCCAGCGCCAAAATGAAACTCTGAGTAGTTGTTAACCCCGAATCGACCGACTAAGAAAGTGTCATCAAAGCCGTACTTCGTTATGCGATAGTCCTGTACTGACTTTCCGAGGATATGTTCAACTTGTGTTGCAACGTCTGCATTAAGAGGCTCAAGAGGTGGGCGATGGATGTATGTCGAGCGCATCAACGCTTTGTAGCGCGTTTTTTCGCCCGCTGGTACGGTCCGCTCAATGCCAAAAAAAAGTACCTCTCGGTCGGCAACGTCTCTGCGCACCCACTTTGCTTGGCGGAAGCTGGAATTTCTCTTTACGAGTTGACGTGTGTTTATCTGCTTGTCGACAAGCTCATACTCAACGCTCCAGCCCGACATTGATTCGTCGCCGACTGTGCTCTTGGGAAAAAAGGTTCCTGGCTTGATCGGCTTGTATGCGCATCCAGCCGCACCAAGTACTGCCGATTTTCCGCTGCCATTTGGACCGATAAGGGCGGTTACCGGGAAGTCGAACGTGATGTCCTCTCCCGAAAAACCACGAATGCGCCCAAGGCTTGCCTTGAATAGATACCGCCCGAATTCGTGCCTTCTCACTTTCTCAAGAAGTTGAATTTTGATCGAGTCTCGAATTTCACTCAGCGGCATTCTTCCCCCGTTGCCTGGTTTTGAACTGTCCCATGCGTCGGCGGATGATCTGTTCGACGCGCGTCGTAATGTAGAGCCTGATTATGCCGGACGATGCCCGAGGCGGGAGCCGCACAGTGACCAAAACGACGCGCTCAATCGCCGGAAACAGCGAAATTGTTAGCAATCGACGGCTCGACGTCGACCGACTGCTACTGGCCGCACTCAGCCTCATGAGGTCCAGCATCCCTCGCAAGCGTCTCTATGCAAAAAAGCAATATTACCTTTTCTGAGTAACCGGAAGGTGCAGCCAGCGAACTACAACAATACAAATAAGGACGCCACCACCGATGATGGCAGCCAATGCGAACCACCCTTTCTTCGATGTTGGCAAGTCCGCTCCAGGCGCTGCCACTGCCGTCGCGAGTAACAAAACAACGCTCAAGAGACCGAATATTCCCCGACCTAGCCACGAGAACAGCATGGTCGCACGATTGACCAGACTTCCTTCGCGATACGGACTCGGCGGTCGGCGTCGAAATTCGGGTCTTTTGTTAAACAGCATTTGCGAGAGTGTTTTATTGATGGTCCGCGGGATGGGCCGCCTTTGTTGTCGGCATTAAGAACTAGGCTGGTTGCTCGGATTGTCGACGATTCACGCACTCTTGTCGACCGGCCGCTCCTGGCCGAGGCTGTGTCAAAACGCGAAATTCCTCGGTTTTCGGGTATCACTTTACCCCTCCCGAAGTGCCACGACGCCGATACAGAGCGTTCTGGTGGGTAGCTTTCTCCGCTGACCTGCAGCCGCGCACGTTTTGACACAGCCTCGGCCGGTAGCTGCCGCTCGCCATCGCCGCCGACAACTGGCGGGATGGTGAACTTCGACCGATCCCGTTCTGGCCGCTGGTAAACTCGAGCAGCCAAAGCAACTTTTCCCGGTCACATGAGCACGCAACCCGCCGCAGCACCTGCACCCGTCACCCCAATGATGCAGCAGTACCTGCGCGTTATCTGACAAGGCTCGGTGCACAAACCTACGCCACTGCCTACGCTTACCCGTTCGAGGGTCGACCGTTACCAACCCGAAGCGGATAATGCCGCCACCTAACATTGGTCACGCCGATATCAAGAAACTTTGCTGCGTCCGGAGATGCAAGCCATTTGCCAGCTGATCTCCCTAAAGACTCAATTCGAGTACCTCATCATTTTTTGCGGCCTGGAAAAGGAAGTCACGGACTGTTTCCAACTGCGAGATAAGGGTCGCTCGACGTGTCTCCAGAACATAGACTTCCCCGTGTGGTGTCCATCTGTAGACGAAGCTAATAATCTCGTCTTTCCGCTCCTCAAGATCGCAAATTTGATGTGTCAGCTCACACGCGATTTGGCTGAGTGTCGCGGGCTCGGCTACTTCCTCTTCGAACTGATCGAACATTGTTCCAAGCAAGGTGTTTACCCTTTGCCAGAATTTTGAAACGAACAACCATTCCGAAGCGATACCATCCAGGACAAAAACAGGCTCCTCAGTACAGCCGGTGATAAAGAAGCGAGAACTCCTAGCGTTCATAGTGACGTTCGAATGGACTATCGGCGTCCAATTGTCGGCGATCCAGGCTGCAGCGTCGAGCGACCGTTTCTGGCCGATCCCCGACACCCAATGCAGCGTAGCGTTCACCCGCCCGCTCGGTACCAAAGAAACCACATCCGGGTTTATATTCCGGAATCCAATCACGCTGGCGCTGGAGTGGTTGACGACGTATACGGAACGATCGATTTTCTGAAACCCCGCAGCGGTTACTGGAGGAGAACATCACGCATGAATCCGGACAACGTATCGAATGTCGCAATGGCGGCCCACGCGAACCCCGGCGGCAGCGCTTCCGCACCGGTTCCCGCCATCAATCCGTCGCAAACCGCGCTGCTCGTCATGCATTACCAGACCGACATCCTGGGACTCTTTCCGTCGGTCGCACCCGAATTGCTCGCCAATACGCGCAAGCTGTGCGACGCGGCGCGAGCCGGCGGCGTCGGCGTCTGGTTCGCGAACCTCCGGTTCAGCCCCGGCTATCCGGAAGTCAGCCCGCGCAACAAGAACGGCCAAGGCATCAAGCAGCTCGGCCTGTTCGTCGACGACGGCACGTGCCCGGAGCTGGGCCGGCAGCCCGACGAACCGCAGATCGTCGCGCACCGCGCGAGCGTATTCTTCGGCACCGATCTGCAGGCGCGGCTGGTCGCGCAAGGCGTCGATTCGCTGATCATGGTCGGCATCGCGTCGACCGGCGTGATGCTGTCGTCGATCGCCTACGCGAGCGACGCGGACTTCCGCCTGTATACGGTCAAGGACTGCTGTTACGACCCGGACCCGATCGTCCACGAGCATCTGTTCTCCACCGCGTTCGAATCGCGCACGACGGTGCTGTCGCTCGCGGACGCATTGCGGCTGCTCGGATAACGGACCCGGTTGTTCGTCGCGTGGAGCGCGCTGCTGGCGGTACTGACCACCGGCCAGCAGCGCGTCGCGGATGCCGCATGGGGCGGCGCCGTAGCATGCGCAGCCCGACACGGTCGACGACCACGAGCACCCGTTCGACGCGCAGGAACCGGCCCGGCTGCGGTGATCGCGCATCCCGCCGAAGCCATGACGGGCGACGACGTGCGCGATGCCGCGCACGCCGGCCGCCCTCCCCCTTACTTCGCGATAAACACACCCGACGTCGGGCACGTGCCCTGCGTATTGCCGTCCGTCACGAGCGACGCGGCGCTCGGGAACTGCGTGGTCGCATTCGTCTTCACCGCGATCCACGCTTCGGTGAAATAGCTGACGCCATTGGTCTTCGTGCACTTCAGCGACACCGCGCTGCGCGTATTGCTGCCGAACGCGCCTTCGAATGCGGACAGCAACTGGTTACGCGTGACCGTCTTGCCCGCGTTCGCCTGCAGGTATGCATTGAACGACGTGTTGCCGAGCCGGCCGATCATGCCTGCCGCCTCGTTCCAGTACGCATCGGGCGACGCTGAATTCGAGCAGGTGCCGTGCTTGAACCACTCGTGCTTGTCGAGACACGATGCAACGCCCGGCATGTACGTCGACAACGTGTTGCGGGTCGCGCTGCTGATCGGGTAGGCATCCATGCTGCACCACTGATGCGCGTTGTCGAGGTCGACGTCGTTCTGCGGCACGCCGCAGTAGAACGGCTGGTTGCCGTCGTACCGGTTCGGCCACAGGCCATGCAGCGACAGGCTCGTCGCCGCATACGAGCCGGCGAGGTTCGTGCATTCGGGTGTGTCGTGCGACGCGCAGAAACCGGGCTCCCACGACGCGGCGAGCAACAGGTAGTCGTAGCTGGTCTGCGCGGTGGCGGGCAGCGAGGCGGAAGCGACGGCGAGTGCGACAGCAGCGCGGGCGAGCGTCTTGAGCATGGCGTTTCCTCGGAAAAGGCTTGCGGTCGCGGGATGCGCCGCAAGATTGTCGAATGTCTGCCTGCGATTGTTGCTACCGCAACGTGGCACGAATGTGAAGGTGGCCGAATTATGTGCGGTGGCGCGGGCACGCACCGTCACGTCGCGCGTAACCGTCGCGGAAAGCAGGCACGGGCGCGGCAGCTCGTGCCGCGCCCGTGCCCGATACCGCACACGGCCGACGTGTGCCGCCACTCCGGCGGCACGCCGTTGCTCACGATCCGGCACCCAGTTGCTTGCATGCGCGCGCAACCGATTCGGGACCTTCGAGCACGAGGATCTGCCACACGCCGACGCTGACGCGCCGGCGCGCCGCCGTCGACGAATCGGCCAGCAACGCCTCGACGCGCGGCGCGGCATCCGGCGCCTGCTGCTTCAGCGCCGCGTGATGCCGCGCACGCGACGCCGGCCCGGATTCGTACACGTCGCACAGGCGCACCATGCCGGCGAGGCCGGCCACGTCGTCGTCCTTGTCGATCGCGGCCGGCTCGACCGGTGCGAGCCCGTTGCGCTCCTCCGCCGGCAGCTTGCTGCGCGCGCCTTCGTCGATCGATGTGGCGGACGCCGGCGGCAGCCCGCCGATCGCCGCAACGATCCGGCTGCCCGCGGCGATCATGTCGCCCTGGCACTCGATCTTCTCGGCGGCCGCGACGTTCGAGCAGAACGACACCGAAATCCGGTACACGTCGTTGCTCATGCGCGGCACGTCGTCCGTGCTCGCCTGCGCGAGGCCGGCGCTTGCCAGCGCCAGCGCAGCGGGAATCAGGATGCGGAAAGCGCTCGTCTTGTTCATTGTCGTTTGTGGTTTGTCTGCGGGTTCTGACGGCGGGCAACTTCGCCGGGCCGCACGGTGGCGGCTCCTGCGGCGCCGGGCCCTCGTCCGGCGCCACGCGATTACTTCACCGACGCAGCCTCCGATCCGCCGGACGACAGCGCCGCGCTGTCCTGCTCGCGCCACGCGCGGCGCGACGTCATGATCGCCTTCACCGCCGAGCGCGCGACCTTCCACCACGCGAACGGCCGCGGGTCGGCGAGCATGCTGAGCGCGCGCGCATAGTCGAGCGTGAGCCCGGGCGTCCACGCCATCGTCACCGCGCGCTTGCGGATCTGCGCGGCGACCCACAGCTCGGGCGTGAGCAGCAGCCGGACGAACGCGCCCCACCCGGCCCGCGTGCCCTTCAGCCGCCACACCGCGCCGTCGAGCGCGGCTTCGAGCGCGTTCGACACGGTGCTCGAGCAGTTGCGGTGCGTGAGGTTGTACGTCACGTTCTGCCGGTATGCCGACCAGAATGCATCCAGCTTCGCCGGATCGTAGTTGCGGATCCGCACGCGCACGGTCGACGGGCACCACGCCTTCGACTCGGTCGCGTAGTCGGGCTGGAACAGGCCCGGCACATCGTTCTCGCGCGTCGCACGCAGGATGCGCGTGAATTCGTCCGGAGAACGATCGATTTCGACGCCCGGATACAGGCTGATATAGATGCCCTCCGGCGACTCCAGCGCCGCGTGCCCGGTCGAGATCACGCCGTTGACGTCCACCGCAGCGATATAGCGGTCGATCACCGGATAGCGCTGCGCTTCGGCCTTCGACGTGCCGGTCGGCGTCCACACGTGCACGGTGAGCGCGCGCTCGCCGTCGGCCGGCGGGCCGTCCCATTCGGATTGCGCGAAATGCGGCCGGTCGCGCGCATCGTCGAGGTCGGGCACGAGCGCCGGCGCGGGCGACGTCGCGAACGCGGGATTGCGCGTGAGCCGCCGCACGCGCGCGGCGAGGCTCAGCATGTGCATCCCGCCGAATATCAGCAGCAGGCCGAGGCAGTACGGCACGGTGCCCACATAGTGCGTCGGGTACGGCTGGAAGAAGAAGATCGCCAGCAGGATTTCGACGACACCCCACGCGAACGCAACGTTCCAGCGGCGGTAGCGCACCATCCATGCGGACGTGCATTGCAGCAGCCCGTCGACGAGGAACAGCGTGCCGAAGATCATCGACAGCAGGAAATGGCCGTGGTGATGGCCGGCAAACACGAGCCCCGCGGCCGCCACGACCACGATGCCCTTCACGTAGCGCAGGATGCGCTGCCCGCCGACGCCGCTGCCGGCCACCGCGAGCGTTGCGAGCCCTTCGATCAGGAACAGCCACGCAAACAGCTCGATCGGGAAATGCAGCGCGCCGTCGAGCGCATCGACGAAGATGACGACGCCCGCGACGACCCACAGCCAGCCAAGCACGGTCAGCCCGCGCCAGCGGGTTCGCAGATATTCGATGCCCAGCAGCAGCAAGATCAGTCGTACCATCGCGCCCTCGTGTCATTTTTTCGGGAAACGCGCGGCCCACGCGTTTCCTGTCATTCCGACCGTACGCCGCGCCACGCGCCGGTCGGAAAGCGGCAATCGTTGCCGGCGCGTCATGCCGTCGACATGACCGATGGCGGCCGGCACGCACCGCTCTGGCCGAATAATAAGATATGGAGGAGTCGGGTGAAAGCCTGACGCAAACGTTTTCGGCAGGCCCGGGCGTCCCGGCGCGCCGCCGGGTGCGGTGCGATCGACAACGCTGCCACGGCAGATTTCCCGTTCGACAACACGCGGCGGATGCGCCAGAATCCTGCTTCCGAGGGCGAAAGCCACTGAACTGAACCGCACCAGACGGGACAACAAGAATGAGCATATCGATCACGCGCCGGCGCCTGCTGGCCGCCGGCTTGGCCGCGAGCAGCCTCGCGCTGTCGGGCTGTTTCACGCCGAAGCTGTACAAGGACGACACGTACAGCGAAAACGTATCCGGATTCCTGATTACGGAGGACGGCAAGAAGCTGGTCGTCCTCGGCACGCGCTATCACTACATCTTCGATCTGCCGGCCCAATTGCGGCCGGTACTGCAGTCCGGCTACCGGAAATCGCTGCGCACCACGTTCGCCGGCTTTCATGCGAGCGGCGGCAGCGTCACCGGCCACTACCGGATCGTGTTGCCGAAGGACGCGTCGGACGACGATCGACAGGCAGCCGCCGCGGACGGGTTCACCCCCGCGTCGGCCGGTCTCGCGCTCGAAGGCGACATCGACGGCAAGCGCTATTCGACGGATGGCTTCGCCGCGAAGGACCAGGCGGCCGCGCAGCCGTTCAACCGCCCGTACTCGGTTTTCATCAGAGAGTCGCCTTCCGTCGTCGGCATGGGTCTGCGAATCCTCGCCACGCCGATCACGGTTGCCGCCGACGGTGTGCTGGTGCTGGGCGGCATCGTGCTCGTGCCGTTTGCGGCCATCGCGCTCCAGTCAAGCAGCGGCCTCCGGTTCATGTAACGGCGCGCGCGGCACCCCTGCCGCACCGATGGCAGCGGCCTGCGACACGCGAGCGCTCACGACGACCGCAACCGGAGCATTGCCATGACGACCTCACCGCTTCACACGCCACCGCTCGGCCCGCAGCTCAAGCGCTGGCGCGCGCTGCACCGCGTGAAGCAAAGCCACGCCGCAGAATTGTTCGGCGTCGCGCAATCGACGATCTCGCGCTGGGAGGCCGGCATCCAGCAGATGTCGCCCGACGAGCGCGCGACGGCCGAGCGGCTGCTCGCCGCGCGCCTCGATTCCGCAGGCGACCACGCGCTCGCGCGGCTCATCGCGGGCAGCGCGGGCCGCATGCATCTGGTGTGCGACCTCACGCACCGCCTGCTCGCAAGCTCGCCGGCGCGTGCGGCCGAGTTCTCGCAGCCGCTGCCGATGCTGCTCGGCACGTCGCTGTGGCGCTACGCGACGCCGGAAATCGTCCGCATGGAAGCCGCGCTCGACACGCTCGGCTGGCACGACCGCGCGGGGCCGCCGAGCGTCGAATTCGACACCGGCGCGAATGCGTCGCGCGTCGTGCCGATCCGCGGCAGCACATGCCGGTGGACGCGGATGACGCTGTCGGACGGCTCGGCCGCGCGGCTGGTCGAAACGCTCTAGCACGCCGCGCATATTTCATGCGTGGACGAACCGCGCGCGGCCGCCTTACGCTTGATGGCTCACCGCAAGGACTCCGACCATGAACCCCGACACGATCCACGCACGCCTCGATTTCCTGCGCGAAGCCGAACGCCTGAAGGATGTGCTGCGCAGCGGCCACACGTCGGCCGGGCGCGCGGAAAGCACGGCCGAGCATAGCTGGCGGCTGTGCCTGATGGCGCTCGTGTTCGCCGACGCGCTGCCCGGCATCGATACGCTGAAGCTGCTGAAGCTGTGCGTCGTCCACGATCTCGGCGAGGCGCTGCACGGCGACATCCCCGCGATCGAGCAGGCCGCGCACCCGGACAAAAGCGCGCACGAACGCGACGACCTGCTGACCCTGACGGCGTCGCTCGATCGCACGCTGCGCGACGAGATCGTCGCGCTGTGGGATGAATACGAGGCGGCCGCGTCGCCGGAAGCGCGCGCCGCGAAGGCGCTCGACAAGCTCGAGACCATCCTGCAGCACAACCAGGGCAGCAATCCGCCCGATTTCGACTACGCGTTCAATCTCGGCTACGGCCGGCGGTATACCGACGCCGCACCGCTGTTCAGTGCGATCCGCGATATCGTCGACGCGGATACGCGACGCAGAATCGACGCAGGCGGGCCGCGCGTGTAATCTCGCGGAATCGCACGCTCGGCACACTCGTGAACCTGCTGATCGGCAGCGGCTTCACGCTCGCGCATCTCGACGAATGGGGGCCGACGCCGAAAAGGTCGACGCGATGCCCGCGCTCGACGAGGAACGCGACCGGCCGATGATGGCAATCGTCGCCGCACAGCGGTAACAACGCGCCACGGCCTTCCCCGCCCCTTTCACAGATCGCAACAATGTCACCGCCCGGCCCCCACTCTGGCGCGGCGCTAGCACAATTCAGCACAATTTCCATACGATTTGGCGCGAAATCCTCGCTTACCATGAGCGCCTGATTCGAATCGGCACGCCCGCGCGATGCGTACGCGGATGCCGTCGCGGGCAACACGCCCGGCATGCGGCGCCGACCGGATCGTCCCGCCCGGTCGCACGCATCGCCGGCGCCCGCTTCATCCTCGCCGCATTCTCATGACTCAGAAGCCCCATCGCCGCCGGCGCATCGTGCTGGCCATCATCGCAGTCGTTGCGATCGTCACAGGCGTCTCGCTCACGGTATTCGCGCCCGACAAGCATCCGCAGTACCTGTCCGCGCCCGTCACGCGCGGCGATCTCGAGAGCGCGGTGCTCGCGACCGGCGCGCTGCAGGCGTTCAAGCAGGTCGATGTCGGCGCGCAGGTATCGGGGCAGTTGAAGACGCTGAAGGTCAAGCTCGGCGACAAGGTCGCGAAGGGCCAGTGGCTCGCCGAAATCGATCCCGTGATCTCCGAAAACGCGCTGCGCCAGGCGCGCGCCAGCGAGGAAAGCCTGCGCGCGCAGCATCAATCGACCGCCGCGCAACTGACACAGGCGGAGCTCGCATTCCGGCGCCAGCAGGCAATGCTGCCCGACGATGCGACGTCGCGCGAGTCGTTCGAGGCCGCGCGCGCGACGCTCGACATGCAGCGCGCGACGCTCGCGTCGCTCGCCGCGCAAATCCGCTCGGCCCGCATCCAGATCGAGACCGCGCAGGCCAACCTCGGCTACACGCGCATCGTCGCGCCGATCGACGGCGAGGTCGTCGCGATCGTCACGCAGGAAGGCCAGACCGTGATCGCGCAGCAGCAGGCGCCGGTGATCCTGAAGCTTGCGGATCTCGACACGATGACCGTGAAGGCGCAGGTGTCGGAAGCCGACGTGATCCGTGTGAGCGCCGGCCAGACCGCGTATTTCACGATCCTCGGCGAACCGGACAAGCGTCACTACGGCAGGCTGCGCGCGATCGAGCCGGCGCCGCAGAACTTCGCCGACGCGCAGAGCGCGCTCGGCGGCGGCGCGGGCGGCGGCACGAAACCGAACGCCGCCGTGTTCTACAACGCGCTGTTCGAAGTACCGAATCCCGAGCACCGGCTGCGCATCGCGATGACCGCGCAGGTCGGCATCGTGCTCGGCAACGCGCGCAATGCGCTCAGCATTCCGGCCGCCGCGCTCGGCGAAAAGCGCAAGGACGGCAGCTATGCGGTCCGCGTGCTGCGCGCCGACGGCAGCACGGTCACGCGCAACATCCGCATCGGCATCAACAACAACGTACGCGTCGAAGTGCTGGCCGGCCTGAAGGACGGCGAGCGCGTCGTGATCGGCGAAGCCGCCGCGGACGAGCACGCGCCGCTGGCGGACGTGGTGTGACGATGAGCCGGCCCCTGCTGAAACTCTCGAGCGTCACGCGGCGCTTTCCGGCCGGCGACAAGGACGTCGTCGTCCTGAACAACGTCAACCTGTCGATCGACGCGGGCGAGATCGTCGCGATCGTCGGCGCGTCGGGCTCCGGCAAGTCGACGCTGATGAACATCCTCGGCTGCCTCGACCATCCGAGCGAAGGCATCTACACGGTCGGCGGACGCGACACGCACATGCTCGACAGCGACGAGCTCGCGCAGCTGCGCCGCGAGCACTTCGGCTTCGTGTTCCAGCGCTATCACCTGCTGCCGCACGTCGACGCGGCCGCGAACCTCGAAATGCCGGCGATCTATGCGGGCACCACGCGCGCGGAGCGGCACGAACGCGCACGCGAGCTGCTCGCGCGCCTCGGGCTCGCGGATCGCGCGCACCACCGGCCCGGGCAACTGTCCGGCGGCCAGCAGCAGCGCGTGAGCATTGCGCGCGCGCTGATGAACGGCGGCCAGGTAATCCTCGCCGACGAGCCGACCGGCGCGCTCGACACGAAAAGCGGCCAGGACGTGATCCGCATCCTGCACGAGCTGAACGCGCTCGGCCATACGATCGTCATCGTCACGCACGACAAGGACGTCGCGCGCCATGCGCGGCGCATCATCGAGATCAGCGACGGCGAGATCGTCGCCGACCGGCGGAATCGCCACTATGCGGAAGCGCTCGCGGAAGCCTTCGTCGACGCGGCCGAAGCGACAGTCGGCACGCCGGCCACGCGCGATCGGCACGATGCCGGGCCGCCCACCGACGCCCACGCCGAAACCGGCACGCGTGCGCGCCGCTTCGCGGCCGGCAGCGGTCGCTTCGCCGAGGCGTGCCGGATGGCGTGGATCGCGCTCGTGTCGCACCGGCTGCGCACGCTGCTGACGATGCTCGGCATCATCATCGGCATCACATCGGTCGTGTCGATCGTCGCGATCGGCGAAGGCGCGAAGCGCTACATGCTCGACGAGATCGGCAGCATCGGCACGAACACGATCAACGTCTATCCGGGCACCGACTGGGGCGACAGCCGCGCGGACGCGATCCAGACGCTCGTACCCGCCGATGTCGCCGCGCTCGCCGAGCAGCCGTACGTCGACAGCGCAACGCCCGAGACGTCGCGCACGCTGCTGCTGCGCTACCGCAACATCGACGTCAACGCGCTCGTGAGCGGCGTCGGCGATCGCTTCTTCCAGGCGCGCGGGATGCGTTTCGCGCTGGGCGTCGCATTCGACGAGGACGCGGTGCGTCGCCAGGCTCAGGTGGCCGTGATCGACCAGAATACGCGCCGCAAGCTGTTCGGCGCGACGCGCAATCCGGTCGGCGAAGCGATCCTGGTCGACAACGTGCCGTGCGTCGTGATCGGCGTCACGGCCGACAAGAAGAGCGCGTTCGGCAGCGTGAAGAGCCTGAACGTGTGGGTGCCGTACACGACCGCGAGCGGGCGCCTGTTCGGCCAGCGCCATCTCGACAGCATCACCGTGCGCGTGCGCGACGGGCAGCCGAGCGCCGCCGCCGAGAAAAGCCTCGAAAAGCTGATGATCCAGCGCCACGGCCGCAAGGACTTCTTCACGTACAACATGGACAGCGTAGTCAAGACCGTCGAGAAGACCGGCCAGTCGCTGACGCTGCTGCTGTCGCTGATCGCGGTGATCTCGCTCGTCGTCGGCGGGATCGGCGTGATGAACATCATGCTCGTGTCGGTCACCGAGCGCACGCGCGAAATCGGCATCCGGATGGCGGTCGGCGCGCGCCAGTCCGACATCCTGCAGCAGTTCCTCGTCGAGGCCGTGCTCGTCTGCCTGCTCGGCGGCACGATCGGCATCGTGCTGTCGTTCGGGCTCGGCGCGGTGTTCTCGATGTTCGTCACGCAATGGAAGATGGTGTTCTCCGCCGGCGCAATCGTGACGGCGTTCGTCTGCTCGACGCTCACCGGCGTGATATTCGGTTTCATGCCCGCGCGCAACGCGTCGCGGCTCGATCCGATCGATGCGCTCGCGCGCGACTGACGGGGCCCTGCCATGACGCATTCCTCACCGCTTCGCCGCCTCGGCGCATTCGCATGCGCGGCCGCCCTGCTGGCTGGCTGCACGGCCGCGCGCCACGCGCCGCTGCCGGCCGTCGCGATGCCCGCGAACTGGGAAGCGCCGGTCACATCCGACGCGCCGGCCACCACGCGCGACTGGTGGCGCAGCTTCGGCGATCCGCAACTCGACCGGCTGATCGGCGACGCGCTGCGTGCCAACAACGACCTCGCGATCGCGGCGATTCGCGTGTACCGCGCGCAACTGCAGGCCGGGCTCGTCGACACGAACCTGACGCCCGCCGTATCGCTCGGCGCGAACGGCGCCGTGTCGCGCACGCTCGATACGCACCGGATGAGCCGGTCGAGCGGCATCAACGGTTCGCTGAGCTATGAAATCGACCTGTGGGGCCGGCTGGCCGCGCTGCGCGATGCCGCGCACTGGGAAGCCGACGCAACGGCCGCCGATCTCGAAGCCGCGCGGCTGTCGCTGATCGGCACGACGGCGTCGCTGTACTGGCAGATCGGTTATCTGAACCGGCAGATCGCGCTCGGCGACGCGAACATCGCGTATGGGGTGCGCACGCTCGCGGTCGTCCGGTCGCGGCACACGGCCGGCGCCGTGTCGGGGCTCGATCTCGCGCAGGCCGAGCAGAGCCTGTCCGCGCAACGCGCCGCGCAGACGCAACTGATCCAGCAACGCACCGAGAAGCGCCACGCGCTCGCGCTCCTGTTCGACCGGCCGCCGCAGCAGCTCGCCGCCGAACCGTCGGCGCTGCCCGACGCGCCGCCGCCGGAAGTAGCCGCCGGCCTGCCGGCCAGCCTGCTCGGCCGACGCCCCGACCTGCGCGCGGCGGAATTCCGGCTGCGCGAATCGCTCGCGCAGGTCGACGCAACGCGCACGAGCTTCTACCCGACCTTCACGCTGACCGGCAGCGCCGGCACGTCGAGCACGAGCCTCGAGCGCGTGCTGACGAATCCGGTCGGCACGCTCGGGCTCGGCCTCGCGCTGCCGTTCATCCAGTGGAACACGATGCAACTGCAGATCAAGGTGTCGAAGTCGCAGTACGAGGAAGCGGTGGTCGGGTTCCGCCAGCGGCTCTACACGGCGCTCGCGGAAGTCGAGAATGCGCTGTCGGCGCGCGTGCAGCTCGAACGCGAGGCCGAACAGCGCGCGCTGTCGCTGGCCCAGGCGCAGCGCGCCGAACGGCTTGCCGCCGCGCGATTCGCGGCCGGCGCGACCGCCGTGCAGCCGTGGCTCGACCAGCAGCAGCGGCTGCGCGACGCGCAAAGCGCCGACGAACTGACGCGCCTGAACCGGCTCAACAACCAGATGACGCTGTACCGCGCGCTCGGCGGCGGCACGTCCTGACCGGCGTGCCGACACAACGGGCCGGCCGTGTCATTCGCACACGGCCGCCCTGCGCCGCGCCGGCGCGAACGCCACCGCGCTCGCGGTCGCGAGCACGGCCACGCCGGCCGCACCGTACACCATCACCCAGCCGAACCCGTGTACGAGCGCCGCGTGCAGCGCCGCGCCGCTCGGGTCGGCCTGCGCGAGCGCCGGAGCGATCTGCTGCAGCCCGTCGGCGCGGCCCGATGCGATCTCCTGCGCGAGCCGGCGCAGCGCCGCGTCGCCGATCGCGCCCGCAGCGCTGCCCTTCAGGCTCGCGACGATCCCCGCGACCAGCACGAAGCCCATCGCCGCGATGTTCAGCGCGAGCGAGATCATCCGCGCGCTCATGTCGATACCCGACGCCATCCCGGCCCGCGCGCTCGGCACCGCGCCCGTCGTCGTGTTGGTGACCGGCGTGTTCGTGAGCCCGAGCCCGATGCCGGCGATCACGCAGCCGGGCAGCATCGTGAGCCAGCTCGCGTGGTCGGCCGCGCTGCCGACCCGCATCAGCGCGAAGCCGGCCGCGATCGTGAACAGGCCGCCCGGGATCACGACGCCCGGCCCGTAGCGCAGCGCGAGCCGTTCGCCGAACGGCGGCGCGACCAGCGTCGGCAGCGTGTACGCGAGCAGCGCGAGGCCGGCCGTCACGCTGTCGTAGCCGAGCGCGACCTGGAACCAGATCGGCAGGTAGATCATGAACGGCCAGAAGCTGAAGTTCATCCCCATCGAGCCGAAGATCGCGCCGGTGAACGCGCGAATCCGGAACACGGAGAAATCGAACATCGGCCGCGCGCTGGCGCGTTCCGCAACGAAGAAACCCACGAGCGCCAGCACGGTCGCGCCGAGCACGCCGAGGCCGGCCGCGCTCGTCAGCCCGAGCTCCGCGCTTTGCGTGATGTAGAACGCGAGGCCGAGCACCGCGAGCGACAGCGTGACGATGCCCGCGACGTCGAGCGTGCCCGCGTGCGGATCGCGCGACTCCTGCACCGCGCCGCCGATCAGCGCGAGCGCGACGGCCGCGAGCGGCGCATGGACGAGGAACACCCACGGCCAGCTCGCCAGCGCGACGATCGCGCCGCCGACGATCGGCCCGAAGCCGAGCCCGATGCCGAACACGATCCCCCAGATCCCGAACGCACGGCCGCGCTCGCGGCCCTCGCGGAACTGATGCGACAGCACGGCGATCTGGCAGATCAGCATCGCGCCGCCGCTGGCGCCCTGCAGCAGCCGGCCCGCGACGAGCACCGGCACGTTCGGCGCGAGCCCGCACAGCAGCGACGTCGCGCCGAACAGCACGGTGCCGATCACGTACACGCGCTTGCGGCCGAACCGGTCCGCGAGCGTGCCGGCCGCCATCAGCACCGTCGTACATGCGATCGTGTACGCGTTCATGATCCACTGCATGCCGTTGAAATCGCCATGCAGCACGTGTTCGAGCGTCGGCAGGATCACCGGCACGCTCGAGATTTCGAGGCCGAACATCAGCGACGTGAGACAGACGGCCGCGAGCGCGACCGCATTCCTGCGGGAGTCGGATAGCGTCATGCGTATTGCGCGGCGGCCCGGCAATGGGCCGCGCGCCTCCAGGTGAGAAGGGTTCGCCGCGCGCGGCCGGCTACGCGCGCTGAACGGGAATCGGTACTATAGTGAGAATTTCGATCCCCATTGACGCACCCATTTCTCAGAACTGGGGAATCACAGGACTCAATCAGCACACCCTGCCATGACCGACAGACTCGACGGCGTAACGACCTTCGTCCAGGTGGTGGAATCGGGCAGCTTCGCGCTCGCCGCGGAGCGGCTCGACATGACGCGCTCGGCCGTCGGCAAGGCGGTCGCGCGGCTCGAGAAGCGGCTCGGCGCGCGGCTGTTGCAGCGCACGACGCGCAGCCAGAGCCTGACCGACGACGGCCAGGCGTACTACGACCGCTGCGTGCGCGCGCTCGCGGAACTGGAAGCGGCGGAAGCCGATCTCGACTGCGGCCGCAACGAAGCGCGCGGCAAGCTGCGGCTGAGCGTGCCGCTCGCGTTCGGGCACCACTGCGTGACGCCGATCGTGCTCGACCTCGCGCGCACCTATCCGCATCTGCGAATCGACGTGTCGATCACCGACCGCTTCGTCGATCTCGTCGAGGAAGGCATCGATCTCGCGGTGCGGATCGGCACGCTCGCGGACAGCACGAGCCTCGCGGTGCGCCGGCTCGGCACGCAATACGGCAGCCTCGGCGCGGCGCCGTCGTATCTCGCCCGCTACGGGATGCCGAAGTCGCTCGACGATCTGAAGCATCACCGGACGATCGCGTATTCACGCTCGGGCGTGCCGCAGCCGTGGGACCTGCGCGCACCGGACGGCTCGACGGTGCGCGTCGACATGCAGCACCAGTTGAGTTTCGACGACGTGCAGGCGATCGCGGCGGCCGGTGCGTCGGGGTTCGGTGTCGCATGGCTGCCGAGCTGGCTGCTGGATTACTACGTGAAGCGCGGCGAAATGGTGGTCGTGCTCGACCGCTGCTTCGTGTGCGAAGGCGACATTCACGCGATCTGGCCGAAGACGCGTTACCTGCCGCGCAAGACTCGCTGCGTGATCGACGCGCTCGCACAGGCGATTCCGCCGATGATCGAGCGCCGGGATGAGTTCACTGCGATGAAATGAAACCGACGCGCCGCACGGCGCGTCGGGTGCGTCATGCGGCGCCGAGATCGGCGAGCGGATGCGCGAACAGCTTCCACGGCGACGTCAGGAAATGCCGCACGCGTTCGGCGCGCACCTCGACGAGCGATGCGGGCGCCCAGCGCGGCTTGCGATCCTTGTCGACGAGATGCGCGCGCACGCCTTCGCAGAAATCGCCTTCCTCGATTGCGCGCGCGACGATGCCGAGCTCCATCCGGAACGATTCGGCAAGCGTCATCTGCCGTCCGCGCAGCAGCGCTTCGCGCGTCACGTGCAGCATCGTCGGCGAGTGGCTGGCGAGCGCATCGAGGGTCGCCTGCAGCCATTGACGGTGCTCGCGCGTCAGCTCGTCGCGCGCGAGTTCCTGCGTCAACGTCGCGACGATCCGCTCGACGGTCGAACGCTTGTCGAAGTGACGGACGATCCACGGCATCTGGCTGTCGAGCGCCGCATGCGGCACGACGTTGCACGGCGGCTCGAACACCTTGCGCAGCGCTGGCAGCACGTCGCCGTCCCACTTGACGCTTTCGATGCGCGTCTCGAACGTGTCGAGCCACGCGGACGGCACACACAGATCGGCCAGCTTCGCGGTCAGCGCGTCGGCACCCGACAGCATCGCGCCGGTCAGCCCCACGTACAGCTCGAGCTCGACCGGCATGCGCGACAGGAAATGCGTCGCGCCGACGTCGGGCACGAGGCCGATGCGCGTCTCCGGCATCGCGATCTTGCTGCGCTCGGTCGCGACGCGCAGCGCAGCGCCTTGTGCGAGGCCCATGCCGCCGCCCATCGTCACGCCGTCCATCAGCGCGACCACCGGCTTCGGGAACGTGTGGATCGCATGGTCGAGCCGGTATTCGTCGACGAAGAACGGCAGCCAGGTTTCGCGCTGCGCGACCATCCGGTACAGCGCGCGCACGTCGCCGCCCGCGCAGAAGCCCTTTTCGCCCGCGCCGCGCAGCACGACCGCGACGATCTGGTCGTCGTGACGGCAGCGCTCGAAAAGCGCGGCCAGCTCGCCGATCATCGCGTACGACAGCGCGTTGAGCGCGGCCGGCCGGTTCAGCGTGATCAGCGCCACGCGGTTCACCACGCGGAACAGCACCTCGGGCGCGGCCTGCGCGAACGCGTCGTGATTCGTGACCGGCGTGCTCATCGTTGCGGCTCTCCGTCGGTGTTCCATTGCGGCGCGCGCTTGCCGAGAAACGCGGCCACGCCTTCGCGCGGATCGTTCGTGTCGAACAGGTCGACGAAGCGTTCGCGCTCGACCGCGAGCGCCGCGCCGCGCGGCACGCCGCGGCGCGCGAGGCCGATCAGCTCCTTGCTGTATGCGACCGCGCGCGGGCTTTGCCGCGCGACGTTGCGCGCCAGCGCCAGCGCCGCGTCGCGTGCGGCCCCGCTCTCGACCACGTCTTCGACGAGGCCGATCCTGAGCGCCGTCGCCGCGTCGACGCGCGCGCCGGTCAGGATGATCTTCTTCGCCCAGCCTTCGCCGACGAGCCAGGGCAGCGTCTGCGTGCCGAGCCCGCACGGCAGCAGGCCGACCGACGGCTCGGGCAGCGCCATCTGCGCATGCGTCTCGGCGATCCGCAGGTCGCACGCGAGCGCGCATTCCAAGCCGCCGCCCATCGCATAACCGTTGATCGCCGCGATCGTCACGACGCGCGCATCGTGCAGCGCCTCGAACGCCGCACCGAAGCGCGACGCCATCGCGCGCGCGACCGCGCGGTCGCCGTCGGCGAACGTGTTGAGGTCGGCGCCCGCGCTGAAGAACTTCGGGCCGTCGCCCGTGATCACCAGCGCGCGCACGCGCGGGTTCGCATTCAGTTCGGCGACGGTTTCCTGCAGTTGCTGCAGCCCGTCGGCGGTAAAGGCGTTCGCGGGCGGACGCTTGAGCGTCGCGCACGCGATCGCGCCGTCGTCGACGTAGTCCAGTTCGATCATCATGCGTCCTTCTTCGTTGCCGGTTGGTACAGGCGGATTACCGCCGAGAAATCGAGCTGCCCGTCGCCGCGGCTGCTCATCGTCTGGTAAAGCTGCTGCGCGAGCGCGCCGAGATAGACGGGCTGGCGCGCCTGCTTCGCCGCGTCGTTCGCGAGGCCGAGATCCTTCAGCATCAGGTCGGTGCCGAAGCCGCCCGAGTAGCCGCGCGACGACGGCGCTGTGTCGATCACGCCCGGATACGGGTTGTACGTGTCCGAGCTCCAGCAGCGGCCCGTCGACGTGTTGACGATGCCGGCCAGCACCTTCGGGTCGATGCCGAGCGCGACGCCGAGCGACATCGCCTCCGACACGGCCGCCATCGAGATGCCGAGCACGAGGTTGTTGCAGACCTTCGCGACCTGCCCCATGCCCGTCGCGCCGCAATGGACGATGTTCTTGCCCATGCCCGCGAGCACGGGCTTCACGCGCTCGAAATCCGCGTCGCTGCCGCCGACCATGAAGGTCAGCGTGCCGGCCGCCGCGCCGCCGGTGCCGCCCGATACCGGCGCATCGACGAACGCGCCGCCGTGCTCGCGCACCAGCGCGCCGAATGCCTGCGCGCTCGCCGGGTCGATCGTGCTCGAATCGATCACGGTCGCGCCCGCGTCGAGGCCGGCCAGCACGCCGTTCTCGCCGGACAGCACCGAACGCACGTGCGGCGCGGCCGGCAGCATCGTGATCACGAACGCCGCGCCCGACGCGGCGTCGCGCGGCGATGCGGCAACCTGCGCGCCGGCGTCCTGCAGCGCGCGCAATGCATCGGCGCTCAGGTCGAACGCATGCACTTCGTGGCCGGCCTTCAACAGGTTCAGCGCCATCGGCGCACCCATGTGGCCGAGGCCGATAAATCCGATTTTCATGTTCGTGTCCTCCGCCGCTCAATGCAGCCGAATCGTCGTATTCACCGGGCCGGCCGTCGTGTCGTCGTCGAACCAGCGCGCGGTGACCGTCTTCGTCTGCGTATAGAACTGCACGACCTGCTTGCCGTACGGGCCGAGATCGCCGAGCTTCGAGCCGCGCGAGCCGGTGAAGCTGAAGAACGGCACGGGCACCGGAATCGGGATGTTGATGCCGACCTGGCCGACGTCGATTTCGCTCTGGAACTTGCGCGCGGCCGCGCCGCTTTGCGTGAACAGGCCCACGCCGTTGCCGAACGGGTTCGCGTTGACGAGCGCGATCGCGTCGTCGAGCGAGTCGGCTTCGAGCACGACGAGTACCGGGCCGAAGATTTCATGCGTGTAGATCGACATGTCGGTCTTCACGCCCGAGAAGATCGTCGGGCCGACGAAGTTGCCGCTTTCGTAGCCGGGCACCGTCACGCCCCGGCCGTCGAGTTCGAGCTTCGCGCCTTCGTTCACGCCCGCTTCGATCAGCGACAGGATGCGTTCCTTGGCGGTCTTCGACACGACCGGGCCGACGTCGGTGCCGGCTTCCGCGCCCGCATTCACCTTCAACAGCTTCGCCTTTGCGACGAGATCGGGCAGCCAGTCGTGCGCTTCGCCGACCAGCACCGCGACCGACGTCGCCATGCAGCGCTGCCCCGCCGCGCCAAAGCCGGCGCCGACGAGCGCATTGATCGTCTGCTCGCGGTTCGCATCGGGCAACACCACCGCGTGGTTCTTCGCGCCCATCATCGACTGCACGCGCTTGCCGTGCGCGCTGCCGAGCTGGTACACGTGCGTGCCGACGGCGGTCGAGCCGACGAACGAGATCGCCTTCACGAGCGGATGCGTGCAGATCGCATCGACGACTTCCTTGCCGCCGTGCACGACGTTCAGTACCCCTTTCGGTATGCCGGCCTCGATCGCGAGCTGGACGAGTTCCATGGTCGACATCGGGTCCTGCTCGGACGGCTTCAGCACGAACGTGTTGCCGCACACGATCGCCATCGGGAACATCCACAGTGGAATCATCGCGGGGAAGTTGAACGGCGTGATGCCCGCGCACACGCCGAGCGGCTGGCGCAGCGTGTAGGTATCGACGCCGCCCGCGACGTTCTCCGCGAATTCGCCGAGCTGCAGCGAACCGATCGAGCACGCGTGCTCGACCACTTCGAGGCCGCGGAAGATGTCGCCTTCGGCATCGGGAATCGTCTTGCCCTGCTCGGCCGTCAGCGTCTTCGCGACGCGCTGCTGGTTCGTGCGCACGAGATCCTGGAACTTCAGCATGATGCGCATGCGCGCGGCGATCGGCGTGTTCTTCCACGTCGCATACGCGGCGTGCGCGGCCTGCACGGCCGCGTCGACTTCCGCGACGGTCGCGAACGGCACGCGCGCGAGCACCTGCTGCGTCGCCGGGTTGACGATGTCGCGCCACTCTTTCGTGGCGGACTCGACGAAGGCGCCGTCGATCAGCAGCTTGACCGTCGGCACGTCTTGCCCCGTCCGGGGCGTCGGATTCGCGTTCATCGATCCTTTCTCCTTGCAGAGGGCCGCGAAGCGCAATATCGCCGCGCGGCCGGTTCAATTCGGCTGCGGGCGGCGGCCGCGGAATGCGGCGCGCGCGGCCCGCGGTCGGTCATTTCATTTCAGTTCGGCGGCGAAATCTTCTTCCCAGTATTCGCCGGGCATTCGCGCGGCCGCGTCGTCGCCGCGCTCGATCTCGCGGCGGCGCAGCTCGACGCGGCGGATCTTCCCCGAGATCGTCTTCGGCAGCTCCGCGAACTGCAGGCGGCGGATGCGCTTGTACGGCGCGAGCTTCTCGCGCGAGAAGCGGAAGATCTCCAGCGCGAGCGCGGGGCTTTCCTCGTAGCCCTGCCGCAGCGTGATGAAGGTCTTCGGCACCGACAGCCGCACGGGGTCGGGGCTCGGCACGACGGCCGCCTCGGCGATCGCCGGATGCTCGATCAGCACGCTCTCGAGTTCGAACGGGCTCAACCGGTAGTCGGACGACTTGAACACGTCGTCCGCGCGGCCGATATACACGTAATAACCGTCGTCGCCGCGCATCGCGATGTCCGACGTGCGGTAGTGGCCGTCGCGCATCGCATAGGCCGTCGCGTCGGGGTTGTTCGCATAGCCGTTCATCAGCCCGACCGGGCGCGCGACGTCCGGGCCGATCGGCAGCGCGACCTCGCCTTCGGTCGCAGGCGCGCCGTCCGGATCGAGCAGCGTGATCCGGTAGCCGGGCAGCGGCCGGCCCATCGAGCCCGCGACGACCGGCTGGCCCGGCGAGTTGCCGATCAGGCAGGTCGTCTCGGTCTGGCCGTAGCCGTCGCGGATCGTGATGCCCCACGCGTTCTTCACGCGCTCGATGATCTCGGGATTCAGCGGCTCGCCCGCGCCGACGATCTCGCGCAGCTTCACGTCGAACGACGCGAGCGGCTGCTGCACGAGCATGCGCCATACGGTCGGCGGCGCGCACAGCGTCGTCACCTGGTATTTGACGAGCGCATCGAGCACGACCTTCGGCTCGAAGCGCGCGTAGTTGAACGCGAACACGCACGCCTGCGCGTTCCACGGCGCGAAGAAGCAGCTCCACGCGTGCTTCGCCCAGCCCGGCGAGCTGATGTTCCAGTGGATGTCGCCCGGCTGCAGGCCGACCCAGTACATCGTCGACAGATGGCCGACCGGGTAGGTGCGGTGCGTATGCTCGACGAGCTTCGGCTTCGACGTCGTGCCCGACGTGAAGTACAGCAGCATCGGATCGTTTGCGTGCGTGACGGCGTCCGGCTCGAACACGGCGCTCGCCGCGTAGCCGTCGTTCATCGCGAGCCAGCCCGCGCGCGGCGCGCCGGCGACGATCTTCCGCGCGAGGCCGAGGTCGGGCTGTTCGAATTTGGCGGTTTCGTTCTCGTCGACGATCGCGTATTTCGCGCCGCCGATCTGCACGCGGTCGCGCACGTCGTCGGCCGACAGTTGCGTGGTGGCGGGCAGCACGATCGCGCCGAGCTTCATCGCGGCGAGCATCGCGTCCCACAGTTCGACACGGTTCGGCAGCATCAGCAGGATGCGGTCGCCGCGCACGACGCCGATCGAGCGCAGCCAGTTCGCGATCCGCGACGAACGCTCGGACATCTGCGCGAACGAATACGGATCGCCCGTGCCGGTCGCCGCGTCGACGATCCACAGTGCGGGCCGGTCGTTGCCGCGCGCCATCGGGTCGAAGTAGTCGAGCGCCCAGTTGAACGCATCGAGCACCGGCCACTCGAAATCGCGGTACGCGGTTTCGTAGTCGGTGCGATGGCGCAGCAGAAAGTCGCGTGCGTCCAGGAATGCCTGTACCGTCATCGTTTCCTCCAGTCTCCATGCCTCGCGGTCAACCGGTGCATGCGCTGCAGCCCATGCCCGATTCCCTGTGGCGCGGCGCACGGTCACGTCGTTGCGTGCCGCGTTTACCGCGCTGCCCTCGTGCCTGCGTGATGCTTTTGCTGACGCGACCGCCGTGACTCAAAGCTGCCGTGCGATCACCATCCGTTGCACTTCGCTGGTGCCTTCGTAAATCTGCGTGATGCGCGCGTCGCGGTAGTGACGCTCGACTTCGTAATCGACCAGGTAGCCGTAGCCGCCGTGGATCTGGATCGCGTCCGAGCACACGCGCTCGGCCATCTCCGATGCGAACAGCTTCGCCTGCGACGCTTCCGACAGGCACGGCAGCCCGGCCGTGCGCAGCTTCGCCGCGTGGTGCACGAGCAGGCGCGCGGCGTTGATCTGCGTGGCCATGTCGGCGAGCTTCTGCTGGATCGCCTGATGCTCGGCGATCGGCTTGCCGAACTGCACGCGCTCGCCCGCATAACGACGCGCCTTGTCGAACGCGGCGCGCGCGATGCCGAGCGCCTGCGCGGCGATGCCGATGCGTCCGCCCTCGAGATTCGACAGTGCGATCTTCAGCCCTTCGCCGCGATTGCCGAGCAGGTTCTCTTCCGGAATCGCGCAGTTCTCGAACGTGATCGCGCACGTATCCGATGCGCGGATGCCCATCTTCTTCTCGGGCTTGCCGACGATGAAGCCCGGCGTATCGGTCGGCACCAGGAACGCGGAAATGCCGCGCTTGCCGGCTTCCGGGTCGGTCATGGCAAAAACGATCGCGACACCGGCGCGCTGGCCGTTGGTCACGAACTGCTTCGCGCCGTTCAGCACCCATTTGCCGTCGCGCAGCTCCGCGCGCGTGCGCAGGTTGTTCGCCTCGGAGCCCGCCTGCGGCTCGGTCAGGCAGAACGCGCCGATCACGCGGCCGGACGCCATGTCGGCCAGCCAGCGCTCTTTCTGCGCTGGCGTGCCGAAGCCGAGGATCGGGCCGCAGCCGACCGAGTTGTGCACGCTCATCAGCGTCGCGCACGCGGCGTCGCCGGCGGCGATTTCCTCCATCGCCAGCGCATACGCGACGTAGTCCGTATACGAGCCGCCCAGCTCCTGCGGCACGATCATCCCGAGCAGGCCGAGGTCGCCGAGCTGCGCGACGACGGCGTCGGGCAGCCGCGCATCGTGGTCCCACTGCGCGGCGTTCGGCGCCAGCATCTCGGTGGCAAACGCGCGCGCGGCGTCGCGGATCATCCGCTGGTCTTCGGTGTAAAGCTCGTCCATGGCGCTGCTGTCTCCCGCGGCCGCCGGGCGCGACCGTCCTTGCGTTTCGATGCAACAAGTGTAGGCAAGCGCGCGCGACTGTTCGATGCTCGCGTCGCTCATTTACACTGAGCGTTTTTGCCACACCGGCGGCACGATGAAGCAGGAAGACAAGGGAACCGTCGCGATCAGCCTCGTCGCTTACAGCGTCGCGCTCGCGACCCGGCGCGGCATCGCGGCCGAGCCGCTGCTCGCGCAGGCCGGCATCGCGCCCGCGCTGCTCGGGCAGCCGCGCGCACGTGTATCCGCGCAGCAATACGGCGCGCTGTGGAACGCGATCGCGCGCGCGCTCGACGACGAGTTTTTCGGGCAGGATCGCCACCCGATGCGCAGCGGCAGCTTCATCGCGATGAGCCAGGCCGCGCTGTCCGCGCGCGACGGGCTGCACGCGATGGCGCGCGCGGTGAATTTCATGCACTGCGTGCTCGACGACCTGCACGCGGAGCTCGACGCGAACCCGCAGCGCGTGCGGCTGCGCTTCGTGCACCGCAACAACGGTGCGACACCCGCGATGTTCACGTACGCAACCTATTTCATCATCGTCTACGGGCTCACCTGCTGGTTGATCGGGCGGCGCATCCCGCTGCTGCATGCGAGCTTCCGCTGCGACACGCCGCCCGCCGATCACGAATACCCGTCGATGTTCTGCGACGACATGCGCTTCAACGAGCCCGATTCGTATGTCGATTTCGATCCCGAATTCGCGACGCTGCCGGTCGTGCAGAACGCGAAGACGCTGAAGACGTTCCTGCGCAACGCGCCGGCCAGTTTCATCGTCAAGTACCGCAACCCGAACGCGCTCGCGCAGCGGGTGCGCGCGGTGCTGCGCGGGATGCCGCCCGCCGCGTGGCCGGGCGCGGGCGGGATGGCCGCGCGGCTGCACGTGGCCGAGGCCACGCTGCGCCGCAAGCTGCACCAGGAAGGCCATGCGTACCAGTCGATCAAGGACGCGCTGCGGCGCGATCTCGCGTTCGAGGCGCTGGCCGACCCTGCTCGCACGATCGCCGACGTCGCGGCCGCGACCGGCTTCGCGGAACCGAGCGCGTTCTACCGTGCGTTTCGCAAATGGAGCGGGCGCAGTCCGGCCGACTATCGCGACGAAGTGCTGGCGCGAGGCGGCGGCGCGGGCTGAATCCGGCCCCGGCTTCGCGCTTTGCGCCGAAACCGCCTAATCTTTAAACATCGGGCCAACGCCCTTTCCGCGAGCCGGACGGCGTGCGACTGTGCGCCGCCCGGACGCCCCGATGCGCCTCCACCGTCACGGGCCGCCGCCGGCGCCTGCCGCGCCAGACGGCCGCCCCCGTCACCCGCTGTCCGCGCGGGTCGCGCGCGCCGCGCTGTTCGCGGCGCTGCTCGTCGTATGTGCGGCCGTCGCCGCAGCGCCGCCCGCCGCTGCACCCGCAGCCGCGCGCCCGGTCGTCGTGATCCCCATCAACGGCGCGATCGGGCCGGCCAGCGCCGACTTCATCGTTCGCTCGCTCGATCGCGCCGCACGCGAGCACGCGCCGCTCGCGATCCTGCAGCTCGACACGCCCGGCGGCCTCGACACGTCGATGCGGCAAATCATCAAGGCCATCCTCGGCTCGCCGGTGCCGGTCGCCGCATTCGTCGCGCCGGGCGGCGCGCGGGCCGCGAGCGCGGGCACCTACATCGTCTATGCGAGCCACTTCGCGGCAATGGCGCCCGGCACCAATCTCGGCGCGGCGTCGCCCGTGCAGTTCGGCATCGGCGGCGGCGCGCCGGCGCCGGGCACCAACCCCGCTGCGCCGCGAGCACCGCCGGCCGGGACGCCGGGTGCATCGGGCGCCTCGGGTACGTCGCCGGCCGCGCTGCCGACCGACACGCAATCGACCGAAATCCGCAAGGCGATGCAGGACTCCGCCGCCTACATCCGCGGCCTCGCGCAGTTGCGCGGGCGCAATGCCGAATGGGCCGAGCGCGCGGTGCGCGAGGCCGTCAGCCTGTCGGCGACCGAGGCGCGCGCGCAGCACGTCGTCGACCTGATCGCGCAGGATCCGGCCGACCTCGCGCGCCAGCTCGACGGCCACAGCGCGACGACCACCGCCGGCACGCTGCGGCTCGCGACCGCGCATGCGCCGCTCGTCGTGGTCCTGCCCGACTGGCGCAGCCGCTTCCTGTCGATCATCACCGATCCGAATGTCGCGCTGATCCTGCTGACGATCGGCATCTACGGCCTCTTCTTCGAATTCGCGAACCCCGGCTTCGTGCTGCCGGGCGTCGCCGGCACGATCTGCCTGCTGATCGGGCTGTTCGCGATGCAGTTGCTGCCGATCAGCTATGCGGGCCTCGGCCTCGTGCTGCTCGGTCTGGGTTGCCTGGTCGCGGAGGCGTTCCTGCCGACCTTCGGCGTGCTCGGTTTCGGCGGAATCGTGTCGTTCACGATCGGCGCGCTGATGCTGATCGATACCGAAGTGCCCGGCTACGGGATTCCGTGGCCCGTGATCGCGAGCCTCGCGCTCGGCGGCGGGCTGCTCGTCGCCGGCGTGTCGAGCGTCGCGCTGAGCGCGCGGCGGCGCCCGGTCGTGACAGGCGCCGAGGCGATGGTCGGCAGCATCGGCGAAGTGCTCGACGACGGCCTGCGCGCCGACCAGCCGCACGGCGCGGCCGGCCCCGCGCCATCGGCCGCGGGCTGGGCGCGCGTGCATGGCGAGCGCTGGCGCGTCGCGAGCAGCGTGCCGCTCGCCGCGGGCTGCCGCGTGCGCGTCACCGGCCGCCAGGGATTGCTGCTCACCGTCTCACCGCTCTACGACGTGCCGGTTCAGGAACAACAACACCACGGAGAACCAACATGATGGGCTACACCTTCGGCTTCAGCAGCGTCCTGATCGTCTTCGTCGTGGTGCTCGTCGCGTCGTCGATCCGCATCTTCCGCGAGTACGAGCGCGGTGTGGTGTTCATGCTCGGCCGGTTCTGGAAAGTGAAGGGCCCGGGGCTCGTGCTGATCATCCCGATCGTCCAGCAGGTCGTGCGGATCGACCTGCGCACCGTCGTGTTCGACGTGCCGCCGCAGGACGTGATCACGCGCGACAACGTGTCGGTGAAGGTGAATGCGGTGGTGTATTTCCGCGTCGTCGATCCGGAGAAGGCCGTGATCCAGGTCGCGCGCTTCTTCGATGCGACGAGCCAGCTCTCGCAGACGACGCTGCGCTCGGTGCTCGGCAAGCACGAGCTCGATGCGCTGCTGGCCGAGCGCGAACAACTGAATGCCGACATCCAGAAGACGCTCGACGCGCAGACCGATGCGTGGGGGATCAAGGTATCGACGGTCGAGATCAAGCACGTCGACCTGAACGAGACGATGGTGCGCGCGATCGCGCGGCAGGCCGAGGCCGAGCGCGAGCGGCGCGCGAAGGTGATTCATGCGGAAGGCGAACTGCAGGCGTCCGAGAAGCTGCTGCAAGCCGCGCAGCGGCTCGCGCAGGAGCCGCAGGCGATGCAGCTGCGCTATTTGCAGACACTGACGACGATCGCGGCGGACAAGAACTCGACGATCGTGTTCCCGCTGCCGATCGATCTGCTGGGCGCGTTGCTGGACCGGTTGGGCAAGCCGCGCGAGCGCTGACACGTCCGTTTCCCGGCCCACGCGACGCCGCCGTCGATCCCGCCGGACGCAGGGCCGCGACGGCCCGGCGCCCGGCGCCCGGCGTACGTCAAGCCAGCAGCTTGCGCTCGGTCTTGCCGTACTTGATCGACTTCTCGTCCGGGATCATCAGGCCCGTGTGCTCGTCGCGGCCCTGCAGCAGGAAGCGCGCGTCCGGCTTGCCGATCTGCTCGGCCGCGAGCTTGCTGTCCGCGCCGATTTCGCCCTTCTTCATCCGGTTGACGATCACGCCGGCCGCGGTGTCCTTGAAGTCGCGCAGCATCCACGCGTCGCCGTCGCTGTCGCCGAACACCAGCAGCGGGCCGTAGCCCTTCTTCGATTCGAGGACGTTGCGGATGCCGACCGTCTTGCCGGGCCCCCAGTTGAAATGCCAGCCCGCCGGATACGTGCTCGTGTACTTGCCGTCCCGCATGTCGAGGCGCAGGCCGATCACGTTCCCTGGCGGCACGCCGTAGCCATAGTTCGGATTGCCGGCGAACACGCGCACGACGTCGTCGAGCGACGCCGTGCTCACGTACACGTCGATGCCGTTCGCGCGCAGCGTGTGCATCACCGCGCGGATTTCCTCATGAATGCGGATGCCGTGGAAATGCGTGTCGGCCACCACGCCGGCCTTGCCCGGCAGCGACTTCGGGCTTTCGTAGCGGACCTTGCGCAGCGCGTCGCCGATGCCGTAGTTGTTCGACGCTTCCGCCATCGCCTGCAGCTCGGCGGTCGTCATGTTCCTGTAGAAGTAGATGATCCACTTGTAGCCGATCTCGAGCGGGTGCGTGTCGCAGATCGCGTCGTACATGAAGTACAGCTTCGCGCGGAAATCCTTGAACTGATCGGTCTCGCGAATCTCGTCGAGGCTCTTGCTGCCGCCGAATCCCTGGTAGTTCGCGTAGAGCCAGCGATAGTCGGATTCGACGTCGGCGGCGAGGTTCTCCATCGTCACGGGCTTGCCGTCGATCGTCGTGTAGTCCTTCATGAACGCGCCCTTCGGCACGTCCTTCCACATCACGTCGACGAATTCGTCCGGCGTCAGCTTGTACTGCAGATGGTTGATCTGGTACATCAGCAGCGCCTCTTCGCAGTCGTTCATGATGCACGTGTTGTCCCAGTCGAACACCGCGTACGGGCGGCGCTTTTCGTCGTAGCGCGCGCTCGCGACGCCATGCCGGTCGAGCACCGCCTGCAGGCGCGCGGCGTTGAACGGCGACCAGCGGCCCGGGTCCAGCGCGTCCGGCGCGGTTGCGCTCTTCGCGTCGGCCGTGCCGGCCTTGAGCAGCAGCGACGTCGCAGCGGTCGCCGCGGCAAGGGTATTCATGAACTTGCGGCGTTGCATGGTCTCTCTCCATGGAAATGTCGAATCTCGAATCGGCTCGGGCGCTACCCTGCGCGGCGCACCGCGCACCGGCTGCTCATCGGCGCGTCGAAGCCGGGACGGCTCCGAACTGGGGGCGGATGATGTGACGAAATTATTTCGGCAATATGACGGCGTCACGTCGCGACGCGACGGGAAGTTGATCCGACGCGACATGCCGGCCATCGCAAGGCGGCCGCACGCAGCCATCCGGGCCGGCGCCGGGACCGCTCGTGACAAGCTCCAACCGGTCCCCAATCCGTACGCGTGTGCGCCCACAGCCATCCGGCCCCGACCTCCGGAAACCTAGAGTCTCCCCTCCATTTCGGCCCTTCATTAGGACAAATCCTCACCCCCGGGGGCTGGCGCGCCATGCCGAACCGGCTATCATCATTACATCAATCAATGGCACATTAAATGCTGACTGAATAATTCGCGACGGGAACACCGGCGGATGCATTCCGGATCAGCACCCCGCTTTGCACAGGACCGGAGCGCGCTTTGCGTGGGACCGGAGTCCGCGCCGAAGCACCAACACCGGTCGATAAGCGCTGAAGCGCCCGCTCTGGCCGACATATGGAGACGCATCATGGCCGACCACCACCCGCTGCCGGAAGTCCACCTCGACGAGCTGCCGCAATTCCGCGCGGTCCAGCAGCTTGCCTACCGCTGCGTCGAAACCGTCGGTGCGATGCTCTACCCCGGCATCACCGAGAAGGAAGCCGCGCGCCTGCTGACCGAATGGCTGCAGGACAACGGCGTTCACGACTGGCTGCACAAGCCGTTCGCGTGGTTCGGCGACCGCACCGCGTTCGAGGGCTTCTCGGGCCTCAAGCACATGGGCGGCTTCAATCTCGCATTCTTCCCGAGCAACCGGCAGCTCGAAACCGACATGCCGGTGATCCTCGACGTCGCGCCCGTGCTCGACGGCATCGTGGCCGACGTGGGCTACGCGCACTGCCTCGGCGAGAACCCAATCCTCGAACAGTTGCAGGACGACCTGATGGACCATCGCGACATGATCGTGCGGCTCGTGAAGGAGCGCCGATCGATGGCCGAGGTCGCGCAGGAAGTCGATGCGCTGTGCCGCCGCCAGGGCGTCGAGCCGCGCCACAAGGCCTATCCGTTCAAGGTGCTCGCGCATCGCGTCGCGAAGATCCACAAGCTGTCGAAGCCACGCTTCGTCGCGCGTTTCGGGCTGAACGCGACGCGCAACCTGCTGCTCGACCAGGGCCGCGCGGCAAAGCAGCAGGGCTGGTCGCCGCTGTGGTCGATCGATCGCCGCTCCGAGCATGCGCCCGTGCCGGGCCTGTGGGCCGTCGAGCCGCATCTCGGCTTCGCCGGCGTCGGCGCGAAATTCGAAGAGCTGCTCGTGATCACCGACGACGACGCCTACTGGCTCGACAGCGACCTGCCGCACGTGCGCCGCTGGCAGCGCCGCCAGACCGAACGTGCTCAGGCCGTCGCGACCGTGCCGGCCGCCGCCTGACGTGCCCGCGCCTTTCTTCCAGAATCCCTGAACGACGGACTCACGATGCAGCCTCTTTCCGACGAAGCGCCGCTGGCCCTGCTCGAATCGGTTCATAACGAGACGGCAGTCGCCTCGGGCGACCTGACGCTCGCGGTCAAGACCTGGGGCGACCCGGCCCGTTCGCCGGTCGTGCTCGTGCACGGTTATCCCGACGATAGCAGCGTCTGGCGGCACGTCGCACCGCTGCTCGCGCGCAAGCACTACGTGATCGCTTACGACGTGCGCGGCGCGGGGCTGTCCGGCGTGCCGAAGCGCACGGCCGACTATCACCTCGCGAAGCTGACCGACGATTTCATCGCGGTGATCGATGCACTCTGCCGCGGCCGCGCCGTCCATCTGATCGCGCACGACTGGGGCTCGATCCAGGGCTGGGAATTCGTCACCGATCCGCGCCTTTCCGGCCGCATCGCGTCATACACGTCGTGCTCGGGGCCGTGCCTCGACCACGTCGGCTTCTGGCTGCGCGAACGCGTGCTGCGCCCGACGCCCGCGTCGCTGGCCAAGCTCGGCGGCCAGCTCGTGCGGTCGTGGTACGTGTACCTGTTCCACCTGCCGTTCATCCCCGAGCTCGGCTGGCGGCTGTGGCTCGGCCGCGCATGGCCGCGCCTGCTGCGCCGCCTCGAAAAGACGCCCGCCGCGCCGCGCCCGACGCAGGCCGACGACGGCGCGCGCGGCGTGCGCCTCTATCGCGCGAACTTCATCCGCTGCCTGTTCGCGCCGCGCGAACGCTACGCGCATGCGCCCGTGCAGACGATCGTGCCGCTCGGCGACAAATACGTGAGCCCCGCGCTGTCCGAGAACCTGTCGCGCTGGGTACCGCAGTACTACCGGCGCGAAGTTGCGGCCGGCCACTGGCTGCCGCTCGCCGATCCCGCGCGCTTCGCGGATCTCGCCGGGCAACTGATCGACGCGATCGAATCGGGCCACGAACCGCCCGCGCTCGCGAACGCGCGCCGCCGTGCAACCAGCGGGCGCTTCAGCGGCAAGGTCGCGGTCGTCACAGGCGCGGGCAGCGGCATCGGCCGCTGCGCGGCCCTCGCGTTCGCCCGCGAAGGCGCGACGGTCGTCGCCTGCGACATCGATGTCGCGAGCGCGGAGCGCACTGCGCTGCTGATCGGGCTGACCGGCGCGCAGGCACACGCGAAGCGCGTCGACGTCGGGTCCGCCGACGAGATGGAAGCGCTCGCGGCGTGGGTCGGCAGCGAACTCGGCGGCGCGGACGTCGTGATCAACAACGCGGGCATCGGCATGGCCGGCGGCATCCTCGACACGAGCACGCGGCACTGGGAGCGCATCCTGCACGTGAACCTGTGGGGCGTGATCCACGGCTCGCGGCTGTTCGCGCGGCAGATGGCCGCGCGCGGCACCGGCGGCCACATCGTCAACACCGCGTCGGCGGCCGCGTTCGGCCCGTCGCGCGACCTGCCCGCGTATGCGACGACGAAGGCCGCCGTGCTGATGCTCAGCGAATGCATGCGCGCGGAACTCGCGGAGAAAGGCATCGGCGTGACCGCGGTATGCCCGGGCTTCGCGGAAACCGGAATCATGGCGTCGACGCAATACGCCGGCGCCAACGCGCAGGACGAAGCGCGGCTGCGCAAGCGCGCGACGAAGCTGTACCAGATGCGCGGCCTGAAACCCGAAGCCGTCGCGCAGGCGATGGTCGACGGCGTGCTGCGCAACTGCCCCGTCGTCGCGGTCGGCGGCGAAGCGCACGCGATGCACTTGGTCGGCCGCCTCATGCCGTGGCTCGGCCGGATGATCGCCCGCGTCAGCATGGCATCGCATTGACGGCGCATGACGCCGCACAGGGAGACAGACACAAATGACCGCTACCGCCGACTACCACAAGATCAAGGCCCGGCACGTGAAGTTCGACTTCAGCGACACGCCGATCACCTGGGTGCCGAACGATCCGGGCAGCACCCACATCATCAACACGCTGAACCTGCTGTTCCCGGAAGGCGAACTGTGGTTCTGCCGCGTGTACAACAAGGCACTGCCGCTGATCACCGATGCACGCCTGCGCGACGAGGCCGAAGGCTTCCTGCGGCAGGAAGCCGTGCACTCGCGTTCGCACGGCGGCGTGCTCAAGCACTATTACGACCGGCACGGGATCGACACGAAACCGTTCACGCAGAAGCTCAACCGGCTGTTCACGCGCGTGCTCGGCGAACAGCCGCTCGGGCTGAAGATCGGCCATACGCGTTTCTGGCTGCGGCAGCAGCTCGCCGTGATCGCGTCGCTCGAACACTTCTTCGGCTATCTCGGCAACTGGGTGCTCAACGCGCACGGGCTCGACGAAGGCCGTGCCGACCCGACGATGGTCGACCTGCTGCGCTGGCACGGCGCCGAGGAAGTCGAGCACCGCACCGTCGCGTTCGACATCTACCGGCACCTGGGCGGCACCTATCCGGAGCGCTGCGTGCACATGGCGTTCGTGATCCTGCTGCTGCTCTACTACATCACGACCGGCGCGAAGTTCATGTACAGGCGCGACCCGGACGCCGGCCGCTACCCGGGCTTCGTGCCCGCGTGGCGGCAGGGCTCGCGGCGCGGGCACCTGCCGTCGTTCTGGAAGGTGATCGGCGCAGCGCTGCGCTATTTCAAGCCAGGCTATACGCCGCATCACGAAGGCTCGACCGAGCAGGCGCTCGAATACCTCGCGCGCTCGCCCGCCGCGCAGGCAGCCGCGCACGGCGGCAACTGGGGCACCACGAAGGGTGCGTAACCGGGTTTCCGGCGGGCGCGGCGGGCGGCGCCCGCCGAAATGCGTACAATCGCGGCTTCATTTCCCGGAGGTGCCGCGATGGCCATGAAGAAAACCGATCTCGAAAAGAACAAGGCGCTCAAGCTGACGCATGCGATGAAGCAGTCGGGCGCCACCCGTTTCGGCAAGGGCGCCGAAGACGCGGCAAAGCTCGACCGCCGCGCGCAGCGCAAGCTCGACCAGGAACAGGGCCTCGTGCCGTTCGCGTGCAAGCTCAACGCCGAACTCGTCGAGCAGCTGAAGGCGCGCGCGGCCACGCATCCCGAAGGGATGACGGGCCTGCTGTCCGAATTGCTCGTGAACGGGCTCGCGCAACGCGACGCGTAACCGCCACGCATCTCGAAAATGTCGTTGACAGCGCCGCGCTGCCACGACAAACTCGTTCGCATGCCTACGTTCAAGCTCATCGCCATCGCGAAACATTGCCCGGTGAACATTCGAAAGAATGGATCACGGGAGGCGCTTGTGCGTTAGCAATCGAGCAGTACCGCATGTCACACAAGGCCTCGCCGGAAACGGATGAGGCCTTTTTGTTCTGGTGCGCGTCATCCGTCCGGCTCACTGAATGGAGAAGACGATGGACCAGGCAAGCCAGCTGTTTGACCGTCCCGACCGGCGCCGCGCCGGCACGATCGCGTTACCGACCGTCGTGATCCGTTTCGCGGTCGCGCCGCGCACGACGATGACCTGGCGCGCGCCGAAAGACGCGGAGATCCGCGCACACGGCGCGGCGCTATGGATCACGCGCCCGCCGAGCGTCGACGACTACTGGGTGCAGCCCGGCGACGTGCTGCGCATCGCACGCGGCGACCGCATCTGGATCGGCACCGATGCCGACCGATCGGCCGAAGCGTCGATCACGACCGCCTATGTGCGGCGCGGCGAGCGCTTCAGGCGCACGCTCGCGCAAGTGCAACGTTTGCTCGTCGGGGTATGGAGAAGGAGTGGATGATTGACGCGCCGTCACGCACGCGAGACGCGGAACGGCCGCGACCGGAAACAGACGCACCTGCGGCGCTAATCGCTGCAGGTGCGCATCGAATGACGCAGCACGCCAACGCGTGCCGCGAGCGATCGCGCGCCGTGCGCAGCAACCGGATGCAGCAGGTGCATCAGGTGCTGGCGGCGAGACGCGGGCCCGTGCTGCGGGGAGTCGAATCGAGCTCGGGGCGTTGCGATGCCTGCGAGGTCACCCACGGATCGATGCCCTGCTTCTGCACCTCCTCGAGGAATGACACACGTGTGCGCCAGTAATCCGCCTGTAATTTCGCATCGATGACGCGCTGTTCGGCTGCGAACAGTTCCATGCGCGCCGTCACGAGCATCGACGCAGCGGTTTTTTCCGGCGTGGGGGCGTGTCGCATCGCCCAACGGCTGATCCAGTTCAACATGCTGACCTCCGTGATTACGGACGAACCCGCATCGGGCAATCGCAATCGGCCGTGCCTGCCCAAACGCGCAACGGCCTTGACCGCCATTCACCGCCTGGCCTGCACGGACTGCGACTCCCCCGCGTCGGCAATTACCGGCCGGCGTGTGCATGCGCGGTGTATCTATCCTAGAAAGACTTGCCGGTTTATGCGATGGGGTCTTGCAATCTTTTACACAGAAACCACAGTCGCCCACGCATCGCGAAATGACAGTTGCGGGCGGGACGGCTTCGGCGCAGGATAGCTCGTTATCTGCGACTGCCCGGACTGACGAATGGCTGCTGCACGCCGTTGCGCTCTCGCACCGGCCATGCGCGCGCGTTCGCGCGCACGTCATCGCGCACGTCATGCCTGCACCGTATTCGTGCAGCATGCAGGCGCTCCGTTTCAGTCGAATGTCATCGCGTACCGGCCGCGCGCAATGTGACCGGTGTGCCGTTGCGCATGCATCGGCCGGCCCCCGCCTGTTCGTCACGCTCCCGTTTTTACCCTTTCCGCCTGCCCGTTCCGCCCGAACCGGTAAAATGCGCGCCTTCGTCGCGAGGCCGGGCTGCCGGACCGTTCGCGCACCGGCAGCCGATCGTGCCCTCCAACTATATCGTCCGAGCTATCCGCGCTATTACAATCCGCCGATAGCCGGGCAATAGTGGCTGGTTACATTAAGCCGGCCGCTGCCTTTACAACAATTCGGCACAACAAGCAACACGACAACCCGACCGGAGAAACGCCCTAATGGAATCCATCAAGCGGTATTTCGGCTTCGCTGAAGCCGGCACCGACTTCCGCACCGAAATACTCGCGGGCGTCACCACGTTCCTGACGATGGCCTACATCATCTTCGTCAACCCCGCGATCCTCGGCGACGCCGGCATGCCGAAGGAATCCGTGTTCGTCGCGACCTGCCTCGTCGCGGCGCTGGCTTCGATCATCATGGGGCTGTACGCGAACTACCCGATCGCGTGCGCGCCCGGCATGGGCCTGAACGCGTATTTCGCGTACACGGTCGTCAAGGGGATGGGCTTCACGTGGCAGGCCGCGCTCGGCGCGGTGTTCATCTCCGGCTGCCTGTTCCTGCTCGTCACGCTGTTCCGCGTGCGCGAAGCGATCGTCAACGGCATTCCGAAATCGCTGCGGATCTCGATCACGGCCGGCATCGGCCTGTTCCTCGGCATCATCTCGCTGAAGACGTCGGGCGTGATCGTCGGCAGCCCGGCCACGCTCGTCACGCTCGGCGACCTGCACAAGCACGACACGATCCTCGCGATCGTCGGCTTCTTCGCGATCGTCACGCTCGACCATCTGCGCGTGCGCGGCGCGATCCTGATCGGCATCATCGGCGTCACGATCCTGTCGTTCTTCTTCGGCAACAACCAGTTCCACGGCGTGTTTTCCGCGCCGCCGTCGATCGACGCGACGCTGTTCAAGCTCGACATCGGCGCCGCGCTGTCGACCGGCATCATCAACGTGATCCTGGTGTTCTTCCTCGTCGAGCTGTTCGACGCGACGGGCACGCTGATGGGCGTCGCGAACCGCGCGGGCCTGCTCGTCGAAGGCAAGATGAACCGCCTGAACAAGGCGCTGCTCGCCGACAGCACGGCGATCGTCGCGGGCTCGGTGCTCGGCACGTCGTCGACCACCGCGTATATCGAAAGCGCATCGGGCGTGCAGGCCGGCGGCCGCACGGGCGTGACGGCCATCACCGTCGCGGTGCTGTTCCTCGCGTGCCTGTTCATCGCGCCGCTCGCCGGCGTCGTGCCGGGCTATGCGACGGCTCCTGCGCTGCTGTACGTGTCGTGCCTGATGCTGCGCGAGATGGTCGACGTGCCCTGGGACGATGCGACGGAAGCCGTGCCGGCCGCGCTGACCGCGCTGCTGATGCCGTTCACGTACTCGATCGCGAACGGCGTCGCGTTCGGCTTCATCGCATACGGCGGCCTCAAGCTGCTGACGGGCCAGGCCCGCACGGTCAAGCCGATCGTGTGGATCATCGCGGCCGTGTTCCTGTTCCGCTTCTTCTATCTCGGCAGCGAATGACGGATGCGCTTCGGCGCGATGCATGATGGGAAACGCCGCCTTCGGGCGGCGTTTTTGTTTGCGAATGCGCCCGGCACGGACGACGCCGCATCATGTACCCGCCTCCCCCAGCACCCAGCGCGCGAAGGTCTGCAGCGGCCCGTCGCCAAGATCCAGCGCTTCGGGCAGCACGAGACAGAAGCGCTTGACCACGCCCCGACCGTCCGGCCAGGGCGCGGCGAGCAACCCTTGCGTAATCTCGGTGTCGACATACAGCCGCGGCACCAGCGCAACGCCGAGCCCGGCCAGGGCCGCCGCGATCAGCATCGAGTAAAGATCGTAGCGCGCACCGGCGGCCGGATTGCTCACCGGCACCCCCGTCTCCTGCACGTACGCCGACCACGCGTCGGGCGTCTGGCGCTTGTGAAGGCGCGGCAGCGTGCCCAGCAACGCGTCCGGATGCCCGCCCGCGAGCAGCGACGGGTGGCAGACCGGCACCAGCACCTCCTCGCATAACCGGTACGTATGCATGCCGGCCCAGGCCGGATGCTCGAAGTGAATCGCCGCATCGAATCCGCTGCCGGCCAGTACGAACGGATCCGCGCGATCCGCGAAATGCACCGTGATGTTCGGATGCTGCGCCTGGAACCGCTTGAGCCGTGGAATCAGCCAGCGCGTCGCAAATGTCGGCGTCACGGCAATATCGACGCTGCCGCCGTCGCCGGGCTGCCCCATCATGTACTGGCTGTCGCGCTCGAGCCGGTCCAGCACTTCGCGAACCTGCGCCGCGTAGCGCGCGCCGTTCGGCGCAACCCGAACGCGGTTGCCGACACGCTCGAACAGCGCCACGCCGAGAAACGTCTCCAGCCGGCCGATCTGCCGGCTGATCGCCCCTTCCGTCAATGCCAGTTCGTCGGCGGCGCGCGCGAAGCTGCCGTGCCGCGCCGCGGCCTCGAATGCCATCAATGCCGAATTGCTCGGAATCCTGCGTCGCGTCACGATTGCTCCCGGTCCGACGGTCGTCGGTCAAAGCTTGATCAAATATCAATGAACGGTGACGAATTGTCGTTTTTCGCCGCTACAACGCCTGATTATCATGACAAAAACTCAACCAGTCGAGCGGCGATCAATCCTGAAGGCCGCTTGCTCCCCGTGGAGGCGTGATGATCTATACCGTTGAATGCAGCTTCGCCGACCGTGCCACCGAAGCCGAGTGGAACGATTTCTACAGCAGGATCAAACTTCCGGCGCTGATCTCCGTATCCGGCTTCCGCACGTCGCAACGCTTTCGCGCCGTCGGCGGCGACGGCCCCATCTACCTCGCGCTTCACACGATCGACAGCCCCGACGTGCTGACGTCGGCCGAGTATCGCGACAAAGGCGGCGGCAATTTCGCGCGCTGGCAGCCGCATATCGTCGAGTGGAGACGCAACGTGTACGACGGCGCAGCACCCGCGCCGACCGTGTCCGGCCATCAGTGGCTGGCCGTGTGCGACGACGCTGCCCCATTCGCGCGAGCGGGCATCGCAGCAAGCGCGATTCACGCGATCGCGCTGGACCGCCAGCCGGCCCAGCGCTGGCTGGCCGTCCTGACACACGATCAGGCGCGGCTCGCGTCCGAGCCGTCCGACACCGCGATCCGGCTCTACGCGCCGATGGGCGACCAACTCGTCGGCGCGCCGGCGTCGACGTCCGCACGCTGACGGGAGCCCAGTCATGCCCAGCGTCACGATTTTCATCCCCGAGGCGAGCATGCCGTCGAACGCCGCACTCGACGCGCTCTCGTCGGCCTGCGCGACCCTCTGCACCGACGTGTTGCGGGCCGCACCCGGCACGGTCCATGTCGTTCATGTCCCGGTCAGGCACGGCTGCGGACATCCCGTCAGCGCGGAGATCCGCTATCGCCTCGAATCATTTCGCACCACTGAGTTAATGAACCGATTCATGACCGATCTGGATCGCGAAATTCTCCGCCACACCGGATTCGTCGCACGCATCCGCTGCTTCGGCTACGACACGATCCACCTTCACGCCCGACATTGATCCATGAGCGAACCACTTCCCTGCTTCCCGTTCCGCCGGATCGGCGATTTCTCGGTCACCGCGATAAGCGACGGCACGCTGACGGCCAGCCTCGACTTGCTTTCGAACATCGCGCTCGACGACGCGGCCGGCATCATGCACCGGGCGGGCATCCACACGCCGTCCAGCGTGAACATCAACTGTTACGTGATACGCGGGAACGGCCGCACCGTGCTTGTCGATGCCGGCGCCGGCGGCATCCGGAACTGGGGCGGCCGCCTGATTCCGTCGCTGTCGCGAGCCGGCATCGATGCGCGCGGCATCGACACGATCCTGCTGACGCACGCGCATCCCGACCACATCGGCGGCCTGCTCGACCCGGGCGGGCAGCCGGCCTTTCCGGATGCGAAGGTGGTCATTCACGAACGGGAACGCGCGTTCTGGCTGGACGATGAATCGTACGATCGAGCGAATGAGCGAGCTCGCGTCAATTTCCGGATCGCGCGGCACACTTTCGACGTCTATCGGGCGAAGCTGCGCACCATCGAAGCAGGCGGCGTGCTGCCCGGCATCGTGGCCGTGCCGCTACCGGGGCATACGCCCGGTCACACCGGCTATCGCATCGAATCGCGTGGCGAGCGCCTGCTGATCTGGGGCGATCTCGTGCATTTCGCGCCGATTCAGGTGGCTCGCCCCGACGTCTCGATCGCGTTCGATCACGATCCGTCGCAGGCGTTTGCGACGCGCGCGGCAACACTCGCCGAGGCCGCTTCGGACCACCTGCTGATTGCGGGAATGCACCTCGCCGAAACCGGCTTCGCACGCATCGCGCGAACGAACGGCGAAACAGGTGGCGCGTATGCGCTCACCGGGGCGGACTGAGCGAAACGGAACAACGGGCACGCCATCGCGCCGCACGACGATCGGATCGGCCGCGCATCAGGCGGCGTCAGCGTGCGGTCGAACGAGCATGCGCCGATACGACACGGGCGCCGGTATTCGGCGCCCGCTCAGTCGCTGTCCAGTCGTCCGGTTCAGCGCCAGTTCGCCTCGTAGAAGCGCACATAACCGCTGCGCAGCGTCACGCATTGCGCGCGCGTCTCCGACAGCAGGCGACGTGCGGCCGCCTCGATGCGATCGCGGTGCTGGTCGAATGCGCCGACCATGTCCTCGAAGCGCGGCGATGCCGCGCCGAAGTGGTCTTCCAGCGCCTCGGCAGTGATCTGACACTGGACGCGCTCGCCATTGACCAGCGCGGTAAACCCGAGCATCAGGTCGCGCCCCGAATATTCAGGCTTCTCGTTCGTGAAATGGATCTGCATGGAAGCCGCCTCGACCGGTAGAAAACGAATGACCGCGTGCGTCGTCCGCCACCGGCCGGACGAAATGTACGCGGGCTCGCCAGCGGAAGCACCGTCTGCGGGGTATGGCGCGGACAATGCCTGCTGGTTGCTTTCCACTTTAGACGGTTTCGCGCAGGAGACAAATTTTCCGGCATGCGTCGTTCCGACGCGCATTTCATCAGATCAGCGCGGCTTGCGGCACCGTTTCGGAAACGGGCATCAGCGCGGATCGGTGGGCCAGACGTTGAGCGCGATCGCGGCCGTCGCGACGCCCACCGCAATCGCGGCCGCCCCGTATCGCACCGCATCGGTCAGATCGAACAGCAACCCGTGGATCGCCACGGCAATGCCGCCCAGCATGATGAAGGTGGCGATGGCCGCCAGCACGACTCTCAGTTCCGTCCGAACCATGATGCGTCTCCCGAACGGATGCATGTCGCGTCGCATGCATGTTGCAATGCGGAACACGGCGCGCGCGTGTTCCATTTCCATCATTGCAGGCGGCCATTTAAAAGCAAGTGGATTTTGTTCGCGGTCGCATATCGCACGTGGCGCTTGTATGATGACGCGTACCCGGATGGTCGGCCTTCGTGCCCGATGGTGCGCCGCAAGCGAAACGTGGAATCCGCAGATGATTTCGGCGATACGGCTTCGGCAAGCACCGCGGCACAGGATTGGCCGATCAAGAAGCATGGGACCAGAGTAAGCGCTGAAGCGCTAACTCTGGCCGACAGGAGACAAGTCATGCCGCAACCCTTCGTGCTGCCCGCCACCGCGGGTCGCACCGACCTGCTCGCGCAGGCGCATGCGCGTTCGACCGCGGTCGGCCTGCGCGCGCACGAGCGCCCCGATTTCTCGGCGCTGTCGCGCACCGCGCTGCGCGAACTGCTCGACACGAATCACGCACTGTTCTCGCACGCCCGCCCGGTGATGGAGAACCTCCACGCGCAAATCGCCGATACGCAAAGCCTCGTGCTGCTGACCGACGCCGACGGTGTGATCCTGCACAGCATCGGCGACGCGGACTTCATCGAGAAAGCCAACCGCGTCGCGCTGTGCACCGGCGTGTCGTGGGCCGAAGGCGCGCGCGGCACCAACGCGATCGGCACCGCGCTCGCATCGGGCCAGGCCGTCGCGGTGCACGGCGCCGAACATTTCCTGCGCGCCAATCACATCCTCACCTGCTCGTGCGCGCCGATCTTCGATCCGTTCGGCCGCACGCTCGGCACGCTCGACGTCAGCGGCGACCCGCGCGGCTCGAGCCCGCATACGCTCGCGCTCGTGCGGATGTCCGCGCAACTGATCGAGAACCACCTGTTCGCTAACCAGTGTGCGGAAGCGTTGCGGCTGCGCTTTCACGCGCACGAGGATTGCGTCGACTCGCTGTTTGCGGGGCTCGTCGCGTTCGGCTCCGACGGCGGGCTGATCGCCGCGAACCGCAGCGCACAATTCCAGCTCGGCGCGCCGTTCGATGCATTGCAGCACCAAGGCTGCGACGCGCTGTTCGGCATGCGCTTCGGCCAGCTCGCGCAGCAGGCGGCGCGCGCGCCCGGCGCGACGTTCCGTCTCACGCTGTCGACCGGCGTACGCGTACTCGCGCGCTGCGAATTCGCGGAAGCGCAGCGCGCGACCGTCGCCGTCACGCCGCCCGCACCGGCCGCGCGCGTGCGCGCGCCGGACCCCGACGCGATCACGTTCGCGACGCTCGACACCGGCGACGCACGCATGGCCGCCGTGCTCGAACGCGTCGCGAAGATCCGCGGGCGCGACCTGCCGCTGCTGATCCTCGGCCAGACCGGCACCGGCAAGGAATGGCTCGCCCGCGCACTGCACCAGGCGTCGCCGCGCGCGGACGGCCCGTTCGTCGCGGTCAACTGCGCGGCACTGCCCGATTCGCTGATCGAGGCCGAACTGTTCGGCTATGAGGACGGCGCGTTCACGGGCGCGCGCAAGCGCGGCAGCCCCGGCAAGATCGCGCAGGCCGACGGCGGCACGCTGTTTCTCGACGAGATCGGCGACATGCCGCTCGCACAGCAGGTCAGGCTGATGCGCGTGCTCCAGGAACGCGCGGTGATGCCGCTCGGCGGCGCGCGCGCGGTGCCGGTCGACGTGCGCGTGGTCTGCGCGACCCATCGCTACCTGCGCGCGATGATCGCCGAAGGCACGTTCCGCGAAGACCTGTTCTACCGGATCAACGGGCTCGCGGTCACGCTGCCGGCGCTCGCCGCGCGTACCGACCTGCCCGCGCTCGTCGACCGGATTCTCGCGCGGCTCGCCCGCAGCGAGCCGATGCCGCGCCGCATCGCGGCCGACGTGCTCGACGCGTTCACGCGCCATCGCTGGCCCGGCAACCTGCGGCAAATGACCAACGTGCTGCGCACGGCCGGCATGCTCGCCGAAGACGAAGCCGAAATCACGCTCGCGCATTTGCCCGACGATTTCTGGCTCGACTGCGACGACGCGACGGCGGCACCCGCTGCGGCGGCCGCGACCGCACCGGCCGACCCGCGCGAAGGAACGACGCTGCAAAGCCATCAGGCCGCGGTGATCGACGCGGTGCTCGCGCGGCACGGCGGCAACGTGTCGGCGGCCGCGCGCGAGCTCGGCCTCGCGCGCAATACCGTGTACCGGTACCTGCGCCGGCACTGATACCTGCGGCCGGCGGGCGCCGGCCGCAGGCGGCTTCGGGTATGCTTGGCGCGTTGCCGCCGATCCGCCGCCCGCTTCCCATGACCACCCCGGAACACCCTCCCCTCGTGCGCATCGAGCCGCTCGGCACGACCTTCGATGCGCCCGACTCGCTGACGCTGCTCGAGGCCGCCGCGTTCGCGCGCGTGTCGCTGCCGCGCTCGTGCCGCAACGGCACGTGCCGAAGCTGCCTTTGCCGGATCGTCGGCGGCAGCGTACGCTATACGATCGAATGGCCGGGGTTGAGCCGCGAGGAAAAGGCCGACGGCTATACGCTGCCGTGCGTGGCCATCGCGACGTCCGACCTCGTGCTCGACGTGCCCGACGCGGTCATGCTCGACTAGACGCGGCGCGCGGTCGCGCGCGCCGTCCTGCAACGGTTGATCCTGCATGGAGAACGTGATGACCCAGCAAACCGATCGCATCGAAAAGCAGGCCCTGCTCGCGGCATCGCCCGACCGCGCCTGGGAAGCCGTCAGCAATTCCGGGGAATTCGGCCACTGGTTCGGCGTCACGTTCGACGGGCCGTTCGCGGCCGGCCAGCCGCTGTTCGGCCGCATCACGCCGACGCGCGTCGACGACGACATCGCCAAGGCACAGGAGCCCTATGCGGGCACTGTGTTCGAAATCGTCGTCGATCGCATCGAGCCGAAGCAACTGTTCTCGTTTCGCTGGCATCCGTTCGCGATCGATCCGAACTTCGATTACACGTCCGAGCCGATGACGCTCGTCACGTTCACGCTCGCCCCGCAGGCCGGCGGCACGCTGCTGACGGTCACCGAAACGGGTTTCGACCAGTTGATCGAAGCGCGTCGCGCGAAGGCGCGCGAGATGAACGATCAGGGCTGGGCCGCGCAGATGATGCTGATCACGAAATATCTGGCGAAGCACGCATAACGCGCCGCGATGCCGCACGCCGCTGCCGACATGCGAATCGACGTGCGTGGCATAATCCGCTCCATCGTCGCCCATACGCCGCCGTGCATCGCATGCTGAGTCGTCGTCTCCGGAAGATCGGCAGTCTGATCGGGATGCTCGCCATCCTGATGACGGCGCTCGCGCCGACGATCTCGCAGGCGCTGACGACGCAAGGCCGCGTCGATGCATTGCTGGCCGGCTACTGCACGGCCGCGCCGGCCACCGGCGACCGCTCCGCCGATTCGTCGTCGAAGAGCCTGCAGGCCCACCTCCAGGCATGCGGCTACTGCAGCCTGCTTGCCCATACACCCGCACTGCCCGCGCCCGAACTGACGTTCGCGGCCGACGTGCGCGTCATCCAGCACCGCGAAGCGACCCGCTTCGACAGCCTGCGCCGCGCGCTGCCGCTCACGGCCGCGCAGCCGCGCGCCCCTCCGCTCGCGTCCTGAACCGTCGTCGTCACGCGTGATGCCGTAGCGCATCGCGCGGTCCGCGCACGCCACCGGCGTGCGTGACGTGTCACGTTTCGAGGGATGATCATGTGTCACCGTGTTGCGCGCGGCGTCGTGCCGTGCGTGCGGTCGGCCGCTTCCGGTGCGTACTGTCGCGCCGACCGCAGCCGGCATCGGTGCCGCTGCGATGCCGCTTGCGCATCCGTCCGTCGAATCCGTGTGTCCATCCGATTCGCCACTCGCACAACCAGCCATGAAAACCACCCCTTTCGTTCGCGGCGCACTCGCCGCACTCGGCTTCGTCGTCATCCAGGCCGCCCAGGCCCACGCGCTCCCGAAGACGCAGGAACCGGCCGCCGGCGCCACGCTCTCGAACGCGCCGCACACGGTCACGATCGATTTCAGCGAAGCGCTCGAGCCGGCCTTCAGCTCGATCGCCGTCACCGACAGCCACGGGCAGTCGGTCGCCGACGGGAAATCGGCCGTCGACGCCGGCAACCGGAAGCGGATGCACGTCGCGCTGGCCAGCCTGACGGCCGGTACGTACACGGTCGCGTGGATCGCCGTAGCCAGCGACGGCCATCGCACGAAAGGCCGCTACACGTTCACGCTGAAGTGACGCATGCGATGCGCATCGGCGTTCTGCGCCGATCGCATTGCCGTCGATGCCCCATGCGGCACACCCGATAAGGAGAACAAACGATGAAACGCTCGATTCCGACCGGCCTGCTTTTCGCGCTGCTGGCGCTGCAAGCCCCCGTCACGTTCGCCGCACCGGCCGTGCAGGCCGACAACTGCTGGATCCGCGCGATGCCGGCGACGGTGCCGTCGTCCGGTTATTTCACGCTGAAGAACGACGGCGATGCGCCCGCCACGCTGACAGGCATCGACACCCCCGCGTACGGGATGGCGATGGTGCATGAAACGCAGACGAACGGCAGCACCGCGAAGATGGTTCACGTCGACGCGGTCGAGGTGCCCGCGCATGGCACCGTGACGTTCAAGCCGAAGAGCTATCACGTGATGCTGGAGCAACCGCGCCAGCCCGTCGCGCCCGGCGCGAAGGTGCCGTTCCGGCTGCATTTCGCGGACGGCTCGACGGTGTCCGTGACCTGCGACGCGAAGGCGCCGGCGTACGCCGGCCAGTAACGTTGCATACGCAACTACCGATGGAGACGAACATGAAGAACCGCCTGCCGCTGGCCGCCCTGATCGTCCGCTACCGGACGCCGCTGAATGTCGCCGTGCTGATCGCCTGCGGGTTATGGGCCGCGTGGATCGCGTGGATGACGCGGCCCGCCGCGATCGATACGCCGCCGTCGATCCCCGCGTACTGCATGCGCGACGCGCGCTGACGCACCGCGCCGGTTCCGGCGGGTGCCTGCGCCATTTTGGCGTGGCATCATCGCTTCACCCCTCCCGCCGGAACCGCCTCCCGGAGCGACGCATGTCCATTCAGACCTGGATGCTGTTTGCCGCAGCCTATCTCGCCACGACGCTGTCGCCTGGGCCCAACGTGCTGCTCGTCATCCGCAACACGGTGCGCTACGGCACGCACGGCACCGCCGCGACGATCGCGGGCAACCTCGTCGCGCAGGGCGTGGTCGTGCTGCTGGTCGCGCTCGGCGTCGGCGCGTTGCTCGCCGCGATGCCGCCGCTGTTCGTCGCGATGAAGGTCGTCGGCGCCGCGTACCTGATGGTGCTGGGCGTTCGGCAACTGCGCGGCAACCGCAAGGCAGCCGGGTCGACCGGCGCAGCGGAGATCGCCGTGCCCGACCTCGGGAAGCTGTTCCGCGAAGCGCTGTTCGTGTCGGGCAGCAATCCGAAGACGATGATCTTCCTGTCGGCGTTCATGCCGCAGTTCGTCGTGCACGACCGCCCGCTCGCACTGCAGTTCGTCGTGATGTACGTGACGATCGCGTGCACCGTCGTGGTCGTTCACAGCGTCTATTCGGCCGGCGTGCGCCGGTTCCATCGCGGCTTCGGCATGAGCCGCGCGGTGCGCACGCTCAAACGCGCCAGCGGGCTGCTGTTCGTCGGGCTCGGGATCAAGCTGCTGACTGCGCGGCAGGTCTAATAAGCGTACGCACGCCGGGCAACGGACGGCACGGCGGGCAGCCCATCCCCGTCAGACCTTCCACGCGGCCAGCGCGTCGACGATCCCGTCGAACGACGGCCGGGTGTCGATGTCCTCGCTCACGCACGCCGCCGCGAGCGCTGCCAGGTCCCTCGCCCCCTCCCATGTGTGCGGCGCGCAGTGCGCGAGCAGTTCGCCGAGCAGGTGGCCGAACGCGCGAACTTCCAGCCGTTCGAGCCGGGCGCCATGCCGCACGTCGCTCGCGTCGTAAAACGATGCCGCACCGAAGTCGCCCAGCAGCGCGCCGCCCTCGCCGTCGTGCAGGATGTTGTGCGCATACAGGTCGCCGTGCATGATGCCGCGCGCGTGCAGATGGCGTGCGGCCGACGCGATGCCGTGTGCGATCCGCACCGCCTCCGCCGGCTCGAATCGAGCGTCGGCCGCATACACGTCGCGCGTGCAGGTTGCGAAGCTCGGCGGCCCGGCCAGGTTCGCGAGCGCAGGGTCGACCAGTTCCATCACGAGGCCGTGCGTGCCGTCCGGATGACCGCGCACCTTGCCGATCACCGGAATCACGTTCGGATGGCGGCCGGCGTGCAGGCACGCGGCCATTTCACAGTCGGGCAGCCCGTCGCTCGTCACCGCGCCCTTGAACAGCTTGACCGCGACCGCTCGCGGCACATGACCGTCCGCACGCCATTGCGCGCGGTAAATGACGCCCGACGCGCCTTCGCCCAGCTTCTGCTCGCACGAGAGCGACGCCCAGTCGACGTCCGCGACCTCCGGCCCGGCTGATGCCGCGGCTTCCGGCGCGGCGCTGAACGGATTGCCGGAGTATGCGAGCCACGCAAGGCGCGGCAGGCGCGGCAACCAGTCGGGCAGTTCGTCCAGCCGGTTCGCCGACAGGCGCACCAGTTCGAGCGCACGGCATGCGGCCATTTCGGCAGGCAGCGCGCGCAGCCGGTTGCCCGCGAGCATCAGCTTCTGCAATCGCGAGCAGTCGCCGATCTCGGCGGGCAGCGCATCGATTTCGTTGTCGGTGAGGATCAGCCAGCGCAGCGCGCGCGGCAGCGATCCGCGCGGCACCGTGCGGATCCGGTTCGCCTTGAAGCCGATCATGTCGAGCTGCGCACACGCGCCGAGCACCTCGGGGAAGGCGGTGAAGCGGTTGCCGGACGCGAACAGGATGCGCAGGCGATGCAGCCGCGGCAGATCGTCCGGCAGCGCGGCGAGCGCGTTGCCGGACAGGTCGAGCACTTCGAGCGTGTCGGCGAGCTCGAAAATCTCGCGCGGAAATTCGGTCAGCCCGCACGCGAGCTTGAGTTGCCGGGCGCCCGACAGTTGTCCGGCCTGCAGTTGTTCGAGAGTGGTGGTCACTGGGAGAAAACGGGTTGCGGTTGCGATGATCGTCGGACCGATCGCCCGAATTCTACCGGGATCGCTTTCGCGCACACCGCAACCGTGTCATACCCCCTTCACAAACGCGCAATGTGACGCTAGAATTGCGCCCCTTGCAGTGCAGTGCCGACGTGGTGAAATTGGTAGACACGCTATCTTGAGGGGGTAGTGGCGAAAGCTGTGCGAGTTCGAGTCTCGCCGTCGGCACCAGATGCGGTTTCTCCGCGTTTCGAGCATTTTCAAAAACCCGCGACAGCGCATGGCCTCGCGGGTTTTTTGCTTTTATCGCGTTCGACGACACGATGCCGATGCAAGCCCGGCGCGCACCGGGAGATTCAAGCGCGGAACGGATCCGCCCCAAGCATCTCGACGCACCCCGCTAGGCCAGCAAAAGAAAATTGCGCACGACCGCCGACGGCTCGTCGCATCGCGACGCAATGGCCAGCCTTGCACGAAGCGCATTACCCGCGAACGGCCGATAGACGACCCCGGCAATCTGCACCTGCGTAATCGCCTTCGGCACGACCGACACGCCCAGCCCGGCCGCGACCAGCGTCACCGCAGACGTGATTTGCGGCGCAGGTTGCGCCATGCGCGGCTCGAATCCGGCGGCATTGCATGCGGCGACGATGTCGTCGAACAGCGCGCTGCCGGCCTCCCGCGGCACCTGCACGAACGACTCGTCGGCCAGCTCGGCCAAATCGATGCGCCGACGCTGCGCCAGCCGATGCGCGACGGGCAGCGCGACATACATCGGCTCCTCGTCCCAGTCGGTCACCCGCAACGTCGCGGCGACACGACGTTCCGGCCGCACGATCGCGACGTCGAGATGCCCGGCATCCAGCGCCTCCAGCAGGACGCGCGACGTCGCCTCCTGCAACGTCAGCTCCGCATCCGGAAACGCCTCCCGAAAGCGGCGAATCAGATCCGACACTTTCGAATTGAACGCCGCCGTACCGGTGAAGCCGACACGCAGATGGCCGGTTTCCCCGCGTGCGGCCCGCCTTGCCGCCCGTGCCGCACGCTCGGCATCGTCGAGCACGCGGCGCGCCTCTTCCGCGAAGACCTCGCCCGCCAGCGTCAGCTCGGCGCCGCGCGCGGTCCGCTTGAACAGCTCCACGCCGAGTTCGCTCTCGAGCGCCTTGATCTGCTGGCTCAATGGCGGCTGACCGATGCCGAGCGTTTCTGCGGCCTTGGTGAAATTCGACGTGGCCGCCACGGCCAGAAAGTATCGGAGATGCCTGAGTTCCATTCGCTACATGACCTCACGGTGAGCCGGGCCGGCTCGTCAGCCAGTGGTTAAACATATCGCTACGGTTTCTTTCATATATTGGACATATACATGACGGTGCGCAAGAATTCAGACATTCCGTCGCACATCGAGTGCACCCATGTCCTCCGCTTCGATTTCCCGATCCATGCCCGGTACGCGGAACGCCGCGCCCGATGCGCTGCCTGCCGGCGTTTCCCCGCGCTCGGCCGCGTACAAGCGCATCGCGCTGGCGCTCTTCCTCGCCGGCTTTTCCACCTTCTCGCTGCTGTACTGCGTCCAGCCGCTGCTTCCCGCGTTCGCACGGGAGTTCGGGCTGGGCGCGGCGTCGAGTTCGCTGTCGTTGTCGCTGTCGACCGGGATGCTGGCGGTCTCGATTTTGTGCGCCGGCGCACTGTCCGAACGCGTCGGACGACGCGGGCTGATGTTCGCGTCGATGACGCTGGCCGCCCTGTTCAATGTACTCGCCGCGCTGTCGCCCAACTGGAACCTGCTGCTGGTCTGGCGTGCGCTCGAAGGTTTCGCGCTGGGCGGCGTCCCGGCGGTCGCGATGGCCTATCTCGCCGAAGAAATCGCGTCCGACGGGCTCGGTTTCTCGATGGGGCTCTATGTCGGCGGAACCGCGTTCGGCGGCATGGTCGGACGGATCGGCATGAGCGCGCTGGAAGAGCACTTCTCGTGGCGGACGGCGATGCTGACGATCGGCGTCGTCGATCTCGTCGCGGCAGTTGCCTTCGTGATGCTGCTGCCGCAATCGCGACGCTTCGTGAAGCGCACCGACCTGACGCTGCGCCACCATTTGCGGCTGTGGAACGCGCAACTGCGTCACGCCCGGCTCCCGTTCGTGTTCGCGATCGGCTTCCTGGTGATGGGCGCGTTCGTGACGATCTACAACTATGCGGGGTTCCGGCTCACCGCGGCCCCCTTCAATCTGAGCTCGACCGAGTGCGGCCTGATCTTCGGCGCCTACCTGTTCGGGATGGTGTCTTCATCGAGCGCCGGCGCGCTCGCCGACCGCGTCGGACGGGCCCCGGTGCTGGTCAGCGGCATGCTCGTATTCGCGGCGGGCCTCGCGCTGACGCTGTCGCATTCGCTCGTCGCGATCATTGTCGGCATCGTGCTCGTCACGATCGGCTTCTTCGTCGCCCATGCGGTCGCGAGCGGCTGGGTCGGCCATCTCGCGGGATCGGCGAAGGGGCACGCCGCATCGCTGTACCTGCTTGCGTACTATCTCGGGTCGAGCGTGCTTGGCTCGGTCGGCGGGTCGTTCTGGCAACACGGCGCGTGGGCGGGCGTCGCCGCGTATGTCGCGGTGCTGCTCGCCGTCGGGTTGCTGGCTGCACGGCGATTGACCCGCGCGTAACGGGTGCGGCGGGCGCCCCGCGTTTTCCGGTCAATCATCGTCTGCCGCATCGTCGCCGATTCCGATCCGGTCAATCAATATCAGGAAACCGAACTAAATCTGCCGGACATGCGGGCGAAGATCCGGATGCGTGATGCGGTAGTGGATATGCATGGCCGCACGCCTGCACAAACCTCGTCGATGGTCGACTGATTCGAAGCCGCGACAAACGGCGGCGCGGCGGTCATACGCGCCGGCGCCAATCGCCGCGCGTCGCCCATCACAACAGCGGCAGCGTCAGCCGGATATGCTCGGCGAACGCCGCCGTCAGATGCGACGGCCGTTTCCGGTCGAACTTCAGCGTAATGCCCACGGCCGGCAACGCCGGCAACCGCGGATCGCCGTTGACGATCGCCAGGTCGGCCGGCACCGCCGTCTGCGTCATCACCGCGAACGCCTGCCCCGAGCGCACCAGCGCGATCAGCCCCGCGAGACTGCTGCTCGCATACGCGACGCGGTAAGCGCGGCCGGCGCGATGCAACGCTTCGCAAGCCGCGATGTGATCGAGCGTATCGCGATCGGAAAGCGCGAGCGGCAGCGGATCGAAATGCGCGGGTTCCAGCCCCGGATAGCCGATCCAGACCAGTTGCTCACGGCGAATGATGTCGTCGTTCGCCCCTTCGTCCGGCAGCGAAATCATCGCGAGATCGACCGCGCGTTTCTCGAGCTGTTCGAGCAGCCGCGGCGTCGGCCCGCATACGATTTCAACGATCGCCTGCGGATGCTGGCTGGAAAACTGCCGCAGCAGCGACGGCAGAAACACCTCCGCGTAATCGTCCGGGCAGCCGAACCGGATCGTCCCCGACAACCCCGTGCCGCACAGGTCGGCCATCGCCTCGTCGTGCAGCCGCAGGATGCGCTGCGCATGCACGAGCAGCCGCTCGCCCGGGTGGGTCAGCACCACGCCGCGGCCGGTGCGCTGGAACAGCGGCTGGTCGACGATATCCTCGAGCCGCTTCATCTGCTGGCTGAGCGCGGACTGGGTCCGGCCGACGCGCGCGGCCGCGCGGCTGAGCGCGCGCACCTCGGCGATCACGACGAACGAACGCAGCAGGTCGATGTCGAGCGAAAGTCCCAAGGTATTAGCTCCTTTTCTACCTTGCATAAAAACTATTCGTTTCCATCAAACCAGACGCGCGCCTAGACTGCAAGCGATCCCTGCCCCCTTTGCCCGGAGAAGCCCGATGTCCCTGAACGACGACGCAACCTTCTGGCGCAATGCCAGGCAGCACCTGGTCCGCTACGGCGGCACGTTCGAGCCGATGATCATCGAGCGCGCGAAAGGCAGCTTCGTCTACGACGCGGACGGCCGCGCGATCCTCGATTTCACGTCGGGGCAGATGAGCGCGGTGCTCGGCCACTGCCATCCGGAGATCGTCTCCGTCATCGGCGAATACGCGGGCAAGCTCGACCATCTGTTCAGCGGGATGCTGTCGCGGCCGGTCGTCGATCTCGCGACGCGCCTCGCCGACATCACGCCCGACGGGCTCGACCGCGCGCTGCTGCTCAGCACCGGCGCGGAATCGAACGAAGCGGCGATCCGAATGGCGAAGCTCGTCACCGGCAAGTACGAGATCGTCGGCTTCGCGCAGTCGTGGCACGGGATGACGGGCGCGGCCGCATCGGCCACGTACAGCGCGGGCCGCAAGGGCGTCGGCCCGGCTGCCGTCGGCTCGTTCGCGATTCCGGCGCCGTTCACGTACCGGCCGCGCTTCGAGCGCAACGGCGCCTACGACCATCTCGCCGAACTCGACTACGCGTTCGACCTGATCGATCGCCAGTCGAGCGGCAATCTCGCGGCATTCATCGCGGAGCCGATCCTCAGTTCGGGCGGGATCATCGAACTGCCGGCAGGCTATATGGCGGCGCTGAAGCGCAAGTGCGAGGAACGCGGGATGCTGCTGATCCTCGATGAGGCGCAGACGGGCGTCGGGCGCACCGGCACGATGTTCGCGTGCCAGCGCGACGGCGTGACGCCCGACATCCTGACGCTGTCGAAAACGCTCGGCGCCGGGCTGCCGCTCGCGGCCATCGTGACGTCCGCGGCGATCGAGGAACGCGCGCACGAGCTTGGCTACCTGTTCTACACGACGCACGTGTCGGACCCGCTGCCCGCGGCCGTCGGCCTGCGCGTGCTGGACGTCGTGCAGCGCGACGGGCTCGTCGCACGCGCGAACGCGATGGGCGACCGGCTCAGGCGCGGCCTGCTCGACCTGATGGAACGGTTCGACTGCATCGGCGACGTGCGCGGACGCGGGCTGCTGCTCGGCGTCGAGATCGTCAAGGATCGCCGCACGAAAGAACCGGCGGACGGGCTCGGCGCGAAGATCACGCGCGAATGCATGAACCTCGGGCTCAGCATGAACATCGTGCAGTTGCCCGGGATGGGCGGCGTGTTCCGGATCGCGCCGCCGCTGACCGTCAGCGAGGACGAGATCGATCTCGGCTTGTCGCTGCTCGGACAGGCGATCGAACGCGCGGTATAACGCCGCCGCGCGGTAACGCCCTTCTTCGCATCGTGCGATTCGTCGCGCCGATTCGAGCGACCGGCGCGACGGATTCCCGATCGATCAACGCACTTCGGCCGCCCACGCTTTCGCATCGGCACCGGCCGGAATGCGCATCGGGCTCGACGGATCCGTCGCCGCGCGCCACACGGCTTCGGCAACATCCTGCGCATGGGTGATCGGCCCCGACGCATCGAGCATCCTCGCGACGGCCTTTCCGACGAACTCCGCATAAGCCTCGTGTTCGAAGCCATGCATGTGCGCACGCGCGTTGTCGCCGAAACGCGTGTCGGGTGCACGGCCCGGCAGCACGAGATGCGCGCGCACGCCGAACGGTTCGAGTTCGACCGCCATCGATTCGGTGAACGCATTGACCGCCGCCTTGCTGGCCCGGTACGCGCCGACCAGCGGCAACACCTTCAGCGTGACGCTCGACGTGACGTTCACGATCACGCCGGCCCCACGCCGGCGAAACTGCGGCAGCACGGCCTGCGTAACCGCAATCGTGCCGATCGTGTTGGTTTCGAACAGCGCACGCACCGTGTCGAGCGGCGTGAGTTCGGCCGGCGCGGCCGCGCCGAAGCCTGCGTTATTGACGAGCACGTCGATCGGGCCGGCCGCGTCGATGGCGGCGCGGATGCTGTCGGCGTTCGTCACGTCGAGCGCCAGCACGCGCAGGCGTTCCGACGGCGGCAGCACGTCCTCGCGCGGCGTGCGCATCGTTGCGACGACCTGCCAGTCGCGGGCCAGGAAATGGCGGGCAATCTCGAGGCCGAAGCCGGAGGAACAGCCGGTGATCAGTACGGTCTTCATGCGAACTCCTGGGATGTGTTGGGCATGTGTCCGTACGATAGATGGCCGGATCCGTATTCGCTACAATCGAAAATCCGCTTTTCTTTTGCGAGAGTCCGGCGATGATCGACCCGTTGACCGAAGTCGTGACGCTGCTGCAACCGGGCGCGCGGTACTCCAAGTCCGTTCACGGTGCGAGCCCGTGGTCGATCAACCGCACGGTCGCCGGCGAGCCGTTCTATTGCGCGATCCTCGACGGCGGATGCCGGATCGCGATCGACGGGCACGCGCCGATCGAGCTGCTGCCGGGCGATTTCGTGCTGATTCCGGCGGCCTACGGCGTCGCGATGTCCAGCCTCGAACCGCCGCCGCCGGGCGTCGAAACCGCGCCGCCGGTCGCACTCGACAACGGCGAATACCGGATCGGCGATCCGGGCAACCCGGTCGACACGCGGATGATGGCCGGCAACTGTAGCTTCGGTTCGCCGGATGCAGCGCTGCTGGTGTCGCTGCTGCCGCAATTCGTGCACGTGCGCGGCGAGCCGCGGCTGACCACGCTCGTGCAACTGGTGCGCGACGAATCGCGCGCGCAGCGGCCTGCGCGCGAGATCGTGCTGGCGCGCCTGCTGGAAGTGCTGCTGATCGAGGCATTGCGGTTCACGACCGAAACGAACGCGTCGCCCGGCCTCGTGCGCGGGCTCGCCGACAATCGACTTGCGGCCGCGATCCGCCGGATGCACGAACGCCCCGCGCATCCGTGGACGGTCGTCGAACTCGCGAAGGAAGCGGCGCTGTCGCGCTCGACGTTCTTCGAACGCTTCAACCGTGCGGTCGGCGTCGCGCCGATGGAATACCTGCTCACGTGGCGCATGGCGCTCGCGAAAGACCTGCTCCGCCGCAACGAAGGCCGCATCGCAGAGATCGCGGGGCGCGTCGGCTACAGTTCCGCGAGCACCTTCAGCGTCGCGTTCACGCGGCATGTCGGGCGGCCGCCGGCGCAATATGCGCGTGACGAACAGGCGGTGGCGAACGGGGAATGAACCGCGCATGCCCGCCACTGCGCGTATCGCGATGCGCGCCGGGGTCTCGCCCCGCTTCCCGCGCGATCGCCGAACGTATGGCCCGTGCCTGCCACCGCCATCACGCGACCTGCGTACACTACCGGTCACGCAACGACGACGCGCGAGGCATCCGATGACGACAACAGCAAAGGACATCGGCACGACCGACCACTGGCTCGTCGCGCGCCGCGATGCGGAAACCGGCATCGAAAGCCTGCATGCGCATTTCAACGGCCATGCATACGATGCACACGATCACGACGACATGCTGGTCGGCTTCACCGAACAGGGCGTGCAGCAATTCCAGTGCCACCGGTCGCTGCATACGAGCGTGCCCGGCCGCGCGATCCTGATCGAGCCGGGCGCGATGCACGACGGCCATGCGCCCGAAGCGGGCGGCTTCACCTACGGGATGCTGTACCTGCCGCAAGCATGGGTCGAGCGCGCGGCGCGCCGGCTGGATCTGCCGGGCCTCGGCGGCGTCGAAGCCGCGTTCGGCCACACGCTCGTCGACGACCGCGGCCTCGTCGACGCGATCCGGCAAGCGTTTCTCGCAATCCACGGAAACGAAGGCCGGCTCGCGCGCGACCAGACGCTCGACCGCCTGCTGACGCGGCTCGGCGGCGAACTGCGTGGCACGCTCGCGCTGGAAAGCGGTGTCGTGCCGCCCGCGATCGCGCGCGTGCGCGATCTGCTGCATGCGCAGATGGACGGCAACATCGGGCTCGACGAACTCGCCAGCGTCGCCGGGATCGACCGGTTCCGGCTGACCCGGCTGTTCCAGCGCGCATTCGGCACGTCGCCACATGCGTATCTGGTGCGCTTGAGGTTACGTGCCGCGCGTCGGCTGCTGGCGGCCGGCCGCACGCCCGCACAGGCGGCCGCGGACGTCGGCTTCGCCGACCAGAGCCATCTGGGCCGCTGGTTCCGCCGCGCGTTCCGGATCACGCCGGCCGCGTACCGGCAGATGTGCACAAACGTTCCAGACTGATCGCACGCGGCATCCGATCATGCGTGCTCCAATGAGGAGCAAGCATGTTCGATACGAAAGTGGCACTGATCGTGCGCGACGATCTCGCGGCGTGGCAGAAACTCAATGTCGTCGCGTTTCTCGCGACGGGCGTCGCGGCCGGCGCACCCCAGGCGCTCGGCGAGCCTTATGAGGATGCGGCCGGAAATCGCTACGGCCGGATGCTCGGCCAGCCGATGCTGGTGTTCGCGGCTGATTTGAACGGGCTGCAGGCCGCGCACCGGCATGCGCTGTCGCGCGAACTCAAGATCGTGCCCTACGTGCGCGCGATGTTCTCGACCGGACACGACGCGGCCAATCGCGAGGCGTTTCGCGCCGAGGATGCAGAGAATCCGGATCTTGTCGGGCTGGCGTTGCACGGGCCGAAGAAGGCTGTGGACAAGGCGGTGAAAGGACTGGCGTTGCATGCGTGAACGCGCATGCCACAGCACCGCCGCGTGTCAGCGATGCACCAGCACGTTGACGAGCTTGCCGAACGGATCGCGCACGTAAAACCGCCGCACGCCCCATGGCTCGTCGGCCGGGCCGTATTCGAGCGGAACGCCTGCCGCATGCACGCGTGCGAGCGCTTCGTCGAGATCGTCGACCTCGATCGACAGGTCGGGCGTCGGCGTGCCCGCCCCACCCTGCGATGCGAAGCTGATCTGCACGTCCATCCGTTCGGCATTGCCGTAGGTTGCGATCCAACCGTGATCCATCAACAGGTCGAGACCGAAGATCTGCTGATAGAAACGCTTCGCGTCGTCGACCGATTGCGTGTCGATATTGGCGACGATTCGTTTGACTTTCATGGGGTTCCTCCGCGGGCCGGGTCGTATCGCGAAGCTACACCGGAACCGCGCGCGCAACCAGCGGCTCAGCGGCCGGCCGTCTCCATTTCCGCGCGCCGGGCCCGGGCGGTTCGCTCGCCTTGCTTGCTGGCCAGCCACACGCCGATCGCGACGACAACGATGCCGAGGTAAGTCGAAACGTGGATGCTGTCGCCGAACATCCACGCGGCCCAGGTCAGCGTCACGGGCGGTTCGAGATAGACGAGGGTCGCCACGCGCGTCGCGGGCATGCGCTTGAGCAGTGCCCACAACGTCAGGTAAGCCATGAACGTCGAGAATACCGTCAGCCACACGACGGACACCCACACATTCGGCTGGGTCGGCACGTGCAGGTCGCCCGTGACGATCCCGCACACCGCGAACAGGACCAGGCTGACGCCTCCCTGCACGAACAGCGGCAGAAACAACCCGTCCTCGTTGCTGCGCGCGGCCGTCAGCGCGCGCCGCCGCTGATAGATCGTCGCGACCGACAGCCCCAGCGCGGAAACCAGCGGCAGGATGTACATGACGATGCCGACCGACTCGGTCGGCAGCGCGTATTGCCCGCCGATCACGATGCCGACGCCGACGAATCCGGCGACGAGCCCGGCCCACTGTCGCGCCCCGCTGCGCTCGCTGCCTTCCAGGGTCGTCATCGCCGCGGTGATGAGTGGCTGCAACGCGGCGATGACCGCCGCGATGCCCGGCGGCAGGCCGTGCTGAATGGCCACGTAGACGCAGCTCAGGTACAGGAACTGCGACAGGAAGCCGATCACCGCGTGATAGCGGATTTTTTCCAGCGTCAGTCGCCCGAGCTGCCGGTTGAGGACGATCGCCAGGCACAGCGTCACGAGCAGAAAACGCCAGAACAGCAGGTTGAACGCGCCAGCCGTCTCCGCGCCGAGCTTGGCGCCAATGAAGCCCGAACTCCACGACAATACGAAAACAAGCTGGATCAGGAAGCGTTGCATGCGAGCGGCGCCCTTCTGAAGGTTGCCGTGGACGCGCGCGCGTCTTCCAGGTCTTCGCCTCGGATCGGCTCGAGCCCCGGACAACGGTATTGCAGTTCGACATCGCCGCGCAGGCTGCGTTGACGCACAGGATTCCGAACCGCGGATTCGTTCACATTCCTCATCAACGAAAATACTTCTCGATCCGCCTTGCATTGCCGCGCCGCATCGTCAATGCGCTTCAACGTCGACCGCCTTTCGAGATGCTCGACCGTCCATGCCGACTCCGCCCGCGGCGCCCTGTCCCGCACCCATGCATCCACGACAACATCATCGATAGACATGAATCGTTCCCCGGATACGTGCGACGCTCGCACGAATGCCCGCCTGTTGACCCGAGGATAGGGAGGCTCAATAATTCCGTCAATCGAGATTACGTGAATCACTAATTCGGAAAATCAAAATCATGCCGCGCACCCTGGACGTCGATTTGCTGCGTACCTTCCACGCCGTCGCGAAGCTCGGCCGCTTCAAGGACGCGGCCGTCTATGTGAACCGCAGCCCGTCGTCGGTCACGGCCCAGATTCAGAAGCTGGAAGAGATGGTCGCGCAGCGCTTGTTTACGCGAAACAATCAGGCGGTCGAACTGACGCAGTACGGCCATAAACTGTTGAGCGACACCACGGAGTTCCTGTTGAGCCACGACCGGCTCGTCGAATCGCTGTCGCCGCAGATGCTGACCGGCAAGCTGCGGCTCGGCATCCCCGACTCCTACGCGGCGCACTTCATGGCCGAGTTCCTGCCGCGCTTTGCCGCCGACCGGCCGTTGCTCGAACTGACGGTCGAAGCACGCTCCAGCGAGGAACTGCAGCTCCTGTTCGCGCGCGGCCAACTGGACATCACGATCGCCGTGGTGCCGAAAGCGCTGCCGCATGGCGAGCTGCTCAGCAAGACCCATCCGGTCTGGGTGGCCGCGCGAACGTTCAAGTTCAACCCCGACGCACCGCTGCCGATCGCGGTGCAATTACAGGGATGCCCGTACCGGGACACCGCGCTGAACGCGCTGAAGAAGGAGCGGATCGCGCACCGGATGCTGCTCGAGAGCGCGAGTTCGCCGGCGGTCGAAGCCTGTATCGCCAACGGCCTCGCGGTCGGCCTCATCGAACACGATCGCGTCTCGGGCAACCTGACGAGCAACGTCGCGGGGATCGTGCTGCCCGATCTCCCGCCGCACCTGATCTATATCCTGACCGACGACAGCAATCGCGCCGCGCTGCATCTGCGCGACGTGCTGAAAAGCACGTTCAGGATCGGCTAGGAAAGAAAAGACAAGGCCGCGACCGGCCTTGCATGCGGAAGCGACCAGGCAAGCAGAAGCGCCGCCGGCCCGTTGCGGGCCGGCGGCTTCCGGCCTCAACCGCCGAGATAAGCCTGCTTGATCCGATCGTTCGCGAGCAGGTTCGCGCCCGTATCGGCAAGCACCACACGCCCCGTTTCGAGCACATACCCGCGATCGGCCACGCCCAGCGCCTTGTTCGCGTTCTGCTCGACGAGGAACACCGTAACGCCTTCGTCGCGAATCGTCCGGATGATGTCGAAGATCTGCGCGATCACGAGCGGCGCGAGGCCGAGCGTCGGTTCATCGAGCAGCAGCAAGCGCGGCTTGCTCATCAGCGCACGGCCGATCGCCAGCATCTGCTGCTCGCCGCCCGACATCGTGCCGGCCCGCTGCGTCGCACGCTCCTTCAAGCGCGGAAACAGCTTGAACACGTGCTCGATGCCGTCGTCGATCTCATGACGGCTCGCGAAGAACCCACCCATCTTCAGGTTCTCGAGCACCGTCAAACTCGGAAACACGCGCCGCCCTTCCGGCGAGATCGCCATCCCCTGCCGCATGATCTGGTGCGTCGACATCGCGGTAATGTCGTTGCCCTCGAACATCACGCGGCCCGACGATGCACGCGGCGTGCCGCACACGGTCATCATCAGCGTCGTCTTGCCGGCGCCGTTGCTGCCGATCAGCGTGACGATCTCGCCCTTGTTCACCTCGATCGACACGCCCGCGAGCGCCTCGACCGCGCCGTAGTGCGTATGGACCTGTTCCAGCTTCAGCATCACTCTTCCCCCAGATACGCCTTGATCACGCGCGGGTCGTTGCGGACCGCTTCCGGCGTGCCGATCACGATCGGCCGGCCGTGCTCCATCACGAGGATGCGGTCCGACACGCCCATCACGAGGCTCATGTCGTGTTCGATCAGCAGCACCGACACGCCGAACTCGCGGCGCAGCTTGTCGATCAGGTGCTGCAGCTCGATCTTTTCCTGCGGGTTGAGGCCAGCCGCCGGCTCGTCGAGCATCAAGAGACGCGGCTCGGTGATCATGCAGCGCGCGATCTCCAGACGCCGCTGGTGCCCGTACGACAACGTGCCGGCCGGCCGGTTGGCGACCGACTTCAGCCCCATCCGTTCGAGCCACACGGCCGCGCGTTCGAGCGCCTCCTTCTCGGCGCGGCGATACGCGGGCGTCGAGAACAGGCCGGGCAGTAGCCCTGCCTTCACCTTGCGATGCTGCGCGACGAGCAGGTTCTCGACGACCGTCAGCGACTTGAACAGGCGGATGTTCTGGAACGTGCGCACCAGGCCCTTCACCGCGATCTTGTGGCTCGGCAGTCCGGCGATCGGGTGGCCGTCGAGTTCGACCGCGCCGGAGGTCGGCTTGTAGAAGCCGCCGACGCAGTTGAACACCGTGGTCTTGCCCGCGCCGTTCGGCCCGATGATCGCGAACACCTCGTCGCGGCGCACGTCGAAATCGATGCCGTCCACCGCGAGCAACCCGCCGAAGCGCATCTGCAGCCCGGCGACCTTCAACAGTTCTGCATTCGTGCTCATTGCGGCAGCTCCACGTGCGGACGGCTCGCGGGCAGCAGGCCCTGCGGACGCCACATCATCATCAACACCATCACCAGACCGAAGATCAGCATCCGGTACTCGGCGAAGCCGCGCGCGACTTCCGGCAGCACGGTCAGCAGGATCGCCGCGAGGATCACGCCGAGCTGCGAGCCCATCCCGCCGAGCACGACGATCGCGAGGATCAGCGCCGATTCGATGAAGGTGAACGATTCAGGATTCACGAGACCCTGGCGCGCCGCGAAGAACGCGCCGCCGATCCCCGCGAACGATGCGCCGAGCGTGAACGCCGACAGCTTGATGCGCGTCGGGTTCAGGCCCAGCGACCGGCACGCGATCTCGTCGTCGCGCAGCGCTTCCCACGCGCGGCCCATCGGCATGCGGATCAGGCGGCTCGTCACGAACAGCGTGAAGCCGACCAGCACCAGCGCGATCAGGTACAGGAAGATCACCATGTGCTCGCCGCTGTATTCCAGCCCGATCAGCTCATGGAAGGTCTTCGCGCCCTCGACGCTCGCCGAGCGCGCCATCTCGAAGCCGAACACCGTCGGCTTCGCGATGCCCGAGATGCCGTCCGGGCCGCCGGTGAGGCTCGTCAGGTTGTTCGCGAGCAGGCGGATGATTTCGCCGAAGCCGAGCGTGACGATCGCGAGATAGTCGCCGCGCAGCCGCAGAACCGGGAAGCCGAGCAGGAAACCGAACGTCGCCGCCGCGATCGCGGCGAGCGGCAGGCATTCCCAGAACGACAGCCCGAAGTACTGGTTCAGCATCGCGTACGTATAGCCGCCGACCGCGTAGAACCCGACATAGCCGAGATCGAGCAGCCCCGCGAAACCGACCACGATGTTCAGCCCGAGGCCGAGGATCACGTAGATCAGCGCGAGCGTCGCGACGTCCACCGCGCCGCGCGAACCGAAGAACGGCCACACGAGCCCGACCGCGAGCAGCACCCACACGACCACGCGCTGCTGCTGCGCGCCCATCGCGGGCATTGCCGGCAGCTTCACCGCCGATTTCGCGCGCACGAGCCACGGCTTGAACAACTGGAACAGGAACACGGCCGCGACCGCGATCCACACCGGCCGCCAGTGCGGCGTGAGCACGACCTGGTAGCCGTCGAGCTTCAACTGCAGCCCGAGCACGGGGATCGTGAGGATCGCCGTCAGGAACGCGGCGGCCATGGCATTTTTCAGCGCCTGGCCGAACGATGCGTCGGCGGCCGGGCGGCGAACGGAAATGACTGTACTCATCTGCGTCTCCGTCAAACCTTTTCGATGTCCGACTTGCCGAGCAGGCCGGTCGGGCGGAACAGCAGGATCAGCACGAGCAGGCCGAACGCGACGACGTCCTTGTACTCGGCCGGCATGTAGCCTGCGGCGAAAGTTTCCGCGAGACCGAGCAGCACGCCGCCGAGCATCGCGCCCGGGATGCTGCCGATCCCGCCGAGCACCGCGGCGGTAAACGCCTTGATGCCCGCGACGAAGCCGATATACGGATTCAGCTTGCCGATCGTCAGCCCGATCAGCACGCCTCCGACGGCGGCCAGCATCGCGCCGAGCACGAACGTGAACGAGATCACGCGGTTCGTGTCGATGCCGAGCAGGTTCGCCATCTTCATGTCCTCGGCGCACGCGCGGCACGCACGGCCCATCCGCGAATGCGAGATGAACAGCGTGAGCGCGATCATCAGCACGAGCGTCACGCAGACGATCATCAGGCGCGAATACGGGATGGTCACGTCGAAGTCGCCGCCGAGATGGATGTCGAACGCGCCGGAGATCAGCACCGGCACGGACACGTCGCGCGCGCCCTGGCCGATCTGCACGTAGTTCTGCAGGAAGATCGACATGCCGATCGCGGAGATCAGCGGCACCAGGCGCGGGCCGCCGCGCAGCGGCCGATACGCGACGCGCTCGACCGCGAAGCCGTACAGGCCCGTGACGATCACCGACACGATCAGTGCGGCGCCGAGCACGAGCGGCAGCGGATAACCGGCGGAGACGCCGATCGCGGTCAGGGTCACGAGGCCCACGTACGCGCCGATCATGTAGATCTCGCCGTGGGCGAAGTTGATCATGCCGATGATGCCGTAGACCATCGAATAGCCGATGGCGATCAGCGCATAGATCGCACCCAGCGTCAGGCCGTTGACCAGTTGCTGGGCGAATTGCGGAAAGAAGTCAGTCATGTGCGGGAAGCTCCCGTTGGCGCTGGGTCGCATGCCGTCGCCGGATCACGGCGTTCGGCCGCGCGCAACGCACGGTGTCGTCTCGGGCCGTCCGTTGGCCGCGGAACGGCCAAATGCGCACACGCTCCGCCCGGGTGACGGGCAGAGCGGGTGCGCGGGGCGGGTACTCCGTATTACTTGGCGGCGGTCTTCGTCGCGTCCTTGTGCCACGTGTACACGACGAACTTGAACGCCTTCAGGTCGCCCTGCGCGTCATACGACACCTTGCCGATCGGCGTGTCGAACGTCGTCTTGTGCATGTACGCGGCGACCTTGGTCGGATCGGTCGTCTTCGCTCCCGCGATCGCGTCGGCGATGATCTTCACCGCTGCGTACGACGGCATCTGGAACGGGCCGTTCGGATCGCGCTTCTTGTCCGCGAACGCCTTCACGAGCGCCGCGTTGGCCGGGTCGGCCGAGAAGTCGGCCGGCAGCGTGACGAGCATGCCTTCCGAAGCCGGGCCGGCGATCGCCGTCACGTCCTTGTTGCCCACGCCTTCAGGGCCCATGAACGTGGCCTTCACGCCCTGCTCGCGCGCCTGGCGCATCAGCAGGCCCATTTCCGGGTGGTAGCCGCCGAAGTAGACGAAATCGACGCCTTGCGACTTCAGCTTCGTGACGATCGCCGAGTAATCCGAATCGCCGGCGTTGACGCCTTCGAACAGCACGACCGGGATCTTCGCGGCTTCGAGGTCCTTCTTCACCGACGACGCGATGCCCTGGCCGTACGACTGCTTGTCGTGCAGAACGGCGACCTTCTTCGGCTTCACGTTGTTGATGATGTAATGCGCGGCGGCCGGGCCTTGCTGGTCGTCGCGGCCGATCGTGCGGAAGATGAAGTGGCGCTTCTTGCCTTCGGTCAGCTGCGGCGCGGTGGCCGACGGCGTGACCATCACGATGCCTTCGTTCTCGTAGATGTCGGACGCGGGAATCGTCGAACCCGAGCACACGTGGCCGATCACGTACTTGATCTTCTGGCTGACGATCTTGTTGGCGACGGCGACGGCCTGCTTCGGTTCGCATGCGTCGTCCATCATCACCACTTCGAACTTGTTGCCGCCCGCGCCGCCTGCCGCGTTGATCTGCTCGATCGCGGTCAGCGCGCCGGCCTTCACCATGTCGCCATACTGGGCGACCGAGCCGCTCATCGGACCAGCGATGGCGATCTTCACGGTTTCCGCTTGCGCGGCGGCGGCGCCCGCGGCGAACAGCACGGCGGCGACGGAAATGGACGTAAGACGGGACAGCGTCATCTGGGAGCTCCTCGATGTTGTTTAGTCATACGGGCAAAGGCGGCATGACTTGCGCAATCGAACAGCACCCGGGGGCGAGGACATGGGACACGCCCGAGACACATAGAAGACGGAACTCCGGCGGAATGTTGCGTAGCGGGGCCCGGCTCTTGCAGTCCCCGAAGGGGACGTCTGGTTCGGAAAGACATCGTGATGCGTCTTGCATTGCGCAAGCGTTTCGCCTGCCCCGCTTGCCAAATCGCTTGATCGGAGGGATGGTCCGACAGCCATTGGCAAGGCAGCCGAAATTATATGGGCGTTTTTAAATCGTCTGTCAAAAATGCCGGTCGAGTGAGGGAAAACACGTAGGGATGGGGTGGCAGTCGGTAGCAATGACGGCGCAACCTCTGGGGGGCGAGAACGTTTGCTGGTGGTGCAATTTGGTTGCTATTGGTGAGGCTTTTTTAGCGCTGTGCCTTGTTGGGATTGATGTCTGGCGATAGGCGATCTTGCGCGGCGTGTGTCGGGGCGGGTACAGGGTCGAATCCTCGCGCCTCAATCGACTGATGATTTGTTTGGTAGGCACCATTGCGGTGCGTCGGGTGGAGCGGCTCAAACATACTGTTTGCCGACGACTTTCGCCTTCACGAAAGGCAATTGTTAATATTGTGAAATAATACGGATTCGCCTCTGCAATCCAGCCAGCCCTCCTCCGAGCCGCGTCCGCCGCGCCTCGGAGCCGCTTCAAGGCCGCTTCGACGGCCGTCCGTTGCCCAGCCGCCAGCCAGTGATCTGCCGTTTTTTTCAATGCACATCACCTGATTTGGATCGCTGATGAATCATCCCTTCCGTCTTTCTTCCGCCGCCGCGTTTGCGTGTGCGCTTTCTGTTTCCACCTCCGATGCGTCGGGCCGCGATGCGCTGGCCGATCGGTCGGCAGGTGCCAATGTGTTTCGCTCCGAGCGGCGTGCTGCTGCTCGTGATGACGGGCATGCGGCACGTCTGAGCCGACGCCGCGTGCAGTACGCTGCGCCCGTGGAGCGCAGTCCGTTCGATACGCCGGATACGCGGCCGCTGCGTGTGTCGGGCGATAGGCTCGTGGCACCGCAGCCTTCGTCGGAACACGAACCCGATTTGGTATTGCCCGCGAATCGCGTCGCGCTCGGCGCGGGTGGCAGCGATAGTCTCGGTCGCGCGTTGCCTGGATACGAACAGCGCGAGCAGAACTGGAATGAATATCTGCGGGCCAACGGCTCGTGGCCGGCTGGCAGTGGCGGCTCGTATGCGCCGCAGCGCCCATACGATGCCGCACGTGGTCCGCACGGCGCGCCTAATCCGTTTGATCCGTCTGTGCCGCAACCTGAAACGCGCACGTTCTACGACAACGGCGCGGGCACGCATTGCACGGCAACGGGTGGGGCCGGGACGTCGCGGTCGTCTTGCAATATCGCCTGGTGATGCGCTGGAGCGGCTGATAGCAGTCGCCCTACCCGGCGCGCTGCGCGACGTCGCGCAGCGCGGCCGCATCCTGCGGCGTCGCTCTTACAACTGCGTGATGATCAGCCTGCCCGGCTCAATATCGATTCGTGCCTTTCGGCCCGGGACAAAACACGCATCGCTGATCAGCCACATTCCACCAATCTTCATGTACGGGTAGAACTTCTCCGGCTTGAGGTCCGTTTTCGGCGTACCCCACATTTCCTGGATCGTTACGAATCGTTCCGTCTTCGGTGGTCGTGCTTTATGATTCGCCTTAGCCATGGGCAACTCCACTGTAATTGGCTGTGGTTAGCGGGTCGTGAGTGTTGGTAGCACTTGCGGCCCGCGCTCGTTTACTGCGGTGTTTTGATGGTTCGGATTCCTCCTTTCTTGGTGGTTCGGTGGAAATGGGGCTTCGACGTATGAATCAGGGCATGCGGCGTATCCATCCGCACGCGCGATCATCATCGCTGGACATTGCCTATTAGACAGTGTTCGTTGCTTGGGCACACGTTAACCGTTGGTTATAGGCGCACAATGACGTCAATGCTCAAGGTCATTGCGAGCGCTGATGGCGAACGTCGATCCGTCACAGTGAGCGATTAATCAGAACTTGACGATTCGAAACAGTTCGATTGGATCGGACGAACTGTATGAGTTCGTCTCGATATGGATGCGACCGCTCAATCTTTGTTGTCGTATGGGAGCACCAGAAATTGCTTGCAATGATGTCGGAGTTCAGCATCTCGCTCAGTCCGATCTCGACCCGAACCGGCCGCTCGACGCTCTACGGAGCGGACATCATCGGTGTGTCGGCATGCCGCGACGAACGTACGTTGAATGGACACGGCTGTGATCTATGCGCGGATCAGAGTGTCACCTTGGAAAAGGTGATAGGGAGCCGACTCGAGGTTCATGCGCTCGGGGATTGGTAGCCCGTTTCCGCAGTAGTCGATCTCAACGTAGCTCAAATGACCCGAATCATCGGCGAACAATAGAATTTCAAGCGATCGTGACTCGTCGGGTTCGCTTAGGTCCCGAAAGTGAGCTTCAAACACCAGACCGTAACCGTGTCCGCTCGTAGATATTCTCGGCACGCCATCGGGCGCAGCCATTGATAGCGCGAAACTGTTGCACCCGCATTGACAAAGCTCGCCGATTTCAGCATTCGCGAATTGCGCTGCGAGCGCCTCGCGATTCGGAAACTGGCAGCGTTCGAGGGTGAACGCAATCCAGTAAGCTGCGCGGTTTAGGTCATTTCGCATGTTGCGCCTAGACGGATGCGGAGCGAATCTCGGTTCGCGAGTGCGTTGATTGTCGACGATCTACTCGACGGTGTCGACCGGCCGTTCATGGCCGCAGTGCGCCTGTGGTTGTCCTTCGAATCAATCGTAGTACGACAGTGCGACCAAAGCGGCTCCATGCTCGCGCGTACGACGCCAGTTCACGAAAGCGCACGCGTCTTGCAAAGCCTCGAATAGGTCTGGACAGCGCCTCCTGAAACTGATGACGGCGCCAAGCTGTATCGCCAGCGTCTCTCCCGGCCTGACATGCAAGCTCGTCATCGCGGCCTCGGGCTCATCGAGGTAACTCAAACAGTCAACCAACGCGTCCATGTTGTTGCCATAAAACGAGGGAAAACCAAAGATATGTGAGAAGACCCGATGGAATGAAGGCCAGTCCGTAATTTTAGTCGTGTCTACGAACACTTTCGTCATCGCGCTACTCCGAATTCTATTGTGCGTCTAACCGGTTCCGATAGATGCTCCATCGTCGGATTGTCGACGATTCTGGCACCGAGTACCAGTGACCGTTCCTGGCCGGTAGATTGCAATTCATTGCGACCGCAGCAACCGCGACATCATGATTTCACCCATGAGAGACGGGCATCGAGCTATCGACTTCGCCAACGCTTGCTCATAAGGAACAGCGAGATACTCCAAGGCATGGACAATGTCCCACAGCACGCCGGCCCCATCGCTATCAGGAAATCGCTCGAAGAGATTGAATAGAACGTTCAACGATTCCTCCGAAATCCCAACGGTCCAAAGCGCCTCCAAAAGACGCTCCAACGGCAACCAGTTCCCGTCTTCCGGACTGAATTGGGCTATTTCGGAAAGCAGCTCCTGTTCTGATCCGTAGGTGCGGGACTGGTCGCGTTCGAGATTAATCATTGGTAGACCTATATCCAAACCACGGCACCGAATCAAAATGAGCATCGTTTTGATTGTTCGGGCAGGAGGTAACGACCAGCTCAATCGATGAGGCCCTCGTATTTTCCGTAGGCGACACCAACTGCCGGAGCGTTAATCGGTAAAGTCCGGATAACACTGGTAACTTGAAATGATGGTCACGCACGGGCAGTTCGTCACGAAATTGCGCCGCCATAGTTAGCTGTGTGTAGTCGGTTTCGCTAATCATGACTCACTTGCTTAAGCCACGCGTTTAATTCACGCGTTCGATCACGTGTTCTGTCGATTTCGCAAGTCAGTAGATCAAGATTGCGATCTGCACCTGCCTCGTTTATCAGATACCAAGCGGTACATTCGTTGCCGAGAAAACGGACCCATTGCCGCTGAGCCTCGACAAATTTCACCTTGAGTACCGGATAGTTGACGTACTCGTCACGTGACCGAGACATCGACTTCAAAACCTTTTGGTAAGTGCGGTTCAATTCGTCGTCTGCTTGCTGAAATTCATCTTGACTACGCTGCAGCAAGCACTCGGGCGCCACGCTATCAGGTGCGCAACTCTGCGCTTGCGCAGCGGTAAACCACGACAATGTCAGCGCCATGGCGACGCCGAACGCTACGCGATGGGGGCTGGACGCCGATGCGCCGATATGCATTCTTGCTCCCGTTCCTGTTTTTCTCATCCGTATGCCCGACTCGTACAGGTAGGTCAGCGCCTCTTCGCCGCTCCTGTAGTGATACATCTCCTGTACAAGCCGCACGCCATCCCACAGACAATCCGTGCTCACGTATTCGCAGCGCTCGCGCCCGGACTCCTTTGCTGTCAGTCGCTCCGGCAAGATCACTGCGAATTTGGTCCAGTTAACCCAAGGAGCAACCGAATCTAAGTTATCTGTCAAACCTCCCTGCTACAAGCGGCTTGTCTTTCTTGCCCCCCCCAAGGGTCATCACGCAAATACATTGCTTGCCGATGACCCGCTTCTGAAGCAAACGTGAATTTGTAGAAAACCTCTTCCCCCTCGCAAACCTCGTAATACACGTCGTACGAGTTAAGCGGCAGCTCCAGCATAATCTTGAATTTTTCAGTCGCCGAGGCGACTTCGAGCGAATTGCGATCTTCAATACGAAACGGCGCAACAATGCACCGTGCGGCCCGCTCGTCCATCTCGAACTTATCCACCACCCGCAAGTACACCTTTGCACCGAAGGCATCGTCCGGAAGCGGATCGAAAATGAGGTAGTCGGCGTGCAACACCGCGCCCTGATCAATGTTGCCCGCTCCCCATTGGCTCAAACCCTCATCGTACGGCCTGGATCGAACTACGATTTGACTATGGGAGATCAACAGGTCAATCGTTTGCACGCTTGTTCCTTGAGCTCATGATTCAGGGGGTACCGAGATTGAATAACCACTCGTGATATTTCATCTTGTCATGATCAGTCAAGGTACCTGCAACGAGTTCACGAGCAAAATCCTTCTGCACGTTCATCTCATGATCAACTGGATTCGCAACATGTCCTCCAATCAACTCAAAACTCTCCAAGTAGTCGATTCGGTTTATCAAAACCTCGGCGCATGCGACCAGTCGCTCCATCTTATGTTCTGCACACCATTTCGCCAAAAAAGATAGTCCCGCCAGCAAATCGGTCGCTCCCTGGGCCGCAGCGTCGTCGTCGATTTCGACTGCATCAGGGTCCCAATCAATTTGCTCTAAGTCGCTTAGTGGATTGGAGTTTTCTTTTCCATTCCAGACTTGATCCAAGTAATCGCCTACTCGGTGCCTGAGCTGCGTACTTGTACCCCCTGCTTGCTTCGACAGGAATTCGAATATTGACTCATCGTGAGCGAGACCAACACAGCACCACACGCCAAAACGAGCAAGGTTATCGAGCTTCGCTCCAGCTAGAACTGATTCGAGATATTTTTTATGCTCCTCGATATCCAACATACTCATCTCCTAATCAAAAATCCCACCAGCCTGGTCCACATGAGGCTGACATGATGGACACGATGCATTCCGTTGCAATCCACCCCAAGAGATACCCCAGCGACTAACTTCGGCACCTTCAGGCAGATTGCGCAAAATAATTCGTTCCGCATGGTTTTCGAGCTTATCAAAACCATCGATAGACTTCTTGCCATAGAAGATGTTTTCTTCTGGTACGCCCATCTTCATAAGTGCTTGCCGTTGTGCTGGACTTAACCGACCTCCACTTCCCGCCGCAAACAACTGTGGCTTGCCATTCACCTTGGCCTCGACGATTGATACCGTTGAATTGCGTATTGAGCGCGCATCCCCGCCACCGGCCAAATTGTGAACTTCCTGTGCTTTACCGCTAAGTTCACCGCAAGCCCAACCCCATGGATCGATCCACGCCAATGGATTGGCTGCGTACCGATAGAGATTCGTTCCACCCAGCAATCCAATCGGGTCCGGATTGATGAAGCGCCCAATGTCCGGATCGTAGAACCGGAAAGTGTTGTAATGCAGCCCCGTCTCGCGATCCAGATACTGCCCCTGGAAACGCAGATTCTGTGGTCGCGGCACGTGAGTTGGTGCCGGCGCCGACGCTTGCACATTTCCCCACTCCGGTATTGGAAACTGCGGCGCCCGCGCGATCCACTCCTCCTGCACCGCGTTACCCCAAACCTTGTAGCGGGCCTGCCAGATCAACTCTCCGTCTGCGTCGGTTAACTCCTCCGGCAACCCCGACACATCGTTGTGGAAATAGTAGACCGCGTCCCTTGCATCGGCATCGTTAGCCGCCGGCTTGCCCTGATCGATCCGTGCGAGCGGCACATAGCTATTGGCCTCGTACAAGTACGTCAGCGCTTCCTCACCCTGACGGTCGTGATACGTCTCCTGCACGAGTCGCATGCCGTCCCACAGGAAATCCGTACTCGCGTAGCCGCCATTGAGCTTACGAATCCGGCGGCCGAACGCGTCGTATTCGAAGTGCGTCGTCGCGATGCCAAGACGGTCCTTCGTCACGACGGTCTTCAACTGACTCCAATCGTCGTATTCAAGAACCAGCTCTTTCGCAGGCCCGTGACCGCTCAGCTTGCGAACCAGCCGTCCATACGAGTCGTACTCGAAGCGCTTGTCCTCGAACATCTTGAGCCGGTTGTGCTCGACGTAGCCGCCAGGGTGATCGCTCGACACCAGGTTGGCCGCCGCGTCCCAGCGAAACACTTCAGACGGCAATCCCGGCCCCGCCGCCTGTTCAATGCGACCAGTCGGGTCATATTGATAGCTCGTCGTGCCGTGACGCTGATCGCGCTTCTGGATCACGTCGCCCGCTGCATCGTATTGCCACTGCTTAGCAAGCAGATCGTCAGCCGCCCGGCCTCGCTGCGCAGCGTGCCGCGCACGACGCCCAACCGCGTCATATCCGAAATGACTGGTCAGCTTGCCCTGCGTTCGTAGCACCTCCCGATGCAGATCATCGCGTTCTATGTCGGCAACTGCAGCACCGTCAAAACGGATCTGGTGCACGTGTCCCGAGCCGTAATGCAGCCAGTCGATCGTGCGCTCGCCCGAGATTGTGGTGCTGACACGGTTGCCAAGCTCGTCGTACGTATGCGCGAGCCAGCCGGTCGGCGTGTATTCCTCGAGAACCGCTCCGCGCGCGTCGTATTTCAAGCTGACCCGATTCTTCAGCGACGGGCCACGAGCTGCCAGCGTGTACAACTCGGCAGATGCGATTCGGCTCGCCTTGTCGTACAGATACTCACAACGCTCATGCGTAGCTTGCTTCGCCGTCAGTCGCCCGATTGCGTCGCGCTCGTATCGCGTCTCGATCTGCCCATCCCGTACGATCGTGCCTTGGCCGCACACATCGTATTCGTACGTGCGCTTGTGGCCATCGAGGCCGATCTGCGCGGAAACCAGATCGCGACGGTCATACTGAAAGCGATAAGCCTCGCGATTTTCGTTGGTCAGGCTCGCGAGCCTGAACGCATCGTCGTAGCCGAACCGCACGACACGATTAGCCGCGTCCGTCCGTGACAGCAGCAATCCACGCGCATTGATCTCGTAGCGCGTACTGCGCTGATTCGCGTCAATGACCTCGACAAGACGCCCGGCCGCATCGTATCGAAACATCTGACGCGCGCCATCGGCCATCCCGATCCCTGTGACTCGCCCCATTGCATCCGCTTCGTACACGGTAGACTGGCCCGCCGCATCGGTCACACGCGCAAGCGCGCCACGTGCGTCATACCCGAACCGCGTGACCTTGCCGGAACAATCTGTATACGAGGTCAACTGCGCACGGCCATTCCATTCGAGGAACTTGTAACCACCCCGCGCATCGCGGATCGTGTGCACCAGCCCGCGCTCGTCCCGGTGATACTCGGTCGCGAAGCCTGCCGGATCGCGCGTCATCGTCAGGTTGCCGCGATCGTCGTAGCGGTAGATCCAGCGCAAGTTGGCCGGATCGGTTTCCGCGACAGGGAGGTCGTAGTAAGCGTTCCACTCGGTCCGCTCAACCTGCCCGAGCGCATCGATGCGCTGCGTCTGCCGCCCCCGCTCGTCATATTCGAAGCGGGTCGTATGCCCTGCCGGATCGATCGTACTGACCAACTGCCGCATCGCATTCCACTCGAATTTCCAAACGTGGCCTTCGGCATCCGTATGGCTCGTCGGCTGCTGATCCTCGTTCCACGTCCAGTGCGTAACGCGACCGATCTGGTCGGTGATCGTCACCGTACGCTGAACAAGGTCCGCATTGAACGTGTACGTCTCACCATCATCGGTCCAATGGCGCACGACACGCGCGTCGCGGCCGACGCCCTGCCACGCATAAAAGCACTGCAGGCCGCCGCGCAACGTGTGCTGGACCATCAGTCCGTGTTCGTATGCGAAGCGTCGCCCGGTGTGGCCACTGCGATCGGTAACGGCCACCAGTTCGCCGGCATCGTTGTACGCATAACGCACCAGCGTGTCGGGTTGCTCACCGTCCACGCCACGAGTCAGCTCGATCGTGGCAATGCGTCGAGGGTGCGACTCATCGTAGGCCAGCGTCAGCATGCGCCCAGCGCTGTCATGCAGCCGCGCAGGCCGCACAACCGCATCGGCCGCTTCTTGCTCCACCTCAATCCAGTTACCGTTGCGATCCTCAAGACGCCACAGCTTGAGCGTCTCGCTGTCCGCATCGGTACGGGCACGGCCGAAATCGCGATACATACCGTCGACCGTCTCAACCACATAGTGACCGCCGGCAGTACATATCAGGTAAATGCCTTCGGGAACGCTGAAATGGCTCTCACCCGGTGGCACCGCCGGGAACACGATGTCGCGGCCCTGCTCGTCCCAATACGTGATCGACGTGACCTCGCCATGTTCACACGCAAGCCGCAGCTCGACGCTGATCGGCACGCTCCAGCCCGGCCCGAACAAACTGTCAGCACGATCATCATGGCTGCTGTAAAAACGCCGCCACACGATCGGCAGCGGCCCGGGCAATGTGAAGTCGGTATCGTCCGTGCCGTCGAGAAACTTGCCGCCGGTAATCACGTTGACCGGGTGACCGGCTGACGGCCTCGCCAAACTGCCGAGCCACGTACCGAAGGCACCGGCCGCAAAATTGATCGCGAGGCAAGGCAGCTTGCCTTTCAGAAACTGCCCCCAACTCATCTTCCCGCGGCCACAAACCGCCAGCGCAATACCGAGCGCCGCGCCCAACCACCCGAGCCGGCTCGCCGACTTGACGTCCCGCACCCTCTGCGTACCACCGCCGATGAAAACGTTGTCAGAACCTTCGGCAATCGTCCCGTCACAAGTTGTCTTGTCGCCGACGCGCGCGGCCGGATGATCATTGATGTAAACGCTCCCCGACCCATCAGCAATCATCTGCGGGCTGGAGTGATCCAGGCACGCGACGGTATCGAGATCCCCCGGCCGCGCCGCCCGCGCCGCCGCCTTGTTATTGACATAAACGTTCCCCGAACCACTGGCGATCTTGCCTTTGATCTCGGGCGGCGCGATCGAGTCCGCCAGCGCCTTGGCGCCGTCGTCGATCGCTTCGTTCATACCGCTCGCTTCCATCAGTGCGCCCGAGCCGACCGCCACGCCCACACCGATCGCGATCACCAGCGGCGTCGCCAGCCCTGCCGTACCGATTTCGAGCGCGGCCAGGCCGACGAACACGAGACCTTCCATCGCCTCCGCCACCAATGCACCGACAACAGCACCGCCGATCACCGACCCAACCGTGCCTGCAAGCTCACCCCAGAACGACGTGTGCTGGATCGGGTCTTCGAAGCGCGCGGCCGCGAAGTGTTCCGCGCTCACGACGCGTCACCCGGTCCGAGCAGGGTCGGTCGAGCCGCGCGCGGCTGGAAACTGGCGAGCATACGATCGGCGATCGCCTGCTGCTCTTCGGTCAGCGGTGCCGCGCTGGTCAACGTCATCACCAGCACGCGGCCGGCGTCGTCCGACGGAAACATGGTCTGCAGTTGATGCCAGAGCCGGCCATCCCGCTCGAGTGTGGAATCGATCTGGATGCCCGAACGGCCCACCACCGTCACAGCCCGGCGCGCCTTCTCGGTGAGCATCTTCGCATCGCGCGACGCCACTTCCCATTCGCGCATGACAAACGCGTCGATATCTTCCCCGTCGCGCAGCCGCCCACGGGCGATCACGAGGTTGAGGCCGCCGGGGCCGGCGTTCATCACGAGGATGTTGACGGTGCGGTCGAGCGCCGCGTCCGGCAGTTCGAACGTGCCTTCGTGGATAGCGTAGTGCATGGTTGTGTTCGTGTTATTTGTTGAGATCGATGCGCTGGCCGTTGACCATCACGCCGTCGTCGGTCATCAGGATCACGGAGCCCTTGTGCTCGAGGCGAATGCCTTCAGGCGCGAGCGAAATCGAGCTGTCCTGCACCTTCAGCAGGATGCCGCGCTCGGCCACGTAGACCTGCGTGCCGCCGCCCCCGTCCTTGGCAGGCGTCGTCACCTCGACGGTGGTCGCGGTCGTACTGCGCTTCTCGGCGATCGTCTCGGTCAGGTTGCCCTGCGGAATCTGCTTTTCTTCGCTACCGGTCGCCACCAGGACGGTACGCATCGGCCCGAACACCTTATGCGTCTCGTTGTTCTCGACGACGGTGTTCATGTCCTTCTGCGCGTGCATGAAGAATTCCTGCATGCCGTTCGTGTCGGTCATGCGGATCTCGTTCGACCCCTGCCCCTTGTGCGTCTGGCTCTTGATCCCCATCGTCTGGCCGGCGGCACCGTGGTACGGGTTGCCCTGCTCGCCGTTGAACACGCGGCCCACGATCACGGGGTTATCCGGATCGCCCTGATTGAACGCCACGAGCACTTCCTGCTTGATCCGAGGAATCGCGGCCGCGCCCCAGCCGTCACCCGCCCACGGCTGCGACACGCGCACCCACATCGAGTCGGAGCCGTCCTTCTTGCCGCGCCGGTCCCACGGGAAGTTCACCTTCACGGCGCTCCCGTTGGTGTAGATTTCCTCGCCCTTGGGGCCGACGACGATCGCCGACTGCGTGCCATGAATCACCGGTTTCGGCGTGGCGCGCGGCGCACGATACGGAATCTTCTTCGGCAGCAACGCGAAGCTGTTGCGGTACGGCAGTTTTGCGCTGTGCTGCGTGTAGTCGTTCACCGCCTCGTGACGCACGTGCAGGATCACGTATTCCTGGTTGTTCTCGAGGACCGGGTGATTCGCCACGTTGACAGCGCCGGCGGTGGTCATGCGCCACGCGTAGCCGCCGCCGGTATAGCGATGGGCCAGCGCCTCCTCGGCCTCCATCGCGAAACGCGCATAGCGGTTGCCGTCGTCGCCGTGGTCGTACAGCGACTGGTGCTCGAACCGCTCGGTGGAGTCGAGCCGCGCGTGCTTGAGGTTCTGCGGGCCGGCTTCCACCAGCATCAGCGGCGACGACGGATTCTGATGATTGAAGTCGCGGAACGTGACCTTGCCGACGCCGAAGCGCCGGCCTTCGTGCAGCTGGTCGATGCCGCTGTCCTCGCTCGCCTCGGTGGCGGCGAACGGCACGGTTGCCAGCCCGTCGATCGGGCGGAACAGCAAATTCGTGTCGCCGATCACGAGAAAGTGCTTGTCCTTCTCGTAGCGGTGCGTCCAGACCAGCCCTTCCTGCTCCATCAACCGCGCGCAGAAGTTGTAGTAGGACTCCTGGTACATCACCACGTATTCGAGCGGTTTCTGGCTCGTCCGGATGTCGAACACGAAATCGGAAAACCCGTGTTCCTGGAAAATCTCGGTGAGGATGTCCTGCGCGGTCTTGTTCTGGAAAATCCGGCAGTCGGTCGAGCGCGTCAGGAACCAGAACCACGGCACCGCCGTCAGGTGGTACTGCGTGACATTTCCGGGATTGCCGGCGCGGTCGAACGACGCGACGTAGCCGTCGAAATAACGGTCGTTCTCGCCGGCACCGGTTGCAACGACGCGTTCAAGCGTCGACAAGCGCGCCTGCTGATCGAACCGGATCTTGACCTGCTGGCCGATCAGGTCGTCGGGGCGAAGGTCGTGGCGATGCGACAGCAGGTCGAGGTGGATTTCCGGCAACCGGTTCACGTACTCGTCGACGACGGCGGCGCTGACCAGGAGCACGTCCGGCCCGAGCGGCGTGTCGAGCGTGACGTATCGATTGAGCTGGGTCAGGCGCGCGGGGTTGGCGGCGCCGTTGATCGCCTCGGCAACCGCGCCGGGCGTCTTGTCCATCAGCGAGAAGCCGGTCTGCGCGAGCTGCATCGCACGCTGGACGGTGTCGACGTGCCCGGCCAGGCCCGCGAGCGGCCCGAGGCTCCCGGCAACACTCGAGGCGACCGGGCCTGCCAGGCCGCCGAGCGCGCTCAAGGAGCCGAGCGCGCTGCCGCCCAAACCATTGGGAATACCCCCGTTCGGAGCGAAACTCATTCTTGTTCCTTGCTTGTGATCTCAGGTTCCGTGGGCCGGCTGGCCGGCCCGAAGCCCCGTTAATGTAGGACAAATTCCGACCGCGCGAAAGGCACCCGCAAACGTTTCCGTTCGCGCCCCGAAAATCGAAAAAACTAGACCAGCGGCTGGACACCGGGGCAGGGTTGGCCGCGGCGCAGCGGCGCGCCGGTTTGCGCTTAAAACAGCACAATCTGCACGAAGCTTGTGACAGGTACGTAGGGAGCGAAGCACTTCGCCACGACGTGCGCGAACCCGCCAAGACTAAACAGCACGAACAAAATGATTTGCCGGGACTGATGAGCCACCGCTCGCTCTGTAGCCCCTTCGTTGTTTCGCTGACGAGAAGGTCATAGCAATACCGATACTCGATGACGAACTGTGGTCACTGATCCAATGTTTCTGCCACCACCGAAGCCGCGCCGGACGCGATACCCGGGATACAAGCCTCTCGGCGATCGTGCGGTGCTGACCGGCATCCTGTTCGTGCTGCAGTCCCGCATCCTCTGGGAAATGCTTCCGCAGGAAATGGGCTGTGGCTCGGGTATGAACTGCCGGCGCAGACTGCACGACTGGCAACAGGCGGATTTGTTGACCTGCACGACAATCCTGCCCGGGGTAAGCCCCAGCTATTAAGCTGTTGGTGATGACCGAGACACGTTCGGGCACGGTGTCCGCGGTAAAAGACATCAGAGAGACGGTACAGCATCTGGTGCAGGCGCGGGATATAACGATCTCCGCCCCTGGTGCTACGGCTATGCGGCAGACCCGACGGCATTCCAGGAGTGTGCCAAACAACGCGATAGTCGGCAGTTCCATCCCACCGTACAGAAAAACTTGATGCGACAGCAATGGGCGGAGGAAAGTGTCCGGTGACCAATGAAGCGAGCGCCTCGATGGACGATGCCGGGTCTGGCAAATTCGTTGGCTCAGGATCCGAAAGTCCAGGTTATTTTCAATGGACCCCGTGAGTATCCATTGGATTCAGTCTGGTTAAGCAATGGGAAGCAACAGCGGACAATACATTTAAGAATAATTTTTCCTTCAATCATCTTTGGGCAATGGCACAACATGAGCAAGGCGAGGTGTTGCAAGGGTTGATCTATAATGACCAAGCATTCATCAGCAAGCTGAAATTTCAGCAAACCATGGATCAATGACACAGGGAAATTATTTCATTTTCTCATGCAAAAACAGCGCAAATACATGCTGAGCGAATTAAAATCAATTGCCGCAATGGGCGGATTGACATAATCACTTTTTGAATTGATAAATTATACTCATATCGCTCATGCTAAAGTCGACGAAAATATTGTGGTGGGTTTTAGCGGCACTTTTTCTATACCTTGCCATTCTGGCATGGACAACCACTCAAGGAAAAAAGGATGGAGCAATGACACCACAAGTTGTCACGATAAAGTTCGGAACTGATGGAAGGCTAGATGCCCAAAATCAGGGATTCTCCATGATGAATCACCCGTCTGGCGTATATCGCTACCAAATTCACTGGGCTGACTCAGCGAAACTTGGAACAGTAAAGTACATTCAGGGGCAGCATTCTTTTGATGTCGATAACGTCATGATTGCAACTGGATTGGGTGACAAAGACAGTCCCGAGGACGGGGTTGATAATTGGGATGTTAATTTCAATATCTCTTCATCAAAAACAACCTCATATGAAGAGGGACGCGACAAAGTCATGTCCCTACTTGGCAGATTGCGGGCCGCCGGATGGAAAAGATATGTATATGCTGCGTCTCCCCGGCTTGTTGGAAGAGAGGCTATGACGTATGCCTCATCAGAATCCGGGGCTCTTTATTCGCTGGATTCGACATACACACCGACGATAGTTGAGTGGAAGAATTTGATTACTATTGAACCGAGATGGATTTTTTACGCCGACGGTGTATTTCTGACTTTATCGCTATCTTATCAATCATCGGGCTCTCCCGACATGGGTTACTACTTGACTGACATCCAGGTCAGCACTGCATCTGATCACTACACCCCATATTTTACAGATAGCGTTGAGCGCAGAAAAAAATGGAAAAAATTCATATCCGACGAGTTGAAACCGGCAAGGGAAGAGCGATCGAAGAAAGAAGCTGAACTGAAGGCTCTGGGCTACACGATCGACGCGACGTATCAGCCCCCGCCGTTCGAAGCCCCGGACTTCTCGGCCAAAGCAGATAACGCCCATTGATCTGGAGGGGGCAATCGATGCAACGAGCAAGCTTACACGGGCGTGCACAGATCGTAGTTGGCGACGCAACGAGCCACGGCGGCAAAGTGATTTCAGGTAGTCCGTCCTCCACCTGGAGTTCCGCCAAGATTCCCATTGCCCGCAAGGGGGATCAGGTGACTTGTCCGCTTTGCGCGCCACATCTCTTTGAAATTGCCGAGGGGCTGGACGGGTACGAGGATTTCGGACAACCGATGGCCTTGGAGGGGCATAAAACAACCTGTGGCGCTGTTCTCATTGCTCAACCTGCCCCGAACGATTAGCTGTATTAGCCGCGTTCATTTCCGGCTTGCTCGTTTGTGAGCCACTGTTTTTTTACTCCGGGTTGCTCACGATTCGGGCTGTTCTCTCGGGGAAGTGGTCCGACTACCTCCCCGAAATAAAGAGAGCCGCCCCCTCACCGCGGCGAAACCACAATCGCCGCCCGCCGATTCTGCGCCCTCCCCGCCGGCGTCCGGTTGTCCCCCACCGGATCGCGCTTCCCTTTCCCGACGATCGCAATGCGCTTCGCATCGAGCCCGACATCGACAAGCTCGATCGCCACGACCTCGGCTCGCCGCCTCGACAACTCGAAGTCGTAATCGTCCGCCCCCTCCCCATCCGAGTACCCATAAACCCGAACCCCGTTAATCTCTGCCGACTTGAGCGTGCGCCCGATCCTTTCGACGATCCGCCGCACATCCGGCTTGAGGTTATAGCGATCGAAATCGAACAGGATCGGCCCGGCCGAGCCGAACTCGAAACCCTGTTCGGTCTCCTGGAAACCGGCCGACTTGAGCGTCGTGACTTGCGTCTGCGTCAGCCCACGATGAAGCGGCGGTGTCTTGCAGCCCCCCAGCAGCAAACACAGCAGCAGCAGCGCGCTCGCGACGCACATCCGCCCCACGCTCGCGGGAAAAGAGTTGTTCATTTCGCATCCCCTTCGAGTGCGCCCGCATTGGGCGCACTTTTTGTCATCCGCTGCCGCGGCCTCGCCCGCAGCGCGAAGCGATCAATCAAACCGGTCCTGCGACTCCTTCGGCCAACTGCCACGATCCTGGCCGAGCACGCTTGGCCCGGTACATTGCCGCATCCGCCGCGCGCAGCAAGCCGCTCGCGTCCGACGCATGGTCGGGATACAGCGCAATGCCGACACTCATCATGGTGGCCACCATGCGGCCGTCGGACAACTCGATCGACGGCGCCATACCGGACAATATCTCGTCGGCGATGCGACACACGCTGCCCGTTTCGCGTGCTGCCGCCAGCATCACCGCAAATTCGTCGCCGCCCAGGCGGGCGACCAGATCGGACTCGCGCACCTGTGCGCGCAGCCGCGCCGCGATGCCGACCAGCACCGCGTCGCCGGCGTCGTGGCCGAGGCAATCGTTGATCTCCTTGAAGCGGTCGCAGTCCAGATACAGGATGCCGACCCGCTGGCCCGTCACCCTGGCTTCGCCGAGTGCAAGCGCCAGGCGCGACTCGAACTGCACGCGGTTGGGCAGGCCCGTGAGCGCATCGTGCGTCGCCTTGTATTCGAGCAACGCGTTTTCGTCGCGCAGCATGTTCTGCCAGTCTTCGAGTTCGTCGAGCAACGCGTTGAAGTCGTCGCCGAGTTCGTTCAGCTCCGCGATCGCGACGGGCTCGACCCGCTGCGCGAACGCGCGCTCGCGCCGCACGGCGTGCGCCACGCTGACCAGCGCGCGCAGCGGCGAAACGATGTTGCGCAGCAGACGCTTCGAGCTGACATAGGCACCGAACACACTGACGACAAGACAGCCGAGAATGCCGCCCACGCCGCCGAGCAGGAAGCCGAAGAACTGGTGCCCGCGGCCGCGCACGACGACGTGGCCGACGATGATGCCGTCGTGCATCACCGGAACCGTCACGGGCCCCGGCAGCGCAAAGTCGGCGACGCCGCGCTCGAGCCGGGCGATCCCGTTTCCGGCAGGCAGTTGCCACGTCGCGAACAGTTGGCCATTGCTGTCCGTGACCACCACCTGCGCCACGTCCTCATCGCTGGCGATCAAGCCGATCGCCTCGTTCGCCGCGACGCGGTCGCCGAACACGAGCGCCGCCTCGACCGTATAACCGAGCGAGCGCGCCAGCAGGTTCAGGTTGTTGCCGGCATACGCGCGCAATGCGATCACGGCGACCACGATCAACGACACGGCGGCCATCGCGACGGCAACGAACGCGAGGCGCAGGTGCGCGCGGCGCAACACGCTTTGCAGCGTCGGGCGCGGCACGCGCGAAGGGGAAAAGTGAGGCGCGAACCGTGTCATGGCGCCCCCGGCCGGCGCGCGAGATTGAGCACGTTCGGGTGCACACGCACGCCACTGCGCGCCACGGCGTCGAGATTGATGTCGAACGACACGCGTTCGCCGTCGACATTGAGACAGAACATGCCGCCTGCGGTGCAGGACGGATCGTGTTCCGAGATCGTCAGAACTGGATGGCCGGCCACCGCGGCTCTCACCCGCGTCCTCTCGTCGTCGCTCAGGGTGCCGAGGTAGACGACGTCGCAGGCCATGCCTAGTGAGGGATCGTCGAAGCGGACGCGCTGCACGTCGAGCAGCGTCGAGCCGGCCTGCAGCGTGTCGGTCAGGCCGCGCGCGTAGTCGGGCCGGCCGGTGACGCACAGATGCAGGCGGACGGGCGTCGTCGGCCAGCGCGTGAAGCTGATGATGCCCAGCACGACCTGACGCACGGCGGAGTCGTGTGACGAAACGGCAGGATCGGCGGGGCTCGCGGTGGCGACGATGCGCATTGTGTCAGGCGAACCGTCCGCATCGGCGGGATCCTCGACGAGCACGGCGGATGCCGCACCCAACACGCAAACGATTGCGATCAGCGCATGGCGCAGCGAAGCAGCCCGGCCGGGCCGGCCGGACGTCGTCCGCGCGGCGATTGCCGCCGCGCCCGTTGGCGTCGTTGCAGTCGCAAGACTGGCAGCCGCCGCGCACACTCTCGCATCCATGATGGAAACATCCGCTGGCGTTGCCCCCGGCGTTACCCTCTGCCTTCAACCATGCGCGCGCAGGCGCCGTATCACGAGCATGATTTCTTCATCTTAGGTACAAAGTCGCGCGACCAACCAGTGGGAAACACCCGCTAGAAACGTCGGAACGTATGGAGAATTTGCGCTGCGCGCGACGATGGTGATAAGCACGGCATCCATCGTCGGTTCGGCATGGACGGCAGCGAATTGATCAGCAGATTGGGCGCGCGGCTAGCTCACACACTACCCCGCCCTCATCCCGGCGGAGCAGAGACTTTGCATCCGCGCCGCAACGCCAACCGGCGGCCGGCGGCCGCGCGCGACATACCGCCGTTGTTCGGGAGTTGCATCGATCAGAACCGCCAATCCTGCTGGTGCATGAATTCCTCGAGATCGATACATGGAATCTCGAAATGCGCGCAGACATTGGGTATCTTCGCCGCATGAGGTTTGACGACAAGCCCTTCATTCGCGTGCTGCCATCCTTCCTCGCTCACGACCGTCCCCTGGCGGATCTTCGCGCAGGCGATGACGAACGGATCGGCAACCGGTGTTCCCTTGAGACGCTGCTGTTGGCCAATCAGCGCCTGAAAATGCTTGACCCGAAAGATCGCGGCGACAAACCGCAGCTCATCCGCGTTCGGCATCGTGAACAATGATCGATGGCCTTTCGCCCACGCCAATACATCTGCACTGACGTGCCTGTCGCTCGATCTCGTTCAAGACTTCTCTGGTCGAAATCAAACGCCGTTGGCCAACGAGTTTTTCGATGCCGTCCCAGATGCTTCTGAACACACGCGGATAGAAATGCTGAAGTGATCGAATGGAGCTGGTGTCGAACACATAGATCATGCACCGGCCCCGTGAAGAACGTGCTCTTCAAATCCGGCAAAGCTTTTCGGCTTGATGTCAAGAAAATCGGCAGCCTGCTCCAGCGTGATCTGATGCCGATAGTGACGGCCGACGACCTCCCGGGCAAAGCGGTCGCTCAGATAGGCGCCTTGATTCGCATAGTAGCTCCCGCCCGTTGCCTCTCTCTGCTGGGCTGACCAGATCCCGGCCTTATGTTCATAGAAAGCCTGGCCAACTCGGCCCTGATCCAGCAATCGCCGCAGCACGGCCTCACGGCTCACGCCGAAATGACTCGCCAGCTCGGCGAACGCCTCGTCGGAGGCAGACTCGACATCGACGGGAAGCCGTACCACGAACGTGTCAAAAGCTGCGTGCGGGATCAGTACCTCCGCCGCTATCGCGTTGCAGAATCGCTCGATCTTCCTCTCGGTTTGAGGAAGCGCATCGATGTAGCCGGGAGCGAGCTTGCTCAAGCCGTTCATGTTCAAGAGCAAGTGCGCGAGTTCATGCAGCAGACTGAATATCTGGCGCGTCTTCGTCGTGCCGTTGTTCAGATAGATGATCGGGAATGCATCGTCCATCAAGCAGAAACCCGAGATCTCGCGCTGCTTGAATGACGACTTGAAGACAAAGACGCCTGCTTCCTCTACGGCCCTTCTCCATTGCTTGAGAGCGAGCTCGTCGTTGCGCCAGGATGTCTGCTCGACCAGCGTGATGCCGAGCGCATCGCGAACGCGCCCGGCTTGTAAGGGCACGGGCTCCGACAACGACAGGGCCAGTGATTTCCAGATCATGTCACGCGCGGGATTACGCCCATCGAACACCTCTCGCAGCGATAGCTGGAATGCCTGCGCCTGTCGGATCTGCAGATAGGTATCGCGGGCAAGCGACCGCATGTCCGCTTCGGGAAGTGTCCGAAATTCGCGCTGCGGTACTTTCTCGTCGGGCGGAGCGGGAAGGAAAAAAACGGCGAGCGGCCGCTTGAAAATCTGATACGCGAGCTTCTCGAGCTGGGTGTATGTCGGTGCGGCTGTTCCCGCCTCCCAATCGGCCACTTCGCTCGACGGAATCCGAAGCATGGTCGCGACTTCATCGATCGACAGCCCGACCGTTTCCCTCGCCCAACTCAACACTTCCGGCTGCACGCCTGCCACGGGTTCTCGTTTCATCCCTGTTTCTCTATCAATTCAAGAGGCCAATATCGTCAGCATGACAGATGCAGCTCCCGCTCACCGCCGGTGCGTCCAACGCGTACGAAACGCCCGCGCCGGCCGCGGCTTGGGCCACCGTCCTCTACCGGTCAGGCGAACCCATTCTAAATCATGGAGTTACGCGTTTGCGAGACGACTGTCCATCGTCGACATACGCCAGAAAGACGAGAATGCCGCCAGGAACTCCGCGCATTGGCGCGTTCCACAATGTCGCGAATCGTGAAGCACCAATCCGGTAAGCCATGACCTGGTTCTGCAGATCGAACGGCATCGAGAGTATCCTGACGGACAGTCGCACGTCGGCGTAACCTTTGGGCATGGGTCTCGCCCATTCATTAACGTACAACCTCCATCAATCGCCATCTCCACCCCATGGATTTCGACGTCATCGTTCTCGGCGCAGGCATCGTCGGCGTCTGCGCCGCGCTGCACCTGCAGGATCGCGGCCGCAAGGTCGCCCTCGTCGATCGCGGCGCGCCCGGCGAAGGCACGAGCTTCGGCAACGCGGGGCTGATCGAGCGCTCGTCGGTCGAACCGTATCCGTTCCCGCGCAGCCCGTTCACGCTGATGCGCTATGCGCTGAACCGCTCGACCGATCTCTACTGGCACAGCGCGTCGCTGCCCGCGTTCGCGCCGTGGCTCGCGCGGTTCTGGTGGGAATCGGCGCCGCTGCGTCATGCGGCAGCCTCGCGCGACATGCTGCCGCTGATCGAGCGCTGCCTCGTCGAACACGACGCGCTGATCGCACGCGCCGGCGCCGGGGAACTCGTGCGCGCGAGCGGCTGGCTCGAAGCCTTTCGCACGCCGGCCGCGTTCGAACGCGGCGTAGCCGAGGCCGGACTCACCGCGCGCCGCCACGGGCTCGGCATCACGCCGCTCGATGCCGCCGCGCTGCTCGCGCACGAACCGAGCCTCGCGCCCGGCTTCTGCGGCGCGCTGCACTGGCTCGATCCGAAAAGCGTCGTCGATCCGTCCGCGCTCGTCAAAGCGTACGCGCAGCTCTTCGTGCAAGGCGGCGGCACGCTGCTGACCGGCGACGCCGCGAGCCTTCACGCGCTGTCGCCCGGCTGGCAGGTCAGCACGCAGGACGGCACGGCCGCCGCACCGGCCGTCGTCGTCGCGCTCGGCCCGTGGTCCGACACGGTGTTCGGCAAGTTCGGCTACAAGATCCCGCTGCGCGAGAAGCGCGGTTATCACATGCACTACGCGCCGTCCACGCGCGGCGTGCCGTCGGCGCCGATCGTCGATCGCGAATACGGCTACGTGATCGCGCCGATGCGGCGCGGGCTGCGGCTGACGACCGGCGTCGAGATCGCGCGGCGCCGCGTGCCGCCGACCGGCGTGCAGCTCGAACGCGCGGAACGCGTCGCGCGGCCCGTGTTCGGCTTCGGCGAGCGGCTCGACCCGCAGCCGTGGCTCGGCTTCCGGCCGTGCACGCCCGACATGCGCCCGGTGATCGGCCCCGCGCCCGCGCATCGCGGGCTGTGGTTCGCGTTCGGGCACAACCATCACGGACTGACGCTCGGCCCCGTCACCGGCCGCCTGCTGGCCGAGATGATGACGGGCGAGACGCCCTTCACCGATCCGGCGCCGTATCGCGCCGACCGCTTCTGATTCTGAACGCGTAGAAAATCAACGCACGCGCTCAGTCGAGCGCGCGGCCGAAGATGCGGATCACTTCGTCGAGATGGTCGGCCATCGCGCGGCGCGCGGCCTCCGGGTCGCGCGCGCGGATCGCGTCGAGGATCGCGCGGTGTTCCAGTTCCGACCGGTGCGGCATGTCGTTCGGCATGTACAGCGACTGCAGCCGCTGGAACATCGGGTCGTACTTGTGCGCGAGCAACTGCTTGATCATCAGCGCATACGCGGGGTTGTCGCTCGCCTCCGCGATGCGGATATGGAACAGCCGGTCGCCCGGATGCGTGAGCGAGCCGCTGCGGTTGTCTTCCTGGTTGCGCAGGAACGCTTCGTGGATCCCTTCGATCTGCTCGTCCGAGCCATGCTTCGCGGCGAGCGACGCGGCTTCCGGCTCGATCAGCCGGCGCGCCTGCAACAGCGCGAACGGCGGGATTTCGGTGTCGAGGTCGAGCGCGATGCCGAGTTCGGGATCGATCTCCACGACCGTGAACGGCGCGGCCTTCGCATCGGGTTCGGGCTCGGGCGCGGCAACCGTTTCGGGATGGCGCACCTTCACGCCGTCGCCGACGCGCACGCTGACGAGCCCGCTCACTTCGAGCGCGATCAGCGCCTCGCGCACCGACGTGCGCGACACGCCGAACCGTTCGGCCAGTTCGCGCTCGGGCGGCAGATAGCTGCCTGGCGGAAAATCGCCGGACTCGATCATCGCACTGAGCTTGTCGGCGATCTGCTGGTAGAGGCGGCGGTTTTGAATCGGCTGGATGGACATACGTTTGACGCTGGTAATCGGTTTCGGTCCGACGAATCGCGCAGACCGTTCGCGCCTATTTTATATGCCGGGGCCCGTGCGCCGGTCTGCGCATCGATGCGGCTGCAACCATCGAACGCCATGGTGCCCGCCGGCCTTCGTCCGACGAAGCCGCGCACTCACGCCGGCACCCCATAACACTGCGCGGCCGTGCCGCCCCACAGCGCGTTGCGCTCGGCGGCCGACAGCCGCGATTCGGCCCAGCGCTCGACGATCGACGCCACTTCGTCATACGAAGCAGCAAGCAGGCACACGGGCCAGTCCGACCCGAACATCAGCCGCTGCGGCCCGAACGCGTCGAGCGCCGCATCGAGGCACTGCTCGATATGCCGGACGTCCTGCGCGCGCAGGCCGCGCCGCCAGTCGGTCTCGGTCACGAGACCCGACAGCTTGCACGCGACATGCGGCATCGCGCCCAGTTCGCGCAACGCCGCGCGCCAGCGCGGCAGTGCGGTTCCGTCGCGCTCGAACTCGGCCAGCGCGGGCTTGCCGACGTGATCGAGCACGAGCCAGTGCGCGTCGTGCCGCGCGCAGAACGCGCGCACGTCCGGCAACTGGCGTTCGAACACGAGCACGTCGTACACATAGCCGTTCGTCTGCAGCCACGCGACGCCGCGGTTGAAACCGGCATCCGCGACGAACGCACCGACATCGGCTTCGTCCTGCACCTGGTGGCGAAAGCCGCGCAGCTTCGGGCTGCGCCATTCGGCGACACGGTCGGCAAGCTGCGGCGCACCGAGATCCTCCCAGCCGACCACCGCCGCGATGCGCGCATCGTTACGGGCGAGATCGAGCAGGAACGCCGTCTCGTCGCGCCCCGCGCGCGCCTGCACCGCGATCGACGCGCCGAGCGCCTGTGCACGCATCAGCGGCCACAGCGCGTCGGGCAGGTAGTCGCGCGCCAGCACGCCCATCCCGGCGCCGATCCACGGATAGTCGGCCGCGCGATAACGCCAGAAGTGCTGATGGGAATCGATACGCACTGCGCCCATGGTGTCCTCGTGTTCCGCCGTCACATGCCGTCACGCGCCGCCGCACACGCTACCCGCCGCGGGCGGCGACGCCATGACACGGCAATCAGTCGTACAACGCCGCCGCGACCTTCGGATCGTCGATATTGGTCTTGTCGTACCAATAGAAACCGGTATCGATGACCTTCGGCAGCTTCTCGCCCTTGATCGCCTTCACGGCCGCCTCGACCGTCTTGTAGCCGATCCCGACCGGGTTCTGCGTGATCGCGCCGGCCATCAGCCCGCTGCGAATCGCGTCCTTCTGCTGCTTGCCGGAATCGTAGCCGACGATCACGACCTTGCGCTTCATTTCGCGCACGCCGTTGACCACGCCGATCGCCGAGCCTTCGTTGGTGCCGAACAGCCCCTTGAGCTTCGGATACCCTTGCAGGATCGACTTCGTCACCTCGGTCGACTTCAGCTGGTCGCCTTCGCCGTACTGCACGGTCACGACCTTCACCTTCGGGTGCGCTGACTTCATGCGTTCGAGAAAGCCGTCGCGGCGGTCGATGCCGGTGCGGCTCGTCTGGTCGTGCGCGACCACGGCCACCTCGCCTTCGTCGCCGATCAGCGCTGCGAGCTTGTCGGCAGCCAACGACGCGGCGGCCTTGTTGTTGGTCGCGGCGGTCGTCACCGGGATGTCGCTGTCGACGCCCGAGTCGAACGCGATCACCGGAATCTTCTCGGCCTGCGCCTTCTTCAGCAACGGCAGCGCGGCCTTGCTGTCGAGCGCCGCGAAGCCGAGCGCGGCCGGCTTCTTCGCGATCGCGGCCGACAGCATGTCGATCTGCTTGTCGACCATCGCCTCGGTTTCGGGGCCTTCGAACGTCACCTTCACCTTGTAGTCCTTCGCGGCCTGCATCGCGCCCGATTTCACGGCCTGCCAGAACTGATGCTGGAAGCCCTTCGAGATCAGCGGGATGTAGGTTTCCTGCGCCTGCGCGCCGGCCGTGACGCCAACGGCGAACGTCAGCCCGACGATCGCGTTCAACACCTTGCTCCTGATCACTTCGCGTCTCCTTGGTTGGTATCTGCTGGGATGCCGGCCGGGCCGGCGGTGAAGCGGATGCTCTTGCGCGTCAGCGGCGCCGACGGCGCAGGATGTCGACATAGACGGCGAGGATGATGATCACGCCCGTCACGACCGTCTGCCATTCCTGCGCAACCGACATGATGCGCAGGCCGTTGGTCAGCACGCTCATGATGAACGCGCCGATGATGGTGCCGACGATGCTGCCCGCGCCGCCCGACAGCGACGTGCCGCCGATCACGACGGCCGCGATCGCATCGAGCTCGTAACCCTGCCCGAGCGCGGGCTGCGCGGAATTCAGCCGCGACGCGATCAGGAGCCCGGCGATCCCGCACACCGCGCCGCTGAACGTGTAGACCGCGATCTTCCACGCATCGACGTTCACGCCGGACAACCGCAGCGCTTCCTCGTTGCTGCCGAGCGCGAACGTGTAGCGGCCGAAGATCGTCCGGTTCAGCACGATCGATGCGCCGACCGCGACGAGAAACAGGATCAGCACCGCGTTCGGGATCGGCAGCGCGGGGATCAGGTTGCCGATCAGCGAATCCTGCGCGATCGACGTGAAGCCCGGCGTGTCGTTGAAGTAGATCGGCCGCGTGCCCGAGATCACGAGCGACAGCCCCTTGAGCAGCATCATCATGCCGAGCGTCGCGATGAACGGCGGCACCTTCATCTTCGCGATCACGAAGCCCGACACGCAGCCGGACAACGCGCCGAAGCACAGCGCGGCCAGGATCCCGAGCGGCAGCGGCATCCCCCACTTCGTCAGCACGACGCCGGCCATCACAGCACAGAACGTCATCAGCGTGCCGACCGACAGGTCGATGCCCGACGTGATGATCACGTAGGTACAGGCCACAGCCAGCACGCCGTTCACGGCGGTGGCCTGCAGGATCGTGACGAGGTTGTCGACTTCGAGGAAGTTCGGCGACGCGATGCTGAAGAACACGATCAGCAGCACGAGGCTCGCGAACGCGAGCAGCTTCTGCCGCGCGGCCGGGTTGAAGAAGCGGGCGCGGAAGCCGGATGCGCCGGCCGGCGAATCGCCGGAAGCGAGGGGCGGAACGGGATGCGTATCGTTGGACATGATCGGGTAAGCGTCTGAATCAGGACAATACGGTCGACTCGCGCTGCGTCGCGAGCTGCATGATCTTTTCCTGCGTGGCGTCGGCCGCGCGCAATTCGCCGGTCACGCGGCCTTCGCACATCACGAGAATCCGGTGGCTCATGCGCAGCACCTCGGGCAGTTCCGACGAGATCATCACGATCGCCTTGCCGTCGGCGGCGAGCGCGTCGAGCAGCTTGTAGATCTCGCTTTTCGCGCCGACGTCGATGCCGCGCGTCGGCTCGTCGAAGAACAGGATGTCGCAGTCGCGCAGCAGCCACTTCGCAATCACGATCTTCTGCTGGTTGCCGCCCGACAGCAGCCGCGCGGGCTGCGCGACCGACGGCGTGCGGATCGCGAGCTGCCGCACGAACGCCTGCGCGGTGTCGCGCATCTTGCGTGCATCGAGAAACAAGCCGCGGCGCACGAAGCGGCGCATGCTCGACAGCGCGATGTTGTTCTGCACGTCCATCCCGACCGCGAGCCCGAAGTGCTTGCGATCCTCGGACAGGTAGCCGATTCCGTGCGCGACCGCGTCGGCCGGCGTGCGGATCGTCACGGTCTTGCCGTGCACGCGGATCTCGCCCGCGTCGACCGGGTCCGCACCGAACACCGCGCGCGCGACCTCGGTGCGGCCCGCGCCCATCAGCCCCGCGAAGCCGAGGATCTCGCCGCGCCGCAGCGTGAAGCCGACATCGCGGATCGCGCGGCCGCGCGACAACTCGCGCACTTCGAGCGCGACGTCGTTCGCGGACGTATCGGGCGGCGTGCGGTGCTCCGCATCGAGCTGGCGGCCGACCATCATCGCGATGATCGCGTCCATCGACGTTTCCGCCATCGGCACCGTCGCGACGTACTTGCCGTCGCGCATCACGGTCACGCGATCGGCGATCTGGCGCAGCTCGTCCATCTTGTGCGAGATGTAGACGATACCGACGCCGTGCGCGCGCAAATCGCGGATGATGCGGAACAGCTCGGCGATCTCCGCGTTGTTGAGCGCGGCGGTCGGCTCGTCCATGATCAGCACGCGCGAGTCGAACGACAGCGCCTTCGCGATCTCGACCATCTGCTGCTTCGCGACCGTCAGCCGGCCGACCGGCGTGCGCGGGTCGAGATCGAGCCGCATCCGCGCGAAGATCGCGGCCGCGTCGCGATTCAATTTGTCTTCGTCGACGAACACGCCGAAGCGGCCGCGCGGCTCGCGGCCGATGAAGATGTTCTGCGCGACGCTCAGGTGGTTCATCAGGTTCAGTTCCTGATGGATGATGCCGATCCCGAGCGCCTGCGCGGCGCGCGGGTCGGCGATCTCCACCGCACGGCCTTCCATCAGGATCTCGCCGTCGTCGCGCTGGTAGACGCCGGCGAGGATCTTCATCAGCGTCGATTTGCCGGCGCCGTTCTCGCCCATCAGCGCATGCACTTCGCCGGCATGCAGGTCGAAACGGCAGTCGTCGAGCGCCTGTACGCCCGGAAAGCGCTTGCCGATGCCGCTCAACGCAATCAGCGGCGGCGCGGCGTTCAGGTTCGGGTCGGGTTGCATGGGGTCGGGGTTCCGGTGCATTCAGCCGATCGCGCGGTCGAGATGCGTATAACCGCCATCGACGAACAGCCACTGGCCCGTCGTGTGCGATGCGCGCGCCGACAGCAGGAACACGGTCGTATCGGCGATCTCGTCGGCCGTCGTGAAGCGCTTGCCGAACGGCACCTTGCCGGCGATTTCGGCGAGCTTCGCATCGGGATCGTCGAAGCCGGCGAGCCAGTTCCTGTAAAGCGGCGTCATCACCTCGGCCGGGATCACCGCGTTCACGCGCACGCCGTCGTCGCGCAACGCGACGGCCCATTCGCGCGTCAACGCGAGCTGCGCGCCCTTCGACGCGCAATAGCCGCTCGTGTTGCCCTGCCCGGTGACGGCGGTCTTCGACGAGATGTTGACGATCGCGCCGCGCGCCGCCTTCAGGTGCGGCACGCAGTAGTGCGCCATCACGTAGTAGTGGATCAGGTTGCGTTCGAGCGATGCGACGAATGCGTCGCGCCCGGCGTCGAGGCCGATGCTGTCGTTGATGCCCGCGTTGTTGACGAGGCCGTCGATGCGGCCGAAACGCGCGACGGTCTGCGCGACCGCATCGCGGCATTGCGCGTCGTCCTGCAGTTCGACCGACACGCACGCGGCGTGCGGCTGCTTCTGTACAAGCTCGCGCCAGAACGCGTCGTCGGGCGTGTGGCGCGCGAACACCACCGGAATCGCACCTTCGCCGGCGAGCCGCATCGAGATCGCGGCGCCGATGCCCGAGGCACCGCCGGTCACGATCACGACCTTGTCTTGCAGGTTCAAATCCACTTCGCGTCTCCGTCGTTCATGTTTTCTCGCCGCGCACGACGCGCGTCGTGTGTCGCCGTGCTTCAGCCGCGGAACAGGTACTGCTCCAGCGATTCGGGCTTCATCTCGATCGAGAAACCGGGCGCCGTCGGCGGCATGTAGGCTGCGCCGCGCACCACGCACGGCTCGACGAAATGCTCGTGCAGGTGATCGACGTATTCGGTCACGCGCCCTTCCTTCGTGCCGGAAATGCACACGTAGTCGATCATCGACAGGTGCTGCACGTACTCGCACAACCCGACGCCGCCCGCATGCGGACACACGGGCAGCCCGTACTTCGCGGCCATCAGCATCACCGCGAGAATCTCGTTCACGCCGCCAAGCCGGCACGCGTCGATCTGCACGACGTCGATCGCGCCGCGCGCGATGAACTGCTTGAACAGCACGCGGTTCTGGCACATCTCGCCGGTCGCGACCTGCACGGGCGCGATCGCCTTGCGGATCTTGCGATGCCCTTCGACGTCGTCGGGGCTCGTCGGCTCCTCGATGAACCACGGCCGCGCGAACGCGAGCTCGCGCACCCAGTCGATCGCCTCGTCGACTTCCCACACCTGGTTCGCATCGATCATCAGCTTGCGCTCGGGGCCGATCACCTCGCGCGCGATCGTCACGCGGCGGATGTCGTCCTCGAGGTTCGCGCCGACCTTCAGCTTCACGTAGTCGAACCCCGCTTCCACCGCTTCGCGGCACAGCCGGCGCAGCTTGTCGTCGCTGTAGCCGAGCCAGCCGGCCGACGTCGTGTAGCACGGGTAGCCGTCGCGCTCCAGCGCCGCGATCCGCGCGGCCTTGCCGGGCGCCTGCCGGCGCAGCAGGTCGAGCGCTTCGTCCGGCGTCAGGCAGTCGGTCAGGTAGCGGAAGTCGATCGCGCGCACCAGCTCCTCGGGGCTCATGTCGGCGACGAGCCGCCACAGCGGCTTGCCCTCCGCCTTCGCCCACAGATCCCACACCGCGTTGACGACGGCGCCGGTCGCCAGGTGGATCGCGCCCTTGTCGGGGCCGATCCAGCGCAACTGGCTGTCCGACGTGACGTGCCGCCAGAAGCGGCCCATGTCCTCGCGGATCCAGTCGAGGTCGAGGCCGACGACGAGGTGGCGCATCGCGTCGATCGCCGCGCAGCAGATTTCGTTGCCGCGCCCGATGGTGAACGTGAGCCCGTGACCTTCGAGCCCGTCGCGGTCGGTTTCGAGCACGACGTAGGCCGCCGAATAATCGGGGTCCGGATTCATCGCATCGGAGCCGTCGAGCTGGCGCGAGGTCGGAAAGCGCACGTCGAGGACGCGCATCGATCGAATGATAGGCATGACGAACCGTCCGTTAAAGGAAATCAGGCCTGCACGGTGCGCTGGCGCTGCTCGCCGAGCCCGTCGATGCCGAGCGTGATCACCTGCCCGGCGCGCAGGTAGACGGGCGGCTTCTGCCCGAGGCCGACGCCCGGCGGCGTGCCGGTGGAAATCACGTCGCCCGGCTGCAGGCTCATGAAGCGGCTCAGGTAGCTGATCAGGTGCGGGACGCGGAACACCATCGTCGCGGTCGTGCCGTTCTGGTAGCGGTGGCCGTCGACGTCGAGCCACAGCCGCAGCGCGTGCGGATCGGGCACTTCGTCGGCCGTCACGAGCCACGGGCCGAGCGGCCCGAACGTATCGTTGCCCTTGCCCTTGTCCCACGTGCCGCCGCGTTCGAGCTGGTATTCGCGCTCCGACACGTCGTTCACGACGCAGTAGCCGGCGACGTGCGACAGCGCGTCGGCTTCGTCGATATAGCGGCCGCCCCGGCCGATCACCACGCCGAGCTCGACTTCCCAGTCGGTCTTCTCCGAGCCGCGCGGAATTTCGACGTCGTCGTTCGGCCCCGAGATCGCGCTCGTCCACTTGCCGAACACGACGGGCTCCTTCGGCACCTCCATCCCCGATTCGGCCGCGTGATCGGAATAGTTGAGCCCGATGCAGATGAACTTGCCGACGCGCCCGACGCACGCGCCGAGCCGCGGCGTGCCTTCGACGAGCGGCAGCGACGACGGCGGAATGTCGCGCAGCCGCGCGAGCGAGGCCGGCGACAGCGCGTCGCCGGCGATGTCGTCGATCACGCCGGACAGGTCGCGGATGTGGCCCTGCGCATCGAGCAGGCCCGGTTTTTCATGGTGTTTGTCGCCAAATCTCAGCAGTTTCATGGGGGTGTCTGAACGGAAAGTAGGGAGGAAGGCGTGGTCGGTTTGACACGGTCAGTTTGACCAGCCGCCGTCGATCAGGTGAATGGCGCCGGTGGTAAATGCGGACTCGTCGGATGCCAGATAGGTCGCCAGCGCGGCGATCTCGTCCGCCGTACCGACGCGCCCCATCGGCTGGCGCGCGACAAAGGCGGCGCGCACCGCGTCGATGGTCGTGTTCTGCGTCCGCGCCTGCTCGGCGATACGGGCCTCGAGCGAAGGCGACTCGACCGTGCCGGGGCAGATCGCGTTGCAACGAATGCCTTGACCGACAAAATCGGCGGCCACCGCCTTGGTCAAGCCGATCACGGCCGCCTTGGTGGTGCCGTACACGAAGCGGTTCGGCACGCCCTTCACACTCGACGCGGCCGACGACATGTTGACGATCGACGCGCCGCCCGCCGCGAGCATCGCGGGCAGCAGCGCGCGGATCAGCCGGTACATCGACGTGACGTTCAGGTTCAGCGAAAACGCCCACGCGTCGTCGTCGCAGTCGAGGATCGAGCCGTGATGCACGTAGCCCGCGCAGTTGAACAGCACGTCGAACGCGCGTTCGCTCGCGGCGAGCGCAGCGACGTCGTTCGCATCGGTGACGTCGAGCCGACGCGTGGTCAGCCGGCCGCCCGCGCGTTCGGCGTCGGCCGCGAGCCGCACGAGCGCGGCTTCGTTGATATCGGTCGCCAGCACGTCGGCGCCCTCGCTTGCGAACCGCAGCGCGGTCGCGCGGCCGATGCCCTGCCCGGCCGCCGTCACCAGCGCCCGCTTGCCCTGCAATCTCATGAGCACCTCTCCCGTAAAAGCCGGCCGCCAGTCGGCCGATTGGCACAAAGGACTAAAGGTCCAACCAATCATAGGAAGTGATTGCGCGTTTGTCACGAATTTGGGATTCAGTATTTACCCGGGCAGGTAAATTCGGCGGATGGACAAGAATCCGGTGCTCGACCGGCCGTGGCAGCGCGCTTTCGGATTCACGCAAGCCCAATTCCGGCGGGCTTCTCGGCCGGTTTTTCGCATGCACCCCGACGCGGCCGCCGCGCCAAACTGGCAAAAAAGTCATGTTCGCGTCAGCGTCTCAACGGGATGCGCGCGCCATCATGGCCTTGCCGGACCGCGTTTCCGATACATCGCCTCCCCGCCCGCGTTCGATCCCTGCGGGCACTCCGTCCCCCGGCGATGTATCCCGTGACTGGGCGAGCAGACACGGCGCGCGGGCCGATTTTCCGCCCCGGACGTTCCGTCCGGGGCGTTTTTGTCCGTGGATCCCCAGAAAATGAGCGTGGATTGTTTCTAAATCGGCAAAAGGTAATTTGAGCCAGACAGGATGTTTTTTCCGGTCACAGACGCTTACATTTAGCGCACCACTCATGGAACCCGCTACGGATTCGCCATCGGGTAGTGACATCCACTGCCACGACCGAACCGCACGAGCTTTAGGAAACGGCAAAATGAAGGCCTCCCAATCCCTGCCTGTGCTCGATCCCCCCGACGTCCACGTCGAAATCCTCGAACAGTCCGATACGCTGCTCGTCGTCCGCTGGGTCGAACCCGGCCGCTGTCACTACGGCGAACAGCGCTGGCGCCGCCGCTTCGCGCAACGCACCGGCACCTGCGCACTGTCGCGCCAGGTCATCCATCGCGGCGACGAAGTCTTCCGCCCGGCCGAACGCCCGGCGCCCGCGAACGCGGCCGCGATGATCTCCGCCGCCGAAGTGCTCGGCCTCGCCGGGGGCAGGTAAATCCTGCCAGCCGCGTACCGCGGCCCGCTGCACCACGCCGCGCGTCGACCCTAGAAGCGCCGGTCTAATTCCCCCGCTTGTCTGCCACGTCCGCACGCACTATCGTTACACCACTCAATGTAACGATTACGTGCCGCGGTCGATCGGCCGTGTCGATGGAGACAGACATGCATGCATGGAGCGCGCGCCACGTCCCGGCGCAGGGCGGCAAGGTCGCGGTCGTGACCGGCGCCAACAGCGGCCTCGGCTGGCAGCTCGCGGAAACGCTAGCCGCAAAAGGCGCAACCGTCGTGATGGGCTGCCGCGACGCCGCGCGCGCCGCGCAGGCCGTCGATGCGATCCGCCGGCTCCATCCCGATGCGCATGTCGAAGTCGATGCGCTCGACCTCGCCGATCTCGCGTCGATCGAACGCTTCGCGGCCGACGTGTCCGAACGCCACGGCCGCGTCGACATCCTCTGCAACAACGCCGGCGTGATGTTCCTGCCGCTGCGGCACACGCGCGACGGCTTCGAGATGCAGTTCGGCACCAACCACCTCGGCCATTTCGCGCTGACCGGCCATTTGCTGCCCGCGCTGAGCGCCGCGCGACGCGCACGCGTCGTGACGATGTCGAGCGGCTTGAACCGCGGCGGCCGGATTCGCGTCGACGACCTGCGCGCCGAGCATCGCTACAACCGTTATCTCGCCTATTGCGACAGCAAGCTCGCGAACCTCGTGTTCGCAATCGAACTGCAGCGCCGCTTCGAGCGCGCCGCGTTCGCCGGGATCAGCGTCGCCGCGCATCCCGGGTATGCGGCGACCAACCTGCAGTTCGCGGGCCCGGCGATGGACAGTTCGCCCGCCCGCGCCGCGCTGATGCGCGCCGCGAACCGTTATCTCGCGCAGCCGGCCGACCTGGGCGCACTGCCCGCTATCCACGCGGCGACATCGCCCGATCTCGCCGGCGGCGCATATATCGGGCCGTCCGGCTGGTTCGAATCGCGCGGGCTGCCGGCGCCCGCGAGCGTGCCGCGCTCGGCGCGAGACGTGGCTTCGGCGGCGCTGCTGTGGGAAGCATCGGAAGCCGCGACCGGCGTGCGCTTCCTCAGCTCGGGCGCGCCGGCCGGGCGCTCGCCGGGCCGGCCGTTCGACACGGCGGCCGACGCGCACTGAACTGCGCGTCGCGATCCGCAACATTCTTCATACTTATTACATCAACCGAAAAGAAAGCCGGCTGAAAGACTGATTCGGCGCACCACTGTTACCGCCCAGGAAACAATTTATCGTCAAAATCAGCGTTTACCCTCAACCATCCGATGACTAAGATTTGATCAATCGCTTAAGACATGGTGTCGAGAGCGAACTCAATAAAACACCGGAGGTCATCATGAAATCGCTCGTTTCCGCAGTCGTTGCCGCTGCCGCCCTGTCCGCTTCGTTCGGCGCATTCGCGCAAAGCACCGTGACCCGCGCTCAAGTGAAGAACGAACTGGTCCAGCTCGAACAAGCCGGCTACAAGCCAGGCGTGTCGAGCCCGTACTACCCGAACGACATCCAGAGCGCGGAAGCACGCGTTCATGGCGCCGACGCCAGCGGCTACGGCGCGCAACCGGCTCCGCTCGTCCACTCGGGCGCCCCGGCTGCCGCGGCGTCGTCGAACGCACGCGATTCGATCTTCTTCGGCCAGTAAGCCGATGCGCCCCCGGCGGGCGCCGCGCGTCGCGCGATGAAGCCGTATCCGGACGAGCCCCTTTGCGGGGCTCGTCCTTTTTTGTGAAACGCATACCTCCGCCGCCCGGCAGCGGGTGGCTTCGCCCGGGCGCTTTGCGTCCGGGCGCTTTTTCGTCTGCGAAGCATGCGTGTGTGCAAGATGACGCCGTGTGCGCCGCCGGTCAGCGCGGCACGGCCGCGGCAGGCACCGAACGCGACAACACCCGCCACCGCGACAGCAGTTCGTCGCGATCGACATAGCAGCCCTGCAGATGCCGGCGGCCCGTCGACGGATCGAACTCGGTGCGTGCATGCAGCACACGCCGGTTGTCGAACGCCCACATGTCGCCCGCCCGCAGCCGACGCTGCACGCGAAAGCGCGGCTCGCGCGCGAGCGCGAGAAACCGCCGATAAGCGCGATAGACGGCCGCAACCGATCCGGCCGGCGCATCGAGCGGCCCGCGCAGGAAGTTCGCGACACGCACCTCGGTCACGTTGCCGCGCGCATCGAGCCCGATCACCGGCGCCGAACAGCGGTAGTCGCTGTTCGCACTCTTGTTCCAGAACTCGAACGGCGTCGACGCAAGCTGCTCGAAATCGGCCGGATGCTCGCGCCGCAGCGCGTCCGCGAGTGCGAAGCCGTCGAGGAACACGCTGTCGCCGCCCGTCGCGTCGTTCGCGAGGCAATGCAGGAACTGCACGCCCGGCTGCAGCTCGCGCGTCGGCAGATCGGTGTGCGGCGGCAGGTTCAGCGACGTATACGCATTGCTGTCCGGGCGCGGCTTCGATTCGACGTCGAACAGCACGCCGAAATTGCTCTCGCGGATCAGGCCCACGCGGCGCGCGATCTCGTCGACGCGGCCACGCTCGGCCGGCACGCCTTCGACGAGCGTCAGCCCGGTGCGCTGCAACGCGGCGAGCCAGGCGAGCAATGCGCCGTCGTCCTCCATCACGTCGCGCCACGCGAACACGCCGATCGCCGTCGCATCGTCGCCAGCCCATACGTGCCGCCCGTGCGCGGCCTGGCGCTCGGCGCGCGACGCGTCGTCGTACGCATGCGCGCGCAACCAGCCCGGCGACCACGCGCTGCGATGCCCGTCGTTCCACTCGACATGCAGCGCGCCGTCGGTTTCGACGTGTACGGTGAGCGCCGACAGATCCTCGCGCGCGTCGGCGATCTCGAACACCTGTTCGCGTGTGACCGCATGCACGCATGCGGAGCACGCGCAGTTGTCGCGCAGCCAGTCGAAGTGAAACGGCGATCGTCGCGCGTCGCTCCATTCGACGTCCACCGCTCCGTCGCCGATTGCTACCGCGGCAATGGCCGCATTGGCCGCGTCGGCGGAAAACGTCCGCCAGTCCTCGATACGGTGTTGCGCTACCTGCATCGTTGCCTCCCGGAAACGCCCGCTACGCGTGTGGTGCAAGCAGAAACCCGCCGACCGTCCGGTGCATCCGCGCCGCCTGCGGGCTCGTCCCGAGCGCGCGCCAGCAGCCGTGCACCAGCCCCTCTCCCATCCAGTAGTGCGCAGCGCCGCCGGCCGCACGAATCCGTTCGACGTACACGCGCGCATCGTCGCGCAGCGGATCGTGCTCGGCGCCGATCGCGAGCACGGGCGGCAAGCCGTCGAAACGCGACGCCGCGAGCGGCACCGACGCACGCAGCAGCGGGTTGCCGTCCAGCAGCGCATCGGGCAGGTCGCCGTCCAACTGGCCGTCCAACCGGTCGTCCCAGTACAGCGCGCGATAGCGATGGACGTCGTCGAGCGTCAGCATCGGCGCATGCGCTTCCGTTTCGCGCGCGGGCGATTGCGGTTCGAACCCGAGCATCGGATAGACGAGTGCGATGCCGTCGATGCCGCCTTCGCCCGCATCGCGCAGCGCGGTCGCGACGGCCGCCGCGAGCATGCCACCCGCGCTGTCGCCCGCGAGCGTCAGCGGCCACGCGCACGGCCCGAACGGCCAGCGCGCATCACGCGCGGCGCGTGTGACCGCGAGGCAATCTTCAAGAGCAGCCGGTGCGCGGTGTTCGGGCGCCAGCCGGTAGTCGACCGCGATCACGTCGAGCCCCGTGTCGGCCGCCAGTTGCGCGGTGATCAGTGCATGACTGTCGAGCGAGCCGACGACGAAGCCGCCGCCATGAAAAAACAGCACCGTGCCGCGCGGCGTACCGTGCGCGGCCGTGTAACGCCGCAGTGCGATCGCGCGTCCGTCCGGTGCGTGCCACACGGCATCCTGCTGCACGATGCCGGTCGGCAGAGCCGCCGGTGTCCACTCGGCCGCGAAGCGGTCGTAGAGGCGGCGCTGCTCGCCGGGCGAGCGCGCCGCCGCGTCGGCCGGATACCACGTGTCGACGGCTGCGACGAACGCCGCGATTTCCGGTTCGAGCATCGCATGCCTCCGCGGTTGAAGATCGACGCTAGCGCCGCGGCGGCAGCCCGATCACGCGGCCCGCATACGCCGGCTCCGCGCAATCGCGCTGCAACGCATGAAGCTCGGCCACGCGCGCGGCGACGTCTTCATCGAACGGCGCAGACTTCGCGCCGTCGCGCGTATCGACGTGCAGCAGCATCTGCTCGCTCGCCGATACCGCGTCGTCGTGCCCATCCGCGAACAGTTCGAGATACAGGTGCAGCCGCTTCGCGTCGTGCGCGAGCACGCGCGCATCGACGCGCACCTGCGTGCCCTCCTTGATCTCGTGCAGGTAGTTCACGTGCGCTTCGAGCGTGTAGACCGAGCGGCCCCGCTCGCGACGCGCGGCGTCGTCGAGGCCGATGCGATCCAGCAGCGCATCGGTCGCGAAGCTGAAGATCAGCAGGTAGAACGCATCGCGCAGGTGGCCGTTGTAGTCGACCCATTCGGGCCGCACCACGTCGCGGTATATCGTCAGCGGGGTATCGCCCGTCATCGCCTGTCCTTTAGTCCTCGAATCGCATCCCGTGCCGCGCCTTCACCGCGGCGATCGATTTCAGCACCTCGGTGATGCACTCGTCGCGATAGCGTTCGAGTTCCTTGATGCTGCGCGTGCCCTGCTGTTCGGTCGTGCCTTCGACGACGCTGTCGATCAGCGCGTCGGTGAGCGTCGGCGCGACCAGCTTCGTCCACGGCAGTTCGAGCGCAGGGCCGAACTGCTGCATGAAGTGTCGCATGCCCGCGTCGCCGCCCGCCAGCGTGTAGGTCAGGAACGTGCCCATGAACGACCAGCGGATGCCCGCGCCGAAACGGATCGCGTCGTCGATCTCGCCGGTCGTCGCGACGCCTTCGTTGACCAGGTGCAGCGCCTCGCGCCACAGCGCTTCGAGCAGCCGGTCCGCGATGAAGCCCGGCACTTCCTTGCGCACGTGCAGCGGCCGCATGCCGAGCTTGCGATAGATCTCCATCGCCGCTTCGACCGCTTCCGGCGACGTGCGCTCGCCGCCGAGCACCTCGACGAGCGGCAGCAGGTAGACCGGATTGAACGGATGGCCGACCACGCAGCGCTCCGGATGCGTCGCACGCGCGTAGAAATCCGTCGGCAGCAGCCCCGACGTCGACGACGCGATGATCGCGTCGGGTTTCGCCGCGCGGCTGATCTGCTCGTGCAGTTCGAGCTTCAGCGCCTCGCGCTCGGGCGCGCTTTCCTGGATGAAATCGGCATCGGCGACGCACGCTTCGATCGTCGGCACGAAACGCAGCCGCGCGGGATCGGCGCCCGGAGCGAGGCCGACGCGTTCGAGCGCGGGCCACGCATTCGCGACGTTCGCACGCAGCCGTTCTTCCGCGCCCGGCGCGGGGTCCCATACGACCACGTCCAAACCGTGCGCGAGCGCGCGGGAAATCCACCCGCTGCCGATCACGCCGGTGCCGATGGCGGCGAACGTCTTGATGTCGGTCTTCACAGCCATGTCAACGCATCCTTCAATTCAGGGGAAATTGGTGGGCGACCACGCCTGTGCGCGCCGCCATGTCGTATCGGTCAGGCAAAACTCACGCGAATTCGGCGATCGCGCGGCGTTCGAGCGGTCGCTCGCCGCGTGCGGGCAGGCCAAGCTTGCGGCGGCCTTCGGCTGGCGTCAGCACGCGGGCGCCGAGCCGTTCGACGATCTCTCGCGCGCGCTCGACGAGCGTGCCGTTGGTCGCATGCACGCCGCGGTCGAGCCAGATGTTGTCCTCGAGGCCGACGCGCACGTGGCCGCCGAGCAGCATCGCCTGCGCGACCATCGGCATCTGCATGCGGCCGATCCCGAAGCCGGCCCAGTGCGCGCCCGGCGGCAGGTTGTCGACCATCGCCTTCATCGTGCCCGTATCGGCCGGCGCGCCCCACGGAATGCCGAGGCAAAGCTGGAACAGCGGCGGATCGTCGAGCAGCCCTTCCTTCAGCAACTGCTTCGCGAACCACAGATGGCCCGTATCGAAGATCTCCAGCTCCGGCTTCACGCCGAGCTCCTGGATGCGCTTCGCGCCGGCGCGCAACTGCGCGGGCGTCGACACGTAGATGTAGTCGCCGTCGCCGAAATTCAGCGTGCCGCAGTCGAGCGTGCAGATCTCGGGCAGCAGTTCCTCGACGTGCGCGAGACGCGTGAGGCCGCCGACCAGATCGGTGCCCTTGCCGAAGCGCATCGGGTCTTCGCCCGGGCCGATCTCGAGATCGCCGCCCATGCCGGCCGTCAGGTTGATGATCACGTCGACGTCGGCCGAGCGGATGCGGTCGACCACTTCGCGGTACAGGTTCGGGTCGCGGCTGCCGCGCCCCGTCTGCGGATCGCGCACATGGCAGTGCGCGACGGTGGCGCCTGCCTTCGCGGCTTCGATCGCGGCGGCCGCGATCTCCTTCGGCGTGACCGGAATCGCCGGGTGCTTGCCGACCGTATCGCCCGCGCCGGTGACGGCGCAGGTCACGATGACTTCATGGTTCATGCTGATTGCCTCGCTTGACTCTGGTTATTTCGCATTGCTGATGTTTTTTCGGTGCACGCGTCGTGCAGCGCGCAGGCCATTACAGGCCGAGATACGCCTTTACGGCGGGCAAGCCGTCCTTGCCGTCGAACGTCTTGACGCCTGCGAGCCACGGATCGAGCACCTGCGGGTTCTTCTTCAGGTAGGCCTTCGCGGCGTCGGCCGGCTTCGTCTTGTTCATCACCGACTGCATCAGCTGGTTCTCGAGCTGCGTCGAAAAACGCAGGTTCGTGACGAGCTTGCCTGCGTTCGGGCAGCGCGCGATGAAGTCGGGCGCCGTCAGCGTGTACACGCGCGCTTCGCCGTAGTTCGGGCCGAACGACGCGTCGCCGCCGGACAGGTAGTTCATGCTGAGCTGGATGTTCATCGGATGCGGTTCCCAGCCCAGGAACACGACCCACTTCTTCTCGCGGATCGCACGCTCGACCGTCACCAGCATCCCGGCCTCGCTCGATTCGACCAGCTTGAAGCCGCCGAGCCCGTACTGGTTCGTGTCGATCATCTTCTGGATCGTCGCGTTCGCGCTGCTGCCCGGCTCGATCCCGTAGATCTTGCCGTCGAGTTCCGCGCGGTGCTTCGCGATGTCCTCGAAGGTCTTCAGGCCGGCCTGGTATTCGTAGCTCGGCACCGCGAGCGTGGCCTTCGCGCCGGACAGGTTCGGCGTTTCGACGACGTTGATCGACTTGCTGTCGAGGAACGGCTGGAGCTGTTTCTGCTGCACGGGCCACCAGTAGCCGAGCGACACGTCGAGCTGCTTGCTCTTCAGGCCGGCGAACGAGATCGGCACCGACGCGATCGTCGTGGTCGGCTTGTAGCCGAGCGCCTCGAACACGGTCGACGCAAGCGCCGTGGTCGACGTGATGTCGGTCCAGCCGATATCCGCGAAACGCACGGTGCGGCAGGTCGCGGCATCCGTTTCGGCACGCGCCGCGTTCGTGAACGCGGCGGTCGCCAGCACGGCCGCGACAAGCGCGGCGATCTTCGTCGACTTCATGGTTCGGTTCCTCCCGGTGGGACTCGTCGCAGCCGGTGCGCGGGGTGTGCGCCGGCCTGCATCGTGGGAGTAAAAGTAACGAGCCATATTGGCCGCGAGAAGACCGGCGGCGACCTGTTCTTGACTATTTGCGACTATGGGTGGAAACCACTAGTGTTTTGGAGAGGCTTGTTGGACGGGGTTTTGCCGCGTGTTTTGGGTGAAGCGGGCTTGTCCGCATGCGGCGCGAGGCTTTCGATTCCGTCGGGAAGGGACGGGATGCCGATGCGGCTTCGGGCTCGAAGCTGGAGCCGCTCGGATGTATTGACCAGGTCGGCCCGGCGACTTCCACAGCGCGCTTGATCGTACGTTGGAAAGCCGTCCGTCCGTTCGTAGAAACAGACGTCTACACGATCGTCCCGCGAGCAATCGTTGCTCGAACCATCGTGCTGCCCTTCCTCCAGCAGCCGAAAGACCGTTTCACATTGCGGAACTCGCGTCGAATTCCCGCGGCATCCCTTTTTCGCCGCTTGAAAACTTGTTTTGCATCGCAAAAATCGCCACGCATCTCATTGAAAAACAAGGGAAATTTATGTCTTATGTCTTATATAAGACATCATCAAAAGCGCATCGAGCGGCGTTACTATTCAGTCATGCAGTTCGCTTCGACATACGGAGCGCCACGCTCGACCATTTACTCAAACGCGCTTTGCTCTCAGGAGATTGACATGGCCCAGTATCAAGACGACATCAAGGCAGTTGCCGGTTTGAAAGAAAACCACGGCAGCGCGTGGAATGCCATCAGCCCCGAGTATGCCGCCCGCATGCGTGCCCAGAACAAGTTCAAGACGGGTCTGGACATCGCGAAGTACACCGCCAGGATCATGCGCGCCGACATGGCCGCTTACGATGCCGACCCGGCGAAGTACACGCAGTCGCTCGGCTGCTGGCACGGTTTCATCGGCCAGCAGAAGATGATCTCCATCAAGAAGCACTTCAACAGCACCGAACGCCGCTACCTTTATCTGTCCGGCTGGATGGTGGCCGCGCTGCGCTCCGAGTTCGGCCCGCTGCCGGACCAGTCGATGCACGAAAAAACCGCCGTCAGCGCGCTGATCCGCGAGCTGTACACGTTCCTGCGCCAGGCCGATGCCCGTGAGCTGGGCGGCCTGTTCCGCGAGCTGGATGCAGCCGAAGGCGCTGCGAAGGCCGCCATCCAGGAAAAAATCGACAACCACGTAACGCACGTCGTGCCGATCATCGCCGACATCGACGCGGGTTTCGGCAACGCGGAAGCCACGTACCTGCTGGCCAAGCAGTTCATCGAAGCGGGCGCATGCTGCATCCAGATCGAAAACCAGGTGTCCGACGAGAAGCAGTGCGGCCACCAGGACGGCAAGGTCACCGTGCCGCACGAGGACTTCCTCGCGAAGATCCGCGCGATCCGCTACGCGTTCCTGGAACTGGGCGTGGACGACGGCATCATCGTGGCCCGTACCGACTCGCTGGGCGCCGGCCTGACCAAGCAGATCGCGGTGACCAGCACGCCGGGCGACCTGGGCGACCAATACAACTCGTTCCTCGATTGCGAAGAATTGTCGGCCGACCAACTGGGCAACGGTGACGTCGTCATCAAGCGCGACGGCAAGCTGCTGCGTCCGAAGCGCCTGCCGAGCAACCTGTTCCAGTTCCGCGCCGGCACGGGCGAAGCGCGCTGCGTGCTGGATTGCGTCACCGCACTGCAAAACGGCGCCGACCTGCTGTGGATCGAAACCGAAAAACCGCATATCGCGCAGATCGGCGGCATGGTCAGCGAGATTCGCAAGGTCATCCCGAACGCGAAGCTGGTGTACAACAACAGCCCGTCGTTCAACTGGACGCTGAATTTCCGTCAGCAGGCGTATGACGCGATGAAGGCCGAGGGCAAGGATGTGTCGGCATACGACCGCGCGCAGCTGATGAGCGTGGAATACGACCAGACCGAACTGGCAGCGCTCGCCGACGAAAAGATCCGCACGTTCCAGGCCGACGCATCGCGCGAAGCCGGTATCTTCCACCACCTGATCACGCTGCCGACGTACCACACCGCCGCGCTGTCGACCGACAACCTGGCCAAGGAATACTTCGGCGACCAGGGCATGCTGGGTTATGTGGCCGGCGTGCAGCGCAAGGAAATCCGCCAGGGCATCGCCTGCGTGAAGCACCAGAACATGTCCGGCTCGGACATCGGCGACGACCACAAGGAATATTTCAGCGGCGAAGCGGCGCTGAAGGCGGCGGGTAAGGACAACACGATGAACCAGTTCTGATACCGGCATACCCGAAGCGAAACGCCAGCCCAGCCGGGCTGGCGTTTTTTTTCATTCGGGAAGTCGTTCCGGCGAACTGCCGTCGACCACCGCGCGCCGGACCGTGCGTACCGCAAAAACGCGCTGAAGCCGGGCAAAACCCGCGATAATCTCCCGCTGACGCTGACCGTTCGGCGCCTGCGAGCCGGCCGCGGCGTGTGCCCGTCCGTTCGCAATCCCGTGCGATGTGCGACGACCACCGGATTCCATCCCCTGCCCCGATGCCCGAGGATTTCCACTTCCTGTTGCTGCCCGGCTTCTCCGCGCTCGGCTTCATGTCCGCGGTCGAGCCGCTGCGCGTCGCGAACCGCTTCCGCACCGAGCTTTACCGCTGGCACGTGATCAGCGCCGACGGTGCGCCGGTCACCGCGAGCAACGGCATCCCCGTCGCCGCCGAAGCCGCGTGCGCGGACGTCGCGCAGGTCGATACGGTGTTCGTCGTCGCGGGTTTCGATCCGCTCGTGTGCTACACGCGCGCGCTCGGCGACTGGCTGCGCCGCCAGCACCGGCACGGCGCGACGCTCGGCGGCATCGACACGGGCAGCTTCGTACTCGCGGAAGCCGGGCTGTTCGACGCGTCGCAGCCGCTGACGCTGCACTGGGAAGCGCTGGCCGCGTTCCGCGAGCGCTATCCGGGCCTGAACGCGACGCAGGAGCTGTTCGAGATCGACGACCGGCGCATCACGTGCGCGGGCGGCACCGCGTCGATCGACATGATGCTCGACCTGATCGGGCGCCGGCACGGCGCCGATCTCGCGGCGGCGATCTCCGAGCAGTTCGTCGTCAGCCGCATCCGGCAGCGCTCGGACAGCCAGCGGCTCGAGATCGCCGCGCGCTACGGCGTGCACAACCGCAAGCTGATCCAGGTGATCGGCACGATGCAGCAGCACATGGAAAATCCGCTCGGCTCCGACGCGCTCGCGCAGGACGTATCGATCACGCGACGCCAGCTCGAACGGCTGTTCAGCGCGACGCTGAACGATACGCCGACGCATTTCTACCTGAACCTGCGCCTCGATCGTGCTCGCGAACTGCTGCAGCAGACCGACATGAGCATCACGTCGGTGTGCGTCGCGTGCGGGTTCGAATCGCCGTCGCATTTCTCGCGCACGTATCGCGCGCGGTTCGGCTTGAGCCCGCGCAGCGACCGTCGCGCAACACGCTGATCGTCGCGGGTTTTAATCACAATCCTGCGTGGTATTGCGCGTTCCGGCGGCGTTTCCCGCCGCTCGCTGAACAATGCCGGCGATCGATCGACGGACCGAAGCGATCGTCGAAAATAATTTGCAATGTCGCCGAAAATATTCTGTAACATACCTCGCAATTAGATAGGCAGCCTAACGAGACGAGAGACTGGATTCGACGCATGTCGATCCGCGCAAGGCTGCCGGCCGATATCCAACCGATATCAGTATCGATCCGAGGGGTCTGACATGACGATGCTCGCTTCGCCGTCGCCGCACCTGCCTGCCGTTCGCTTCCCCACCGCTGCTCCCGCCTGTTTCTTCTCGACCTGACATTTAGGTTTCCTTAGTCAGTCGACGCTCCCAACACCGCTTCGCCGCACCGGTTCCATCGAGCCGGCGCGCGGGCCGTGTCGTGCCTGCGCGCCACGAGTACGCGGGCGTGTCCAACCGTTGAGATGAGGATCACGTATGCAGACATCACGCAAAGCATTGCCGCTCGCCCTGGGCCTTGCGCTCGGTTTCGGCATCGTCGGCGGCGCCGCGGCCGATACGAAGGTCTCGAATCCGCAGGCAGCGAGCCTGCGCGAAAGCCTGACGCGCGGCGTCGCGCCGCCCGCCGCGAAAGCCGATACGGCCGCCGGGCAGTTCCGCGCGGACGGCGTCGCCGTCACGCTGTACAACCCCGCGTATCGCGTGAAGAAGGCCGCCGCGACACCCGCTGCAACCGCGCGCGACTTCGTCGTAACGCAGGCGACGCAGCTCGGGCTCGACGCGGCCGCGCTCGCGAGCCTCGTCGTCACGTCGGAGCGCGACGATGCCGACTTCACTGTCGTGCGCCTGCAGCAGCAGGCCGCCGGGCTGCCCGTGTACGGCAGCGACATCGCGGTGACGGTCGCGAAGGACGGTCGCATCCTGTACGTTGCGAGCAACACGATCAACGGCGTGGTCGCGACGTCGCGCAAGTCTCAGGCGGTCGACCAGCAGCAGGCGCTCGACCGTGCGCGCGCGTATCTCGGCGTGAGCGGCTTCACGAATCTCGACGCGCAGCTCGTCGCGTTCGTCGACAAGGCCGGCACGCACACCGCATGGAAGGTGCGCGGCCGCCCGCAGGACGGCCCGAAGGGCGACTGGGAACTGCTGATCGACTCGGGCAGCGGCGAAGTGCTGCGCGCCGAGGACAAGGCGTTCTATGCCACCGACGGCACGGGCTTCGTGTTCCGTCCGGATCCGCTGTCGCCGACGAAAAGCAGCTACGGCAGCACCGGCTACAAGGACAGCAGCGACGCCGATTCGACTCAGCTCACGGCCGCGCGCGTGCGCGTGACGCTGAAGGATCTCGGGCAGTCGAGCGCGCGCTACGCGCTGTCGGGCCCGTATGCGGCGTGCGTCGATTTCGATGCGCCGCGCGACAACGCGTGCCCGCTGCAGTCGACGCCCGCGTTCGAGTTCACGCGCGGCAACCTGTATTTCGAGGCTGTGAACGCGTACTACCACATCGACACGTTCCTGCGCTACGTGAACCAGACGCTCGGCATCAAGGCGTTGCCGTACCAGTACACGGGCGGCGTGCAGTACGATCCGCACGGCGAATCGGGCGACGACAACTCGTCGTACTCGTCGAGCAGCGGCCGGCTGACCTTCGGACAAGGCGGTGTCGACGATGCCGAGGATGCGGACGTCGTGATTCACGAACTCGGCCACGGCATCCACGACTGGGTGACCAACGGCGGCCTGTCGCAGCAGGAGGGGCTGTCCGAAGGCACCGGCGACTATCTCGCCGCCGCGTACAGCCGCGACTTCAACCAGTGGAGCCCGTCGGACGCGCAGTACAACTGGGTCTTCAACTGGGACGGCCACAACGAGTACTGGGGCGGCCGCGTGACCAACTGGAACGTCGGGCGCACCTATGCGCAGGCGCGCGGTGCCGAGATCCATACGGCCGGCCAGTATTGGGCATCGTGCAACCTCGTCGCGCGCGACGCGATCGGCGCGCAGGCGATGGACAAGGCGTTCCTGAAGGGGCTGTCGATGACCAACAGCTCGACCAACCAGAAGGCCGCCGCTCAGGCCGTGCTGACGGCCGCCTCCGCGCTCGGCTACAGCAGCGCGCAGCTCACGGCGATCGGCAATGCGTACAACAAGAGCTGCACGTACGGCGTGACCGTGCCGCAGAAATCGTAGTTCCGCAGCAGGCGGGGGCGCATCGCACGACCTGCGGCGCGCCCTCCTCCTCGACATCGTTACCCTCGCGAGATCGAACATGCCTACTCTGAAACTCACTCATCTGAGCGCCGCGCTGGGCGGCATGCTGTTGACTGCAGCCGCGCATGCGGCCCCCGTGTGGATCACGCTCGGCGATGCGGCGTTCCGCCAGCTTCAACGCATCGATGCGAGCGCGACCGCGCAATACAGCACGACCGTCGATGCCGGCAAGACGGCCGATGGCGCCGCGCGCCGCGAAACGGTTCATGTCGTCGAGATCGACGATTCGCGACTCGGCGAGCTGGCCCACGCCGTGCACCGCACGCGCGGCCACGGGCCCGGCTACGTCGTGCACGATTCGTTCGACGAAGCGCGCCAGGCGCTGCAGCCGTTGCCGCCGGCGCTCGCGAAGCACGCCGCGGCACCCGCGTACAAGGTGTCGAACGTGCCGCAGATCGGCACCTGGATCCAGCAACTGCAGGCCAGCAACATCGTCGGCACGATCACGTCGCTGTCGGGCTTCACGAACCGCTACTACACGACGTCGCACGGCGTTGCCGCATCGGACTGGCTCGCGCTGCAGTGGAAGCAACTGGCGGGCGCGCGCGCCGACATCACCGTCGAACAGTTCGCGCACACGGGCTTTCCGCAGAAATCCGTGATCCTGACGATCCGCGGCAGCGATCCGGCCGCGGGCACCGTCGTGCTGGGCGGCCACCTCGATTCGACCGTCGGCCGCACGACGGAGAACACGCGCTCGCCCGGCGCGGACGACGATGCGTCGGGCATCGCGAGCCTCACCGAAGCGCTGCGCGTGCTGCTCGCGAACAACTACCGGCCGAAGCGGACGATCAAGTTTGTCGGGTACGCGGCAGAAGAAGCCGGCCTGCTCGGCTCGAAGGCGATCGCGAAACAGTTCCGCGCGCAGAATGCGAACGTGGTCGGCGTTTTGCAGCTCGACATGACGAACTACAAGGGCGATCCGAAGGATATCTACCTGATCACCGATTACACGAACGCGTCGCAGAACACCTACCTGACGAATCTGGCGAAGACCTACCTGCCGGAACTCGCGATCGGCACGTCGCAGTGCGGGTATGCGTGCTCGGATCATGCGTCGTGGAATGCGCAGGGCTATCCGGCGTCGTTCCCGTTCGAGGCCGACCAGAACGACAGCCCGTATATCCATACCGTGAACGACACGCTGGAGAACTCGGATCGCCAGGCAAACCACGCGCTGAAGTTCGGCAAGCTGGCGCTGGCCTATGCGGTCGATCTCGGCGGGGATGGCTCCGTAGCCGTGAAACCCTGACGGCAGGGGGGCAAGTCGTTCGTCGATCCGGAAACGAAGGACGCATGTGCTCGCGGCTCGCACACGCGTCCTCCGTGAAGGGTCCGCCGCCGGCATCGTGCGTCACCTCCGTCGCACGCTTGACTCCCGTCGAACCGCGAACGCGTGCTCATCCGGATAGAATCGTCGTTCGATCACTCCGCTACACGCTTCCCCCATGACCGACACCACCCGCTCCGTCGACGATCTGTCGCCCGCTCGCGTCACGACCGCATTCGACCTGCCCGGCCATACGACCGTTCGCTCGCTCGGCGTCGCACAGGGCATCATCGTGCGTTCGCGCTCGATCGTCGGCTCGTTCGGCGCATCGCTGCAGACGATCTTCGGCGGCAACATCACGCTCTACACGTCGCTGTGCGAGAAAGCCCGCCAGCAGGCATTCGACAAGATGCTCGCCGATGCGCGCAAACTCGGCGCGAACGCAGTCGTCGCGATGCGCTACGACTCGACCGAGATCGGGTCGGGCGTCACGGAAGTGATCTGCTATGGCACGGCCGTGCGTGTGACGCAGGACGCGTGACGCCCATCACACGTCGCGCTCGAGCGACTTCATGTTCGTGAGCTGAGGAAACAGCCGCATCCACGCGATCGCGACGGCAATCGTCGCAGCACCGCCGACGACGATTGCCGTCGGCGCACCCCACCATGCGGCCGTCACGCCCGATTCGAATTCACCGAGCTGGTTCGACGTGCCGATGAACAGCGAATTGACTGCGCTCACGCGCCCGAGCATGTCGTCTGGCGTACGAAGCTGCACGAGCGACAGGCGCACGACGACACTGACCACGTCCGATGCGCCCAGCGCGGCCAGCGCAACGAGTGACAGCGCGAAGTGCCGCGACAGCCCGAACACGATCGTCGCGATGCCGAACGCGATCACGCCGCCGAACATCGCGCGGCCCGGCCGCCCTTTCAACGGGAAACGCGTAAGCCACAGCGTGCCCGCGAGCGCGCCGACCGCGGGCGCCGCGCGCAATGCGCCGAGCCCCCACGGCCCGACTTGCAGAATGTCGCGCGCGTAGATCGGCAGCAGCGCGGTCGCGCCGCCGAACAGCACCGCGAACAGGTCGAGCGACAGCGCGCCGAGGATCGCCGGTTCGCGCCGAATGAACCCGATCCCCGAAAACACCGAACGCAGCGTGACCGGCTCGCGTGCAGGCGGCGCGCTGCGCAGCGGAATCGTGCCGCTCAGCACCGCCGCGATCGCGAATGCCACGACGCTTGTGCCGAACGCGACGGGCGCACCGACACCGTAGAGCAGACCGCCGAACGCGGGCCCGAGGATCTGCGCGGCCTGGTTCGCGGACGTCGACAGCGCGGTCGCGCGCGGCAGGTCGGTGCGAGGCACGACGGCCGGCAGCAGCGACGACACCGACGGCGACTCGAACGCACGGGCCGTGCCGACGATCGCCGCGAGCGCATACACGGCCGGCGCGGCCAGCCACCCTTGCACGGCGCCGAGCAGGAACACGCCGGCGGCCAGCGCCTCGACGCCCTGGCAGATCGTCGCGATGCGCCGGCGATCGTAGCGGTCGGCTACTTGCCCGACGACGAGCGTCAGCGCGAACATCGGCACGAACTGCGCGAGGCCGACGAGACCGAGTGCGAACGCGCTGTGCGTGAGCGCGTACACGTACCAGCCGATCGCGACCGACAGGATCTGGAAAGCCAGCGACGACATCACGCGTGTGCCCCAGAAGCGCTGGAACGGCGCGTGACGGAACAGGTTGGCAGGTAACGGGGAGGAAGGAGCGGGTTCGGGTAAGTGGGCGGTCATCGGGGTCTCGGCGATCGGCGGTGCGTGACGCAACCGCTCAACGAGCGGCTACCTGCGCATGTGCGTGCTTGCGCAACGACTTGCCCATCGCGACGCGATATCGGTCCCCGGTCGTGGAGACAGTCGGCTGGACAGCGCAGACGCGGCAAAATCGCGATGATATGCCAATCACGGCAAAACGGCCGTTCGATCGGCCGAGGCAGGAGCGCACTACACCGGCGCATCCGTCCCGCACCGCAAAAAAGAAGTTCGTCGTGGATTTCCGGGGAACGCGGGGCAGACTGTCGGGGATCGGCCATCTATCGCCGTTCATCCGTTTCGTGGAGCGGTCAGTCGAACGCCGGATCCGCACCAGGTAGCTGACAGTCACGCACCAGTCAGGCTCATCGCGTCATCGACGGGAGCAAATCGGCGCACGCTACCCATGCTGAACGCGCGTCGCGTGTTTGACCGGGGATTTCGAACTGGACTGGGCTGTTCGTCTTTTGCTGATCACGATGGTATGGGCGGTGGCTGTGCTGCGGTGACGGTTGTGTAATAACCCATACACGGACGCGGCCGGCTTGCCAGAGCATCGCGCCGAAGTCGGATTGCGTTGATGAACGATTCGACCAACCCACCCGGTATTGCTACGGAAGTACTCATACCCTATCGGAATCCTTCCGGGATTCTGCATGAAGCGGTATCCAGCAAACATCTGCTAAATCAATTCTGGGCGCACAGCGCTACAGGAACCTGCGTAACAGCGGAGAATCGACGTGGTTCCATGGCCAGAATGCGGCGTGATCGCTTCCAACGTGATTGGAACCGGGAACTTCCAGTTCTATATTGAACGAGAGATTGTCCCATGCGTTACCAGAAAATAATGCGCATCTTGAGGCTCCTCTCCGCTTGTGTGATTGCAATGCTGGCCGTTGCGACAACGGCGTGTGCGGCGGCATCCGAAGCGTCGCGCGAAGGTGGTCCAGACACACCGCAGTGGCGATCCGCACTTCACTACACACCGCAGCGCAACTGGATGAACGACCCCAACGGACTGGTCTACTACCAGGGCCTGTACCACCTGTTCTACCAGTTCAACCCGAATGCCAACGTATGGGGCGATATGTCGTGGGGACACGCCACCAGCCGGGATCTGCTCCACTGGAAGGAACAGCCGGTCGCGATGCGCGCGAACCCGACCGAGGAGTTTTTCTCCGGCTCGATCGTCGTCGATGCGCACAACACTTCCGGACTGGGCACCGCGTGTTCGGCGCCGCTCGTCGCGCTTTACACAAGCGTATACAAGGCCGCCTCCGGCCATGCGCCCGGCACCCAGGCGCAGTCGCTTGCCTACAGCAACGATGGCGGTCGGACATGGCGGCAGTACGCACACAATCCGGTGCTCACCCTCAACCCGGAATCAAAAAACTTTCGCGACCCGAAGGTGTCGTGGTACGCGCCGGGCGGCTACTGGCTGATGACCACCGTGGTCGCCGACGCGCACGTCGTGAAGATGTACCGCTCGCACAACCTGATCGACTGGGAATTTCTCAGTGATTTTACGCTGCGCAACATCCCCCATCACGGAACGCTCTGGGAAATGCCGGACCTGTTTCCGCTGCCACTCGACGGCGACAGTCGCAGGCAGAAGTGGGTGATGATCGTCAACGTCAATCCGTGGTCGATTGCGGGCGGCTCCGGCGTGATGTATTTCGTCGGCCACTTCGACGGCCGCACGTTCACGCCGGAGCATGTGGCGCCGGCCGGCTCGGATCCTGCCGAGTACCAGTGGCTCGACAACGGCGCCGACTACTACGCGGCTGGCACGTTCGCCAATGCGCCGGACGGCCGGGCGATCACGATCGGCTGGATGAGCAACTGGGACTACGCGGCGCAGATCCCGACCACACCGTGGCGGGGCGCCATGGCGCTGCCCCGCGTGCTCGCGCTGAAAACCATTAACGGAATGCCGCGGCTCACGTCCGCGCCGGTCGCGCAGTATGCGTCCTTCGTGCGAGGCCTTGCGGCGACGCACGTGAAAACGCTGACGGTGTCGTCGGCAACCCGCGAACTCGCGCCGGCCACGCGCGGCGCCGTGCAGAACATCGACGTGACGATCAGCCCGCATTCGGCCAGGCGTGCCGGGCTCATCGTGCGCGGCTCGGCCGATGGTGAGACGGGCACTCGGATCTTCTACGACACCGCAAACCGTACCTTGACGCTCGACCGGTCGAGGTCCGGCGACACCCAGTTCTCGAACGCGTTCAGCAAGCAGCACGTTGTCAATTTGCCGCTGGAGAACGGGAAGTTGCACCTTACCGTGCTGGTTGACCGGAATTCGGTGGAAGTGTTTACGGGCGAGGGCCATGCCGTCATCACGGACCTCATCTTTCCGGCACCCGACGACAATCGCGTGTCGGTCTTCGCCGACAACGGCGACGCGACGTTCATCGATATGACGATTACCCGTCTCGCTGGTCCGCGCGGTGCGGAACAATAGTGCAAAAAGCTGGCGCGAAAGGTCGGATGAAAACGGGGCGCCGCCGCAACGCATCGCATGCTGGATCTACGACAAGGACTTGCCTGACTCTCTCTAAGCTCAAGGCTCCCGATCAGTCGCGTCGCATCGCACATCGCGAACGTCAAGGCGTCCGGGATGGTCCACCCGCTCGACGAATGGGCGCGACTTTGAACTATGCATGTAATACCGACGATGCCAGCACCGGGCCAATCCCATCGGCATTCGGACTGACACAATCAATCGGTTGACACGTTCAAACGCGTGTTCTTGACTGGAGTCGCGCGTCGTTAAGAATTATGGCGTGCTACTGATCATCAGGATCATTACCTGGGAGACAAATGATGGTATATCGCTGCTCTCCACGAACCCGATTGGCCCAATCCCGTCTACTGACCAACGCAGTTTCCGCCGCACTCCTCGCCATCATCGCAGCACCCGCTCAAGCGCAATTCCCGGCACCGACACCACATTCGCAGCAGGCCTTCGATCCGGCCACCAACTTCACCTCCCGGTGGACACGGGCGGATGCCCGCCAGATCAAGGCCATATCCCTTCCCACCACAGTCGGCGGGAACTCCCTTCCCCCTGCGCTCACCATGCCGAACATCCCCGCAGACTTTCCTGATACCAATGCCGATTTCTGGGTATGGGATACCTGGCCTCTCGCCGATCTGCACGCGGTGCAGCTCAGCTACAAGGGCTGGGATGTGATTTTCTCGCTGACCGCCGACCGCCACGGCGGTTATTCGTTCGATGACCGGCACGTGCATGCGCGGATCGGGTTCTTCTACCGCAAGACCGGGATTCCCGCGTCGCAGCGGCCCGCGAACGGCGGGTGGACCTTCGGCGGCCATCTGTTCCCGGATGGCTCGAGCATCAAGGTCTTCGGCCCCACCGTGCCGATCACGCAAAACGCCGAATGGTCCGGCTCGGCCCGCCTCACCAACGGCGCTAACCTCAGTATCTACTATACGGCGCTAGCGTTTAACAAGACGTCCCCGAGCGGCCCGGACATCACGCCGCCGGTTGCGATCATCACGCGTGCGGACGGCCATATCCACGCGGACGCCACGCATGTGTGGTTCGACGGCTTCAACGACCACCAGGCGCTGCTGCAACCCGACGGCGTCCTGTATCAGAATGGTGCGCAAAATAATTTCTACAACTTCCGCGACCCGTACGTGTTCCTCGATCCGGCTCATCCGGGCGATACGTACATGGTGTTCGAGGGCAACACTGCCGGCCCGCGCGGGGCGCCCACGTGCACTGCCGACGACCTCGGCTATGTGTCCGGGGACCCGTTCGCGGAGACTGTGGCTGCGGTGAATGCGTCAAGCGCGGTACTGCAGAAAGCGAACGTCGGCCTCGCGATCGCGACGAACCCTCAGCTCACTGCATGGAAGTTTCTCCCACCGATTCTGTCTGCGAACTGCGTGGACGATCAGACCGAGCGGCCGCAGATCTATCTGTCCAACGGTAAGTACTACCTTTTCACGATCACCCACCGTTCGACCTATGCGACCGGCGTTGACGGGCCGGATGGGGTGATGGGCTTCGTCGGCAACGGCATTCGCAGCGACTTCCTGCCGATGAACAGGGGGAGCGGCCTGGTGCTCGGAAACCCGACCGACCTCACTCAACCGGTCGGCTTTCCATTTGCGTTGGACCCGAACCAGAATCCGCGGACATTCCAGTCGTATTCGCACTATGTGATGCCCGGCGGTCTGGTCGAGTCCTTCATCGACGCGATCGGCCCACGGCGCGGCGGCTCGCTGGCGCCGACCGTGAAAATCAACATTGGCCTCACATCGTCGGCGGTCGACCTGACCTATGGCACCGGCGGTCTGGGCGGATACGGCGATATCTCAGCCAACCGGCCCGCTCTCGGTCGGGGCGGCGCGAACAATGGAGGAGGCAACGCGCCGTAAGCTGGCCTGACTGTTACAGGGTGAGTTGTACGGTGAGCAGCATACCCGTACGCCACCCGTCTCGATCCGGGTGCGGCCTCGTGGCCGCACCTGACATGCTTTGCGACTGCCAATGCAGCTGCGCGCCTCGCGCGAAAAGTCTGGATGTGCCGACCATCTGCAATACGAGCGTTCCAGCCCAACCAGCCCAGCGCTCATTGCCCAACGCCGGGCACGTTACGATCAGACCGTGTGCAATCCAGAATATGTTCTGTAGAGCATCGCAACTCGCCAATAATGTCGGCGACGTTCCGCGCGGCACGCGTTTCTGACTGGGCGAAGCAGATATTCCCGATTGTCGACGCGGACTCAGGTGTCGGATCCCGATGGTCGAGCACTTGCACGCCAGCACTTAGGCACGGATGACTGCTTGTGTGCTTGGAATCTGCCGTTGAGGTCGCGCTGGGTCGACGGGCCGAAGTGGGTCGAACAGCCCCATCCCCGGAAATCCGCGAAGAAACAAAAAAAAGCGCGAACCGCAGTTCGCGCCAAAGAGAGACCTCGCTGAAGACGTCGCTGCTCCAAACCACCCCACTCAGAACGAATGCCGCATCCCGATCCGCACGTCGGCCTGCGTCTGCGTCGTCGACGGCGTGAAGCTGTAGCCGACCACCGCATCGACGCCGTGCGACGCGCGCAGGTAATCGCCGGAGATATATACGTCGGTGCGCTTCGACAGCAGGTAGTGCAGGCCCGCCGTGCCCTGGTTCCAGTGATGGCCTTCGAAACGCGTATGCTGGTAGCCCGCGATCAGGCTCAGCGCCGGCGTGAACTGGTACAAGCCGCCGCCTTCATACACCTGCATGTGCGACGACTGGCCGAAACCCTTGATCGTCGTGTACGAGAAGTTGGCGTCGAGCGTCAGCTTGCCGATCGTGTAGCTCGAGCCGATGCCGAACGTGCCCTGGCTGTCGACGTCCATCGGCGTGTTCGCGAACAAGTCGGTGCGCGCGCCGGTCGCCGGATCGACGGTGACGGTCTGCTGGCCGAGGAACGTATGCGTGCCGATCATCGCGTACGGGTCGAACGCGTAGATGCCGTTCGGGTTGTTCAGGCGCGTGTACGCGGCGCCGATCGAGAAGTCGCCCTTCGTGAAGCTCGCGCCCGCGCTCCATGCGCTGTTGCGGTGGAAGTTGCCCGCGACGTTGCCGAACGAGTACATCGCGCCGAACTTGAAGCCGCTTAGGTCGTTCGACAGGAACTTCACCGAATTCGGCAGGCGGTCGCCGTTGAAGCGGTCGAAGTCGCCCTGGTGGATCGCATAACCGCTGCCCCACGCCGAGATGTTGTAGATCGACACGAGTTCGTTCGTGATGTCGAGCTGGTTGCCGAACGACAGCGTGCCCCAGTCGTTCTGCAGGCCGACATACGCCTGCCGGCCGAACTCCGCGCCGCCGAAGCCGAGCTGCCCGTTGCCGAGGTGGAAGCCGCTCTCGAGGGTGAACACGGCCTTCAAGCCGCCGCCCAGGTCTTCCGTGCCCTTCAGGCCGAAGCGGTTCCCGTATGCGACGCCGTCGTCGAACTTGACCACGTGCGAACCGCCGGTGTTGTTCACATACGTGATGCCCGCGTCGAGAATCCCGTACAGCGTCACGCTGCTTTGCGCGTGCCCGATGGCAGGAATACAGGCCGCGCATGCAAGCGCGGCGGCTACGGCGACTTTCGTGTGCTTCATTATCGACCACCCTCCCTGAACCGTTCGATGGAAAGAATCTCGTTCCGGCGCGTGCCGCGATACGCCGGTGGATTCAAATTCGGTACGCCCGCTGGCTTCGGCATTTCGTTTTTCGCAATAACGCAGCCATTGGCGAAAAATACAAACCCATATTTCACGTCACCCGTCTGAAGGCGACACTAAATGGTCACGATGCGACCGGTCGGGAAAACACGTAGACGGGCGGCACGGCAAAAACCGGCCGCCCGGGGAGCGGTCAACGGTCGTCGAGGGCCGTTCGCACGGCCGGCAGGCCCGGTGCGCCGGCGGCCGTCGTCACGCCGTCCAGCCAGCCGGCGACCAGCGCCGGGTCGGCCTTCAGCGCATGCTGCGCCGCGAGCGCGGGCGACGTTTTGTTATCGAGCATGTCGGCGATCATCCGGTTCTCGACGTCGACGGAGAACGTCATCTGCCGGAACAGCCGCGCAAGGTTCGCGCACTGGCCGGCAAACCCGGCGCGCGTGACTGTGTTGACCGTCGCGCCGCCGTAGTTCGGTCCGAAGTACGCGTCGCCGCCCGACAGGTAGGTCAGATGGAACTTCGTGTTCATCAAATGCGGCTCCCACGCAAGAAACACGATCCAGCGCTTGTCGCGCACCGCGCGCTCGACCTGCGTGAGCATGCCCGTCTCGCTCGATTCGACGAGCGACCAGTTCGCCGTACCGAGCGCGTGGTCGGACAGCATCCGCTTGATGTTCTGGTTCGCGGGCGCGCCGGGCTCGATCCCGTAGATCTTGCCGCCGAAGCGGTCTGCATAGCGCGCGAGATCGGCGAACGTATGCACGCCCGCGGCCGCGACGTAGTCGGGCACTGCAAGCGTGAACTTCGCGCCGCTCAGGTTCGCGTGCAGCACGTCGATCGATTTTTCATCGACGAACGGCTTCACGAGCGGCGCCTGCGCGGGCATCCAGTTGCCGAGGAACACGTCGACCTGCCCTTTCTTGAGCCCCTGATACGTGATCGGCACCGACAGGTTCGCCACGTCCTGCCGGTAGCCGAGCGCCTTCAGCACGACGCCCGCCATCGCGTTCGTCGCGTCGATGTCGGTCCAGCCGGGCGCCGCCATTTTCACGTCGCTGCACGTCTGCGGGTCGGCCGCATGCGCGCCCTGCGTCGTCATCAAGCAGGCGGCCGCGGCGAGCGCCGCGCCGATCCGGATTGCTGCATTGCATTGCCGTTCCATCGCCAGCTTCCTCCGTCGTTCGTCAATGATCGCGATGCGGAGCGCTCAGCGCCCGACCCGCGGAAAACGCGCCATCGCCTCGAGCGTGTCGAGTTCGATGTGATTGCGCATGTAACGCTGGCTCGCGTCGGTGAACGGCTGCCAGTCCCACGCGTGGATGCGGCCCTGCGTCGCCGCCACGTAATGGAAGCGCCGGCGCCGCTGGCTCGCGCGCACCTGCCGGTCCAGCTCGGGCAGGTTCCAGCGCTGCGCGGCTTCAACGCGGAACGCCGCGAGCACACCGGCGGCTTCCGGCGAGCCGGCGAGATTCGTGAGTTCGCGCGGGTCGTCGGCGAGGTTGTAGAGCTGGTCGGGATCGGCCGGGCAATGCACGTACTTCCAGTCGCCGCGGCGGATCATCACGACCGGCGCGACCGCGCCTTCCGCCAGGTATTCGCCGAGCGCGACGTCGTGCGCGGGCGTGCCGTGCAGGTGCGGCACGAGGCTCGCGCCGTCAACCGGGTCGGGCCAGCCGCCGGCGGGCGCGGCGCCGGTCAGGTCGACGAGCGTCGGCAACAGGTCGACGTGCGACACGGGCCCGCGCACGCGCGCGGCGCCGAAGCGGCCCGGCGCATGGACGATCAGCGGCACGCGGCAGCCGCCTTCGAAGAACGTCATCTTGTACCAGAGCCCGCGCTCGCCGAGCATGTCGCCGTGGTCGGACGTGACGATCACGATCGTGTCGTCGGCAAACCCGCACTGCTCGAGCGCGGCCAGCACGCTGCCGAACTGCGCGTCGACGTAGGAGGTTGCGCCGTAGTACGCGCGGCGCGCGGCGCGGATCTGCGCGTCGGTCGGCGGCGTGCGGTCGTTCTCGCAGACGAAGCGCAGCCGCTGCGAATGCGGGTCGCTGTCCGCTGCATCGAGCCGCACGGCCGGCATGTCGATCTCGTCGTCGCGATACAGATCCCAGTATTCGCGCGTGATCGCATACGGGTCGTGCGGATGGGTCAGCGACACGACCATGCAGAACGGCCGTGCGTCATGCCCGGCCGCGCGTTCGCGCGCAACGTCGTACAGCTTCTGCTTCGCGGCGAACGTGACTTCGTCGTCGAAATCGAGCTGGTTCGTGCGCACGCACGGGCCCGCGTCGAGCACCGAGCTCATGTTGTGATACCAGCTCGGCCGCTCGGTCGGGTTGTCCCAGTCGGGCACCCAGCCGAAATCGGCCGGATAGATGTCGGTCGTGAGCCGCTCCTCGAAGCCGTGCAACTGGTCGGGCCCGCAGAAATGCATCTTGCCGGACAGCATCGTCCGGTAGCCGCCCGCGCGCAGGTAGTGCGCGAACGTCAGCGTTTGCGCCGGCAATTCGGCGGCGTTATCGTAGGCGCCGATCCCCGACGGCAGCTTGCCGGTCAGCAGCGAGAAACGTGACGGCGCGCACAGCGGGCTCGCGCAGTACGCGGCGTCGAACACCACGCCTTGCGAGGCGAGCCGGTCGAGCGTCGGCGTGCGCGCGACACGGTTGCCGTACGCCGGCAGCGCGAACGGCGCGAGCTGGTCGGCCATCAGGATCAGGATGTTGGGTGTCGGGTTCGTCATCGGCGGTCGTGGGGAAAACGATGTTCGAATGGAACGGCGCGCCGCTTTGGCAGCGAGACGTCCGGCATGACGGATGCGGCCCGAAGAAAGTGCCGCGCATGCCCGCCGCGACTGGCTAGAATCGCTGAAAGGCCTGGCGCGGCGGCCGTGAAGCGCGTGTGCCGTACCGTCCGATGCACTATCGCCCGCCCGAATTCGGGCGGGAAGGCGTCCCGCCCTTATGGGGCCATTAGAAGGACTTATGTCGAAATCCGAACCGTTACCGTCGATGCAGGCGCTGCGCGCGTTCGAATCGGCCGCCCGGCTCGCGAGCTTCACGGCCGCCGCGCGCGAGCTCGGCTCGACGCAGCCGGCCGTGAGCCAGCAGGTGTTCCAGCTCGAGGCCGAACTCGGCGTGCCGCTGTTCGAGCGCAGCCCGCGCGGCGTCACGCTGACGGCCGACGGCCAGTGCCTGTACGAAGCCGTGCGGCTGAGCCTCGACACGCTGCGCGGCGCCACCGCGACGCTGCGCGCGCGCCGCGAGCACGGCGCGCTCACGATCGTCACCGACTTCGGCTTCGCGACCTACTGGCTGATGCCGCGCCTGGCCGGCCTGAAGCGCGTGATGCCGGATGTCGACGTGCGCGTCGTCACGTCGCAGGATTACGACGCGCAGCGCGACCACGGCGACATCGCGATCCTGTTCGGCGACGGCCACTGGCCGTCGTGCACGGCCGCGCGGCTCTTTCCGGAATCCGTCACGCCCGTGTGTTCGCCCGCGTTCCGCGACGCGCATCCGCACGTCGCGCGGGCCGACCAACTGCTCGCGCTGCCGCTGCTGCACGTGCAGCCGACGCGCCCCGAGCGCTGGCTGTCGTGGTCCGGCTGGTTCGACGCGCACGGCCTCGACACGGCGGCCGCCGCGCGCGGCGTGACCTTCAACAGCTACGCGCTCGTGATCCACGCGGCGCTGCTCGGCGAAGGCGTCGCGCTCGGCTGGTCGCCGCTCGTCGACGAGCTCGTCGCGTCCGGGCAGCTCGTGAAGCTCGTCGACGCGCCCGTCGTCACGTCGCGCGGCTACTTCCTGGTGCGGCCGCCGCAGCGCCCCGAGCCGGACGCGACCCACGTGTTCCGGCGCTGGCTGCTCGACGCGTGCGCAAGCGCCTGACGAAGCGCGCCTGCCCCCCGCGCGCTGGCGCACCGATACCAGCCACACGGCGCGTTGGTTCTATCCTCCCCAAAATCGTCCTGATTTACTTGAGTCTCCCGCAACCCGCGCGGCGCGGCGCTTTGGTGCGCTGCCGCACGGCCGTGCACCCCATGCCATCCGAGGATTCTCATGACCGCCGAGCACCGCCCCGATCAATTCGTCCTGACACTGTCGTGCGCGAGCGCGGCCGGCCAGGTCGCCGCCGTCGTCGGCTTTCTCGATCGCCATCGCTGCTATGTCGATGCGCTGAACGTGTTCGACGACGATCTCAGCAACCGCTTCTTCGTGCGCTGCGTGTTTCATCCGACGGATGAAACGCTGCAGATCGACGCGCTGCGCCAGGAATTCGCGCCGATCGCGGCCGGCCTCGGCGGCGACATGCAATGGGCGATCCACGACGTGAACGCGCGGCCGAAGGTGCTGATCATGGTGTCGAAGCTCGAGCACTGCCTCGCGGACCTGCTGTTCCGCTGGCGGATGGGCGAACTGAAGATGGACATCGTCGGCATCGTATCGAACCACCCCGATTTCGAGCCGATGGCCGCGCAGCACGGGCTGCCGTTCCGGCACTTCCCGATCACGGCCGAAACCAAGGCGCAGCAGGAAGCGCAGTGGCTCGACTTCTTCGAATCGAGCGGCGCCGAACTCGTGATCCTCGCGCGCTACATGCAGGTGCTGTCGCAGGAGACGAGCGCGAAGCTCGCGAACCGCGCGATCAACATCCATCACTCGTTCCTGCCCGGCTTCAAGGGCGCGAAGCCGTATCACCAGGCGCATGCGCGCGGCGTGAAACTGATCGGCGCGACCGCGCACTTCGTCACCGACGATCTCGACGAAGGCCCGATCATCGAGCAGGTCGTCGAGCGTGTGGATCACGCGCTGCGGCCGGAGCAATTGCTGGCGGTGGGGCGCGACGTCGAAAGCATCACGCTCGCGCGTGCGGTGAAGGCGTTTATCGAACGGCGGGTGTTCTTGAACGGGGATCGGACGGTGGTGTTTTCGTAAAGCCGGTACGCTGCAAGCGGGATCGACCGCCCGTCACGCGGAAGCCGACGGCACGCGCGAAGGCGCCGTGCCGATTCGCCGCTCACGGCAACCGACTCCGTTCGGCCTGCTTCAGCGCCTCGCGCGCGGACTTGAGCTGCACGCGCGTAAAGGCCAGCGCGTGCGCGGCGAGATCGTGACTGTCTTCCCACAGGTTGCGCCAGATCGCGAGGATGCCTTCGAGCGGCTGGCCGACGACACGCGACGAAAAACTCTCGAACGCGATCGGCCCCGTATAGCCGCCGAACACCAGCGCACGAAATACCGCGGTGAAATCGACGTTGCCCGACCCCAGATACCCGCGATGCGAATCGCCGATGTGCACGTAGCCGAGCTGCTCGCCGGTGTCGCGGATCGCCGACGTCACGTCCGACTCCTCGATATGCATGTGGTACGTGTCGAGATGCACCTTCACGTTCGGCCGGCCGATGCGCCGGCACAGCTCGACACCCTGCGACGCGGTGTTGAGCACGTTCGACTCGTAGCGGTTCACGACTTCGAGCCCGAGCGTGATGCCGCTTTGCGCGGCCGTGTCCGCCACCTGCGCGAGGATGTCGGCGGACATCGCGACGCCGGCGGCCGTCGTCGGCGTGAAATTCTTCTGGAACGCCGAATACAGGATCCCGCATACATGCGTCGCGCCGCAGTCGCGCGCGACACGCAGCGCGGCCTCGAGTTTCTGCTTGCCGCGCGCGGCCTTCTGCGCATCGCCGCTCGAAATGTCGGATTGCGCATCGAGCCCGAGCGAGAACGTGATGCCGAGCCCGTACCGTTCGAGTTCGCGCCGCGTGAACGCGGCGTCGATCGAATCGGGATCGAGCGCGGGTACCTCGATGAAATCGAAGCCCGTCTCGGCCGTATTCGCGATTGCGCGCGCGCATGCGTCGCGGCTCCAGCCGGCCTCCCAGACCAGCGCATGTACGCCAAGCTTGTTCATTTCGTCTCCTTCCGTTGAGAGGGTTCGAGGCCGCCGAGCGCCGGCGTCGCGATTCGATTGCGATTGCGCGGCCGCGACGCATGCCGGGCCCATGCCCAGCGCACCAGCATCACCGCGAGCAGGAACGCGCCCCACAGCGCGGTCGCGAGGTGCTGGCTCGCGCCGAGCAGGTTGAGGCCCGATGCGATCACCTGCAGGATCACGAGCGCGATCACGACCGGCGCGACGCGACCGAAGCCGCCGAACGGATCGACGCGCCCGAGAAAGCAGGCGAGCACCGAGATCAGCAGGAACGCTTCGCCATGACCGACCCGCACCGAGTTGAAGCGCGACAGCATCACGACGCCGGCCACGCCGCACATCAGCCCCGACAGCATGTAGATGCGCGTGATCGCCCGCGTGGTCGAGATGCCCGAGTAGCGCGTCGCTTCCGCATTCGAGCCGATCATCCGCGTGACGAAGCCGAGCCGCGAATACGTCATCACGACGTGCCACAGCAGCGCGCAGCCCGCGAAGATCCACAGCGGCGCCGGCACGCCGAGCCACTGCCCGTTGCCCATCGCGCGGACGACCGGCGGAAAACCGGAAATGTCGCCGCCGCGCGTCAGGAATTCGCCGAGACCGCGCAGGAAGATCATCGCCGACAGCGACACGAGGATCGGGCTCGCGCCCGTATGCGCGATCACCGCGCCGATCAGCCAGCCGGCCGCGGCGCCCGTCGCGAGCGCCGCGGCGATGCCGAGCGCGACCGCCGCGATGCCGGCCTCCGGGCCGCCGTGCGACTGGATCACCCACGCCATCGCGAGCCCCGCGATGTTCGCGGTGAACGTGACGGCGAGGTTGAAGCCGCCGGACACCAGCGGCATCAGCATCGCCAGCGTGAACAGGCCGAGCTCCGGCAGCTGGAACGCGATCGACGCAAACGTGCCGCCCGTCAGGAAACGGTCGGACGCGACGCTCATCGTCGCGACGATGCACGCGAGAAAACCCAGCAGGCCGGCCACGTCGGCCGGAACGGACAGCGCCGGAAAGCGCCGGGATTCGGCGTGTCTCATGATCATGTCCTCGCGCGCGGCGACAGGAAGCGCGAGCCGACCAGCCGCGCGACGCCGTCGCTCGACACGGTGATCGCGACCAGGATGACCGCGCCGACGATCATCTTGAATGCGTACGGCGACACGCCGAGCAGGTTGAGCCCGTTCGCGGTGATCGACACGAGCAGAATGCCGAGAATCGCACCGAGCACCGTGCCACGCCCGCCGCCGAGTCGCGCGCCGCCGAGCACGACGGCCGCGAGCACGTCCAGTTCGCGGCCGTACAGCGCGTTCGGCACGATCTCCTGCACGTAGTGCGCCTGCATCAGGCCCGCGATGCCCGCCATCATCCCGAGCCAGCCGTATGCGACGTAATGCATCGTCGCGAGATCGATGCCGACGCGCCGCGCGGCTTCCGGGTTGTCGCCGGTCGCATAGAGCTGGCGGCCGAGCGTCGTGCGCCGCAGCAGGAACCACGTCGCGACGACGGCCGCAGCCATCACCGCGACCGGCAGCGCAAGCGATGCGACGCCACCCGGCGTATCGGCCTGCACAAGCGTGACGCGATTCGTCCACCAGTCGGGCAGGTCGTAGATCGATACGCCGCCCGTCACGAACATCAGCCCGCCGAAGAAGATGTTGAAGGTCGCGATCGTCGCGACGATCGACACGACGCGAAACCGGTAGATGATCGTCGCGTTCACCGCGCCGAGCAGGATGCCGAAGCAGGCCGAGACCGCGAAGCCGAGCGCCCAGTTGCCGCCGCCGAGCCGCATCAGCGTGAGCGCCGCGAGGTACTGCACCACCGATGCGCCGACCGCGAACGATATGTCGATGCCGCCCGCGATCAGCACGATCAGCAGCCCGACCGCGAAGATGATGTTGACCGCACTCTGGTTGAGCAGGTCGAACAGGTTGGACAGCGTCAGGAAGGTCGGCGTAGCGATGCCGAGGCCGACCGCCATCGCGACGATCACCGCGAGCAGCCACGCTTCGGTCGAGCCGATGCCGAATATGCCGGGCTTACGCATGGACGTCTCGCTCGATGTGATCGATCGGCGTGCCGCCCGGCACGTACTCGGCGACGATACGGCCGTCGCGCATGTGCAGGATGCGGTCCGAGTTGAAGTACACCTCGGGAATCTCGTCGGAAATCAGCACGATCGCCATGCCTTGCGCCGCGAGCCGGTGAATGATCGCGAAGATGCCGGCACGCGCGCCGACGTCGACGCCGACCGTCGGCGAATCGAGGATCAGCAGCTTCGGCTGCGTCGCGAGCCATTTCGCGAGCACGATGCGCTGCTGGTTGCCGCCCGACAGCGTCGACACCGCGTCGTCGGGGCCGCCGATCTTCACCGCGAGCCGGGCGACCCAGTCGCGGATCAGTGCATCGCGCCGCCGCGGCGAAATCAGCCGTGCCGCACCGAGCAGGTCGTCGAGCACCGCGATCGCCGTGTTGTCGCCGATCGATTGCGGCTGCACGAGGCCCAGTTGCAGGCGGTCTTCCGACACGTACGCGATGCCCGCGCGAATCGCGTCGCGATTGGAGCGCAGCGACAGCGGCCGGCCGTCGAGCGCGATCGTGCCGGCGTCCGGCCGCGTCATCCCGAACAGCGACAGCGCAAGCTCGGTGCGCCCCGCGCCGAGACGCCCCGTCAGGCCGAGGATCTCGCCGCGCCGCACCTCGAACGACACGGCCTCGTATTCGCCGCGCCGCGACAGCCCGTCGACACGCAGCATCGCGGCCGCGGCCGACAGGTCGGTCGTGCGCACCGCGTAATCGAAAGTGCGCCCCGTCATCAGCTCGGTGAGCCGCGTCTGCGTCATCCCCGCCGTCGGAAACGTGCCGACATAGCGGCCGTCGCGCAGCACCGTCACGCGCGCGCATACGTCGAGCACTTCCGCGAGCCGATGGCTGACGAACACCACCGCGATGCCGTCGGCCGACAGGCGGCGCACGATCGCGAGCAGCGCCTGCGTCTCGGCATGGCTGAGCGACGCGGTCGGCTCGTCCATGAACACGAGACGTGCCTGGGCGACGAGCGCGCGCGCGATCGCGACAACCTGCCGCTGTGCGATCGTGAGCGTACGCACCGGCCTGCCGAGATCGAGCTCGACGCCGAGCCGCGCGAGAATCTGCCGCGCGGCGACCTTCATCCGCCCGTAGTCGACCAGCCGTGGACGCGCGCCGAGGTTCTGCTCGAACGCGATGTTCTCGGCGACCGTCATCTCGGGGAACAACGCGAGGTCCTGCCAGATCACCTGGATGCCGAGCGCGCGCGCACGCGCCGGATCGAGATCGCCGGCCGGCTTGCCGTCGAAGCGCATCACCGCGCCGGACTCCGGGAGATGGACGCCGCTCACGATCTTGATCAACGTGCTCTTGCCGCAGCCGTTTTCGCCGGCCAGGCACAGCACTTCGCCCGGCATCACGTCGAACCGCACCTGCTGCAGCGCCTGCACGCCACCGAACGTCTTCGACACGTTGTCGAGTTCGAGCAACGGCGCGTCGGCCTCGAACGCGGCCGGCGGCGGGCTCGCCCGGCCGGACGCCGCGAATTCACGGGAATGGGCAGACATCATCGCTACGCTCCGGTGCGGCCTGCTATGAAACATCGGGAGAACCGAACGACTTCATCGCGCGGCGCGTTGCGCCCGCGTGCATGCCGCTCACAGCCCCTGCTTCGCGAGATCGTCGACGGTTTTCGCGTTCAGCTCGACGAGCTGGTTCACGATCAGGTTGTGGCCTTCCGGATGCACGACGCCGAGCCCCGGAATCGTCATGCCGTCCTTGACCGGCTGCCCCTTCGCGAGCATCGTGCCAAGCGTGACGAACACCTCGCCGGCCTGCGCGGGGTTCCACATGTAGCCGCCGTTCAGCACGCCGTCGTGCACGAGCCGCCGGCCCTGCCCCGGGGAGGACGGCCCGAGCACCACGACCTTGCCCTTCGCCTGCTTCTCGGCGACCGCGCGCGCGGCGCCGATCGGCCCCTGGCTGCCGAACGCCAGGATCGCCTTCAGGTTCGGGTGCGCGCGCATCAGGTCGAGCGCGGTCTTGCGCGACGCGTCCACGTCTTCGGCCACGCCGTAGCGATCGCCGACGAGCTTCATGTCCGGATAGTTGGCCTTCAGATACGCGATCGCGGCATCGGCCCACGCGTTATGCAGCGGCACCGTCAGCGAGCCGACGAACACCGCGTATTCACCCTTGCCGCCCACCGCCGCGGCGAGGTTCTTCGCGTACGCCTCGCCGAAGCCCTTCGCGGAGGCCAGCTCGAAATTCCAGTCGGTGTTCTTCTGCTTCGGCGATTCGTGCGTGATCACCTTGATACCTGCGGCCCGCGCGCGCTGCAGCACCGGCTCGAGCACCTCGGCATCGTTCGGCACCACGCCGATCACGTCGACCTTCTGCGCGATCAGGTCCTCGATCGCACGCACCTGCAGCGCCGGGTCCGCGCTGGTCGGCCCGACCATGAACGCCTTCACGCCGAGTTGCTCGCCGCGCTTCCTGATGCCCGCGTCCATCGCGTTGAACCACGGAATGCCGCCGATCTTCACGACGACCCCGATCACGGGCTTGTCCGGCGACGCCGATGCGATGCCCGTCGCGAGCGCGAACGCAGCCACGCCCGCGCATACCTTGCGCAAGAAATTCACCGACATGTCTCCTCCATCCGAAGGCGACCGTCGCCGGGCTTCCGGGCTCCGGCATGGCGGTCAGTTGCTAAATCCATTCAGCAAACCGTTTCGTGTATGCTGAATCCATTTAGCTTCGACGGAAAGCATGGGAAAACCCTGATAGGGCATCGCGCCCTGAAACGCATACCGTCGGCATCATCGGCACAAGAACGCACACGAGGGGAGCGACGACGCAGATGGCCCGCACGACTACCGGACGCAAGTCCACGATCTACGACATCGCGAAAGCAACCGGCTCGTCCACGTCCACGGTCAGCATGGTGCTGAACGGCAACTGGGCGCGCTACCGGATCAGCGAGGAAACGGCCACGCGCATTCTCGACAGCGCCAAGGCGCTCGGCTACAACGTGAACCTGAGCGCGCGCGGCCTGCGCCTGTCGCGCTCCGGGCTGGCGGGCATGGTCATTCCGCACTACCGCAACCGCTTCTTCGCGGGGCTCGCCGAAACCTTCGAGGACGAGGCACGCCGGCGCGGCCTGTGCCCGATCGTCGTCGGCACGCAGCGCGACCCGGACGTCGAACTGAACGTCGCGCAGACGCTGCTCGCGCAGCGTGTCGAACTGCTGTTCATTGCCGGCGTGCGCGACCCGGCACCGCTCAATGCGCTGTGCGACGCGGCCGGTATCCCGTCGATCAACGTCGACCTGCCGGGAGCAGGTGCGCCGTCGGTCGTGTCGGACAACCGCGCGGGCGCGCGGGCGCTGACCGACGTGCTGATCGACAAGATGCTCGCGCGCGGCAATGCGCCCGACGAACTGATCCTGCTCGGCGGCATCGCCGGCGAATATGCGACCGAGATGCGGATCGCGGGCTTTCACGACGCGTTCGCCGCGCGCGGCCTGCCGCCGCCGCCGCACGACGCGATCGAGCGCTGCGGCTACGCGCCCGCAGCCGCGCGCGAGGCGCTGGCGCGGCGCTACGACACGCTCGGCCGGCTGCCGGCCGGCATGCTGACGAACTCGATCACCTCGTTCGAAGGGCTCGTGCGTTTCGCGTCGGAGCTGCCGTGGGACATCTGGCAGCGCACGGCCGTCGGCTGCTTCGACTGGGACCCGTTCGCCGCGCGCCTGCCGTTCGACGTCACGATGCTGCGGCAGGACGTGCAGCGGCTGATCGCGGAAGCGTTCGCGCTGCTCGATGCGGGCGACGCCGGAGACGCCACGCCGCATCCGGTCGTGATGGTGCCGACGCGCTTCATGCGAACCCTCGACGACGACATGCGCGCCAGCGACGCAGAGCCGGCCGGCTGAGCGCACGGACGCGGAATGAAGAAAGCCCGTCCGGTCGTGCGACCGGTCGGGCTTTCTTCATGCTGCGCGACATCGTGTCGTGCTCGCCGGGACCGTGTGCGGTATCCGTTCCCGGCGAACGACGTGTCAGATGCTCACTTCACCCACGCAAAGTAATACGACAACCAGATCGTCAACCCCGCGCCGATCAGCGCCGCGTAAGGCATCAGATTCAGCCACATGCTGCGCTTCGGCACCTCGAGCTCCATGTCGCGCTGCATCTGCGCCGGGAACCGGCCGCGATCCTGCCAGTAGTGGCGATAGAGAAACACCGGCACGATCAGCAGCATCGCGATCAGACCATTACGCAGCGTGCCCTCGCCCTGCAGGTTCGCACCCGCGCCGACATACACGAGGTTCGCATAGCCGCAGATCGCGCCGCCGACGAGCAGCCATGTCGGGCAGCGGAACGGCCGATCCCAGTTGCCGCGATCCATCCGGTGGATCCAGCCCGACTGAAGATTCAGGAATACGAACAGCATGTAGCAGACGTTCGAGATCGACAGCACCGTCATGTAGTCCGACATCATCAGCAACACGAGGTTGAAGCCGAGATCGGTCCACATCGCGCGGGTGGGCGAGCCGTGCTCGTTCACGTGCGACAGGTACTTCGGCAGCCAGCCGTCCACCGATGCCTGGTACAGCGTGCGCGACGAGCCCATCATCGACGTCATCACGATCAGCAGGATCGACAGCATCAGCATCACGACGACCGCATTCGCAACCCACGCGCCGCCGCCGACGATCTTCGCCATCGCGGCCGCGACGCCGGTGCCGTCGCCGATCGCCGGATCGAGCATCGCCTGCGTGCCGAGTGCACCCTGGAACGCCAGCGGCACGAGCGTCATCACGACGAGACACAGCGCACCCGACCAGAAGATCGCCTTCGCGGTGTCGCGGCGCGGATCGCGGAATTCGCGCGTGTAGCAGACAGCCGTCTCGAAGCCGTACGACGCCCAGCCGGCCATGAACATCGCACCGAGCGCCATCGTGACGCCCTGCCCGTTCCACGAACCAAACGTCGCTGCCGTGAGATTGCCTTGCGCGTCGTGACCGAGCGGCAGCAGCGGGAGCAGGTTCGACATCGGTACGTCACCGGTGACGAACGGCACGATGCCGACGATCAACAGCGGCGTGAGCGATGCGATGCCGAGAATGCGCTGCGTGCGCGCAGCCTTCGATGCACCGCTGTGCTGAAGCTTGAACGTGATGAGAAGCAGGATTGTCGCGATGATGAACGTCGCGTTGATCCGCAGGGACAGACCAGGCTTGATAAAGCTCAGGTCCGCTAACTTGAGCTGCCAGTGCAGCACCGCCGCGTTGGCGGGGAAGAGACTCGTGAGTGCATAGCTCGCCGCGAGGCCGCAGCCGAGCGCAAGCATCGGCGACCACGCGAGCCAGTTGCACCACACGGAAACCGGGGCAATCAGCTTGCTGTAACGGACCCAGCCGATCGCGCCATACACCGACGCGCCGCCCGATTTATGAGGAAATAGCCCCGATATTTCCGCATAAGTCGCGCTTTGGATCAGACCCATCGTGATCGCGGCGATCCAGATCGCCCACGCGGGCTGGCCGATCGTCGCGCATACGCCGCCGATCGTGAACAGCACGCCTGCCGGCACGCCGCTCGTTACCCAGAATGCGTCTTTCCAAGTCAGGCCACGATGCAGCGTGTGGCCCGTCGAATCATGTGAGATCGTTGCCTCAACATCACTGGTGCGGTTCGCACGCAGTCCTGCTTGACTCATCCATATCCTCCTGTGATGACTCTGCACAAGGGCCGTAGTGTAACAACTTAAGCACTTTTTTGCAGAATCAGTAAAAGAAAACCGGGATATGGCTGCATGAATTCACGATTATTTCGGATTCCTGCATGCCATTCCCGGCGTATTTTTTATGGTGCTTCGTATGACAAAGCTCTTGGTGCTTACTGCGCGCCTTCCGTCCACGAATTCACGCGGTCGGCATGCGCCGCGATCCACGCGTCGGCGGCCGCTTCCGGCTTCGAACCGTTCTGGATCGCCAGCATCACGCTGTCGATTTCACCCGGCTTCCACTGGAATTTCTTCAGGAACGCGACGACCGGCTTGGCCTTCGTTTCGAGGCCCGGATTCGCGACGCTGTCGACGTGCTCGGCGCCGCCGAATACCTTCTTCGGATCCTCGAGGAAGCGCAGCTTCCACTTCGCGAACATCCAGTGCGGCGCCCAGCCGGTCACGATGACCGGCTTGTTCGCGTTGACCGAACGCGACAGCTCGGCCGTCATCGCGCTGCCCGAGCTCGGCATCAGCGTGTAGTTCAGCCCGTAGCTCTTGATCGCTTCGTCGGTCTTGCGCATCACGCCGGCGCCCGCATCGATACCGACGATCCGGCCGCCGAAACTGGCCTTCTCCGCATTCAGGTCGTCGATGCTCTTCGCCTTCACGTACGCGGGCACGATCAGGCCGATCTTCGCATCCGGGAAATTCGCGCCGAGGTCGACGACCTTGCTCTTGTACTCATCCCAGTACGAGCCGTGCGTGACCGGCAGCCATGCGGACAGCGTCGCGTCGAGATCGCCGCGCGCGACGCCCTGCCACATGATCCCGGCAGCGACCGGCACGAGCTGGACCTGGTAGCCGAGCTTCTTCTCGATGACGCGGGCCGCGACGTTCGACGTGGCAACGCTGTCGTCCCAGCCTTCGACATAGCCGATCTTCAGCGTCGGCTTCGTATCGGCAAGCGCGGACGCGCTCAATGCCACCATTGCCGACAGTGCGCCGGTCCACAACAGTTTTCCGAACAACTTCATGGTCGATCTCCTTGATATGCGCCTGCGCGCGTTGCCTCTCTAGGTTCTTCAACCACAAATCCGCGGTATCGTTGTTTTCCGACGGATGCTTGTCCGGACGCGACGCGCCCGGACAGCCGATGGCGCGTTTTGACTACTTGTCGATCACGAGATCGGTCAGCGGCTTGCTGCAGCACAGCAGCACCATCCCCTGGTCGATCTCGCGCTGGCGGATGCCGCCGTTGTGTTTCATCTCGACCTGCCCCGACACGAGCTTCACCTTGCAGGTACCGCACATGCCCTGCGTGCACGAGGCCGGCAGCCGCACGCCCGACTGGCGCGCCGCGTCGAGCACATGCTGCTCCGAGCCGCACGCGATCTCGCGGTTGCTTTTCGCGAAGCTGACCGTGTACTGCTTCGTCCCGGCGTCGCCGCCTTCGGCCGGCGGCGCGAGATCGGCGAGCAGCTCGTCGCTCGCGGTCTGCGCAAGCGTTTCGAACGAGAAGCTCTCCTCGTGATACTGCTTGCGATCGAAACCGGCTTCGTCGAGCAGGTCGCGCACGGCCTTCATGTACGGCGCGGGGCCGCACGTGAAGATTTCGCGTTCCATGAAATCCGGCGCGATCAGCTTCAGCAGCGGCAGCGTCAGGAAACCCGTGACGCCCGGCCAGTTGGTGCGCGCACCCACGCGCTCGACGACGAACGACGTGCGGAAATTCGTGTGATTCGACGCGATCAGGTCGAGCTCGCGCGCGAAGATGATGTCGTCCGGCGTACGCGCGCTGTGCACGAACAGGATGTCGCGGTCTTCCGCGAGATCATGGTGTGCGCGGCTCATCGACATCAGCGGCGTGACGCCCGAGCCGGCCGACAGGAACAGGTACTTGCGCGCCGGATGCCGCGCGCACGTGAATTCGCCGGCAGGGCCGAGCACCCGCACCGATGCGCCCGGCTGCAGGTTGTCGTGCAGCCAGTTCGACACCTTGCCGCCCGGCACGCGCTTGACCGTGATCGACACCGTGTGCGGCCGCGCGGGCGACGACGAGATCGTGTAGCAGCGGTTGATCGTTTCGCCGTCGATGTCGAGCTCGAGCGTGAGGAACTGCCCGGGTTCGAACGAGAACGCGCGACCCTGCGGCGAACGGAAGAAGAAACTCTTCACGTCGTGCGTTTCCTGCCGCACCTGGCAGCACACCAGCGTTTCCTCGACGTCGCTCGTCCAGCGCTCGGGAAGAGCGTTCCAGAACGCCGGGCGCGTCACCCGGCTGTCCGTCGGCTCGAATTGGGCCGCATCTCGCATCATGTCTAACTCCGCTTGCTGTTCCGCTGACGACTACGCGCCGGTTTTTTCGGCGAGCCGGCCGATGTACCAGGACGAGAATTTTTCGACGAGACCTTCCGTGTACGGCGAATACGGGCCCGGCTCATACGCGCTGCTGTTCGCGCCGCGCTGCGAGAATTCGACGAGCGCACGATCCTGGTCGTTGGTCGCGTTCCACACGGCCGTGAGGTTCTTCACGTCGTAGTCGATGCCTTCCTTCGCGTCCTTGTGCACGAGCCACTTCGTGCGCACGAGCGTCTTGCCGGCCGACAGCGGGATCACCGAGAACGTCACGATGTGATCGCTCATGAAGTGGTGCCACGAGTTCGGCTGCGTCCAGAACGACAGCCCGCCGAGATCGGCCTTCTCGAATCCACCAAGCAGCTTCTTCGACGCGACCTTCGCATCGAGCGTCTGCGATTCGCCGCTGCGGTCGAGCGGCAGGCGCTGCGTGCGGAAGCCCGTCACGTCGAGCAGCTTCTCGATCTCGGCGGACGGCAGGCCCATCTCGGCCCACTCCTTCCCGCGCCGGACGCACGTCTCCGCAAACGCGTCCATGCCCTCGGCGTTGGCGTCGGAACGCTGGTAGCCGAAGCCGTATTCGTACAGCGAGATCGTCAGCTCCGGATGGTTCGCGACGCAGTGATAGCACTCGCGGTTGTTCTCCATCGTGAGCTTCCAGTTGCCTTCCTCGATGATGTCGATCTGCGCGGCGATCTTCGTGCTCGGCAGGTCGTGCGGCAGCAGGTACGGCTCCATCTCGGCGCGCATCTTCGCGAAGTCGACCGGCGGCTCTTCGGCGAGGCAGATGAAGATCAGGCCCGCGAGGTTCTCGACGTGCACCGACTTCAGGCTGTGCTTGCAGCGGTCGAACTGCTCGCCCATGTGCTCGGCGAACATCAGCTGGCCCGTCAGGTTGTAGGTCCAGCTGTGGTACGGACACACGATGTTGCCGACCGAGCCTTTGTCCTCGTTGCACAGGCGCGCGCCGCGGTGACGGCATACGTTGTGGAACGCGCGGATCGCCATGTCGTCGTCGCGCACGATCAGGATCGAATCGCTCCCCAGTTCCACGGTCAAGTAGTCGCCCGGCTCGGGAATGTCCGGCTCGACCGCCACCTGGATCCAGTGCTGGCGGAAAATCGCCTCCATGTCGAGCGCGAAAATTTCCTCGCTCGTGTAAAACGGTGCGTCGAGGCTGTGCCCTACCTTGCGCCGCTCGATCAGTGCACGAATGTCTGCCGATACTTTCATCGTTTGCTCCGGATTCCTTGCATCCCTGGGTTCTTGCCGACAGGCATCAAAATCAGTAGTCGATGAGCTGATGCTCGCGCAAATACGCGAGGATCACTTGTGCTTTTTCGACCGAACTCCCTTCATTTACGACGTTGCCGCCACGGCTTTCGGTCGTCGTCGCGGACAGCATCCGGGCATGCCCGGAGCGCTTCTCGGCGGCGACCAGTTTTACGGGTTTACGCTCGATCGGACCGACCGCCCACGCGGCCGCGTCGGCGTCCGCGCCGGGCGCCGCGAGCGCCGGCCGGATCGCGCCGGCACGCAGCCGCGCATACGCGTAGCGCGGCTCGGCATTGGCGAGCGGATGGACGGCGACGACGGCCGGCAGCGCGGCGTCGACGCGGCGCCGCAGCCCCTTCGGCAAAAATTGCCGCACGGCTGCACGACCGCCGTCGACCGTCACGTCGACAGCCGAGCCGACCAGCGGATAACCGAGCGCTGCGGCGATGCGATACGGCAGCATCCCGGTGTCGTACGCGCCCTCGGCGCGCGTGCCGGTCAGCACGAGGTCGTAGCCTTCGACGCGCGCGGCGAGCGCATGCACGGCATCGTCGCCGTCGCGGCAGGCCAGCACTTCGACCTCCCGCGCGCCGAGCGCGAGATATTCGGCAAGCGCCGCGTTCGCGGGGTCGCCTGCGTGGATCACGTCGAGCTGCGCGCGATGCCGTTCCGCAAGCTGGCGGCCGGTTTCGAGCGCAGCCGCGTCGTTGCGGCTGTAGCGCGCGACGCCGCTGACCGGGTGCCGGCCGACGGACACGAGCACCGCGATGCGTTGCAACTGGCGAGGGGCGTTCATGCTGCGACTCCTTCCGGTTCACGGTTGCCGACCGCGGCCGGCGATTGTCCGCGCGCGACCCGCGCGGCCTGCACCTGTTCGATCAGCGCGGCGATCGTCGCCTGCGCATCGCCGACCACCGTCAGGTTCGCGCGCTTCGCGATCGGCGCGCTGCCGTCGAGGTTCACCGCAATCACGTGGCGGCAGTCCTTGATCCCCTGCAGATGCTGCACCGCGCCCGAGATGCCGAACGCGATATACACGCTCGCCTCGACCGTCTTGCCGGTCGCGCCGACCTGCTTGTCGCGCGTGAAGTGGCCGTTGTCGACCGCGACGCGGCTCGCGCCGATCGCCGCGCCGAATGCACCGGCCAGCCGCTCGAACGCGCCGATGTCGGACACGCCGTTGCCTGCCGACACGATGAAATCGGCTTCCTCGAGCGCGACCCGCGCCGCATCGATTTCCTCGAGGCCGAGATCGCGATACGGCTGCGCGGCATCATGGGCCGGGCGGATGAAATCGGCGGCCAGGCGTTCGCCCGCGCCGACGAACGGCAGCTTCGCGTCGACCGCGTTCTGCGCGAGCAGGATCACGTCGGGCAGCCCGCGCGTCGCGAACGCGCGGCCGGCCTGCGCATACGCGCCGACATGCTTCGCGTCGATCTCGACCACGTGGGTCGCGACGCTCGCGCCGGCGACCGCCGCGTAACGCCGGCCGAGATCGCCGTCGCCCGTCGCGTTGTCGGGCACGAACACGTGCTTCGGCGCGAGTGCTGCAACACACGCCTGCAACGCTTGCAATTCGCTTTCAGGGTCGAATGCGCGGCGATCGAAGCCGGCGAGTTCAACCAGCTTGTCGACGCCGAGTTCGGCCACGTCGTCCTTCAATTCGCCGAATGCGAGCAGCGCGACTTCGGTCTGGACATCGGCGAGCAATGCTGCGGCAGCAATCGCCTGCCGTGCATGCTCGTCGAGCGCGCCGCGTTCGCCGTGCGCGACCACCAGCATCGTGTGCTTCGGCTCCTGCACCGCGCGGCGCGGCTTCGCGGCAGCCGCGTGGCCGTGCGCGGACCAATGCGCGGCGCTCGCGTCGGCGCTGCCTTCCTCGCCGAGCGTGATGCGCTTCAGGCCCGCGGCCGTGATGATGAACGGCCGGCGCGGATCGATTCGTTTGATCGTATTCATCGATTCACTCCAGCGAGGCGGCAACGAGTTCGGCCACGTCGAGCACGTCGGGGCGCGGGCCCACGACGCCTTCGAGCATCGCCGTGCAGTTCGGGCACGCAACCGCGACCACGTCCGCGCCGATCGTGCGTGCGTCGGCGATGCGGATGTCCGGAATGCGCTGCTTGCCGGGGATGTCGGTCAGCGGCGCACCGCCGCCACCGCCGCAGCAGCGGCCGCGCATGCCGTTGCGCTCCATCTCGACGACCTGGATGCCGATCGTCTTCAGCAGCTTGCGCGGCGCTTCCGTCTCGCCGTTGTAGCGGCCGAGATAACACGGGTCGTGATACGTGGTGCGCTTCTCGCGCAGCGCTTCGACGGCCTTCGGCGCGATCTTGCCGCTGTCGGCCAGTTCGGCGAGATAGGTCGTGTGGTGCTTGACCGTCACGCGCAGCCCGAGCGCACGGTATTCGTTGCGCAGGCTGTGCATCACGTGCGGGTCGGCCGTCACGATCTGCTGGTACGACAGCGTGCCGAGCGTGCCGATCAGGCGCTTTGCCATCTGCTGGAACGTCGCCTCGTCGCCAAGCCGGCGCGCGACGTCGCCCGTGTCGGTCTCGGTCGAGCCGAGCACCGCGTAGTCGACGCCCGCCTTGTTCAGCACCTTGACGAACGCGCGCAGCGTGCGCTGGTAGCGCATGTCGAACGCGCCTTCGCCCGCGACGAACAGCACGTCGACCGGCTTGCCCGGCTGCGCGACGGGCGCGCTCAGGTCGACCGACCAGTCGTAGCGCGCGGCCGTGTCGTAGCCGCCCATCGTGCCCGTCTCGCGCAGGTTCGCCAGTACTTCCTGGCCCTTGCCCGGCACCGAGCCGTGCACGAGCGTGCGGTTGCGGCGCATGTCGACGATCGCGTCGACGTGTTCGATCAGCATCGGGCATTCCTGCACGCACGCGCGGCAGGTCGTGCACGACCACAGCGTCTGCTCTTCGATCAGGCCCGACACGATCGGACCGTTCGGCTCGCCGCGATGCTGGCCGACCGCGAGGCCCGGAGTCGGACTGCCCGCGTACGCGGCATCGGTGCCGCCGGCCATGCCGACCACGAGATCCTGGATCAGCTTCTTCGGGTTCAGCGGCTGGCCCGACGCGAACGCGGGGCACGCGGCTTCGCACTTGCCGCACTGCACGCACGCGTCGAAGCTCAGCAGCTGGTTCCAGCGGAATTCGACCGGCTTTGCGACGCCGTACTCCTGATGCTCGATGTCCGGCAGCTTCAGTGCGGTCGGCGGCGTGGCCGTGCCGTTGCCGGTGAACGACTCGCGCGTGGCCGCGAAGCGCTCCTGGCGCGGGTGGAAGGCGAGGTGCAGCAGGCCGGCGATCGCATGCTTCATCGGGCCGCCCTTCGCGGCGCCGACCGTCATCGTGAACGCGCCGATGCCGATCAGCAGCGCGCAGAGCACCGCGAACGCGCCCGACATCGCGCCGGTCGGCACCAGCATGAACAGCACGAGGCCGAGCGCGAACGAACCGAGCATCCAGGGCAGCGTATTCCACGGGCCGCGCGACAGGCGGGCGGGCACGTCCTTCGCCGCGCGCCGGCGCCACACGAACACCGCGCCGACCAGCATCGCGAGCGCCGCGAGGAAGATCAGCTTGTCGAGCCACGGCGAATAGATCGCAAGACCGTAGTTGACGAATACCAGCGCGAGCGCGCCGATCGCGCCGCCGGCGGTCGCGACGTGGGTTTTCGCGATGTACGGATCGCGGGCGACCACATGGTGCAGGTCGACGAAATAACGCTTCGGAATCGCGAACAGGTTCGCGACGCCGAACGAACCGGGCGCCGTGGCCCGGCCGAGACGCCAGTAGGACGAACGCTTCGCGACCGCGAACGCGAGCCCCGCCACCGACAGCCACAACAGTGCGGTAATGAGGAGGGACGGATTCATCTTCAGAAATCCTTCACGAGACGCAGCGAGTCGTAGATCGCGCCGTGGACGTTGTGCATCGAGATGCAGTCGCCGACACGGAACAGCAGGAAGCGGCCGTTGCCGAGTTCTTCCGACAGGCACGGCTGCGGCTCGGCCGCAAACAGCGTGTGCGGATCGATCTGGCCGCGGTTCAGCGATTCCGGCTTGAGCTTCCAGTACAGCTCGTCGTTCGGCGACGAACCGTTCTCGATCACCACCTGGTCGACCGCACGCTCTTCCAGTTCTTCCGTGTACTCGTTGCGCAGCACGGCGATCTTCTTGCCGTCTTCTTCATAGACGCGGTCGAGCATCGTGTTCGGCGTGGGGATCACGCCGAGCGCGTACAGGCGGCGATAGAAGATCGGGAACGTCGTGCCGCCGCAATCGTCGGCCACCTTCACGTCCGGCGTGACGACCTCGACCTTCGAGCCGCGGCTCGCCATGAAGTCGGCCACGCCCGCGCCCGCATGGGTGCTCACGCCGTCGAACAGCAGCACGTTCTGCTTCGGCTCGACCTTGCCGGTCAGGATGTCCCACGAGCTGACGGCCAGGCCCTCGGCCACGCCCCAGCCCGGCACCTGCCACGTGAAGCTCGAACCGCCCGTCGCGAGCACGACGATGTCCGGCTTCTCGGCCATGATCATCTTCTCGTCGGCGGCGACGCCGAGGCGGCGATCGACGCCCAGGCGCTTGGTTTCCATGTCGAACCAGCGGATGATCCCCGACATCTGTTCGCGCTGCGGCGCCTTCGCGGCGATCATCACCTGGCCGCCCACTTCCGCGTTCTTCTCGAACAGCACGACGTCGTGGCCGCGCAGCTTCGCGACGCGCGCCGCCTCGAGGCCCGCCGGGCCGGCGCCCACCACCACCACCTTGCGCTTCGGGCCGCGCGACTTCTCGATGATGTGCGGCATCGTCGCTTCGCGCGACGTCGCGGCGTTTTGAATGCACAGCACGTCGAGGCCGTTGTACTGGCGGTCGATACAGTAGTTCGCGCCGACGCACTGCTTGATTTCGTCCTCGCGGCCGTCGCGGATCTTGATCACCATGTGCGGATCGGCGATCTGCGCGCGCGTCATGCCGACCAGGTCGATCATGCCGTTCGCGAGCAGGCGCTCGGCCTGGCCGGCATCGCGGATGCTCTGCGCGTGCATCACCGGAATCTTCACGACCGACTTGATGCCGGCCGCGAGGTGCACGAACGGCTCCGGCGGCAATGCCATCGGCGGCATGCAGTTGGCGATCGTGTTGTGCGTGTCGCCGCCCGAACCGACCACGCTCAGGTAGTCGATCAGGCCCGTCTCCGACATCGCCTGCGCGATTTCCTTCAGCGCCTCGTGATCGAGGCCGTCCTCGTGGAATTCGTCGCCGCACATGCGCAGGCCGACGCAGAAATCCTTGCCGACCGCCTCGCGCACCGCCGTCAGCACCTCGATGCCGAAACGCAGGCGGTTCTCCAGGCTGCCGCCCCATTCGTCGGTGCGGTGGTTCGAGCGCTTGCTCCAGAACTGGTCGATCAGGTGCTGGTGAGCGGCCGAGATTTCGATGCCGTCCATGCCGGCGGCCTTCACGCGCTTCGCGGCTGCTGCGAAATCGCCGATGATGCGGCGGATTTCCTCGATCTCGATGATCTTCGCGTTGCCGCGGTGCACCGGCTCGCGCACGCCCGACGGCGACATCAGGTGCGGCCAGTGCTCGCCGTGGAACGACGAACGGCGGCCCATGTGCGTCGCCTGGATCATGATCTTCGCGCCGTGCTTGTGCATCGTGTCGGCGAGACGCGTGAGCGGATCGATGATCTTGTCGTTCGACAGGTTCACCGATTTCCACCAGCCCTGCGGGCTGTCGATCGACACCGGGCTCGACCCGCCGCAGATCGCGAGGCCGACGCCACCCTTCGCCTTTTCTTCGTAGTAGCGGATATAGCGGTCGCCCGGCAGGCCGCCCGGCTCGGCATACACCTCGGCGTGCGCGGTGCTGACGATCCGGTTGCGCAGCGTCAGCTGGTTCAGCTGCATGGGTTTGAACAGGTGGGGATAACGCATCGCAGGCGACCTCTGGCGTTCGAATGTCTCGTGTTGCGGGTGTTGTTCGGTGTCGGTGAATCAGGGCATCAATGCGCGATCGGCGACACTTCGAAGACGCAGTGGTCGTGATGCTCGGCCGCGCACTGCACTTCCTTCGATTGCGCGCGCGGCGCGCCCTTGCCTTCCGGCGTCGTGTCGTTGACCCAGTCCATCGCACCGGCGAACCAGCCGGCGAACATGTAGCAGAGCTTGCCTTCCTTGTCCGGCTGCTGGAGCACGAACGACGAGTGGCGCAGCTCGATCTTCGCGCGCGCGCTGGCCGGATCGGCCTCGATGATCGAGAACAGGCCCCAGCCGCGCTGCGACAGGCGCTTCAGGTAGTGCTCGAACACGGCCATGCCGGTCAGGCCGTGCAGCTTCGCTTCCTTGTCGCACCAGTGGTATGCGGACTTGTAGCCGGCCTTGTAGAGAATCTCGGCATACGCTTCGACGCCGAGCGCTTCCTCGACCGCGACGTGGTTGTTTGTGAAGAAGTGGCGCGGCACGTACAGCATCGGCAGCGCGTCGGTGGTCCAGACGCCGGTATCGGGATCGACGTTGATCGGCAGTTGCGGTTGCATCGTGGTGACTCCGTGAGGAAAATGGCCGCGCGTCTCGGCGCGCAGGCATGACATCGTCCGCGTGCCCGCGCGGCTTGCGCGGGCACGTCCCGATTTTTATTGTTGAATCGCTGGGGGCTGTCCGGCCGGCGTGACGCTTATGCGCCCCACACGTCCTTGAACACGCGCACCCAGTTCTCGCCCATGATCTTGCGGATGCGCGACTCCTTCCAGCCCGCGCGTTCCATCGCCGCGGTCAGGTTCGGGAATTCGCCGATCGTGCGGATGCCGTCCGGGTTGATCACCTTGCCGAAGTTCGTCAGCTGGCGATAACGACCCTTGTCATGCGTCAGCATGTCGAAGAATTCCTTCGCGAAATCCTGCGTGAAGTCCGTGCCGATGCCGACCGCGTCTTCGCCGATCAGGTTCACGACGTAGTCGATCGCCTCGATGTAGTCGTCGATCGTCGCCTCGATCCCGCGCTTCAGGAACGGCGCGAACATCGTCACGCCGACGAAGCCGCCCGCATCGGCGATCTCCTTCAGCTGCTCGTCGCTCTTGTTGCGCGGATGCTCCTTCAGGCCCGACGGCAGGCAGTGCGAATAGCACACCGGCTTCTTCGAGAACGCGATCGCTTCCGACGACGTGTTGCCGCCCACATGCGACAGGTCGACCATGATGCCGACGCGGTTCATCTCGGTGATCACTTCGCGGCCGAAGTCCGACAGCCCGCCGTCGCGCTCGTAGCAGCCCGTGCCGACCAGGTTCTGCGTGTTGTAGCAAAGCTGCACGACGCGCACGCCCATGTCGTGGAACGCCTCGATGTAGCCGAGGTTGTCCTCGAACGCATGCGCGTTCTGGAAGCCCAGGATGATCCCGGTCTTGCCTTCCTTCTTCGCGCGGAAGATGTCGTCCGTCGTGCGCACCAGCGTCAGCAGCTCGCCGTTGTCGCGGATCTTCTTCTTCATCACGCCGATGTTGTCGACGGTCTTGGTGAAGTTCTCCCAAACCGACACCGTGCAGTTCGCGGCCGTGATGCCACCCTTGCGCATGTCTTCGAACACCGGCTTCTCGAACTTCGAGATGTTCAGTCCGTCGATGATGATGCTGTCCTGATGCAGCGTGCTCATATCTGCCTCTCGCTTGAGTCTTGTCGGTGTCGATCAGTAAATCGGGAAGCGCTCGCAGAGCGCGAAGATCTCGCGGCGCACGCGCTGTTCGGTCGCGTGATCGCCTTCCGGGTTCGCGCGCAGCGCGTCGAACACTTCGAGGATCAGGCGGCCCACTTCGCGGAACTCCGCGACGCCGAAGCCGCGCGTCGTGCCGGCCGGCGTGCCGAGACGGATGCCCGACGTGACGGTCGGCTTCTCGGTGTCGAACGGGATGCCGTTCTTGTTGCAGGTGATGCCCGCACGCTCCAGCGCCTGTTCGACCGGAGCGCCCTTCAGGCCCTTCGGGCGCAGGTCGACCAGCAGCAGGTGGTTGTCGGTGCCGCCCGTGACGAGATCGACGCCGCCGGCCTTCAGCACTTCGCCGAGCGCCTGCGCGTTCGCGAGCACGTTGTCGATGTAGGTCTTGAAGTCCGCATGCAGCACTTCGCCGAACGCAACCGCCTTGCCGGCGATCACGTGCATCAGCGGGCCGCCCTGCAGGCCGGGGAACACCGCCGAGTTGATCTTCTTCGCGATGTCCTCGTCGTTGGTCAGCACGAAGCCGCCGCGCGGGCCGCGCAGCGTCTTGTGCGTGGTCGACGTGACGACGTGCGCGTGCTCGACCGGATTCGCATGGCGGCCCGCGGCGATCACGCCCGCGATGTGCGCCATGTCGACCATCAGCTTCGCGCCGACGCTGTCGGCGATCGCGCGAAAGCGCGCGAAGTCGAGCGCACGCGGATACGCCGAGAAGCCGGCGATGATCAGGTTCGGCTTGTGCTCGTGAGCGAGTGCCTCGACCTGGTCGTAATCGATCAGCATCGTGTCGCGGTTCACGCCGTACTGAACGGCGTTGAACCACTTGCCCGACAGCGCCGGCTTCGCGCCGTGCGTCAGGTGGCCGCCCGCATCGAGCGACATGCCGAGCACCGTGTCGCCCGGCTTGGCCAGCGCGAGCATCACCGAGCCGTTCGCCTGCGCGCCCGAGTGCGGCTGCACGTTCGCATAACCGGCATTGAAGATCTGCTTCACGCGTTCGATCGCGAGCGCCTCGACTTCGTCCGCGAATTCGCAGCCGCCGTAGTAGCGCTTGCCGGGATAGCCTTCCGCGTACTTGTTGGTCAACACCGAGCCCTGCGCTTCGAGCACGGCGCGCGACACGATGTTTTCCGACGCGATCAGCTCGACCTGCGACTGCTGACGCTCGAGTTCCTTCAGGATGGCGCTGCGCACCGGCGCGTCGCGCTCGGCAAGGGGCTGCGAGAAGAAAGACTGGGTGTTCGACATAGTGCGTCCGTGACGAAGAATAAAGGGCTGAAACCGAAGCTCAAGGCCCGCTCTGCCTGGGTTTCCTGCTTGTCCAGTGCAAGGCTGCCGACGGCTCTATTCTTGTCGTTCGGATTTTCGGCGGATTGATGAATTTAGACGCGTTCTTTACCTTTTCCGCCATGCGCGTCCGTTTTATACAAGTGATCGGTCGTGCTTTTTCGGGTGACCGACAAAAACGGCGACGGCTGTTCACCTATGGACACGCACTTCGGCAGTGCCTGTGCCGCCCGATCGAAGTGCGACGTATCCCGGATACGGTGCAGTGCAGCATCGGCCTTACGCCCAGACAACGTATGGAGCTAGGGTTTAGCCGTATGGCACGCTTGTTGCGCTCGCTCACACAATACCGCAGCCCGATCGGTGCCTCGGGCCTATAGCTATTAGAGATTCAAGGAAGCTCCCCATGTCGCCCGACCGCACAGCGTCGCTGTCCCACTTCGCGTTCATGCCGTTACCGAACTTCACGATGATCGCGTTCACCAATGCGATCGAGGTGCTTCGGATGGCGAACTATCTGAGCGGCCAGCCGCTCTACCGGTGGTCGGTGATCAGCCCGGACGGCGGCCCGGTCACGGCGAGCAACGGCCTCACGGTCGACACGGGCCCGGCCGAATGCGTCGGGCAGCCCGACATCGTGTTCGTGTGCGGCGGTGTCGACGTACAGCGCGCGACCACGCCTGCCCATCTGTCGACGCTGCGCCGCTTCGCGCGCTCCGGCATCCCGCTCGGCAGCCTGTGCACGGGCACCTATGCACTCGCAAAGTCGGGGCTGCTCGCGGGCTATGCATGCGCGATCCACTGGGAAAACATGTCGGCGCTGAAGGAAGAGTTTCCGGATACGCGCTTCCTGAAGGAACTGTTCGTGATCGACCGCGACCGCATCACGTGCACGGGCGGCGTCGCGCCGCTCGACATGATGCTGAACCTGATCGCCGCGCGCGTGGGCACCGCGCGCGTCACGCAGATCGCCGAGCAGTTCATCGTCGAACACGTGCGCGACACCAGCGCGCAGCAACGCATGCCGCTCGTCGCGCGCCTCGGCTCGGCGAACAAGTCGCTGTTCGAAGTGATCTCGCTGATGGAAAACAACATCGAGGAGCCGCTGTCGCGCGAGGAACTCGCGCGACTCGCGAACATGTCGCAGCGGCAATTGCAGCGGCTGTTCCGCGAACACCTCGGGATGACGCCGACGCACTACTACCTGACACTGCGGCTGCGCCGCGCGCGCGAGCTGCTGCTGCAGACGGACATGTCGATCATGCACATCACGATGGCATGCGGCTTCCAGTCGGCTTGCCACTTCAGCAAGAGCTATCGAGACTCGTTCGGCGTCGCGCCGACGAGGGAGCGCCGCAAGCAGGTCGCGCCGCTCGCGCAGGGTGCGGCCAGTGCGAGCCCGGCGTTTCCGACGCATGTGCTGCATGCGTGAACCGCGCGCTGCGCGGTAAAAAATCATGCGGCCTTGAATCCTGATGCCGTTCAGTTAATCAACTGAACGGCATTTTCGTTTGAGAGGAGGCGTTCTCCGGGGATCCGGGCGGCGCCAATCAGCGCCGCCCGTCCAAGCCCGGAAATTTCCGAAAGCAGAAATTCCGCGTCCATAACCTGATCGCATACACCGTCGCCCGGCGCGACGACAGGCGCAATCACATCGGCCATGCGTTCGCAGTCTGCTTGGAGTCGCAACCTCTCTGGCATCGAGCGCAGCGCGAACCTCGATTGAGTGAACAGGACACAACGCCATCACGACCGCGTTGCGCACACCGTTGGCTGCGATTGATTCGTCGATGCGGCGCAGCATGCCCATCTCCAGGTCGTCGCAGTCGCAGTCGATCCATTCCGCCGCACACGCTGAATATCGAGTCCCCAATGCGTTGGGTCGGCGCTCCATGAACCAAGTTGCATCCACTTGTGGACATGCAGTGCCGACAGCAAACGATCAGATCCGAGATTGCGGCATACCATCCCGTTCGGTTCGTGGACGTCCATACTCGATCGATCGTTCATCCTTCACCTCAGCATTGCCGATCGGCAATTCATCTTATCTTTAGTCGCATTCCTAACGATAAATCATACTCGTCCTATATACAAACCAATCGTTACCGGCGACCTTCCATAGCTCGTTCATACATAGGATGTCCGAGCCTATGACAGGAAAAGAACACACCGATTGTCCGTATTTTCTTCACTCTTCGATCCCGATTTACGCGATGGTGCAGCATCTACATACCACGCAGATCCGTTCGCCCAATGCAACCGATCCAATGTATAGCGGCAACATGCAAATGATCTGCACTGGCGATCCGTTCATTTGCACATACCTTTCGCCCCTTGACGCAGTCATGGGCTCCCGAGCACTCGTGCTCGGCGACGATCACTTTTGGCCAATCGATTTCCGGCAAGTCGATACCCGCCGTTTTATGAAACAGCATGGCCGACTGTCGGTCGCCGTGAACTATGCCTATGGAGCGACCGAGGGTCGCTTAGTGGTTTCCGATGCGGGTCATCCGCTAATGACCTACACGTCTGCATCCTTCTATGTACCGGTCGAACATCGCGACCACTTCACTATCCGCTTCCCCGATAGCGTGGTCGAACGCATCGAAACAGCGTATCTACGGGCCGGACTATCCGGGGTTCAGCGAGACGCTTGACGCAATGGATACGTGGACCGCTGATCAGATAGCCGATGCAGAGGCCGAAGCACTGGCACATATGCCATCGACCATCGTTGTTGAAGGCGCTGCGATCGATCAATTCGCGATCTATGACCCCGAGTCAGCCGATTGGGTCTTTACCAACTTCGATTGAGGAAACGACTATGAGCCGACGAGCAGTCAGGAACGGCGACCCGACGACAACGGGCGGCATCGTCATCGCCGTTACGTCGACGATGTTCAATCACGGCAAACAGGTAGCCCTGGATGGCGACAAGGCGACATGCGGAAATTGCGAGGGGACATTCCCGATAGTGGGCAGTGCGCAGCGCATGATTCACCACGGGCGATGTGTTGCTCTCGAGGGTGACGCCGTACTCTGTCCATGCGGGCAAAACCGACTAATCGCGGGTAGCGACAGCACAATCTTCTACGGTGGCGACGGCGGCCGCAATGCGGCGAACCCGTTCGCCGCGCGCTCTGTGTTTGCGCCCACGCGACACGCGCCGGCATCGAGCATCCACGACGAACAATACGTGTTGCGCGATGCAGATAGCGGACGACCGCTCGCGAATGTCCGCTATCGGATTCGCTTATCATCCGGAAAGGTATTTACCGGCAAGACAGACGCAACAGGCCATACGCAGCGCGTTATATCCGCGCATGCGGAATCGCTCAAGTTCGAGATTGCGAGGAACAGAAATGCCGAATCCTGACGACGACTACGTGTTGGTACACAACACGGTCACGACAAACACGACGCCCGGCTCTAAGGTATATGTCGACATCAACACGACGCCGATATGCCCAAACATGAGCAATGAGCAGTTCGCAGAGACCGTTATGCGCGCACGCGACGCGGCCGTCAGGCTGATTAAAGACCGGATTGCAGCGGTAGCGCGATGGGACGCGAACGAACAAGCGCGCGCCACTATCTATTTTGGACGTGCTGACGCACAGATTCGCAGCACGTTATCTTCCGGACTACCACGATTGCTTGCCGCGATGCACGATCTGGTTCCTGAAAAAATTGTTCGATGGGACAGCCGAGTTAGCAAGAATCTAACTTGCTCGGTCGTACCGGACAACGGCCGAAATCATGCCGCCGTATGCAAACCCGACTCCCATAAACGGGTCATCGCCATCTATTCTAAATTTTGCAGCGATTCGTTTGGCGAGCTGTACCATGCAGCAAAAATAAAGGTTCTGATTCACGAATGTACGCACTACACCGACACATTCAATTCCGATGACGTCATCTATGGAGACACGGAAATTGGGATGCGAGTATTTGCGATGCAGAACCCAGATCTCGCCATCACGAACGCGGACAGCATCACCGGCTACATTGCAACCTTTGACAAGATAGTCAAATAATGAACAGAAATCCACTAAAATCCGGCTTTGCAGCCTACCTTCTCGCGCTGTCGTCAATGCTGTCCGGCGCTGCGACTGCATGTACGATAGGCGAGGAAGCGCTGGTGCAATTTCCATTCAACAAAACCACATTTTCCAATGCAGACAGAGTGACGATAGCGAATAGCGCTATTGAAGCCAAAAAATGGCCTGATGTAAAAATTAAAGCAATCGTAATTGCCGGCGCTTATATCCATGAAAAAGACATTGAGAAGCTAAAGGATGCACGCACCGAGAATACGATATCTTACCTACGAAAACTTGGCATCAGCGCCGAAAATATTTTCGTCGACAAAAAGACATTTACCGATGAAATGGTGGAGAAACGGCCCGACGGCACAGTCAACATTCATCAGGTAATCGTGGAATTTACACCGATATGTAAAGGTAGCTGTGCATGGATGTGTAACGATCCACGCGTTACGCCACGAAGTAAAGCCATCAATTGACGACCATGGAACGAAACGTCCGCGTATGCAAACGTTCTTATCCCAACGCCGACAGCATTGCGGGGTACGTCGTTGACATTGACTAAATTGGTAACTGCCGTCGCGCTCGCGTTGAGCTGCACACATACGGCATTCGCGTGTGACGGTCCGTCGAACATGCCCGCCCATTACATCGACATTGTTTTCGATACTGATTCGAGTGCTATTTTTCCGACCGAACTATCGAGGTTATCGGCGTGGTCTAGCGACTTGCACAAGCGCTTTCCGATCATCGATACGGTGTGGCTCGTAGGACTGGCCGAAAAAAACGAGCAGGACGCGCAGCAGCTTGCAACGCGACGGGCGGAAAACGTGATGACTGCACTAGGCCAGTTTTCGATCCGTGGCGAGAAAAGCGATTTCATGGGTCACATTTTCAAGCCGGACGAGTTCGGACAATCGGGGCAGCGTGTCGAGGTGAACGTTAGTCCGGGATGCCCTGACCACTGTTGCCCGAACCTAAACCCGATACCTAAGACGCACTGACGTTACACGATGCAGTTGCCGGCCCGCGCAAAGCGGGCCGCCTTCTTCCTGCCGTTCCAGCGCGTTCTCACGCGTCTCTATTCGTCCGGCCAGCCTAGCTCCCGCGATTGATGGAATGCATACCTATCGACTTCCCAAAACATCGAGACACCGGAATCTGCGACGTATCGGCGATCACTCCAGCAGTGCCGACACTATGCAGCGACCTTGAAGGCCGCTTCCGGCTCGCGCTTACGATCCCCACACCTGCATTTCGTCGAGCGAATAACCCCACTGCGTCGCGCGCTTCGTGCCGAGCATCCGCACGTAGCGGCCGCTCGCCTTCAGGTTCGGCAGCGTCACATGGCCGTACGATACGCCGTTGTTCGTCGAGTAGATCGTCGTCCAGTTCGCGTTGTCGTTCGAGGTCTGGATCTGGTAGACGAGCGCGCCCGCATCCCAGTAGAGATCGATGCTGCTGATGGTCTTCGGCGCGCCGAGATCCACGGAGATCCATTGCGGATCGACACCGGTGCCTTCCGGCGAATCCCAGCGCGTGCTCGTGGTGTTGCCGTCGAACGCCTTGTCGGGCGTGAGCGACGCGTTGTAGCTCGCCGATGCGGCAGCCGGACGCCCTTGCGACAGCAGCGTCGGCTGCGCGGCGGCCGGGCCGCCGTAGTAGCTCGACCCGAGCTTGGCCTTCGTCGTATCGGCATTCACGCCGAACTGCGACAGGCTCCAGCGCTGGCCGGTCGTCACGTCGCCGACGTAAAGCTGGTAGCCGCCCGCCGTCGTCGACGAGAAGAACAGGTAGTTCGTGCCGCTCACCGGCGCCGGATCCGAGTTGTTGCTCACGCAGTCGTTGAGCGACAACGCGTTCGGCGTCGACGCCGGGTCCGCGGTCTTCGAATAGATCTGGTCGGCCCCGCCGCTGTCTTTCCAGCGCGCGTAGAACACCATGCCGTCCGCACGCACGATCGGGTAGTACGTCTGCAGCCCGGCCGGACGATCGAACACGGCGGTCGCGCCGGTCGCGATCGTGCGCTTCATCAGCCCCATGCTCGAGCCGGTGCCGGTCGCGTAGTAGACGGCGCTCGCGTCCGGCGCGAGAAACGGCATCGAGTATTCGGCGCCGGCCGGTGCGTTCGTCAGGCTCACGACCGACGTGAACGCCGGGCCCGCGCTCGTGTACGACAGCGTGGCCTGCTTGACGTCGCCGTTCTGCTTGAACACGAGCGTCTTGCCGTCCGTGCTGAACTTGGGGTCCTCGTTGCGCGTGGCGCCCGTGCTGTTCGTCATGTTGACGGGCGGCGTGCCGGCGCCGAGCTGCAGCATGAACACGTTCCATGCGCCATTGCTGATGCCCATGAACGCGAGCCACTTGCCGTCGGGGCTGAACACGCCGTTCATCGGATCGGTAATGCCCCACGTGCTCTTGCTCAGTTGCGTCAGCGTACGGGCCGAGAAGTCGTAGAGGAACAGCTGGCTCGTGCCGTCGCCGTACTTCACGTAGCTGTGATAGACGAGCTTGCCGGTCAGCGCGGCGGGAAACGTCGCGTTCGGCTGGGCCGCGGGATTGCTGACGCAGGCCGCCGTGGCGGCGCCGCTGAACAGGTTGAGGGCGAGGCCGGCCGCCAGGCCCGCGATGAGGGTCTTCGATTTCACGCTGAATGATTCCGGGTAAGGTAAGGACGCCGCAGACAAGGTCGCGCGCAGGACGCGCAAGAGTCACGGATCAGCCGCCGGGCAGCGTGGACTCCTTCATAGTCAGACGTCGGGAATAGAACTTGCGAGAGCATGCCCGCTTGTCAGACGAAAGAAAAGGATCAAAGTCCATCAAAAACTTGCGGATCAGCGATTGGGGCGCAATTGCGCGCGACGGGTGCCGTGCTACTCTTTTTTCAGCAAGGCCCGAGCGGCCGGAGGGCTGGCATGAAGCGATATGCGGCGCTGGCGCAGACGATAGCCGACGCAATCCGGCGCGGCGACCTGGCGGCCGGTGCGCGCATCCCCACCGTGCGGGCCGCGTGCCGTGCGCATCGCGTGAGCCCGTCCACCGTGTTTCGCGCGTACTACGCGCTCGAAAGCGAGGGTCTGATCGTCGCGCGTGCGCGGTCCGGTTATTTCGTTGCGAACCTCGAAGACAAACACGTACGATTCGGTCACGATCCCCCGCGCAAGCCGGCCGCCGCACAAACCGGCGACGACGATCCGCTGTTCCGCCTGCTCGACTCCCTGAAGCACGAGGACATCGTCCCGCTCGGCTCGGCGTTCGCCAGCTATTCGCTGTTCCCGATGAGCAGCCTGTGGCGCTACGTGGCGTCGGCGGCCCGGAGCATGGACCGCACGAATCTGCTGTCCGGCCTGCCGCCCGGCAACGACGCGCTGCGCCGCCAGATCGCATTGCGCTACCTGAACGCGGGCGCGGCCTTGCCGATGGACGAGATCATCATCACGACCGGCGCGCTCGAAGCGCTGACGCTCAGCCTGCAGGCGCTGACGCGCCCCGGCGACATCGTCGCGATCGAGCGACCGGCATTCTACGCGGTGCTGCAGGCCGTGCAGCGCCTGCACCTGAAAGCCGTCGAGATCCCGGTCGACCCGCGCACCGGTCTCGATCTCGACGCGCTCGCCGAAGCGCTCGATACGCATCCGGTGCGCGCGTGCTGGTTCATGACGTCATTCCACAATCCGACCGGCGCGACGTTGACCGACGAGCGCAAGCACGCGCTGATCGACCTGCTCGCGTCGCGCGGCGTTCCGCTGATCGAGGACGACGTATACGGCGAACTGCATTTCGGCACGGCGCCCACGCGCCCCGCGAAACTGTATGACAACAGCGGGCTCGTCCTGCATTGCGGTTCGTTCTCGAAATGTCTCGCGCCCGGGTTCCGGATCGGCTGGGTCGCGGCCGGACGCTACGTGCGGCAGATCCGGCAGGCGAAAGGCGCGAGCGCACCGGCGGCCGACGTGCCCGCGCAGATGGCGATTTCGAGCTACCTGCGCGACGGCGCCTACGACCGCTTCCTGCGGAAACTGCGGCGCAATCTCGCCGCGCACCAGGCGCAGATGCTCGCCGCCGTTCGCGCGTATTTTCCGGACGGCACCGAAGTGTTCGCGCCGCACGGCGGGTATTTCCTGTGGATCGAACTGCCGCCGCGCGTGGATGCGATGCACCTGTTCGGCGATGCGATGGAAAGCGGCGTCAGCATCGCGCCGGGGCCGATCTTTTCCGCGACCGGCGGATTCCGCCGTTATCTGCGGCTCAACTACGGCCGGCCGTGGACGCCCGCCGTCGAGCGCGCGATGGAAACCATCGGAACGCTGGCGGCCCGGCAGCGGCACGACGGTTAGCGTGGAACGTGTGGATCGCGAAGACCGACATGCTCCTTGCGTTTCGCGCGCGAGCGACAAAAAATGAAGCGGAAGGCAGCCGCGGACGAACGTGTTCAACGCGTCCGATGTTATGGAGAATCACATGAGCACCGCATGCGAACGACAGTCGACGACGCGCGCTCCGCTGGCTGACGGCGCGCGTGGATCGATTGCCGCATTCGAAAAAAACACGCTCGTCGGCGACTGTTCGTCTCGTTAATGACACGTGCCGCTTCGAACCATGCGAGTCCTGCCCATCCGGAACGTCCGCGCGCGCGATGCCTGGCGCGCCGTGCTGAACACGCGTGCCGAATCACGACATACCGCTTGCTGCCGCTGCAGGGCATGCGGCTTCGTGGCGTTTCGCGCACTCGAACACTGCCCCGTCTGCGGCCGATGGAACTGGCCGTTCGATCCGATTCGCCGCGCATCGGACGACGCTCACGCCATAGGTGCGCCACGGTCCTTCCACACGTGGTCGTCGCGCGTCGAGCGTACGCTGCGCAACGCGGCCTTCCGGCAGCCTCGCGCATCGAGCGCACCGATCCTGAGCATCCTGACGCTCATGCTGCTGGTCGGTGGCTACGTGACGGCCGACCGGATATGCAAAACCGATCCCGTTTGTCGCGGCTCCGATACGCCTGCAGCGTCAGCGGCCGAGTCCGGCCTGCATGCATCGCCCGATCCGGTGTTGCCGGTGTTGCCGGTGCCCGTCTATCCGTTTCATTCGACTGACGGAACGCAACTGGCGGCCAATCCACAACGCGACGGCCCGAGCGCCGGCGAACCCGCAAACCGAATGCCGGTTGCGCAGGCCGCGCCGTCGATTCGCGAGCCCGGCCGGCCCCACACCAGGGTAGTTCGCGTGAAAGACTGGCGACGCAGCCGCGATCCCGCGCATCGCACGCATGCGATCCGTCGTGTGAGCCTGCACACCGGCCATGGCCATGGCCACGGCCACGCGCGGCGCAACGCATCCGACAAAACCGACATCGCGAAGCTCTATGCCGGCCACTGAGCGTGCGGTCCGGCCGTTCGCGCCCACAGCGAAAACGGGCGGCCCGTTTCCGGAGCCGCCCGTTTCACGTTGCGCGTTGCGCGTTGCGCGTGTCGAACGCTAGCGCATCAGGCCGCCAGCAAGCCGTGCGGGTCGATGACGAATTTGCGCGGCGCGCCGCCGTCGAACTTCTTGTAGCCTTCCGGCGCCTGGTCGAGCGAGATCACTTCGACGTTGACGATCTTCGCGATAGGCAGCCGGTCGAACAGGATTGCCTGCATCAGGTTGCGGTTGTACTTCAGCACCGGCGTCTGGCCCGTGAAGAACGAATGCGACTTCGCCCAGCCGAGGCCGAAGCGGATGCTCAGGCTGCCGTGCTGCGCGGCCTTGTCCTTCGCGCCCGGATCGTCGGTCACGTACAGGCCCGGGATGCCGATCGCGCCGGCCGGCCGCGTGATTTCCATCAGCGAGTTCAGCACCGTCGCGGGCGCTTCCTCCGAGTGGCCCGATGAACCGTGGCCGTGCGCCTCGAAGCCGACGCAGTCGACCGCGCAATCGATCTCGGGCACGCCGAGAATCTGCTCGATCTGTTCGCCGAGCGATGCGTCCTTCGACAGGTCGACCGTCTCGAAGCCCATCGCCCTCGCATGCGCGAGGCGCTCCGCGTTCATGTCGCCGACGATCGTCACGGCCGCGCCGAGCAGGCGCGCCGATGCGGCCGCCGCCATCCCGACCGGGCCCGCGCCCGCGATATAGACCGTCGAGCCCGGCTTCACGCCCGCGCTCACCGCGCCGTGATAGCCGGTCGGCAAAATGTCGGACAGGCAAGTCAGATCGCGAATCTTCGCCATCGCCTGGTCGCGGTCGGGGAATTTCAGCAGGTTGAAATCGGCATACGGCACGAGTACGTATTCGGCCTGGCCGCCGATCCAGCCGCCCATGTCGACGTAGCCGTATGCGCCGCCGGCACGCGACGGGTTCACGTTCAGGCACACGCCGGTATGGGTGTCCTTGCACATCGCGCAGCGGCCGCACGCGACGTTGAACGGCACCGACACGAGATCGCCGATCTTCAGCGTCTCGACGTCGCGGCCGACTTCGACCACTTCGCCCGTGATCTCGTGACCGAGCACGAGGCCGACCGGCGCGGTCGTGCGGCCGCGCACCATGTGCTGGTCGGAACCGCAGATGTTCGTGCTGACCACCTTCAGAATCACGCCGTGGCCGATCGCGCGGCCGCTCGGATCGACCATCTTCGGATAATCGATTTTCTGGACTTCGACCTGGCCCGGTCCAAGATAGACGACACCTCGATTGCTGCTCATCGTATTGTCTCCATGTCTCGTTGGATGGCGCGGCGGCACGCCGGCGAATGCGGCGCGCACGCAACGTGCTGTTCGAGAGTAGTCCCGGAGGCAGGGGCGCCGATGTCTCAAACGCGACATGCGTTTGAACGGCGCCGACATCGATGGCGGAAATACGAAAACCGGGCGGGAAACGACGGAAAGTCAGTGTGCGGCGGGATATACCGGGGGTCGGACCGCCCATGGCGGCCTGCCCTCCACTTTTCGGCAGGCGTTACCCGCCCTGATTCTCGCGGATGATCGCCGCGGCGGCCGCTTCGGCCTCGCTCGCGACGCCGTCGTGCACGCGCGTGCTGACGGCCGGCGTCGGCGGCTCGCTGTCGAGCGCATGGCCGTTGCGGTCGTGCGTGTCGACCGTCGCACGCATCGACAGCCCGACGCGCAGCGGATGCGCGGCGAGATCGCGCGGATCGATCGCGATCACCACCGGCACGCGCTGCACGACCTTGATCCAGTTGCCGGCCGCGTTCTGCGACGGCAGCATCGAGAACGCACTGCCCGTGCCCGCCGAGAAGCCCTGCACGCGGCCGCGATAGGCAACACGCGTGCCGTACAGGTCGGACACGATCTCGACCGGCTGCCCGACGCGCATGTGGCGAATCTGCCCTTCCTTGAAATTCGCCTCGATCCACAGCCGGTTCAACTGCACGACCGACATCAGCGGCACGCCGGGCCCGACCTGCTGGCCGACCTGCACCGAACGTTGCCCGATCGTGCCGTCGACGGGCGCGACGATCGTCGTGCGCTTCAGGTTCCGGTACGCGAGCTTGAACTGCGCGGCCGCCTGTACGACGGCCGGGCTTTCGTCGACCGGCAGCTTGCTGCCGAGCGCGCGCGCGGCATCGAGCTGCGCCTGCGCGGCTGCGAGATTCGCCTGCGCGCCGGCCACCGCCGCACGCGCACGCGCCAGCTCCTCGGGCGCGACGATCTCGACCGACGCGCCCGAGCGCGCAACCCATGCACGCTGCGCGAGCGACAGGTCGGCGCGCCGCGCGTTCACGGCCTCGACGTACATCGTGTTCGAGATCTTCGCGTTAGCGACTTGCCGCACCGCCTGAGCGAGCTGCGCCTTCGCCTGCGCGAACGCGACGGACGCCTCGGTGTCGTCGAGCCGCACGAGCGTCTGCCCGGCGCGCACGGCCTGCGTATCGGCAACCAGCACGTCGGTCACGGCACCCGGAATCTGCGCGGCGACCTGCACGATGCTGCCCGCGACATACGCGTCGTCGGTATCTTCGTAATAGCGGTCGCTCAACAGCCAGTACGCGACCCATGCGAGCGCGGCCAGCAGCACGACCGCGAAGAACACGGTGAAGCGCTTGCGGCGCGTCGCGCGGCGCGCATCGAGTGCCGGATCGTTCAGCGCGGCCGGCTGCGCGGCGGTATGAAGGTTGTCGTGGTGCATCAGTCGCTTTGCGTAACGATCAGACGATCGTGCTGGAAGACGGGTATCGCCGGCATGACCGACGCGCCCGACGCCGGGCTCGCCGATGCCGTGCGCGCGAGAACCGGCGTGCCGCGGGGGTTGGTCGCACCGACCGTCGACGGGCGCGCCGCGTCGTCGCGCGGTGCCGGTGCCGGTGCCGGGGCGGAACTCGCCGTGCCGGTAACCGGCGGCACTGCCGCGCTCCCCGGGCGCGCGTCGTTCGACGTACCCGCCGCCGCCGCCCGATTCGCAGCCGCGCCAAGGGCCGCAGCGGTCGCTGCGACGCGCCTCGCCGCCCCGCTGCGCGCCCGATGCACGGCCGGCGCCTGCGCAACCGTTGCGCCCGCATCGAATCCGCCGCCCAACGCGCCGATCAGCCCGACGCGCAGCGTCCGCTGCCGGCCGAGCAGCGCGATCATCTGCGCGCGCTCGTCGATCAGCGTGAGATCCGCGACATCGACATCCTTCTGCATCAGCACGCCGCGCCGGTGGCGGTCGGCCGCGATCTGCACGATCTTCTGCGCGGCCGCCACCGCGTCCTGCTGCTGCGCGACGAGCGTCTGCGACGTTTGCAGCGACGTGACGATCTGCGCAACCTGCCCGAGCGCGTCGTCGACGGTCTTGTTGTACAGCCCGATCGCGACGTCGGCCTGCGCGACATCCGCACCGAGCTTCGCTTTGAGCCGACCGCGATCGAAGATCGGCAGCGAGATCGCGGGGCCGACGGAACCCGCGAGCGAATCGCGCGAGAACAGCGACGCAGGCGTGAGCGCGAACACGCCGCCGAGCGCGACGAGGTTCACGTCCGGATAAAACTGCGCGCGCGTCGAATCGGCGTTCGCGAACGCGGCTTCGACGCGCAGCCGCGCGGCGACGATGTCGGGCCGGCGGCCGAGCAGGTCGGCCGGCAGCCGCGCGGGCACGGCGCTGCCCGCGAACGCGCCGACGCGCGGACGCTGCAGCGCGAGCCCGCGCTCGGGGCCGCGGCCCGACAGCACGCCGAGCTGCAGTTGCGCGAGCTTGATCTGCTCGTCGTTCAGCGCGATCTGTTCGAGCAGGCGGCTGCGCTTGATCGATGCGTCGCTCGCGTCGTACGCGTTGTCGAGGCCGCGCGCGGTGCGCTCGCGCAGCACGGCCGTCACGCGCTGGCTGATCTTCAGCTTCTGCTGCAGCAGGTCGCGCACCGCGTATGCCTGGTCGAGCTGGCAGTACACGGTGACGATCGCGACGGCGAGCGTGAGCCGCACCTGTTCGGCCTCGACGCCGGCCGCGTCGTGCAGCGACATCAGGCTCTTCGTCGCCGCGCGGTTCTTCCCCCACAGGTCGAGCTGGTAGTTCAGCCCGACGAACACCGACGACGGCGATACGTTCGGATCGCCGAAAATCTCGACCGGCACGCGATAGCCGCTGACCGACACGTTGGCGACGTCGTCGCCCGGCTTCGGCATCCGCGCGCGGCTGATCGTGGCGCCAGCCGTGCCTGTCAGCCCCGTCAGCGAATCGAACTGCTGAAGCTGTGCCTGCGCGATCCGCAGCCGCGCCTGCGCGACCTGCAGATCGGGGTTGTTCTGCGATACCTCCGTCACCAGCTCGTCGAGCTGCGGATCCTGCAACTGCTTCACCCAGTCGGGCGCGGGCCACGCGCCGTTCGCGCCGGGGCCGGCCGTGTGCGCGAGCGCATCGCCGGCCGGCGCGCGCAGCGACAGCGAAGGCAGGAAGCCCGACGGCACGCATCCGCCCAATGCCAGCAGCACGGCCGCCGCCGCGATCATCGAGCCGCGTTGAACGCCACACGCCAAACCCGCCGCTTTCTTCACACGCCGCATCGCGCCCCTCACCCCTGCTGAATGCGCTGCGCGCGTGCAGCCAGCCGCGGCCGCGTGCGTTCGAGCGGGCCGAGCCGGCCGAACAGGCCATCGGCGACACCGAACAGGATGCCGGCGAGCTTCGCGCGCTTGTCGCGCTCGACGAGCGCGATCTGCACGACCTGCCACACGGTCAGCAGGTTCGGCACGATCGCCACCGGAAAGCGCAGCCCGTACTGCATCCCGAGCTGCACCGCATTGCGCGCGCTGTAGTAGCGCCGTTGCCACGAGTGATTCATCGACGTCATTTCAAAAGGGCCGATCGCATGACGCTGCTTCGCGCCGATACGGTGCGGCAGCACCAGCGACGGCACGACGTAGAGCGGCACGTTGCGCGCGAGCGCGCGGAAGCTGTACTCGGTGTCGACGTGATCGATGAACAGCGTCTCGTCGAACCGGCCGAGCACGTCGAACGCGTCGCGCGATACGACGCAGCCCGACGAGATCAGGAATGCACAGCGCTGCGGCGGCGTACCCGGCTCGATGCGCAGGCGGCGCAACCCGATTCCGTTGGTCGAGAGCTCGGGCAGGAAGCTGCGCGCGTTCTCGTCGAAGATGCGCGGGCCGGCCAGGAATGCGCGCCCCGCGAGCCCCGCGCAGACATCGCGCATCGCCGGGAAATACGCGGCCGGCACCGACGAATCCTGATCGAACAGCGCGACCGCATCCATGCGATCGCGAAACAGCGCCGCGAGCCCCGCGTTATATGCGCCCGCGATCCCGCCGCGGTTGCCGTGATGCAGCAGCGCGATGCCTTCGCGCGCACACAGGTCGCGCGCCCGCGCATCGGGCTGCGGCGTGTTGTCGACGACGAGCAACGCGTCGCACGCGTGCCTCCACGCGCCAAGCGCATCGAGCTGCGCGTCGCTCGGGTGATACAGGATCACGAGTGCGCCGAGTGTGGTCATGTTCGTCTCCTCAATGCCCGAAGGACGCCGCCGCGCCGCGCTTCGGCCGCGTCAGCCACATCATCGCGGCGAGCACGAGGCAGGTCATGCTCGCCATCCAGAACATGTCGTTCGTCGCCATCATGTAAGCCTGCTGCATCACGACCTGGTGCAGCGTCGTCAGCTCGCGCACGCCGTCCACGCCCATCGCGTTCAGCGTGTGCACGAAGCGCTGCGTATTCGCCGACGCATGCGTGACGGATTGCGACACGACGTCGTAGTGATAGGTCGCGCGGTTGTCCCACAGCGTCACGCTCATCGCGGTGCCGAACGCGGCCGACAACGTGCGCAGGAAGTTCGACAGGCTCGACGCGGCGGCGAGCCGGTCGTCCGGAATCCGCGACAGCGTCGCGGCGGTCAGCGGAATGAAGAAAAGCGGCAGCCCGATCCCCTGGATCAGGCCGGGCGCGGCGATCTGCGCGAACGTCATCTTCAGCGTGAAATGCGCGTCCCACGCGAGCACGCCCGCGAACACGAGGAAGCCGAACGTCGCGAGCACGCGCGCGTCGAAGCGGTGCGCATGCAGCCCGACGAGGATCGAGAACACGAGCGCGAGCACGCCGAGCGATGCGGTCGCGAGCCCGGCATGAAACGCGTTGTAGCCCATCACGGCCTGCATCCACAGCGGAAACACGACGCCGACCACCGAGAAGCTCATCATCCCGAGCGAGATGATCAGCACGCAGAACGAGAACGTGCGGTCGCGAAACAGGCCGAGATCGACGACGGGGTGCGCTTCGCCCGCCTCCCAGATCAGCAGCGACACGATCGCGAGCGCCGCGACCACCGCGAGCGTGACGATCAGCGGCGAATCGAACCAGCCGCGATCGTGGCCGAGATCGAGCATCGCCTGCAGCGAGCCGACGCCGATCACCAGCAGCACGATGCCCGGCACGTCGATCGGGCCGGCCGCGCCGCGCTGCGCGTCGGGGCGCAGCATCGCGGTGCACACCGCGAACGAGAACAGTCCGATCGGCAAATTGATCAGGAAGATCCACGGCCACGAGAAGTTGTCGACGATCCAGCCGCCGACCACCGGCCCGAAGATCGGTGCGAGCAGCACCGTCATCGCCCACAGCGCGAGCGCGATCGTGCGCTTGTCCGGCGGGAACGTGCGCAGCAGGATCGTCTGCGACAGCGGCACCATCGGCCCCGAGCACAGCCCTTGCAGCGCGCGGCAGATCACCAGCACGTGCAGGTCGCGCGCGAGCCCGCACAGCAGCGACGTCAGCGTGAACAACAGCACCGCGCCGACGAACAGCCGCAATTCGCCGACGCGGCGCGCGAGCCAGCCGGTCAACGGCACCGCGATCGCGGCCGCGACCGAATACGAACTGATTACCCACGTGCCCTGGCTGTTCGATACGCCGAGACTGCCGGAGATCGCCGGCACCGCGACGTTCGTCACGGTCGAATCGAGCACCTCGATGAAGGTCGCGAGCGACAGCGCGAACGTCAGCAGCGCGAGCCGGATGCCGCGCAGCGGCGGCGCGGCCGGCGCGGGGGCCGGCACGTCGAATGCGGACGGCGCGCCTGGCGCATCGCGAAGCGGCGACGCGGTACTCATGCGCCGACCACCGCGACATCGGCCCGCTTGGTCGCCCGCCCGCGCTTCGGCGCGAACCGTTCGATGAAATCGGCGGCCGCATGACAGCCGTCCGGCGCGGCGGCGAGCAGCGCACGCGCGCGCTCGGCATGCACCGCGAATGCGGGTTCGCCGAGCACGTGCGCCAGCGCCGCACCGAGACGCGCGCCGTCGACGGGACCGTCGACACGCACGCCGCAGCCGCTCGCCGCGACGCGTTGCGCGTTGTCGAACTGGTCGTGCGCGAACGGCGTCACGACCTGCACGATCCCGGCCTCGTATGCGAGCGCCGCGGTGCCGATCCCGCCGTGATGCGCGAGCGCGCGGCAACGCGGCAGCAGCGTGCGCATCGGCACGAAGCGGCGCACGACCAACCGGTTGCCGTCCGGCGCGGCATCGTGCGGCGTCAGCAGGATCCCGCGCGCGCCCGTCGCGCGCAGCGCGTCCGCCACCGCGCGCGCATACGGCGCGTGATCGACGAGCGTCGAGCCGGCCGTGAACACGACCGGTGGCTCGCCGGCCGCAAGAAACGCATCGAGTTCCGCATCTTCGTCAGGCGCCGCGATGTCGTTGAACAGTGGAAAGCCGCTTTGCAGATGATTCGACGGCCAGTCGGGCTGCGGCGGCGCGAACCAGCCGGGAAACAGGCACAGCACGCCGTCGGTCGAATGCAGCCAGCGGCCGAGCACGCGCCGCGCGGGCGCGAGCCCGAGTTCGCGACGCACCGCGTCGAGCGCGGGGCCGCATACGCGGTCGAGCACCTGTCGCTCGATCAGCGTCATCAGCGCCGCCTTCACCGGCAGCGGCCAGCGCGCGGGAATCGTCAGGCGCGGGTGCGTCGGCGGAGCATGCGCGGACAGCAGCGTCGACGGCGACACCTGCACCGACACGTACGGAGTGCCGTGCAGCTCCTGCATGAAGCGCGCGGAGAACGCCCACAGCGTGCCGACGAGCACCGTATCGTCGTCGGTCAGCGCATGCAGCGCGTCGTAGTGCGGGCGCAGCATCGGCGCGATCACCTGCCACAGCGTGCGGAACGACGTGCGCGGGTCCCACAGCGCAGGGTTCGCCATCGCGGCCTCGTATTCGGCCGCGGTGCCGACCGGCACGAATGCGAAACCGCAACGGCGCACGGCCGCCTCGAACGGCGCGTGCGTGCAGAACACGACGGCGTGACCGCGCGCCGCGAGCGTGCGCGCGACGCCGAGCAACGGATGCACGTCGCCCGCCGAGCCGATCGCGGTCACGATCATCTTCGTCATCGCGCGCCTCGCGGGAATCAGTAGAAGCCGGGAATCAGCGCCGCGACTTCGCGGCGGTACTGCGTGTACGCTGGCCCGAAATGCCCGGTCAGCCAGCTCTCCTCGACGCGCACCTTGTACGCGAGCGACGCGAACACGAGCAGCACGCCGATCGCGCCGCGCCATTCGCCGCCGATCAGCGCGGCGCCGACGAGCGCGAGCAGGCAGCCCGTGTAGATCGGGTGACGCACGAGCGCGTACGGCCCCGTGCGGACGAGTTCGTGGTCCTCCTTCAGCGTGACCGACACGCTCCAGTTCGTGCCGAGATGCAGCCGCGCCCACACCGAGAAGAGCAGGCCCGCGACCAGCACCGCGAGCCCGCACTGCGCCTGCAGGCCGAAGCGCTGCCAGTCCGGCACGAGCGCCTGCCATGCCGGATCGGGCAGGATGATCAGCGCGCCGCCGACGATCAGCGGAATCGACTGCAGCGTGCGCGAGCGCGACGCCTCCTTGCGCACGGTCGTCTTCACGCCCTGCGACGTGGCGATCCAGTACGCGAGCCATGCGGCCCAGGGAACGACGATGGCGATGGTCTGAACGATATTCACGGCTGGCCTGCCTCGTTGGGATGGGAATTCGGGTGCGCGGGCCGGGCCCACGGCACGACGTGCGGCGTCACGACGACAGCGCGTGGATCGGCGCGGGCACGCACGCATGCGCGGCGGCGTGCGCCATGCCGGCCGCGACCGGCGACCCGTCGCAGAAGAAGTCGAGCAGCGCCGCACGCGTGTGTTCGCGCTGCGCGCGGCCTTCGATGTCGAGGAAATGGCCGGCGTCCGGCACCGTCGCGAACCGCGCGCGCGGCACGTGCGCACCGAGCTGGCGAACGTCGGCCGGCGTCGTGTATTCGTCGCGCTCGCCGTTCAGGAACAGCAGCTCGCAGCCGATGTTCGAGAACTCGCTGAAGTAGCGCTCGGGCTGCAGCGACAGGATCTGGTCGACGTGGAACGCGACCTGGTCCTGCTCGTCGCGCGGCAGGCGCGTGAGATACCGGTAGTTGTACAGCTTCATGATGCGCGGCAGGTAGCGGCCGACGGTGTCGTTCAGCAGCTGCGCGGCCTTCAGGTTCTCGCCGGCCGCGATGTGATCGCGTGCGCGCGTCACGTAGTCGACCATCGCGTCGTTCAGGAACGGCGAGAACGAGCAGATCGCCGCGCGCCGCACGCTCGGGCAGCCGCGCGCGAGCGCGAACAGCGAGGCGACGCCGCCCCACGACACCGACACGAGGAATGCCGGCGCGAAGCGCTCGACCAGATGCTGGAGGATCGCGGCTTCGTCGTCCTTGGTCAGGATGACGCAGCCCGGATTGTGCTGGCGCGACTGCCCCGCGTACGGCAGGTCGAAGCAGATCGTGTTCATCCGCTCGCCCAGATATTGGACGGTCTGCCCGAACGACGCGGTCGTCGCGAGCGCGCCGTTGACGAGCATCGCCGTGTCGAACGCCGGGTCGAACACGTTCCGTTCGACGTAGACCTTCAGACCATTCGGCAGCGGGACCACGTGTTTTTCGGTCGGCATCGTCGTTCTCCGGTGGATGCGGCGTCTCGACGTCGCGGCATGCTGCAGCTGCGCAATGGCGGGTGCCGGCCCCGCGCGCGATCCTTCGCCGCGCCCATTGCCGACGCACCGCGGCAAATACCGGCGGCGCCAATTCATTCCTCGCAGTGCGGCGCCATACTAATACGGACAATATTACTGACTCAAGTCACCCAACGATTCCCTCTACTCGACCCGGGAATACACCGGATTCAAATTTTTTTATCAATTTATATGGTATGAGGGATCGCTACAAAGGCGTTGGCAATCGTTTGCGAGTAGCGCTCCTTGGCATAATGAAATCCAATATTTATCTTTAAATTCAAAGCGATATTCCATTTTAATCGATTGATTAAAACGGACTTCCTGAATTTACCAATCTTCACCACCCCCACTCGCCATTCCACATCGTGAATAATATTACAGGCATCCACACTCTTTCATTTCGTAATAGAAACGCGGCCGTAAATTTTCCAGTGCATTGCACCATTTTTCGCAAACCGTTTTAAACAAACTCCAGCTTACTTAACCTTCTTTCAATTCGTTTTTACGCATCTGCACATCGCGGCAAGTGGTCGATCCGTCATACCGCCAAGACCCTGCCATCGTCAGACCCCGATTTTTTGTTGATTGATCGTTCAATAAAAAACCGCTAAGCTCTCGACTTCCATGGATGGCCCGTCCGGGCGAAGGGAGTCGCGATGCCGAAAGTCGGAATGCGGGAGATACGCCGCGCACAGTTGATCGACGCCACGCTGCGTTCGATCGACGAAGCGGGCCTGCCCGGCACGACGCTCGCATCGGTCGCGCAACGCGCGAAGATCTCGACGGGCATCGTCAGCCACTACTTCGGCGACAAGGACGGCCTGCTCGAAGCGACGATGCGGCACGTGCTGCGCGACCTGTGGTCGGCCACCACGCGCCGCCGCGTGGCGGCACGCAAGGATCCGCGTTCGCGGCTGCGTGCAGTCGTCGCCGCAAACTTCGACGAGACGCAGGTCAGCGCGCCCGTGATGAAGACGTGGCTCGCGTTCTGGTCGCAGAGCATGCACGACCCGATGCTCAAGCGCCTGCAGCACGTCAACACGCGGCGCCTTCATTCGAACCTGTGCGCGGAATTCGCGAAGGCGTTGCCGCGCACGAAGGCGCTCGAAGCCGCCAGCGGCCTCGCCGCGCTGATCGACGGCCTGTGGCTGCGCGGCGCGCTCGCCGGCGGCCCCATCGACACCCGGGCGGCGCTGAAGCTCGCCCACGATTACATCGACCTGCTGCTCGCGTCCGACTGACGCTACGCAGTCGCCCTCAAGGAGATCCTCATGTCCGTATTCGGTTTGCAGCGCCTCTACATCGGCGGCGGTTACGTCGACGCCACGAGCGGCAAGACTTTCGATACCTTCGATCCCGCCACCGGCGAGCTGCTCGCGCAGGTGCAGCAGGCGAGCGCGGCCGACGTCGACCGCGCGGTTGCGTCCGCGCAGGAAGGTCAGCGCGAATGGGCCGCGATGACCGCGATGCAGCGCTCGCGCATCCTGCGCCGCGCGGTCGACCTGCTGCGCGAGCGCAACGACGAACTCGCGGCGCTGGAAACGCGCGACACCGGCAAGCCGATCGGCGAAACGCTCGCGGTCGACATCGTCACCGGCGCGGACGTGATCGAGTACTACGCGGGCCTCGCGACCGCGATCGAAGGGCTGCAGGTGCCGCTGCGCGCCGATTCGTTCGTCTATACGCGCCGCGAGCCGCTCGGCGTGTGCGCGGGCATCGGCGCATGGAACTACCCGATCCAGATCGCGTGCTGGAAGACGGCGCCCGCGCTCGCGGCCGGCAACGCGATGGTGTTCAAGCCGAGCGAAGTCACGCCGCTGACGGCGCTGAAGCTCGCGGAAATCTATACGGAAGCCGGCGTGCCGGCCGGCGTGTTCAACGTCGTGCAGGGCGACGGCTCGGTCGGCGCGCTGCTCACGGGCCACCCGGACATCGCGAAGGTGTCGTTCACCGGCGGCGTCGAGACGGGCAAGAAGGTGATGTCGCTGGCCGGCGCATCGTCGCTGAAGGAAGTGACGATGGAGCTCGGCGGCAAGTCGCCGCTGATCGTGTTCGACGATGCGGACCTCGACCGCGCGGCCGACATCGCGGTGACCGCCAACTTCTTCAGCTCGGGCCAGGTCTGCACGAACGGTACGCGCGTATTCGTGCACCGTTCGATCAAGGACGCGTTCACGCAGCGCGTGCTCGAGCGCGTGAAGCGCATCCGCGTCGGCAAGCCGACCGATGCCGACACCAACTTCGGCCCGCTCGTGTCGGCTGCGCAGCTCGACAAGGTGCTCGGCTTCATCGATAGCGGCAAGGCCGAAGGCGCGAAGCTGCTCGCCGGCGGCACGCGCCTGACCGACGGCCACTTCGGCAGCGGCCAGTACGTCGCGCCGACGGTGTTCGGCGATTGCCGCGACGACATGAAGATCGTCCGCGAGGAAATCTTCGGGCCGGTGATGAGCATCCTCGATTTCGAATCGGAGGACGAAGTGATCGCCCGCGCGAACGACACGCACTACGGGCTCGCGGCCGGCGTCGTGACCGAGAACCTGTCGCGCGCGCACCGCACGATCCATCGCCTCGAAGCCGGCATCTGCTGGATCAACACGTGGGGCGAATCGCCGGCCGAAATGCCGGTTGGCGGATACAAGCAATCCGGTGTCGGACGCGAGAACGGCATCACGACGCTCGAGCACTACACTCGGATCAAGTCGGTGCAGGTCGAGCTCGGCCGCTACAACCCGGTGTTTTAAAGGAGGACAACCCGTCATGACGACACGCGAATACGACTACATCATCTGCGGCGCAGGTTCCGCGGGCAATGTGCTCGCAACGCGCCTGACGGAAGATCCGGACGTCACGGTGCTGCTGCTCGAAGCGGGCGGCCCCGACTACCGCTTCGACTTCCGCACGCAGATGCCGGCCGCCCTCGCCTATCCGCTGCAGGGCCGCCGCTACAACTGGGCGTACGAGACCGATCCCGAGCCGCACATGGACAACCGCCGGATGGAATGCGGCCGCGGCAAGGGGCTCGGCGGCTCGTCGCTGATCAACGGCATGTGCTACATCCGCGGCAACGCGCTCGACTACGACAACTGGTCGACGCACAAGGGTCTCGATAACTGGACGTATCTCGACTGCCTGCCGTACTTCAAGAAAGCCGAGACGCGCGACGTCGGCCCGAACGACTATCACGGCGGCAACGGCCCCGTGTCGGTCACCACCAGCAAGCCGGGCGTGAACCCGCTGTTCGAGGCGATGGTCGACGCGGGCGTGCAGGCCGGTTATCCGCGCACCGACGACCTGAACGGCTATCAGCAGGAAGGCTTCGGCCCGATGGACCGCACCGTCACGCCGCGCGGCCGCCGCGCGAGCACCGCGCGCGGCTATCTCGACCAGGCGCGTGCGCGGCCGAACCTCGAGATCGTCACGCATGCGCTCGCCGACCGCATCCTGTTCGACGGCAAGCGCGCATCGGGCGTCACGTACCTGCGCGGCAGCGAGCGCGCGACCGCGCAGGCGCGCCGCGAAGTGCTCGTGTGCAGCGGCGCGATTGCATCGCCGCAACTGCTGCAGCGCTCGGGCGTCGGCCCCGGCGCGTGGCTGAAGGAACTCGACATCCCCGTCGTGCTCGACCTGCCCGGTGTCGGCCAGAACCTGCAGGACCACCTGGAGATGTACATCCAGTACGAGTGCAAGGAGCCCGTGTCGCTGTACCCGGCGCTCAAATGGTGGAACCAGCCGAAGATCGGCGTCGAATGGATGCTGAACGGCACGGGCCTCGGCGCGAGCAACCACTTCGAGGCGGGCGGTTTCATCCGCACGCGCGACGACGATCCCTGGCCGAACATCCAGTATCACTTCCTGCCGGTGGCGATCAACTACAACGGCTCGAACGCGATCGAGATGCACGGCTTCCAGGCGCACGTCGGCTCGATGCGCTCGCCGAGCCGCGGCCGCGTGAAACTGCGCTCGCGCGATCCGAACCAGCATCCGAGCATCCTGTTCAACTACATGGCCGAAGCGCTCGACTGGCGCGAGTTCCGCGATGCGATCCGCGCGACGCGCGAGATCATGCGGCAGCCCGCGCTCGACCGCTATCGCGGCCGCGAGCTGAACCCGGGCGCCGACTGCAAGAGCGACAAGGAGCTCGACGCGTTCGTGCGAGCCCGCGCGGAGACTGCGTTCCATCCGTCGTGCTCGTGCAAGATGGGTTACGACGACATGGCGGTGGTCGACGAAGCGGGTCGCGTGCACGGGCTGGAAGGCCTGCGCGTCGTCGATGCATCGATCATGCCGATCATCACGACCGGCAACCTGAACGCGCCGACGATCATGATCGCCGAGAAGATCGCCGACAAGATTCGTGGGAAGCAGCCGCTCGCGCGCGTCGATGTGCCGTACTTCGTCGCGAACGGCGCGCTCGCGCGCGATGTCGCGAAGGCGGTGAGGCAGCCGGAGACGGTTTGACAACGGCGGGCGTGCTGCCCGCTCATCGGCATATTGACGAAACGCCGCCGGCAGTGATGGTTGGCGGCGTTTTCGTTTCTTTTACGGTGACTTGCGCGGAAGCGAGTTCCCGACTTGCAGCCATGTGATCACATCGGCCGGATGAGTTCGCGGGCGCACGCGCTTTGAAATGAGGCTGCCGGGGTTCAGGGCAGCGGACCAGCCGACGACAGTCGAGTACGCATGCCACTGCACCGCCGAAAGCGCGGACGAGCGGCAAGTAGAACGAAAACCCGCGAAGACGTCGCGCTCTTTTGGCGAATGCGGAAGCCGGCCAGTCCGCACGCCTGCTGCTCGACGCCGCCAGCAGTTGTGCCGGCCATTGCCTGAGCAGGACGCACCGATTGACGGCAGCGCTCACACCCACACGGCTCAGAACGAGATCTACCGCCCGTTCCATCGGCTGCCCAATCCCGATCTGGTCATGTACGTGTTCCCGCACCTGGCCGGCACCGATCTGGTGCCGGTGCCCGGATACTCCACAGTGTTCCCGCCGTACCAGCGGATGCAGTACGCGCTACCGGGCGAACGGCTGGAGGACTTCTGAACCGTTCGTCGGCCGGTTCATCTTCACCGGTGAGCGCGGCCCGCGGGACCCTGGCGTAGCAGAGCAACGTTCTCGTTGATGCGGCCTTGGATCGTGCGCAAGGTATCTCGAGTAATAATCCGCGGGTGCATGTTCTCGGCCGTGTCTGAGAATTGGCTGGCCACTTCGCAAATGCCGTCAATCATTCTGCTGGCAACGTCCTGGGGCACTTCGGCTTCCTCGGCAAGCCGAAGCATGTGTGCGCGGGAAATCTCCAGTGCCTCACCCATCACGTCCATTTGGTGATATCCACCGGGTCCCTCGCAGAAGGTCACATCGTAGGCCGGCGCCAGTCTCCACTGACCATTTGGCGCCATGACGTAGGAGAAGTTCTTGGGATGGTCGTCTCGGTTGTTGAACGCGACGTTGAAGACGGCGCGCTCGAAGGCCCTCCCCATCTCTCGCACATCGTTGGTACAGATCTGGGTCGCCCGCAAGAAGTTGAAGTAGTCCAACGACCCCGCAATCTGGTAATCGGCCCCCGTAAACGCCGCGAGACTCTGCATGGGGACGCGCAATCCGTCATGCCGATCAAAGCGCTTGCTGGCGAACGCCGCCAGCCCATTGGGCAAACTGAAGTACTGCGTGTCCGGGGTCTCGATGCCACATCTGCGCAGACATTCGGCGTAGACCATCTCGATGGCGCACACCTCGGCATGCTCTTCTCTGGCCGGGAACTTGACCAGCCAGGCGTCGAAGCCCGGCGTGACGGCCGTGGTAAACCCACCGGTTTGCGGATCGCGATAGACCAAGGCCTTGGGCCTTGCACCTTGGGGCGAGCCGCCCACCCGCAGCAACGTCTGCAGGAACTCACTACCTTCACCATGGAGCACTTCCTGCACTTCGGCAGCAAGCTGTTGCAGCGGGATGTGGACGTCCGGCGCCTCTCCTTCGGGTGCGACGGGTTCAAACGTCATGGCCCCCATCGCGTTGCTACCGATATAGGCCAACCGCTCCAGGGCGCCAATGCGGGCCGTGTTGAGTCCACGGCGCCTGAACATACGGTCCATCAGCAGCATGCCCCACCCGTCTGGCAAGGCGTCATAGACAGGCCCCGGAAGTTGCAATTGATGGCCTGGGAAATCTCGCCGCAACTGATGGCCCTCCAGCGGCAGCGTGTACGAAGACAGCTCCAGGCCCCTTTGCCTGGCCTCGTTGCTGTACTCGAACACGATCAGTGGGCGACCGGTCAGGGCAGTCGTGGAGACCAGCGTGCCCCAATGCCATCGCTCCCCCCAGCCCTCGTAGAAGACATTCACTTGTTCAGGCATTGCTGGACTTTCTCTTTGTACGGAGGCGCTTGGCTGTTTTCTCGTAGCGCAGAATGTCCTCGATGCTGTCCAGCTTTGGCTGGAACAGACCTTCGAACTCCTTGATTCGGCCGAGCGCCATCGCCACCCGGACCACGGCCTCGAAGCCAACATTGCGCCCGGCCTCCAGGTTGGACACGGTGTTGGCCCCAATGCCGGCACGCCCGGCCAGATCCGACTGTGTCATGCCCAGAGCCAAACGCTCTGTGCGCAAGCGATCGCAGAGGCGCTTGACGACCTCACTCGGCTTGCTAAAGCTTAAATCCAACATAGTGTGTATCTACCCCCTTCTATGCCAGTTAGCACCCAAAATTATAGAATTAATGTCACCTTGGTTCAAGAGGCGTAATTCCTCAATTCCGCGCCTTATCGGAAAGATTACGCAAATAGCCACAATATAATGGAGTTAAGCAGCTCCACACCAAAGAAGCGGCCGATCAGACCGCCCCGGGGCTGCGCGGACTATCCGGGGCAGTGCGGAGGTCAGATCGCATGTTGCACGAGTGCACGGCCTTGTTCGCCCCCGCTTCTGAAGAAAGGAAGTCTGTCGGGCCACAAGGCGCCAATCATGACCACGCTTCAGATTCGCGGCAGGAAGCCGCTCGTGTGCTTCGTCGTGCGTTACTTCGTCGCGAAGGCGGTGCGGCAGCCGGAGACGGTCTGACGACGGCGGGCGCACTGCCCGAACGCCCACTAAAAACGCCGCTGACGATCACCGTCAGCGGCGTTTTTCCTTTCCGGCTCAGCCGTTGTTGACCTCTTGCCGCAAACGCTCGACGTCGACGTGCTTCAGGTAATTCGTGATGTTCTGCCAGATCGGATGGAACCCGTAGCCGCCGTGCTGCAACTCATCGAGCGCCTGCTCGCGCGTCCAGCCCTGGTACACCATCCGGTACAGAGCCGACACGAGCCCGGTGCGATCGGCGCCATGCTGGCAATGGATCAGCACCGGGCCGTCCTGGTCGGCGGTCCGCAGCGCCTTCAGCGCGGCGACCATGTCTTCGTCGCGGATGTACCACGTGTTGATCCGGATGCGCTGCATCGTGATCTGCGTGCCGGCCAGGATGCTGTCGTCCGCGTGAAACGCGCGGAAGCTGATGACCTTGCGGATGCCGAGCTTCTGCAATTCCGGCACGTCTTCCCGCGAGAGCTGCGCGCTGCGGTACAACGTCGGCGTGATGCGATGCAGGTTGTTCACGCGCGCATCGGCAATGTTTTGCGCCCATTGGATCGGTCGGGCCGCGATCGGTCGGGCCGCAACGCCGAAAACCGCGTCCGCGTATGCCGGCTGCACGAGCCCGGCAAGCGTGACGGCGATCGCGGCAATGAAGGCAATTTTCATGTTGGTTCGGTGTTCAGTGGAATGCGCGCTTGCGCTCGCGCGACAGGATGAACAGGACGATCGCGGCGGCGCTCATGGTCCAGTAGTCGGTGGGTGCCACGCCCAGCCAGTGGATATGCCACGGCACGTGCGCCGGGTTGAAGCGGGCAAGACCGTAGGCCGGATTCAGCACGAACCACAGAAAATCCTCGGTCAGCCAGAACACCATGATGCACGCGATGATGCGGGCTTCGATGCGCCACGACCAGTGCCCGTTGAACACAGGCGGCAGGTGGAAGAACAGCGCGACGAACGGGAACACCCACGCGTGGTATCCGGTCATCGGGCGCCCGCCCCAGAAGATGTCGAGCAGCCAGTGCTTGTCGATGCGCCAGGTCGGCAGGTTGGCGGCCCACCCCGCGCTGCCCTCGATCTGGATCTCGACGTTCGCGAAAAAGAACGCGAGCAACATGACCCATGCGACGACGAACAGCGTATGACGCGTCGGCACAAAACGCGCGACGCTCATGCGGCAGGCTCCAGTCCCAGCACGCGATCGAGCACGAAGCGTCCGGCCAGCGGCCGCCCGAGCGGGGCCAAACGGCGGCGCATGTCGGCCAGGCGCTCCGGCGTCTGCAGCAGCGCGCGGATCCGGTAGACGAGCGCATCGTCGTCGATGGCCTTCAGCGCCACGCCCTGTTCGAGCAGGAAATCCGCATTGCGCTCCTCCTGGCCCGGAATCGGCGAGTTGACGATCATCGGCAGCTGCATCGCGAGACATTCGGACGTCGTCAGGCCACCCGGCTTCGTGATGACGAGGTCGGCGCAGGCCATCAGGCGTTCGACCTGCTGCGTGAAACCCTGCGGAAAGAGCCGGCCCGGATGCTGCGCGGCGAGCGTCTGCAGCGACGCCAGCATCGTCTGGTTCTTGCCGGCCAGCGCGATCAACTGGAAATCGGCGTCCATCTCCAGCAGCCGCGTCGCCAGCACGTCGAGCCCGCCGAGGCCCGCGCCGCCGGACATCATCAGGAACGTCGGTCGCGCGGGATCGAGGCCGAACTCGGCCGCGCAGGCCGCGCGATCGAGCGGCCGGCCGAACGCCGGCATGATCGGGATACCGCTGACGTGCACCGTTTCGGGCGCCATGCCGCGCGCGTGCATGCGCCACGCAATCTCGTCGTTGGCCGCGAAGTAGCCGCGCATGTTCGGCACGACCCACATGCTGTGCAGGTCGAAATCGGTGACCTGCACCCACACCGGCGTGTCGACGCGCCCCTTGCGGATCTCGCGCGACAGCAGTTCGGCGGGCAGGAAGTGTGTGCAGATGATCGCGTCCGGGCGCTGCCGTTCGATTTCCGCGAGCAACTGCCGGCAATTGAGCCGCTCGATCGCGCGCCGGATCTTCTGCGACGGCGCGGCGGGATCGACCTCGTCGGTCTTCTGGTACAGGTAGCCCCACAGCGCCGGCTGGCTGCTGACGAGCTTGATGTAGAGGTCGGTGTACAGCTTGCGAAAGCCGGTGGACACGAAATCCATCACGTCCAGGTGCGTGGCTTCGATGCCGGCGGGATGGCTGTCGGCAAATGCGCGGATCGCTTCGGCCGCGCGGGTATGACCGGCGCCGGCGCTGACGCTCAGGAGAAGGATTTTTTTGTTGTGCTTTGACATCTGACTGACCGTTTCGATGAAGGTGATCCGGACGCGGGTTCGGCAGCGGCGCTCTCACGCAACTGCGTCTCGCTTCCGGCTTTCAACAAGCTTGGCGGATCTTCGGCGGTGCGGGCGGTTGGGAACTCCGGATCGATCGATCGCCGGCATCGTCTGCGGAATCATACTGCGTCCGGACGATGCGGCCCGGATCTGCCGCCGCCGCGCTGTCAGTCAGGATCGCATGGCGCGCGGTCGGCGGGAGGCGCCGACCGCGCGTGGCGGCTAGGGGCGCCGCCGCTTCATGCCCCACTCGCGCGCGCGAATGGGGTGCCGTATTTCAGCGCGAACGGGTGCTCGCGCGCAGGTCATGTCGCTTCATGTCGGCAAAAGCCGAGTGTCAGCGGGCCTTCTCCGCGTCTTCGCCGAACCTGGCAGTCGCCACGGCCCGCGTCCGCATCCGCTTTGCGCGGACGATCGGGTTCCATCGCGACGTCAGGCTCATCGCGTCGCGCAGGCGTTCGAACGCGACATCCTCCTTCGGCCCGAAGCGGCTGACCGCCGGCCACGCGAGCACGTCGTCGAGCCACGTCTGCCATGTGTCGCCATGAAAACGACGGCCGATTTCGCGCACCGCGTCCGGCGCGGCGATCACGATGCCCGTCAGCAGGTAGTACGCCCAGAAGCTGCCCGCGCCGGCGAGTCGGTCGAGCCGGCACACGGACAGCGCGGCAAGCAACCCGTCCACCGATGCGAGATCGGCGCGATGCGTACGGATCGCCCGCGCGACGAGGTTGTGCTGACCACCATACGCGGCAACGGAGATCCCGTTGCCTGCGGCAAGCGCGGCCGAGAACATCGCGAGCGCGGCCATCTCGTCGATGCGTGATGCGTCGTCGCGCGGGCCGCACACGCGCAGCACGATCGCGTCGATGACGGCACCGGGACGGGCCGACGTTTCCGCACTCGCCGCCGCGATGACAGCCAGCTTTTCTCCCAGGTTCTTCGCAGGCGGCACCTCGCCATGCTCTTCTCTTTCATGTGCGGTACGTTCGCCAGCGTCTTCGCCGTTGCATTCGACACCGCCTGCAATCCGCGCGAGCGCGGCCCAGCCGACATCGGGATCGTCGAATGCGCACGCATCGATCACGCCGTGCGCCGCGTCGAACACGGCGCGCGAGCCGGGGCAGCAGCGTTCGGCTTCGGCAAGCTGCCGCGCGGAAGGCACATGCGAGCACGCGCCGAGCGGGTCGGTCGGGTCGCAAGCGCAGCCGCCGCCATCCGTTGCGATCCACGGCGCAAGCCCGTTAAGAACGGCCGCTGCGTCACGAGACAGGCTCGCGCCTGCCCGCAGGCGTATCGCGTATGACGCGACGACTGCCGTGTCGCCGGCGTCGCCCGCCGCCGGTGCGCAAGCGGCGGCGTCGAGATGTTCGATCAGGTACTGCAGCCACGCAGCCGTGCGCAGCCGGTCAGGCGTCGCGCCGCGGGCATCGCCATACTTCGCTGGGTCGGTGAGCATGGGTCGTCCGGGAGTGTTCTGGCCAATTGGAATAATGTCGTTTCAGTCCGCGCGGTACACCGTGCCGACCTTGTAGGTCCGCCCGCATCGGATCGCGACGCGGGCGGCCAATCGGCCGTCGCGCCGATACGCGCGACGGCTCGAACGCATCGAAGCTGCGGAAACCCGCCGCGCATGCCGCACGCCCCTCGCGCACGGCGGACGCCCCGCTTCGATCCTCGACGCTTACTGCACGTGGAACTTCGGCGACGTCGTGACCGTGCCGGACACCGTGCAATTCGGCGTCAATGCAGCGTTATTGAACGTCAGCGACGAGTTCGGATCGTTCCATGCCGTTACCACCTTGCTCGGGCCGCACGCGCCGAGCAGCGCGACGTTCACCTGCACGTTGTTGATCGACAGCTGCGTCGTGCTGTCGGCCTGGCCCGTCCACGGCGACGTGCTGCTCGCGCTGCCGCTGATCAGTCCGCACGTGGCGCCTCCGGCGAACTGCGTCGACGTGATGTGAACGATGCCGGTCGACGTGATCGTCCCGTTGAACGTCGCGGTACAGTTTGCGCTGATCGATCCCTTGCTCAGCGTCGTGAGCCCCGATACGGAGAACGGCTCGCCGTTCGGGTTCATTGGCTGCCCGTCAGCGCGCGAAACGGTGACTGCGAAAGCAGGCGCGGCCGAAACCGCGGTGAATGCCACTGCAGCAACAAGCGATACGATTTTGCGAATGCTCATTTGAACTGCCCCCTCTCTTCACAAATGGCGGCACGCCGCCAGGAACGCAACCGTCCGGCCGAAAGAGCCCGGCCAGCCGGTCGCAGGAAGCCGCCGGCACGCGTCATGCGCGCCGGTCGGCTCAGAACTTGTAGGAAATCCCGACGAACGTGATCAGCGGATCGGCCTTCAGCCGCGTGCGCGTGGTCGCGAGCGTCGAACCGTCCGCCGCCTTGATCACGAGCGACGAGTACGTCTTCAGCGGCATGTACGTCAGCGTCGCGGTGAGCCCCCAGTGCTTGTCGATCGCATAGCTCGCGCCGATGTTGTAGACCGGCGTGAACGACGACGACGCCTTGCCCTCCACCGACGTCGGCCCCGGCTTGCCTGCGCCGGCCGCGAGCACGCTGCCGAGGTTCTCGTTGATGTCCTTCGCGAAGTTGCCGTTCAGCTCGATGTTGCTGAACCAGCTGTAGGCCACGCCGATCCCGACGAACGGGCGGAACTTCGCCGTCGGCGCATTGAAGTAGTACTGCAGAATGATCGTGGGGCTCCACTGCCGCGCGTTCTTCACGGCCGGCTGGTTCGACGTCTTGTCCATGTCGACCGAGCCGAGCGAGCCGGCCGGGCCCGGCGGCCGGATCACGCCGTGCCCGGTCAGCGTGAACTCGGGCGGCACGCCGAGCACCGACGTCACCGCGATGTGGTCGGTGAAGAAGTGCGTAAGCGTGAGGCCGACCGTATCGGCGTTGTTGACCGTCAGGCTCGTGCCCGGCGACGTGAACGACCCGGGCAGGCGCAGCGGCCCGTTGATCGGCATGTTCGCGAGATTCGTCGTCAGGCCATTGGTCGAATCCTGCGGCATGATGTGCAGCCAGCCCAGCGTCGCGACGTTGTCGCCCGCCTGCTGGGCCGATGCGAGTGTCGACACGCCTGCGACGACACCCGCGACAATCAGCTTCTTCATGAAGTCTCCCTCTCATTCTGTCCGGGCGCCGCGCATCCGCGCGCGACGCCGCCGTGTCTCCGTCCGGGTGTGGTCACTGCACGAACGCGCCGACCGTGAAGTACGGATTGCTCGTATCGGCCATGTCGAGGAACCCGAATACGCCGCCGGTGAACACGAACTTGCCGGTCGCCGGCCCCGACGCAGCATCCGCATGCACGGTCGTCACGACGCCCGGCACCTTCTGCGTGAAGTCGAGGTTCAGTGCGCGCGTGAGCGCGGCCTGCGACGCGTTGAACGGATCGAGCAGCGTGGCCTGCGCGCCGACGAGCGCGGTCGCGCGGTAGTTGAACGCGCTGTCGACGCCCGTGTACTCGCCGTTCTGCGAGCCGAGCGCAATCGTCGTCTGCGGGCTCAGCAACGAGATGCCCGATTCGTCGTCCGCGCTCGGCGGGCCCTGCGTGAGGTCGGCGTTCGCGGCGCCGGTGCGGATGAAGACCGGCACGAGCTGGTTGCGCAGCTTGCCGACGATCAGGATCCCCTTGCCGGCCTTCGCCGGATCGAGCGCGGCGAGCGTCGGCGGAATCTGCGGCTGGTAGTTGAGCGACTGGAACGCCGGCGCATCCGGACGCAGCGTGAACGGCTGGTTCACCGTCGTGCTCGACGCAAGCGGCTGCCCGCCGTTCTTCTTGCCGAAGTTGTCGGTCTCGACGTAGCTGCCGTCCGCGTTGATCGTCACCTTCTGATCGAGCGCCACCGGCTGGAAGTTCTGCGACGGCACCTGGTGATAACCGAGCTGGTTGTAGGTGCCGGCGATCTTCGTCAGGTCGGTCTCCAGCGACGAGAAGCTGATGAACGGGTAATACGGGAACGTCGTCTTCGGAATCCTGCCGACGCCGATCACGCCGTCGAACTGGATCGTCGCGCCGGGAATCGCGCCGCCCAGCACGCCTTCGCCGAGGAACAGCCGCGCGGGCCGGCTCGGGTCGAGACTCGCGTTCTGCATCCGGAACGTGCACTGGTTCAGCTTCACCGTCGGCAGGCCCGTTTCGTCGGCCAGCGTGCCGTCGACGACGTTGGCCGGCGCAGTGTCGCGCGTCGGCTGCACGGTGCCCGCGGTAGTCGGCACCGGCGATGCGAGGTAGGTCATCCGGAACGTCATCTTCGTGGTGTCGAGCTGCACTTTCACGAGCTCGCCCGACCCGGAGCCGCCGATGAACACCGTGCTGTAGTCGATCGTCTGCGGGCACAGCCGGACCGCCGGCGCGGGCGGCGGGTCGCCGTCGCCGCCGCACGCAGCCAGCACGGGTGCGAGCGACGCCGCAACCATCCATTGCTTCATATTCATAGGAATCCTCTTGAAATTCGATTCGCCTGCGGCGACGCATGCGCCGCCGGCGTGACTTGTTCGGTACGCAGTTACTGGACGAACGCGCCGACCGTGAAGAACGGGTTGACCTGGCTGTTGTTGACGACCATTGCGTAGACGTTGCCGGCCGTCGCGATCCAGCCCGTGTCGCCCTTCTTGAAGATCGCGACATTGCCGCTTGCGCCCTTCGCGTTGAAATCGCTGTTGGCCGTGACCTTGATCTTGCCGGGCGACGCCTGCGTGTAGTCGAGCGCGAACTGCGAGGTCACCGAAGACGTCTGCGGATCGATGAATGCCGCGGTGCCGCCCTGGAACAACGTCGACGTGTAGTTCGCGGAAATCGTCGACACGGCAGTGCCGTCGTTGCAGCTACCCGCCTCCGCCATGAAGAAGCCGTTGGCAAAGGTGCCCGGCAGATCCGGGTGCGGCACCTGGTTATCGAAGCTCGGGCCGGACTGCGCGATGGTGTTCCCCACACCGGTAGATGTCACGACACCGCATGCGGATGCGCTCGTCGCGCCGATGTAACCGCCCTTCAGCGAGTTCGCGGCAATCGCTGTGGACGACGAGAGCATCGAGATCCCGACTTCGGCATCGGCGACCGAGGCGAGCGGATTGGTCGTATCCACATGGGTATAGCCGACGCGAATCACAATCGGCACACGTACGCCGTTCAGCTTGCCGACGATCATGATGCCCTTCGCCTGACTCGGCGTCACGATCACGAGGCCCGGCGCCTGCCCGGCGACCGGATACGCAACCGTACCGAACGGGTTCGCCACCGCATTGCTCACGAACACGTTGTCCGCCGACCCGTCCGCGTTCTTGCGCAGCGTCCACGGCGACCCGGTCGTCTGGCACGAGTAGTCGCTGCCCTGCGTGATCGTGCACGAACCGTCCGCATTGAACGTCTGGTTCCAGTTGATGACGTCCGGCTCCCAGCCGACAGCCCCGTTCGCATCCTGGGCGGTACCGCCGACCGGCGACAAATGGATACCGACTTCGTTGTAGTTGCCCGCGACCTTCGTGAAGTCGGTTTCCGTTTCGACAAAGCCGATGAACGGATAGAAATCGAATGTGCGCGACGGCACCACGCCAAGGACAAAACCCGGAATCGGCTCGATGCCCTGGAACGCGATCGTCGCCCCCGGAATTCCGCCGCCAACCACGCCATTGCCGACGAACAGCATCGGCGGATCGGTACGCTTGATCGTCACCGAATACGCGCCGTCGCTGGTCGCGCCGCTGTCGAGCACGAACGCGCAGCGGTTCTGCTCGGCGGTCGGAAGGTTGGTCGGATGATGGAATGCGCCGCTGATCGTCAGGCCCGCGCGCGTGTTGTTGACCTGCCCCGCCGACGTCGGTACCGACGATTCGATGAACTGCATCTGATACGTGAGCTTCGTCGTGTCGAACTTCACCTTCACGTATTCGCCGCTGCCGGCGCCACCCGTGTAGGTCGTCGTGTAATCGAGCGAATCGGGACACAGCTTCGTCACGACGGGCGGTTGCGTGATCGCGCCGCTCGGCCCGCATGCGCTGCCCGAGCACTGCGGCACGTTGATCGGCCCCGGATCGTCGCCGCCGCCGCAACCGGCGACGAACGGCAGCGCCAGCACCGCGCACGACAGGATCACCTTCCGCCATTCAGGAATGCAAATCATCAACCCCTCCTTTACAGGTACGACAAGTCTCGTCCGGACGGGCTGCATGGCTCGCCGGTTGGTATCGCGCCGCCGCACGAGCGCGCGGCGCATGATGGTGTTCGCAATGCAACCGCCCTGCAGCTCATGCAAATGCGATGAAAGCCGCGGCGGCAGACAAGCGCGCTCCCGCGGCGCCGTCATGCGGCACGGCGCCGTCGGAACGATCGAAACGGAAAGTGGTGCGCCGCTACACGGCGATGCGCCAACGCAGGCCGACGACGTATGTCGCGCCTGCATTCAGCGAAAAACTGGGAAACGGCAGTCCGGTTGGCCCCGTGGATACGCGTCGCATGAATTCGTCTCCGTACGTACGCTTGATTCGTTATCGTGATGCGTCGTTTGACGAGACTATGATCGGACCATTCAAACAAGTAAATGGATGCAGAGTTCCAAACGAACGGAACCACGCGATCCTAGTGTTTTCACGTCGTTTGACAGTTTTTCAAACAGCCTTCATTTTATTTGCTCAGACAAATAGATGGGCCGCGCGACGGGCTTGCGCGGCAGGCCGCTTTCCGCGCCGGGCGGGCGAGCCGGCCCGCAGGCGGCCCCGCGAACGCGGCGCGCCACCTTTTACACGTCGATGATCGCGAGCGTACCGTGGCTGCCGGGCAGCACCGCGTGGCGCGTGCCGGCGAGCGCGAGATACATCTGCCCGGCCTCGACCACGACCGTTTCCGCGCCGACTTCGAGCATCAGCTGGCCGTCGAGCACCAGCAGCCCTTCGTTGTAGTCGTGCACTTCCGCTTCGTACGGCTGCGCATCCATGCGCAACACCTTGATCCTGGCCGGCCCGACTTCGCCGACGATCGCGGATTTCCACGCGGCGGCCTGCGCGGCCGCAACGGATTTGAAATCGATCAAAGACATTCGCCCTGCTCCGTGAACCGTGAAAGGAACGCATTATCGCGAGCGCCGGGCATGCCGTCCCGGTACGGCGCAGAGGCGTTCGGGCAGCACAGTCGGCGGGCCGGCCGCCGCGCGGCCGCGAGAAAACGCGATCGCCGTCCGGTTCGCAGGAAACAGTCCAAATTGTTCGAGCAACTCAAACAAAGCACCACTCTATTGAGAAAAAACTCGGCCATTTCAAGCAAATCCGGCACCGACAACGCAAGACCTTTCCACCAAAATGCATTTCCATCTACCGATTGCTAATATGGCGGTCCCGCGATCCCGCACCACAACGCCGTTCGACATGACGCCCGTTCGCCATGCCGTCCCCGATCCCGGCCGCTTCGCAGCGGCGGCGACTCCGGGCACGTGCGGCGCACACCGTCGCGCCGGCCGGCCGTGCCATCCGTGAGCATGCAACCGATCCTTTCCGTCTCCGACCTCTCCAAGACTTACGCGTCCGGCTTCCAGGCGCTGAAGCACGTGACCCTCGACATCCGCCCCGGCGAGATCTTCGCGCTGCTCGGGCCGAACGGCGCCGGCAAGACGACGCTGATCGGCTCGATCTGCGGCATCGTCACGCCGACCGAAGGCCGCGTGACGGTCGGCGGCCACGACATCCGCGATCAATACCGCGCGGCCCGCGAAATGATCGGCCTCGTGCCGCAGGAGCTGACCACCGACGCGTTCGAAACCGTATGGGCGACCGTGTCGTTCAGCCGCGGCCTGTTCGGCAAGGCACCCGATCCCGCGCACATCGAGAAGACGCTGAAGGCGCTGTCGCTGTGGGACAAGCGCGACAGCAAGCTGATGACGCTGTCGGGCGGGATGAAGCGCCGCGTGATGATCGCGAAGGCGCTGTCGCACGAGCCGCGCATCCTGTTCCTCGACGAGCCGACCGCCGGCGTCGACGTCGAGCTGCGCCGCGACATGTGGAAGCTCGTCGATTCGCTGCGCGAAAGCGGCGTGACGATCCTGCTGACCACGCACTACATCGAGGAAGCCGAGGAAATGGCCGACCGGATCGGCATCATCCTCGGCGGCGAGCTCGTGCTCGTCGAGGAAAAGCACGAGCTGATGCGCAAGCTCGGCAAGAAGCAGCTGACCGTGCAGCTTGAGCAGCCGCTCGCGGACGTGCCGCCCGCGCTCGCGCCGTTCGGGCTCGAACGAGCGGACGACGGCGCCGCGCTCGTCTACACCTACGACTCGCAGCGCGACGACGCGAGCATCGCGACGCTGATCAACGCGCTCGGCTCGGCCGGCATCGGCTTTCGCGACCTGCACACGACGCAGAGCTCGCTCGAGGATATTTTCGTCAGCCTGATCGACAACCGCCGCAACGGCGCACAAGGAGCCTGACGCGCATGAATCTTCAAGGAATCCGCGCGATCTACCGCGCAGAAATGGCCCGCACGCGCCGCACCCTGATGCAGAGCATCATCGCGCCGGTGATCTCGACGTCGCTGTATTTCGTCGTGTTCGGCTCCGCGATCGGCTCGCGCATCAGCGACGTGAACGGCATCGGCTACGGGTCGTTCATCGTGCCGGGCCTCGTGATGCTGTCGCTGCTGTCGCAAAGCATCTCGAACGCGTCGTTCGGCATCTACTTCCCGCGCTTCACGGGCACGATCTACGAGATCCTGTCCGCGCCCGTGTCGTACTGGGAGATCGTGATCGCCTACGTGGGCGCGGCCGCGTCGAAGTCGATACTGCTCGGCGTCATCATCCTCGCGACGGCCGGCCTGTTCGTGCCGCTGCATATCCTGCATCCGTTCTGGATGGTGCTGTTCCTCGTGCTGACGGCGGTCACGTTCAGCCTGTTCGGCTTCGTGATCGGCATCTGGGCCGACAGCTTCGAGAAGCTGCAGCTCGTGCCGCTCCTGATCATCACGCCGCTCACCTTCCTCGGCGGCAGCTTCTATTCGGTCGACATGCTGCCGCCCGCGTGGCGCGTCATCACGCTGTTCAACCCGATCGTGTATCTGGTCAGCGGCTTCCGCTGGTCGTTCTACGGGCTCGCGGACGTGCACGTGTGGATCAGCCTCGCCGCGACCGGGCTGTTCCTCGTGATCCTGCTCGCGATCGTCGCGTGGATGTTCCGCACCGGATACAAGCTGAAGAACTGACGCCAACCGACTCATCCCACGCCGCCCGCCGATGACGCATTTGGGCAAGCAGGCGGCGCTTTTCCTCTGATGCGGCATTTTGTGGTCGCGTCTACTGAATACCGAAGCATCGGGGCCTTGGAGCATGCGCTGCGAGGCCCTGTTTCATTTCAGAGGACGCCAATGCCCGCCGCCACCGCTCCCGCCTCCGCCGCCGCCCGGCTCGAACGCCTGCCGTTCTCCGGCTATCACAAGCGGATCTTCTTCATCATCGCGATCGCGTTCTTCTTCGACTCGGTCGATCTCGGCACGATGACGTTCGTGCTCGGCTCGATCCGCAAGGAGTTCGGGCTGTCGACCGCGGCCGCCGGCCTCGTTGCGAGCGCAAGCTTCTTCGGGATGGTGCTCGGCGCGGCCGTCGCCGGCCTGCTCGCCGACCGCTTCGGCCGCCGGCCGGTGTTCCAGTGGAGCATGGTGCTGTGGGGCGCCGCGTCGTACCTGTGCTCGACCGCACAGAGCGTCGACGCGCTGATCGTCTACCGCGTGCTGCTCGGGATCGGGATGGGGATGGAATTCCCGGTCGCGCAGACGCTGCTGTCCGAATTCGTGCCGACCGAGAAGCGCGGCCGCCTGATCGCGCTGATGGACGGCTTCTGGCCGCTCGGCTTCATCACGGCCGGCGTCGTCGCGTACTTCGTGCTGCCGCAGTTCGGCTGGCGCACGGTGTTCGCGCTGCTCGCGATTCCCGCGGTGTTCGTGCTCGTCGTGCGCCGCATCGTGCCCGAATCGCCGCGCTGGCTCGAACATGCGGGCCGGCACGCGGAAGCCGACGCGGTGATGCACGCGATCGAGGCGAAGGTGATGCGCTCGGCCGGCGTCGCGACGCTGCCGCCGCCGTCGCGACTCGCCGAACCGGTGGCCACGCGCGGTCGCGGCGCGCTGCGCGAGATCTGGAGCGGCGTGTACCGCCGCCGCACGGTGATGGTGTGGCTGCTGTGGTTCTTCGCGCTGCTCGGCTTCTACGGCCTCACGTCGTGGCTCGGCGCACTGCTGCAGCAGGCCGGCTTCGAAGTCACGAAATCGGTGTTCTACACGGTGCTGATCTCGCTTGGCGGCGTGCCGGGCTTCCTGTGCGCCGCGTGGCTCGTCGAACGCTGGGGGCGCAAGCCGACCTGCATCGCGTCGCTGATCGGCGGCGGCGCGATGGCGTACGCATACGGCCAGAGCGCGCTGTACGGCGGCAGCATGGCGCTGCTGATCGGTACGGGCCTCGCGATGCAGTTCTTCCTGTTCGGGATGTGGGCCGCGCTGTACACATACACGCCCGAACTGTACGGCACCGGCGCGCGCGCGACGGGCTCGGGCTTCGCGTCGGCGATCGGGCGCGTCGGCTCGCTGATCGGGCCTTACGTGGTGGGCGTCGTGCTGCCCGTGTTCGGCCAGGGCGGCGTGTTCACGCTCGGCGCGCTGTCGTTCATCGCGGCCGCGGTCGCCGTGTGGACGCTCGGGATCGAGACGAAGGGCCTCGCGCTGGAGCAGTTGGCGGCGGGCGACGAAGCCGGCGGCAGCGGCCGGTATCCGGCGGCGGCCGCTGACGAAGTGTCCTGATCCGCGGATCGGATGGCGGTTTTCTTTCAGGCGGGAAGGCGTTCGGCGCCGACAACGAAGCAACGGACGACCCGCTGCCGGCGATCGTCGATTCGATCGAGCGCTCGGACTACCTGCCGTCGCTCGCGCACCTAGCGAGCGCGCTGCGCCGCATCCAGTCGCTCGACCTCGACATCATCCTGCCGATGCACGGGCCGGCCATCACGCACGACATCCCGCGCGTGCTGGCCGGTGCGATTGCGTATTGCGACGCGGCCGCCGCGTAACGCACGCAGGCAGCGATGCAAGCGTTGCTATGACGGATGCCGGTCAGGCGCCGGTGACGACGAACTCTTCGGCCGCCTTGCGCTGGACCGCGGCCATCACCGCCAGTTCACGCTTGCTGCGCGCGTCGGAGGACACGACGCCCGTCGCGTGCTTCGCCTTCGCGCCCAGCGGGAAAAACACGAACGACGCGCCGTCCGGGGCGGACGGCTCGGCACGCAAGCGTTTGTTCAGGATTTTCAGGTACTTCTTCTTCGAGACTTCTTTAGCAGCCATGGCACCCTCCGCGTAAACGTGGTGAGGATCAGCATACCAGTTTTGGCGGGGCGCTCCGCGGCAGCGCCCGCCGGTTCGCCCGTCATCGAAAATTCTTCGTGCACGATGTCGATTCGCGCCATTCTCGCGCGTCGTATTGTCGTAACCGATCGTTTTGTTTTGCCGTCGGCACGACCAGCGGCAACCCCCGATTCCCGTTCAAGGAGATACGACAATGCGCGTCATGGTAATCGTCAAGGCGACCGCCGATTCCGAGTCCTACCGGATGCCCGACACCGAAATGCTGGCCGCGATGGGCCGCTTCAACGAAGAACTGGTGAAAGCCGGCATCCTGCTCGCCGCCGACGGGTTGCACCCGAGCAGCCGCGGCAAGCGCGTGCACTTTTCCGGCAAGAACCGCACCGTCATCGACGGCCCGTTCGCCGAAACGAAGGAACTCGTCGCGGGCTACTGGCTGTGGCAGGTCAAATCGATGGAAGAAGCCGTCGAATGGGTCAAGCGCTGCCCGAATCCGATGCCCGGCGACTCCGACATCGAGATCCGCCCGCTGTTCGAGCTCGAGGAATTCGGCGACGAATTCACGCCGGAGCTGCAACAGCAGGAAGCGCGCATACGCGCGGAAATCGACGCCCGGCAGAAATCCTGACCGGCGGGCAAGCGCGAATCTCGCGCGCGCCCTGGATCGCGCCGAGGCGCGGCGTGGCGCCATCTCTCGCCCGAATGAACCGGTTGACGACATCCCATCTATTAACGTATCGTTTTGACACGTTACTAGATGGGGTCCGTTCGCCATGCATTCCCGTTTCGACCGTTTCCGCACCACCGCGCTCGGCACCCAGCTCGAAGCGCTGATCGCACAGCCCGAGCGCTATCCGGAATTCGCGGCGCTGTCGCGCGTCGGCGTCGCCGCGATCGGCGCGATCCAGCACGAGATCGCGCGCAACTTCCCCGAAATCGAAGCCGACACGACAGCCCGCCAGTTCTGCGGTGCGATGGTCGCGGAAGTCATGCGCCGCCACGGCCACGACGTCGTGCAGGCGCGCGGGCGGCTCGGCGGCACGCTGTTCAGCTATGGCGCAGTGTTCAGCGCATATCCGCAAACGCTGCCGTTCGCCGACGTCGTCGCCGAGTTGGCCCGCATGCCCGACCGGCTCGCCGCGTATGCCGCGCACGTGCCGGCCGCGCTGTGGACGCGCCGCCCGGCCGGCACGGGATTCTCGCTGGTCGAGCATGCGTGCCACCTGCGCGACCTCGACGCGGTGTTCGCCGAACGCATCGACGCGGTGCGCACGGTCGAACTGCCGGTGATCGCGTCGGTCGACGGCACCGCGCTCGCCGCGCAGCGCGACTATCTCGCGCAGCCGATCGACCGCGCCGTCGCCGCATTCCGCACCGGCCGCGCCGCGCTGTGCGCAACGGCCGCCGCGCTGGAACCCGCGCAGCTCGCGCGCCGCGGGCTGCGCGACGGCATCCGCCGCATGTCGCTCGACGAACTCGTGCGCGAACTGCTCGACCACGACCGCACGCACGTGCTCGAACTCGACGAGCTGCTCGCCGAACTCGAGTTGCCGCCCCTTCCTTCCGCGCCCGCCCGATGATCCTGCCTGCGCCCGTCGTCTTCATCCACGGGTTCATCGGCACGTTCGACGTGCGGGCTCGCACGTGCCGGACCGGGCGCTCGCGCGCCGCGCCGGCTTCGACACGATCGAACGCTGCGGGCACCTGATGCCGGCCGAGCGGCCCGACGCGTTTCGCGAGGCAGTCGCGCGCATCGTGTGTGCGGTGTGCGCGCCGCCCTCCTGACAAACCCGTAGGATTCGCCGAAATATGGTTGAAAGGTGCGGTTGCTAGAGTCGTCCGAACAGGGTTTTCCCGGTGCCCCGGCGCCGGAAAGGGTCGACACATGCAAGGATCGATGCACCTGGCACGCGCCTTCTGGCTGCTTCTGCTGCTCGCCGTCACGAGCCCTGCCTTCGCGTTTCATGCGCGGGTCGTAGCGATCCCGAGCGCCGCGATGAGCGAGACGCTCAGGGCCACCGTCGTGCTGCCCGACGACTACGCACACGCCAACCGCAACGGCGAACGCTACCCGGTCGTCTACCTGCTGCACGGCTCGGGCGGCGACCATACCGACTGGACGTCGAACACGCACATCGCCGCGCTGGCCGACCGCTACCGCGTGATCCTCGTGATGCCCGACGGCGGACACGAAAGCTGGTACATCGACAGCCCGTTCGATTCGGGCAGCCGCTACGAAACCTTCGTCGGCGACGAAGTCGTGTCCTATGTCGATTCGCACTTCCGCACGATCGCGACGCAGCGCGCCCGCGCGATCACCGGGCTCAGCATGGGCGGCTTCGGCGCGCTGCGCATCGCACTCGACCGGCCCGACACGTTCGGCGCGGTCGGCAGCATCAGCGGCGCGGTCGATCCGCGCTGCTGCGAGGACGAGCCGGGCATCGACCACGTGTTCGGCGATCCCGGCCGCCATCCGTCGTTCTGGAACCGCAATGCGATCGTCGAAAGCGCTCGTGCGTTCGTGCGTGCTCATCTCGACGTGACGATCGATTGCGGCCGCGACGACGCGCTCGTCGGCTCCAACCGCACGCTGCACGAACGGCTCGTCGCGCTCGGCGTGCCGCACGACTATGCGGAGCGGGCCGGCGGCCATACTTGGGATTACTGGGCGAATGCAATCCGCTACCAGATGCGGTTCTTCGCGGCGTCGTTCCAGCATCGCGGCTACGCGTTCCATCCGGCCCCCCCTGCACCGGGCATGACGCGCGCGGGCTGATGCGCGCGCCGCGCGCAGTGGCGCAACGCGGTTCAACGGTATCGATTCGATGCGGTCGGATTGAACGACAGACGTGCCGAACAGCAGCCGGCAACAGAAAGAAAGTGCGCCGATCGACGCGACTAAAGCGGAAACGCCTGGATCAGATCTGGCGCGCCGCGTCGGCACTCACCACGCGATCGAAGACTTCCTGCGCACGCGCCAGCTCGTCGAGCGCGCGATCGAGGCGCGACATCGCGCGTGCGTATTCGGCCGACGAGACGTCGTCGTCGCTTTCGCCGCGTACCGCGCGAAAGGCCTGATCGACGTTGCGCGTCGCTTCGACGAAGCGTTGCGCGGCCCGGGCTTCCCTCGAACAGATATGGGTCGACATCGACACTCCTCCCTCAGGATTGCAGTGTGAAGCAAGCCGACGCTCAGTGTGCGTGGTGCGCATGTCGGCGGCGTGAACCACGATCCATCGATTGTCGACGCATCGGCCGCCGCGCAGCGCGCTTCGTGCCGATTGTCCCCCTGCGCTCGCCGATCCGCTACGGCGAGATTGCAACAAATTCTTGCGCAACCTGCTCCGCGCTTGTCGTCACGCGCGCCCGATGCGCGGATGCGCAAGGCCACCGAACGCAGCAGCCTCGCCCGGCGACAGGTCGAACAGATCGCCGGTGAGATCGCGCGGATGCTCGACCGCCGGCCGGTTGCGCAATCGCGCCGCATGCGCGGGTGCGACATACGCGGCCGCGGTTTCGATCGGTGGTACGTCGAACAGGTCGCGCGTGACGCCGCGCACGGCATCCGTCGGCGAACGGCCGCGCAAGCGCGCAACCAGCTCGACGAAGCGATCGAAATCGCCTGCGCGCGTCGCCTTGTTCACTTCCGCGAGATCGCGCGCCTTCAGCACGCACGGCTGCGCGAGCCGCACGAAATACGGCGCTTCGAGCTCGACCGACAGCGCGAGCGGATAGCTCCTGCCCGTCTGCTCCTTCGCGCGCCCGACGCAATCGACCACGGCCGCGCCCTGTGCGGCGCCAAGCGGCTTGCCGGTGCTCACGCTGCGCAGGTGATCGGGAAACACGCGCAACTGCGTGCCGACCGTCAGCGCGGTGGACGACGCGCACACGAGCGCGTAGTGCTGTTCGCGGCGACGGCCCGACGGCAGCGTCGAGCGGCTCGCGATGAACGTGTGCGGCGGAAGCGGCCGCACCTGACCGCTCGCATCGACCCATGCATTCCACAGCAGCGCGTCCTTGCGCTCGCCCGCGCGCGGGCGCGATGCGACCGGCGAAAACAGCGCGAGCAGCGAGCCCGTGCGATGCGCGGCGACTTGCGCGCTGCTGCCGAGCGGCTGGTTGATACCCCACAGAAAACGCCCGCCCCCGAGCCGGCGCTCCCATTCCTTGCGGAGCACGACGGTCGGCAGTTCCTCGCCGGACTCGGTACCGATCTTGGTCCAGCAGAACGTGGGTGGGAGGTGTTTCAGCGTCATCAACTTTCTCGGGATACAGCCTCGCTGGTGACAGGAAGCCCATTCAACAGCCGTAACTGTATAGGTATAATGCATCGCATGGAAGCCCCGGACCAAGATTTTCCCGTTCAAGACCTGTTGCGCCGCCTGATGGCAGATACACGCTCGTCCAGCGAAATCGCGCGACTTTCCGGGGTCAGCCAGCCAACCGTGTCGCGCCTGAGGCTGTCGAACGGGCATCGGCTGCGCCGCAGCGTGCCATTCAATAAGCTATGCAGTTTCTATGGCGTCGATACCGGGCCGTCGCGCCGCCGCTATAACGACCTGCTGCGCGACGCGATCGTCGACGCATGGGACGGCTCCGACGAGCACGGGCGCGCACTGCTGGTCGTGATTCAGGGGTTGAAGGATCTGCAAGCGAAGGCCGACGACGGGTGATGTCGCGGTTCGATTTCGTTCGCTTTGCCGGGCGGCTTGAAGTCGGCCGGGAGCGCGGCGGCAGGCGCCAGCGCCCGTTCACTTCGGTGCCGGGTTTCGCTGGCTGCGCGAAGGCGTTTCTTGCGCTATCGGCGCGAGGGTTGCCGCGCGGACGCGGGGGCGGTGACGAAGCCGTCGTCGCCGTAGCTCGTCAGCAGTCGCACGCCGCCCCGCATTGCGCGAGCGAATTCTCCTTGCTGCGAAACACCAGCGGCTGCTCGTCGCGCGGTGCCAGTCGCCGTGCGAATTGCACCGCCTGCTCGACCTTGCCGTGATGCGCGGACTTCGCGCACACCGGATCGGCTTCCTTCGGATCGCCTGCCAGCAGGTACGCCTGGCACCGGCAGCCGCCGTGATCCGTATGCCGCTCGTCGCACGTGCGGCACGGCTCGCGCATCCAGTCATCGCCGCGAAACGCGTTGAACGCGTCGCTGTCGTACCAGATTTCCTTCAGCGACCGATCGCGCACGTTCGGCAGCGCGAGCCCCGGCAGCGAACGCGCGGCATGGCACGGCAGCGCGGTGCCGTCAGGCGCGACGCCGAGAAACACCGAGCCCCAGCCGTTCATGCACGCTTTCGGGCGCGCCTCGAAATAGTCGGGCACGACGAACAGGATCCGGCAGCGCTCGCCGACCAGCTTGCGATAGCGGTTGACCGTATCCTCGGCCTCGCGCACCTGTTCGACGGTCGGCATGAGCTGGTCGCGGTTCAGCATCGCCCAGCCGTAGTACTGCGTGTTCGCGAGCTCCAGGTAATCGGCGCCGAGATCGAGCGCCATCTCGATGATCTGTCCCACGTGCGGCAGGTTGTAGCGATGCAGCACGCAGTTGAGCACCATCGGGTAGCCGTGCGCCTTGATCAGCCGCGCGACGTCGCGCTTCAGCTCGAACGTGCGCGTGCTGGTCAGGAAATCGTTCAGCTCGCGCGTCGAATCCTGCAGCGACAACTGGATGTGATCGAGCCCGGCTGCCTTGAGCCGCTCGATACGCGCGACGTTCAGCCCGATGCCCGACGTGATCAGGTTCGTGTAGAAGCCGAGCCCGCGCGCATGCGCGACGAGCGTCTCGAGGTCGCCGCGCTGCAGCGGCTCGCCGCCCGAGAAGCCGATCTGCGCGGCGCCGAGCGCGCGCGCATCGCTTATCACTGCGCGCCACGCATCGGTGTCGAGCTCCGCGCCGTGCGTCGCGAAGTCGACGGGGTTGTAGCAGAACGCGCAATGCAGCGGGCAGCGGTACGTGAGTTCCGCGAGCAGCCACAGCGGCGCGGACGGACGGGACGTGTCGGGCGACATGTCAGTCGAGCCAGCCGCGCAGCCGCGCGTGATCGAGGAAACGGTATACGTCGGAGGCAAGGTCCGACGTGCTGAACAGGCACTCGAGTTCGCCGATGATGTCGTCGAGTTCGCGCGTGCCGTCGCAGCGCACGAGTATCTCGGCCGCGCTCGGGTTGAGCTTGACCATTCCTTCCGGATAGAGGAGCACGTAGGCATCCTGGGCCACCTCCCACTGCAGGCGGTACATGCCCCTCAGGCAGGGGCGCAGCGGCACGCCGCTGGCGGCATCGATCGCGTTCATACGGGGTAGGCCTTTTCGACGGCGTCGAGCATCGACCACAGAATGTCGAGCTTGAATTGCAGGATGCCGAGCGCGCGCTGCTGCGCATCCGGCGTCGTGAAATGCTGCAGCGTGACCGCAAGCCCGTGCTCGACGTCGCGCTGCGCGAGCGGCACGCGGCTGCGGAAGTAATGCAGCCCGTCCGGCTCGATCCACGGGTAGTGCGACGGCCAGCCCGCGAGCCGGTCGAGATGGATCTGCGGCGCGAACATCTCCGTCAGCGACGAGCACACGGCTTCCTGCCACGGCGCGCGCCGCGCGAAATTCACATACGCGTCGACCGCGAAGCGCACGCCGGGCAGCACGTGTTCGAGCGACCACAGCTCGGCGCGATCGACACCGCACGCCTCGCCGAGCCGCACCCACGCCTCGATGCCGCCTTCGTTGTCGCCCTGCCCGTCGTGATCGATCAGCCGCTGGATCCACCGGCGCCGCGTGTCGCGATCGGGGCAGTTCGACAGGATCGCCGCATCCTTCAGCGGGATGTTGATCTGGTAGTAGAAGCGGTTCGCGACCCAGCCGCGGATCTGCGCGGGCGAACACGCGCCGCTGTTGAGCCGCCGGTTGAACGGGTGATGGATGTGATAGCGCGATTCGAGCGCGCGCAGGCGCGCCTCGAATTCGGTCGCGGTCCAGGGCGTCGCGTGCAACGCCGTAGCGGGGATCGGTGCGTTCATGGTCAGACCTGGAATTGCATGCCGTCGTGCGCGACGTCGATGCCATGCGCGCGCAGGTGCGCGTGCTCGACGGAATGCGGGTCGAGAATCGGGTTCGTGTTGTTGATGTGCGTGAGCACCTTGCGCGTGCGCGCGGGCAGCATGTCGAGCCAGTCGATCATGCCGTGCTGCCCGTGTTCCGCGCACTGCGCGAGATGCCCCATGTCGGCCGCGTGCTTGCTCGACAGGCCGAGGTCGATCATCTCGGTGCCGGTCCAGAACGTGCCGTCCACCAGCACGAGATCGGCGCCGTGCATCGCCGCGCGCACGTCGTCGGAAACGGCCGCGAGCCCCGGCGCATAGAACGCGCGCCGGCCGCTCGCGACATCTTCGATCGACAGCGCGATGTTGTCGCCGGGCGCGGCCGACGCGCGCCGCGGCGAATACGGCGGCGCCTTGCTGTCGACGGGAATCGCGGTGAAGCGGATCCCGCGCGCCGCCGGCACCGTGAACGGCTCGCCGAGCGCGATCGTGTGCGCATCGACGCCGCAGTAGTGGCCGAGCAGCGGCACGAGCGGCAGCCCGGTCGACAGGTCGTCGAGCACCGGCGCGCTCGCGTAGAGCGGCAGCGGCGTCGAACGCTCGCGCAGCATCAGCAGGCCGGTCACGTGATCGATCTGCGCGTCGCACAGCACGACGGCGGCGATGCCGCTGTCGCGGATCGCGCGCGCCGGCTGCAGGTCCGGATTCGCGCGCAACTGGGAAAGAATGTCGGGCGACGCGTTGACGAGAATCCAGTCGATGCCGTCCGCGCTGACCGCGAGCGACGACTGCGTGCGCGGCAGCACATGGCCGCTTCCGCTGCGCGCGCGGCGACAGTTCGCGCAATTGCAGTTCCACTGCGGCAGGCCGCCGCCGGCTCCCGAGCCGAGTATCTTGATCTTCATGGGCGTCAGCTCCCGAGGCCGTCCGCGCCGCGCATCGCGGCACGGACAGCGCATCGCGACGATCAGCGGTTGGCGATGTACATCGTGATTTCGAAGCCGAAGCGCAGGTCGGTGTAAGACGGGGTCGTCCACTGCATGATGTGTCTCCTGGTTGAGTTGGTGAATCGCGTCGGTGAGTCCGACAACCGCGGCAATCCGGCGGTCGGTTCCTCTTCAGCAAGGAGCGTGCCGAAGCCGCACTTTGCCTGCGCGACGGCGGCACATGGCCGTTGCGCAGGCATCGGGACGGAATCCTTACAATTAGCCGACACGATTCGCGCGGATGCGATTCGCCGCCCCGGCGGCACGATGCGCGGGGGCGGTGACAGGTGTTGAATCGTTGAACACCGGTGTTGCAACGGGTGTTGCAACTTGACACACCGGCAGTGACGGATCGCCGGCCGCGCAACCGCGATCGCGCGGCCCGCGCGTCAGCTTTCGTTCGACGGTTGGCGCTCCGCGTCGGCCGCCGGCATCTTCCGGTAGATCGTGTTGCGCGACACGCCGAGCGCGCGCGCCGCGGCCGACACGTTGCCGCCGTGACGGGCCAGCGCGGCGGCGATCGCGGACGCGGCGACGTCCTGCAAGCGCGCGTCGGCGGGCGGGAACGCCTCCACGGCAAACGGCGCGACGGCCGGATCGTGCTGCGCGGCCGGCTCGGCCTGCGCATCGCCGCGACGCAGGTCGTCGAAGAAATCGTCCGGCAGGTGCTCGCGCCGGATTTCGCCATCGTCGTCGACCATCGCCGCCGCCGTGCGCAGCAGGTTGCCGAGCTGGCGGAAGTTGCCGGGCCACGTGCAGCGCACGAACAGCGCCATCACGTCCGGCGCGACGGAGAGCGGCGGCCGGTCGGAGCCCGCGAATGCTTCGCGTTGCAGCATCTTCTGCACGACGACCGCGAGATCGGTGCGGTCGCGCAGCGGCGGCAGGCGCACCACGAGGCCGTTCAGCCGGTAGTAGAGATCCTCGCGGAAGCGGTTCTGCGCAATCATGTCGCGCAGGTCGCGGTGCGTCGCGCAGATGATCGAGATGTCCACGGCGATCGTCTTCGTCGACCCGAGCGGGTTGACGAGGCGCTCCTGCAGCACGCGCAGCAGCCGCACCTGCAGCGGATACGGCATGTCGCCGATCTCGTCGAGGAACAGCGTGCCGCCGTTCGCCTGCAGCAGCTTGCCGATCGCTCCCTTGCGGCGCGCGCCGGTGAATGCGCCCTCCTCATAGCCGAACAGCTCGGATTCGATCAGCGTCTCCGGAATCGACGCGCAGTTGACCGCGACGAACGGCGCGTCGCGACGCGGCGAGTCGTTGTGGATCGCCTGCGCGAGCAGTTCCTTGCCGGTGCCGGTCTCGCCGGTGATCAGGATCGGAATGTCCTTGCCGATTACCTTGCGCACCTTCGCGATGACGCACGCGACCTGCGGATCGCCGGTGTCGAGATAGTTGAGCCGCGACAAGCCCGCCGACGTGCCCGCCGCCGGCGCCGGCACCGCGCTCGTGCGCGCGGCCGGCGCGCCCGCATCGTGGACGTCCGTCGGCCGGCTGCCTTCCGCGAGCGTCGCACGCCGGAAGTGCACGCGCGCGCAGACCACCGCGCCGGTGCCGAGGTTCAGCATCAGGTGCCGGTCGGTGCTCGCGCGCATGCGGTCGATCAGCTGCGCGCTCGTGATGTCGAACAGCGACGACAGCGTGTGCGCGCGCAGCACCGCGAGCGGCATGCCGAGCTGGAACTGCGCGCTGCGATTGGCCGACAGGAAGCGGCCGTCGGCGGTGAACGCGACGATCCCCTCCATCAGCGTGCCGAGGAACTCGGGACGGCCATGGAACGACACCTGCAGCGTTTCCTGGAAGGTCGTCGTAAACAGATGATTCTCGATCATCTGCACCGACATCTTCGCGAGCGCCATCGTGTGCTGGTGATAGCTGCGGTGGTCGCCCGTCACGTCGAGCACGCCGATCGCGTCGCCGTACGGGTCGAGGATCGGCACGCTCGAACAGGTCAGGAAGCGGTTCGCGGCCAGGAAGTGCTGGTCGCCGTGGACCACCATCGGGCACAGCTCGGCGAGCGCCGTGCCGATCGCGTTGGTGCCCTGCCGGCTCTCCGCCCAGTTCGCGCCCGGGCGCAGCGCGACCTTCTCCGCGCGCTGCAGGAAGTCGTCGTCGCCGATCGAATGCAGGATCAGGCCTTCGGCGTCGGTCAGCACGATCATGCTCTGCGTGTTGACGATCTGCTCGTGCAGCGTTTCCATCACCGGCATCGCGTGCACGCACAGCACGCGGCTCTGCTCGCGCTTCAGCACCAGCGCCGCGCTCGACAGCACGTCGTAGTCGGGGCGTGCCGATACCTGCAGGCCGAACGTCTCGGACCGCTCATGGGCTTTCTGGATCGACGGCGCGGGCCAGCCGGCGGGATGCGCGGCCCGAGTCCCGGCCGCCTGCTCTACGTCATCGCGCATTGTCTCCTCCGGGGATCCTTCCGGTCATCTGCCGGACTCTTTGCCGTCATGACAAGCAAGCATCGGGCCACGCAAGCGTCGCGGCGTGGACGGGCCGTCCGATGCCGGTCATGCGCCGCGAATTGAAAGCCGGATGCAAGGAAACGATCGGTCGAGATCGTGCCGCCGGACAGTTCGGCCTTCGTAATACCGTGATTGCCCGGCTCGCGGCTACCCGTGCGAATCCCGATCTTCGCGCCTGGCGCGGTTCTGGCTTTGTCTCAGGTCAAGCACGGCAGTCGCCCCGGCGCACACGCGACCGAGTGACGGTTGTCCCCAATTCCGCCCGAGCCACGTCGACATGACGCCTACCCCGATTCGACTCACGCCGTCGCCCGCAATGCAGGTCTTGCCTGCCGCGCCTCGCGCGCCTGTATCACCCGACACACCTGCCGTGCCTGCCTCGTCTGCAGTGCCCGCCGCCCCCGTTCACCGGCGCCTGCACCGCGACGCACAGTCGATCGCGTTCACCGTGGCCGGCGCTGCGAACGGCCATCCGATCGTCGTGCTGCACGGCGGGCCCGGCAGCGGCAGCCAGGCCGGCATCCTGCGCCTGTTCGACCTGACGCGCACGCGCGTCGTGCTCGTCGACCAGCGCGGCGCGGGCGCGTCGTCGCCGCGCGGCGGCACGCGCCACAACAGCACCGTGCGGCTGATTGACGATCTCGAGGCGGTACGCGAGCAGCTCGGCATCGCGCGCTGGGGCGTCGTCGGCGGATCGTGGGGCGCCGCGCTTGCGCTCGCGTATGCGGGCACGCATCCCGCGCGGGTGACCGGCGTCGTGCTGCGCGGCCTGTTCCTGACGTCGCCGCGCGAAGTCCGCCGCCTGTTCACGACGTCGCGCACGCGTGCCCCCCGCGAATGGCAGCGCCTGTGTGCGGCGGCCGGCTGCGCACAGCCGGATCGTCTGCTGTCGTGCTGCGCGCGGCGGCTGCGCCCCGGCGCGGGCGCGGCCCCGCAGCGCGCGGTGGCGCTCGCGTGGCGCGCGTACGAAAACGCCGTCCTCGCGTCGTCGCACACGCGCCGCTCGCCCGCGCACGCGATCCGCTCGCGCAAGACCGTCAGCCGGCTGATCGACAAATACCGGATCCAGGCGCATTACCTGCTGCGCGATTGCTGGCTCGGCGAACGCCGCGTGCTCGCACTCGCGCGGCGGGCGGCTGGCGAAGGCGTGCCGCTGTTCGCCGCGCACGGGATGCACGACCCCGTTTGCCCGGTCGACAACGTTGTCCGTCTCGCTCGTGCCGTGCCCGTGGCCGAAATCGAACGCGTGCCTGCCGGGCATCTGGCGAGCGACCCGGCATTGGCGCGCAGCGTCGCCCGCGCGGTGCACGCGATGTTCGCGGCGGCGCCGTTCACGTGACCGCACATGTCGGGCGCGGCCGGCACCGGCTCACGTCGTCATGCGACAGCAGGCGCAGCCGTGCAACACTCAATCCCACGCATAACGCACGCCGCGCCACGCGCCACGCGGCGCCCCCCGGTCCGACGAACTGTTGGTTGACAGGATTCGCGCCGTCGAACGTGTGATTCGGCCCGTTGAAGAAATTCCGGCCGAGCACGCCGAAGCTCGCGTAGCGCTTGTCGAACAGGTTCGTCACGCTCGCGAACACCTCGAAGCGCTTCGCGATCCGATACCGCATGTCGAGATCGACGAGCACGTAGCCCGCGATCCTGCCGTTCGCGTCCTGGTTGTCGTCGTCGCCGCGCGCATGCGACGGCCGCACCGTCACGGGCGCCACGCCACCTGTCATGTTTGGCAACACTTCCCGCGCGGCGGTGTACCTGAATGCAACACCTTCGTTGACACCGCCGCGCGACACGTCCGACACGGCACAGCGCACGATACGCCCGTGCGCCGCGCCGCGCAGGCTTCTCGCCGCAATGGCATGCGACTTGCGTGAACGACATCGCAATCGGCCCGGAACCCCACCCGTGCCGGCGCGGCGAATCATTCGCGACGGTGCGACCACAATGACTCAGGAGACAACCATGAAGAAACTCTCGGCTTCAGCGAGCCGGCTGGCGACGATCGGCATCGCGGCGGCAGCGGCCGTCGCGCTGAACCCCGGCCTCGTCGAAGCGGCCGCGGACTATCCGGCCGTGACCTACCAGCGGCTGACCGATGCGCAACAGGATCCGGGCTGGCTGACCTACTACCGCACCTACAACGGCCGCTCGCATTCGCCGCTCAAGCAGATCGACACGTCGAATGCGAAGGCGCTCAAGCAGGTGTGGGCCTACAAGTTCCCCGCCGACCTGAAGCAGGGTTTCGAGGCGACGCCGATCGTCAACGGCAATTACCTGTTCGTGACGACGCCGAAGGACAACGTCTACGCATTCGATGCGAAGACGGGCAAGCAACTGTGGAAATACGAACCGAAGCTCGGCGCGGCATCGTTCAAGACCGCATGCTGCGACGTGGTCAACCGCGGCGTCGCGCTGTACGGCAAGAACGTCTATATCGCGATGCTGAACGGAGAAGTCGCGGCGCTCGACGCGCAGACCGGCAATCTCGTCTGGAAGAAGCAGATGTTCGAGCCGGGCCTCGGCTACGCGTTCTCGCTCGCGCCGCTCGCGCTCGACGGCGCGATCGTCGTCGGCACGTCCGGCGGCGAATACGGCATTCGCGGCTACATCGCCGCGCTGAATCCGGACGACGGTTCGGAGGTCTGGAAACGCTACACGATCCCCGGTTCCGGCGAGAAAGGCTCGGAGACCTGGCCCGACGGCATGCAGAGCCACGGCGGCGGCGCAGCCTGGCTGACCGGCACCTACGACGCGGCATCCCGCACGCTGTACTGGGGCGTCGGCAACCCCGGCCCGTGGCTCGCGGCGCTGCGCCCCGGCGACAACCTGTATTCCGACTCGCTGCTCGCGCTCGACGCGAAGAACGGCAACCTGAAGTGGCACTACCAGTACACGAGCAACGACACGTGGGACTACGACGGCGTAAATGCGGCCGTCCTCGCGGACATCCGGTACAAAGGCAAGGACTACGACGCGATCATCCACGCGGACCGCAACGGCTTCTTCCATGCGATCGATCGCACGACCGGCAAGCTGATCTATGCGACGCCGTTCGTGAAGGCGACCTCGGTCACCGGCTACACGGCCGACGGCAAGCCGATCCAGGACGAATCGAAGTTCCCGAAGGCCGGCACGACGATCGAAACGTGCCCGAGCTTCCTCGGCGGCAAGAACTGGTGGTCGATCTCGTACGACCAGGATCGCAACATCGCGGTCGTGCCTGCGCTGCACGCGTGCATGAGCCTGACCGGCAAGTCGGTCAGCTACCAGGAAGGCCTGCCGTATCTCGGCGAAGGCTTCGAGATCAAGCCCGAACCGGGCAGCGAAGGCTACGGCGAACTGACGGCTATCGACGTGAACACCGGCAAGAAGCTGTGGAGCCACTGGTCGAAGAAGCCGTGGAACGGCGGCGTCGCGACCACCGCGAGCGGCCTCGCGTTCAGCGGCTCGCTCGACGGCCACCTGTACGCGTTCGACACGGCAACCGGCAAGGTGCTGTGGGAAAGCCCGCAACTCGCGAGCGGCATCATTTCGCAGCCCTCGGTGTATGAGGTCGACGGCAAGGAGTACGTCGCCGTGCTCGCCGGCTACGGCGGCGCGAACCCGATCTGGGGCGGCCCGATGGCCGACATCGCGAAAGACGTTCCGCGCGGCGGCACGCTCTACGTGTTCGCACTCGACTGATCGGGCCACGGCCTGTTCGTAGCCCGCTACCGGCGCGAACAGGCCCCGGCCCCGGTCGCGCCCGCATGCGCCCGATGCGGGCGCGACGCCCCAACCGCTTCAACCGGAAACACGATCATGAATACTCGCCTCACTTCCGTTACCGTCGCCAGTCTGCTCGCCGTGGGCGTGGCGCTGACACCGGCAGCCGCGTCGGCCGGCGTGCGCATCTGCACGCTGCCCGGCAGCCCGACCACGGCGCTCGACCAATCCGTTGCGCGCGAAGTGTTCCGCACCGCAGGCATCGCCGCATCGTTCAACAAGCGCGGCGTCGACGACGACGGCGGCGACGACGGCATCTCCGCCAGCGAGCTGAAGAAATCGCTCGAACGCGACTGCGACGTGATCGCCGGCTTCCCGCGCTCGGAGATCGCCGACGGGTCGGGATCCAGAATGACGTTCTCGCAGGGCTATCTGCGCTCCGGCTATGTCAGCGTGTCGCTGCGCGACGCGCGAGCATCGTCCGGCGCCAAGGAAACGATCGCGGCCACGTATGGCAGTCCTTCGCAGTTGATCGCCGCGCAGCAGGCCAACGCCCGCTTCGATCTGGAAAACACCAGCGAGCAGACGATCGGCGCGCTCGCCGCCGGCCGCGCGCAGCGCGCCATCGTCTGGTATCCGAGCGTCGTCGCGTACAAGCGCGCGCACCCGCAACAGCAGTTCCGGGTCGCGGCCACGTCGTCGCCGTACTCGGACTGGCAACTGTCTTTCGCATTCGGGCCGGGCAAGGAAGACCTCCGGAAGCGCATCGACGCGGCCTTGTCGCGAATGAGCGGCAACGGCCGTCTCGCGGCGCTCACACGCGGCTGGGCACTTCCGGAAACGGTCGCGCAAGCGACGGGTACGCATGCGCCCGGCCGATTTCTCGACGGGTCGGTCGCATCCGTGCAGCCGGTAAAGAGCGGCTTCATCAAGGTTTCGACCAACGAAGGCAGCGACGTACCGCCGTTCGACCAGGCGCAGGTTCAGCACGGCAAGAAGATCTACACCGATGCATGTGCGAAATGCCACGGCGACCAGCTCGAAGGCAATACCGCCCCCGCACTGAGCGGGGAATCCTTTGCCCCCGAAGGCAAGTCGCACATCACGGTCGGCGGCATCTACCAGTACATGTCGAGCAACATGCCGGCCGATCGCCCCGGCAAGATGACCGAACAGGAATACTCGGACCTGATGGCGTTCCTGCTCTACTCGAACGGCTACGACGCGTCGAAGACCAAACTGACCGCCGATGCCGCCAACGCGTCGAAGGCGCCGCTCATCGCCGGGCCGCGCAAGTAACGCTCCCGTCCCCTTCGTTTCGGTCCACCCGCCGCGCCGCGAAGCATTCCCGGCGCGCGGGGTAGATTTTATCTTTTCATTTCATTCAGGAAAACGACATGATCTCCCGCAATCGCAGAACTTTCATGATTCAGACGGCCGGCCTGTGTGCCGCGCTCGCGGCCGGAACCCGCGCATTTGCGGCCGCGCCGCCCGTCGACGAAAACGACGCCGCCGCAAAGACGCTCGGCTACCGCGCGAAAGCAACGACCGTCGACGCGGGCAAGTTCCCGAAGTATCAGGCAGGCCAGACGTGCGCGAACTGCCGCTTCTACAAGGCCGCGGCCGGCGAATCTTCCGGCACGTGCCCGATGTTCGCGGGCAAGGCGGTTGCCGCCGAAGGCTGGTGCAACGTCTATGCAAAGCTTGCTTGATCCCGGGCACGCGCGCGGGCACGACAAGGACACTGGCTACTTCACGATCATGGGCCGGATCGACGACGTGCTGAACGTGTCGGGCCACCGGCTCGGCACGATGGAGATCGAGTCGGCGCTGGTGTCGCACGAGCTCGTTGCCGAGGCGGACGTGGTCGGCCGGCCGGACGACACGACGGGCGAGGCAGTGGTCGCGTTCGTGGTGCTGAAGCGTTCGCGTCCGGAGGGCGAGGAAGCGGCGGCGCTCGCGAAGACGCTGCGCGACTGGGTCGGCAAGCAGATCGGGCCGATCGCGAAGCCGAAGGACATCCGCTTCGGCGACAACCTGCCGAAGACGCGCTCGGGCAAGATCATGCGGCGCCTGCTGCGCTCGCTCGCGAAGGGCGAGGCGATCGCGCAGGACACGTCCACGCTCGAGAATCCGGCCATCCTCGAACAGTTGAGCCGTTCAATGTAACACCGCTCGTTCGCGCGGGCGCTTCGCTTCGTCGTGGCGCCGGAGCGCGGTCGCATGCGCGCTCTCCACGCCGGGCACGCGGCGGCATTCCGGTCCGCACGACGCACCGCCGTGCGTTCCCCGACAGCATGGCATGCAGGCGGCATGCATCGCATCCGTCATCGCAGCATTACTTAGTCATACGAATTACAAAACTTGACAAAAACGGAGACAGACGATGAAGAGCAGGACATGGACGATTTGCGCGGCGCTGCTCGGCGCGGCGGCGAGCACGAACGGCTTCGCGCAGAGCAGCATCACGCTGTACGGCGACCTCGACGCGGCGTTGCTTTACATGAGCCGGTCGCTCGACTCGGCAACCGGCGCCAACGCCGGCCGCCAGTTCGCGCTGACCGATACGGGCATGACGCCGACCAACTTCGGCATGACGGGAACCGAGGATCTCGGCGGCGGGCTGCACGCGAAGTTCAAGCTGGAGAGCGGCTTCAACATCACGGACGGCGCGTTCGGCCATTCGAACGGCAACTTCTTCGGCCGCCAGGCGTGGGTCGGGCTCGACGGCGGCTTCGGCGAGACGAAGATCGGCCTGCAGTTCTCGCCGTTCGTGCTCGCGGTGCTCGGCTCGGATCCCCGCAATATCTCGCACTTCGGCGCCGCGCTGATCCCGTACGTCGACAACGTGCTCGTCACGGGCCTCTTCAACCCGAACGCGATTTCGTACACGAGCCCGACGATCGGCGGGCTGGCGGGCAGCGCGATGTTCGGATTCGGCGGCAAAGCCGGGGACTTCCAGGCGGGACGCCAGTATTCCGGCAGCCTTACCTATACGAACGGTGGCTTCATGCTCAACGCGGCGCTCTACGACGGCAACGGCGGCACGTCGCCGACACCAGTTTCGAGCACGGTCGCGTTCGTCGGCCGCACGATCGGCACCGCGTATACGTTCGGGCCCGTGACCGGCAAGGCGTCGTTCACGAGCTACAAGGTCGCCGGCTCGTTCAGCAACAACGTGTATAGCGCCGGCCTCGACTATCGCGTCACGCCGGCCCTCGACCTGAACACCGGCGCGTGGTACACGACCGATCGCAACGATTCGCACAATCATTCGCTGCTCGCCGCGGTCGGCGCCGATTACAGCCTGTCGAAGCGAACGGGCCTTTACGCGCAAGTCGGCGTCGTCAACAACCACGGCGCGATGAATACGGGCCTCGGCATCACGGGCGGCGCATTGTTCGGATTGCCCGGCACGACGGTCGGCGCCAACGTCGGCATCCACCACGTATTCTGACGCGGCGCATCCGGACGGGCGATCGTCGCTCGCTCGTCCGGCCCCCGCATCGGAAGCCGGCCGCCGCAAAAACGGGAACGCGCGGCGTTGGCCCGACAATCCGGATTGCCGATCCTGACGTTTACCCGACCTCAAGTCGGCGGCCACGCTGCCGTCAAGTCAGGAGCGCACACCCAAAATCTGTCAGAAACAGAGAATGCGCGCCCTCTAGGAGACCCAGCAACGTGAACCTCTTCGGAATCGGCCGCGGCCGCCGTTCATCGCGCGCACTCGTCGGCGACATCGCCGAGCAGGCCGGCAAGCTCGGCATCGAGATCTGCGACGTCTCGGGTCATGTCGAGGAAGTCGCCGCCCGCGTCGCCAGGCAGGCGGAGGTCTGCCACACGCTGCGTGAATCGGCCGCCGTCACGCTGCGCGGCAACCACCGGATCGCCGAAGCCGCACAGCAGGTGCGCGCCGTCAGCGCCAATGCGTCGAGCGCGGTCCAGAAGTCGCAACAGACGATCGAGGCATCGCTCGCCGACATCCACGGCCTCGTCGAGGGAGTCACCTCGATCGGCAGCCAGATGGGCGCGCTGCGCGACGCGCTCGATCACGTGCGGGCCGTGTCCGAGGAGATCTCCGTCATTGCCCGCCAGACCCACCTGCTCGCGCTGAACGCCGCAATCGAGGCCGCGCGCGCCGGCGAGTCGGGCCGCAGCTTCGCCGTCGTCGCGGCCGAGGTCAAGAACCTGTCCGCGAAGACCGGACAGGCGACGGCCCAGATCGAGACGACCCTCGCGCGCCTGGCCGAGCAGACCGAACACCTGATCGCGGAGGGAACCGACAACGCCGCGCGCGCCCATCGCGTCCGCGAAGGCACGCGCACGATCGGCGAGGTCGTGCACACGACGGGGCACGCGATCACCGAACTCGCCGGCGAGGCCGAACAGATCGCATCGCTGACGGACGAGATCGAGACGCAATGCCTCCGTCTAGAGGAGCAGGTTGGCGAAATGGCGTCCGGCGTCGAGGATTCCAGCGACAACTTCTCGCAGGCCAAGGACCGGCTCGGCAACCTGCTCTCCGTCTCGGAGACGCTCATCGAACTCACGGCCGCGACCGGCATCGAGTCGCCCGACACGCGCTTTATCGAAACCGCGCGGAACACGGCCGCCGCGATCGGCAAGCTCTTCGACGATGCGGTCGCGCGCGGCGATATCGCGCTCGACGCGCTGTTCGACGCGAACTACGTGCCGATTCCCGGCACCGATCCGCAGCAGTTCATGACGCGCTTCACGGCCTTCACCGATCGCGTGCTGCCGGCCGTCCAGGAGCCGGTGCTCGAGATCGACGAACGCATCGTCTATTGCGCCAGCTTCGACAAGCAGTGCTACCTGCCGACCCACAACCGGAAGTTCTCGCTGCCCCAGCGCGCGGACGCCGCATGGAACGCGGCGAACTGCCGGAACCGCCGGATCTATACGGACCGGACGGCGCGCACCTCCGTGTCGCATACCAAACCGTTCCTGCTGCAGACCTATCGGCGCGACATGGGCAACGGCAACTTTGCGCTGATGAAGGACGTTTCGGCACCCATCGTCGTCGGCGGACGGCAATGGGGTGTCCTGAGGATCGGCTACAGCGCATGAATCGGCGCTAGTATGATGCCCAGCAAATAGATTTAATAATTATCGGGCTGCAAATACGGCTGCAGCAGCGTGACGACCACTCCGGCCATCTCGTCGAGCGTACCGGCATCCGACAGGGGTTCCCAACGTCCGCTATGACTGCGGAATGCGGCGCCATAACGATTGCGGCCGAGTTCGGTCAGCCGAGCCACCACGGTGGGTTCCTCGTCGTCCAGGCGTTTGATCGTTGACCTTCTCGCGAAAGGCCTGGTCTGGACTGTGCAGCCATTGCTGGACCCGGTGCGGGCGTACATCGCCGACCTGCAGAATGCGCTGTCCGTGGCTGCGGCTGATCTGCCCGACGATGCCGCGCTCCACAGCACGCGCCGCAATCTCGTCGAGCGTCGGCGTGACCCGTCCCTCAGGTTCCTGCGCTTCACACGCCAGCGCAATTAGCTGCAGCCGCGCTTCGTGCGTGTTGCGTGGCGGACGGCCACCGCGCTCGCTCTCGCGAATTCCTTGGACACCTTGCCGTGCTATGCGCTTGCGCCACAGGCAGACCGTTTGTACGGAGACCCAAGTTCCCGCGCGATCACCGTATTGGAGTGGCCCTCGTGAGCCCACAACGCGATGCGCGCCCGCATCACATCTCGTTGCGCAGCTGTCTTCCGCTCGATCAGCGATAGCAGTTCCTGTCGTTCTTTATTCGCCAGCTTAACTGGCGTTGCATGGCGGCCTCGGTTCATCTCACCATGACACCCGAGGCGCTTATTTATTCAACTTATTTGCGGGATGTTGTACTAGTCTTCGACCTGCTTCACGGTGCACATCAACTCAGCTTCGCAGGCCACTTCGCCGTCCACGGTCGCGTTAGCCTGGAACTTCCAGATACCCCGGATGCAACGCACCACGGAAACGTTCAGATGGAGTTGGTCGCCGGGCCGCACCACGCGCTTGAAGCGCGCGCCGTCGATCCCGACTAAGTAGTACAGCGCCCCTGCCTTCCGCTCCATGTCCGCGCCGAACGTAAGCAGGCCGGCTGACTGGGCCATCGCCTCAATAATCAGGACGCCCGGCATCACCGGTTGTTCAGGGAAGTGCCCCACGAAGTACGGCTCGTCGATCGTCACGTTCTTGAGCGTTTTGATCCGCGTCTGCGGCTCGAATTCGAGCACACGGTCGACCAGCAGAATCGGATATCGATGCGGCAGCAGCGCCAGAATCTTGCGGATATCGATGTCGGGTGCGTTCATGGTGATTTCTCTTCGTCTTGTTTGCATTGAGTCTGGTACCCGAGGGGCTGCTCCCGATTCAGAGCCGTCCGAAAGTGAAAGGTTCCGGGCCGCAGCTCCGATAAGCTGCTTGGCTATCATTTAAAAGTGGCCTCAATACTTACCTCCCTTCGAAACTTCCCGTTTTTGCGGCGTAATGGAGTCACCATCTGCCGTCCCGTCGGCGCGGTATTCCAATAGATCCCCGGGCTGGCAATCCAGTGCCTTGCAGATCTGCTCAAGCGTTTCGAATCTGATGCCCTTGACCTTGCCGGACTTCAGCAGGGAGAGATTGGGCTCCGTGATGCCGATCAACTGGGCTAGCTCGCGCGATTTCATTTTGCGTTCGACGAGCAGTACATCGAGCCTCACTAGTATCGTCATAACGCCTCAGACAAAGAGCTTGTGTTCGTCGGCGACGCGTGTTGCCTCCAACATTGCGCAGGCGATCGCGAGCAACAAGCCTCCTATGAGGCAGAGGAAAAAGTCATTCAGGGAAATCAGAATGACTCTGTACAGCCCATCAGGCGTAGTCACGAGCGCGAGCCCAAGCAGCGTCTTAGTCAGCGGAGCCACAAATCCAAAGGCTGTTAACGCCAGTGCCAGCCGGCGCAGACGAACGGTGGTTTCTGTGGCGAAGACGGCGCCCTTTGAAAAATCCGTGAACATGAAGTGCGCCTGAAATAACGCATACGTGCTCAAAGCCAGGCATCCGCCAGTGATCGCGAAACCTAGCGCCCGGCTCGCTGCAGAGATGCTCACGTGATTTATCGGTGCAGCTCGCACAAGCTCCCGGACCGCCGCAGCAAGTTCTGCGTCGGGCGTCCAGAACCAAAAGAGGGTGAGGACGACGGGCGCAAGCAAGATGCCGGACAGTGTGAAGCGTCGCATCCAGCGCGAGATAGTCAAAAGACGGGGCATGGCGCCGCTCTTAGGGCTAGCCAGAAAGGTAAAGGTCGACATTCGAGTTCCTGGAAGATTGCGGAGCCTGGAAGTTTATTGTATAACGTAAAATAATTATCGCGAAACGATAATTTGATTTTTGGAGAGCAAACCATATGTGCGCTGCCAAGTTCCTCAGCACGGGGACCCACAGACTACCCAACGACTTCGAAATAACTTCTATGTCCCGATACAAGCCTACCTCCCTGTTCTTCGGCTTCCCGAGCCTTCTGTGTGTTTGCGCGGCAACCTTGGCTCTGCTCGGGGGGTGCAGCGCGATCGCACCTATCAGTCCGGCAGCATCAAGAGTGCGCGTGACAAACAACGAACCGCCGCAGACCTGCACGTTCCTCGGCGACGTCACCGGTAGCCAGGGCGATCTACTGCGCGGTGCGATCACATCAAATGCTGATCTGGAGACAGGCGCACGCAATGACCTGAAGAACAAGGCTGCTGCCATGGGGGGGAATGTTGTCTATCTTCTGACTCAGCGGTCCGCACAGACTGGAGGACGGGACCACCTGGAACAGACCAACGTCACACTGTCTGGCAATGTTTATCGGTGCGGTGACGCGCAAAATGCGGCTGCGTCGGCGCGATGAACTTATAGGCGAGGCCGAATGCACAAAGTGTATTTCCGGGAGTAGTCACTGGGGTAATGATAGGCATCGCGGTTGCTCTGATGTCGGCTAGCATAGTGAGTGGACGCTTCGAGGGAGTTGCTTGGTTTGGGACAGGGCTGATATTGGCCCTCGCGTTTGCGTGGGGCTGCACGCCCGTTACTGTGCAAAAGTGGCGTAAATCGCTACCTCGAAATTGGCCTTTCAACTAGGGCTTATTTACCTTTTCTGAAATGTGTTTACATCCTGTCTTTTGCGGAAGCGAGGCAGGATGGCCTGAACGCTACTGAAAGCTTGTATGTGAAGAACTGATTGAGCATCTGTGCGCCAAGGCCGCTCTTGTGGATAAGAGCCACGATGCCACTCCGTTGGACAGGTGGTTCGGACGGCAGGCACGAAAGTGGCTTTCCCACAACACTCGAATAGTAGAACGAAACGTCAATGCAGCTGCATGCCGTACCGCACACGCAATCCGGTTGGCTACTTCTTTAGCCATATCAAGCATTTTCGCAGTATCTCCATCTGATATCGCAGGCTCGCCGACACCTATCTCGTGTTTGCAGCGCTTGCATGCGCGTTTGTAATATTTGGGGAATATGAACATAACTTAGGAGGATCGATGCAGCCCATTTTCCAGGTCATCGCGAACGGCGACGACATCACGCGCGTGATCGAGGATCGCGTGCTGCGCATCCGCACGGTAGACAAGCCGGGGCTGGAGGCGGACGAGTGCGAGATCGAGCTCGACGACCGTGACGGCAGGATCCAGTTTCCGCCCAAGGGCGCCGCCCTGAAAATCTCGCTTGGCTGGAGCGGCAAGGGGTTGTCGTTCCTGGGTGAATACGCGGTCGACGAGATTGCGCTCAAAGGACCGCCCGCCTCCGTAGTGATCCGTGGCAAGCCGGCCAACATGCGCGAGCGCTAAGACGCACCGCTACGGTAGTTGGGAGAACGCGAAGCTCGCGGACATCGTCGGTGACATCACCCGGCGCAACAAGTGGGCAGCCGCCTGCAGCGTTGATGCACTGGTGCCGCGTGCCGACCAGTTCGGCGAGAGCGACCTGCATTTCGTGACGCGTCTCGCCCGCCAGCACGGTGCGACGACCACCGTGAAGGCGGCCAAGCTCATTGTGGCCGCCCGTGGCGCCGGCAGGAGCGCGAGCGGCAAGCCGTTGCCCGGCATCACGCTCACGCCGGATACGCTGCTCGATTACGAGATAACCTTTCCGGATCGCGCGAGCTTCGTCGCCGTGCGCACCAGGGTGCATGACGCAAAGAGCGGAAAGAAGATCGATCTCACGACGACGAGGGACCCACCGTGGTGGCTCGGCTGACCGAACTCGGCCGCAATCGTTATGGCGCCGCATTCCGCAGTCATAGCGGACGTTGGGACCCCCTGTCGGATGCCGGTACGCTCGACGAGATGGCCGGAGTGGTCGTCACGTTGCTGCAGCCGTATTTGCAGCCCGATAATTATTAAATCTATTTGCGGGACATCATACTAGCTGGCCACCCGCGCGACGCCCGCCACGCCGCACGGAACGCCAACCCGGACCGATCGCACAGTGGTCCTGGCCCGCTTCGCCGCGTTCGTCTGCCGCATGGGCGAGATCGCCGCGGTCGATGTCGTCGCGCCCCCCTACTGCTCGAGCCCGACCGTCAGCGGCCGCTGATCGCTGCGCCCGTGATCGTCGACCACCCGCACCACATAGCTGCCGGCCGTGCGCGGCTGCCAGAACAGCGCGTCGCCAGGCGCGCTGCGGCCGACATACGCATCGTTGACGAACCAATAAAGCGCATGCGCGCTCGCATCGGCCGTCGCGTTGAACGCGATGCGCGTATCGTCCGCGCTCTTCACGCGCATCGCATAGGTACTGCCGCGCAGCGGCGACGTGATGCGCGGCGGGTCGCCGTCCACTTGCCCGGCGTCGCGGCAGTCCGCATTCTGCGGCGGCCGCCGGCGCGGAATGCCGGCCTGCGCGAACACCTGCTGCAGATCCGATGGCCAGAACTCGAAGATCTCCGTATGCGTGCGCTTGCCGCCGTACGGTGGGCAAGCGGCCCTCCCCGTCGCATCGTCGATCACGACGGGCCGGTGCACGGTGCTCACGCGAATCGGCGACGTGCCCGGAATGAACCACGTCCAGCCCTGCTGCGGGCACCATTCGTTCGGCAAGTCGCCGCTTGCAAGGCAGATCCGCACGCGCTTCAGGTGCGGCGGCACCGCGCGCGGCGGCTCGACGAGCGTGCGCTCGGCATTCAGCGCATCGACGACCTGGAAGAACAGCGGTGCGGCCGCATCGACGCCGACGAAGGCCGTGTTGGTCGAATTATCGAAGTTGCCGACCCACACGACCAGCACATACGGGCCGAACACGCCGGCCGTCCACGCATCGCGGAACGACCATGACGTGCCGGTCTTCCAGTAGACGGGCACGCTCGACGGCTGCGCGCCGCTCGTCTCGTCGGGGCGCAGGTGCTGGCGCAGCATGTCCATCGTCATGTAGCTCGCCTCCGCGCTCAGCAGGCGCCGGCCGGGCACGGCCGGTTCGTCCGCGCGCAGCCGCAGCGGCCGGAACTCGCCGCGATTCGCGAGCATCGCGTAGAGCGCCGCGAGATCCTGCATCGTCACTTCGCCGCCGCCGAGCACGAGCGCGAGCCCGTAGTGCTGCGCGCTCGCGAGCCGGCGCACGCCGGCTTCCTGCAGGAAGCCGTACAAATCGGGCGACTTGAGCTGCGATGCGACCCATACGGCCGGCACGTTGCGGCTGCGGTTCAGCGCATCGGTCGCGGTGATCGGCCCGAGGAAATGGCCGTCGAAATTCTCCGGCGCATACGGGCCGAACGCGGTCGGCACGTCGCGCAGCACTGTCTGCGGATGCAGCACGCCCTGGTCGAAACCGAGCGCATAAATGAACGGCTTGAGCGTCGAGCCCGGCGAGCGCCGCGCGAGCGTGCCGTTCACCTGCCCGTCGATCGTGCTATCGAAGAAGTTCGCGGAGCCGACCAGCGCCTTCACGCCCATGTCGCGCGTATCGACGAGCAGCGCGGCCGCGTTGCGCACGCCGCGCGTGTCGTTGCGAGCGACGTAGCGCGCGATCTGCCGTTCGAGCGTGCGCTGCAGATCGAGATCGAGTGTCGTCACGAGCTGTGCGCCGGCATCGCCCGATGTCGTGCGCCATGCGCTGCGCGCGGCAAGCGCCTGGTCGACCGCGTGCGGTGCATCGAACGGTAGCGCCGACAGCGGCCGCATCGCGAGCGGCAACGCGAACAGCGGCTTTAGCGACGCATCGCGCGGGTGCTTCGTCAGCCAGCGTGCGTACAGCCGGTTGCGCGACGCGGCCAGCGCGCGGTTTATCTCGTCCTGCCCGCCGCGCACGCGCCGCGCCGGGTCCTGCGGAATCACCGCGAGCGCGAGCGCCTCGGGCAGCGTCAGCGCGTCGGGCATCCGGTCGAAATAGACGACGCTCGCGGTGCCCGCGCCTTCGACGTTGCGGCCATACGGCGCATCGTTCAGATAGGCTTCGAGGATCTGCCGCTTCGAATAGAAGAGTTCGAGCTGCACCGCGCGCGCGACCTGCTCGAGCTTGCCGGCCGGTGTGCGCGTGTTCAGGCGCCACAGCGAGCGCGCAAGCTGCATCGTTAGCGTCGAGCCGCCCTGCGGATTGCCGCCGCGCACGTACGTGATCCACGCGCCGCGTGCGAGCCCGTACGGGTTGAAGCCCGGATGCCACCGGAACCAACGGTCCTCGTGCAGCATCACGGCTTCGACGAGCTGCGGCGACATCCGGTCGAGCGGCACCCACAGCCGGTAGCGGTCGTCCTTCGCGAGCGTCAGGCGCAGCAGCCGGCCGTGCGCGTCGGCCACCGCGACCGACGACGGCTTCCAGTCGCGCAGCGGCGGATGCGGCCACAACCGGCACGCGGCCAGCGCGCCGAACACGAGCAGCGCGCCGGCGATCCAGTTCTGCCAGCGATGCAGCCAGCGGCCGGCGCCATGCAGCGCGCACCGGAGCACGGATGCGTCAGCCACGCGCGGGCACTCCTGCCACCCGGCACGGCCAATGCAAGCGCACCGTCATCGCACGCGCTCCACCGTCAGCGTCGTGCCGCCGGGCGCCTGCGCCTGCACGCGGCGGTCGTACATCGACTCGCCATACGCAGGCGGCGCGACGAAGCGGCCCGCGTTGCTCGCCTTGATCCGGTAGACGAACTCGCGCACGTCGGTGGTCGCGGTGCCGTAGATCACCACGCGATCCTCGCGCACATCCGCGAACTGCGGCTGCCACGTCGAACCCGTCACGCCGATCGGCGAATGCCACGGCGCATCGGCCACCGGCGCCGACGCGCCGCCGTCGCCATTGCCGTCGCCGTCCTGTGCGTCGGTCGCGGGCGGCGGCGCGATCACCGGGTCGAAGCCGCCGGGCAGCAAATCGACGATCGCGATGTTGCCGACGTTCGCCGAGCCCGTCGCGCGAATCTTCAGGTGTACGTCGATTTCCTGGCCTAGCGTGATCCTGTCAAGCGGCTTGCCGTTCGTATCGGTGTAGTCGCGCACGATCTCGAGCCCGTTCTTGATCGCCTTCGTCGACGTGCCGCGGTCGTAGCCCGACTGGCTCGCGACCCACCACGCGGGCAGCGCGCTGCCGTTCACGAAGTCGACGCGCGACGCACCGGCCGCCCACGTGCCCGAGCGCACGAGGTTCGCCTGGATCGACGACACGTCCTTCGGCGCGGCGCCCGCACGTACCTCGTCGATCGCGAGCTGGTCGAGCTGGCCCGCGTTCGACGCCGCATACGCATCGAGCGCGAGGATCGTCATCGCCGACGACAGCGTGTTGTAGCGGTTGTCGACCAGCGGCGCGGCGATGTTGTCCATCGCACGCGGCGACAGCTTGCGCACGCGCTCGGGGAAGTGCTTCGCGAGCAGGTACAGCACGCTCGCGTCGCGCGTCAGCGGATCGATGTAGTAGCCCGCCACGTAACCGCCGTCGGACGCACGCTTGCGTTCGAGCAGCGCCTGCGGGCCCGCGATCAGCGCGGCGGCCTCCTTGTCCTGCTTCAGCAGTTGATACGATGCGGCGAGCCATGCGGCCGCGAGATCGTTCTTCCAGTCGTTCGGATACGCATCCTGCAAGCGCTTCTGCACGGCCGCGAGGCTGTTGGTCGTCACGTTGCCCTGGCGCGTCAGCAGGTACACCGCGTATGCACGCTGCCGCAGCAGGTCGAGCGAGCCGAGCGAATCGTTCGCCGCGAGCTTCTGCAGATACTGGCTGCCCGCGTCGAGCATGTCCTTCGGCACGGCCATGCCGCGCTCGCGCGCGTCGAGCAGCACGTGCATCGCATAAGCGGACACGAACGGATCGGCATCCGGCGTCGCGCTCCACAGGCCGAAGCCGCCCTGCGCGTTCTGCCGGCTGCGCAGCACGCCGAGGAACTGCGCGATCGAGGCCGCATTCGCCGCGTCGGCGCCGGCTTCGGGCGCGTGCATCGCGCTCGTCAGCGCACGCACCGACAGCCACTTCGACGCGAACACGCGCGGCACGACCGAACTCACCATCTGCTCGCTGCAGTAGTGGTCGAAGTTGACGAGATACGACGACAGCCCTTCGGACAGCACGAGCGGCGCGGTCGAGATGCTCGCGTCGCGCGATGCATACGCGTCGTACATCGGCCGCAGGTTCGGCACGCTCGCCTTCTTGCCCGGATCGAGCCGCGCGATGTCGAGCTGCGTGCGGAACGCGGCCGCCGGCCGCACCGACACGTCGACGCGCTGCTGCGCGCCCTTCGCGCCGTAGCGCGCGCCGAACGACAGCATGCCCGAGCCGAGCGTGTCGGTTGCCTTCACGCGGAACAGCGCGACGCCCTCGTGCTGCGGCGCGAGCGCGACGTTCTGCGTCGCCGGCCCGATCACCTGCAACTGCGGGCCCGTCTTCAGCGTGACCGCGACCGGCACCGGCTGGCTGCCGACGCCCGTCAGGTTGTTCGCGACGCCGACGCTGACGTCGGCCTCGTCGCCCGGTGCGAGCGTCGTCGGCACGTTCGGCGACAGCACGAAATCGCCGCGCACCGTCGTCGCGCCTTCGAACGTGCCGACCAGGTCCGGCGACACCGACACGGCCATCACGCGCAGCTTCCCGTTGAAGTAGTCGGGCACCGTGTAGCTCACGCGCGTGTCGCCGTTCACGTCGACGATCCCCGACCAGTAGACGACCGGCTTGTCGCGCTTGCGCTTGAACGGGTTCAACTGGCGGCCGATCGCGTCGTCGGCGTCGCCGCCGGGCGCGGCCATCGCCATCAGCTTCTCGAAGTCCGGCAGGATCAGGTCGAGGATCTGCGACGTGCCGACTTCGAGCATCCGCTTGCGGAAGAAGAACTTCAGCGGATCGCCGAGCTTGTAGCGCGCGACCTGCAGGATGCCTTCGTCGACGGCGAACACGATGACCTTCGCGGGCTTCGCCGAATGCACGGTGAAGGTGACGGTTTCACCCGGCTTCACGAGCGCCGGCGCGTCGACGGTGAGCGCGTTGCGGCGCGCGTCGAGGTTCACCGAGAACGGCACGACGCCGTAGCTCAGCGGGCTCATGAAGATCTCGTCCGACGACGGATCGCGGATGTACTGCACGTTGATGTAGCCGTTGCCTTCGAAGCCCGCCGGCACCGTGATGTGCTGGATCGAGCTCGTCGTGTCCGCATGGAACCATGCGTGCGCATACACCTTGTCGCGCTCGATCGTGATCAGGCCGCTGCCCGCGTAAGGCGCGCGGATTGCGATCTCGACCTGCTCGCCCGGCTTGTAGTCGTGCTTCGCGAGGCTTACCTGCAGCTCGGCGTTGCGGTCGAGCGAACGCGTGACGTTCGCGTCGCCTGCAACCGAATACTCGATCCGGTTCACCGCGGTGCCGTCCGCGCGGCGGATCACGAGCGCATAGCTGCCCGGCTTGTCGGTGCGCAGCGCGAAGTCGAGCCCGGCCGCCGGAATCGTCAGCGGCTTCTCGTCGACCGGCACTTCCTTCAGCCGCGAATCGTATTTGTACGCGCCGGAATCCTGCTTGGTCAGCACCGACACGTAGCGTTCCTCGACGAGCTGTGCGCGCAGGTCCTTCACGTCGATCGCCTTCGCGCCCGGGTCGATCGCGACGAGCCGCACCGTGCGCGGGCTGCCGCGCTTCACGTAGCCGAGATCGTCGACCGACTTGTAGCCGACGAGCCAGTCGTTGTTCGACACGAGCGTCTGCGCGTTCGCGGCGACGTTGCGCCCGCCTTCCGCTTCATACGCCTTCGCCTGGAAGTAGAGTTGATAGGTCGCGTCCGCGTACTTGTCGAGATCGAGGTCGAACTCGGCATGGCCCTTGTCGTCGGTCGCGCCGTCCTGCAGCGTCGTCGTATAGCCCTCCTTCGCGCGGCGTGCATCGAAGAAGCGGTAGCCCTGCCAGCTGCGGAACGACGGCCACACCGGGCGCAGCGTCAGCGTCGCCGCGACGCGGCGCTTCTCGGCCGGCGTGCCGAACAGGTTCTGCGCATCGACGATGCCCTTCAGCCCCTTCGGCTTCACCCATCCTTCGACGACCTGCTGCGACAGCTTCGCGTCGACCTTCATCCGGTCGGGCAGGAACTCCTTCACCTGCACCGTCGTGCTGCCGATCGGCTCGGCACCCGGCTGGCCGTCCTTGACGATGTACAGGTTGACCGTCCACGTGCCGGTCGGCGACGTTTCGGCCGTCGTATAACCGAGCTCCGTGAAGCCCGTCGCGTCGACGGTCACCGGCTTGCGTTCGACGGTGATCCCGCGCGGATCGACAATCTCCGCCTGCAGCGGCACGCCGGCCGGGCTGCGCGCCCAGCTCGCCGCGCGCACGATCAGGCCGATGTGGAACGGATCGCCGGGGCGGTACAGCCCGCGATCCGAGAACAGGTACGCGGACAGCTGCCCCTGGCCCGTCGCGTTGCGTTCGCCGTCGACGTCGAAGCGCGAGAAATCGAGCTGGCGATCGCGGCCAGCCACCGGCAGGAACGACAGGTCGCCGTCCTTCTTCACGACATACAGTTGCGGACGCTTCTCGCGGTCGAGCCCCTTGAATGCGGGGAAATGTACGACGCCGTCGGCGCTGGTGGTCTGCGTAAACAGCGCCTGGCCGTTCACCGCGAGCACCGACACGGTTGCGCCCGCAACCGGACGGCCGTTGCGAATCGACTGGACGAACACGTCCTGGCTGCCGTCCAGCGCGCGCTTGACCAGCATCCCGAGATCGGTCACGACGATCAGGCGCGTGTCGCCGAGTGCGTTGTCGCTGTCGTCGCCGTTGCTGTCGCCCGAATCGGCGTTATCGGATTGATCCTGGCTGCCGTCGCCCGACGAAGCATCGCCATCCTTCGCATCGTCGGCTTTCTTCTTTTCGGCCGCCGGGTCGTACTTCGACAGGTGCAGCAGGAACACGCCGCGCTTGCCGCCCTTCAGGTACTGCCCGAGATCGATGCCTTCGTAATGCGCCTTGCCGGGGTCGCCGGCCGGGAATGCGCGCTTCTGCACGAAGCGCTCGACGATGTGATCCTCGCTGAACGAATACGACAGCTCGGGCCGCGCATACGTGCCGTTGTTGAAACTCACGAGATGCTGGAGCTGGTCGGGCACCACGCGGCCGATCTCGACCTTCATCCCCGGCAGGTTGCGCGATACGACCGACAGCCGCTTGCTGCCGCTCATCGACAGCAGCGAACCGTCGGCCATGAAGCGCAGCAGCTTCGGATAGTCGGGCACCGTGAACGCGGTCGTCGCCGGCGCGCCTAGCAGATAGCCGCCCGCCGATTTCAGGTCGCCTTCGAAACGCACGACGATGCGCTCGCCCGGCGTCGCGTGATACTTGAAGCTTTGCAGCGTCGCGAAATCGTTCTCGGTCGGCACCGCTGCAAGCGGCAGCGGCTTCGACTGCTTCAGCACCGCGTCACTGATGTCGGCCACATTCCATTCGTACGGCGGATCGTCGTCCGACTGATCGACGCCCGGCTTGCGCTTCGGCAGCACCCACGCCTTCGCGCGCGCGGCGAGATCGGCGCTGCGCACGCCGTCGGACGTTTCCGCGACGAGCACCTGCTCGGGCTCGTAACGCTCGTTGTCGACGAGCGTCGGCGCAACGTTGCCGATTGTCAGGCTATAGAGTCCCGGCACGCCGACCGACGCGTGCAGCACGGCCGGCGTGCCGTCGCCGCCGCGCGCGCTCTTCACGCCCTTGTCGACGTCGAGCCGCACCGACAGCGGATCTTTCGGAATCTCGAGCGGCTGCGAATGGATCCACGCGCTCGTCTTCATCTTGTCGTAGTTGACCGTGTAGCGCAGCGGCGACACGTTCTTGCCGTCGCGGCCGACCAGCACGAGGCCGATGCGCTTCTCGAACTCGGCCGGATCGACCGGATAGTTGAAGCGCAACTGCAGCAGCGCCTGCTTCTCCGCCGGATTGTCGGGGTTCTGGTAGAACTGGTTGTCGCCCGACTGCGCAGTGAAGGCCGGCAGGTCGAACGCGAAATGGTCGTCGTGCATCGTCACCTGCGGCGCGAACACCTGGTGCACCGCGAAGCGCACCTCGACGTGCGCGCCGATCGGCCAGTCGGCCGCCGGCGTGAAGCGCAGCGTCTTGTCGTCGGCCCACTCCCAAGCGCCCTTCAACGCGGGCGTCATCGCGATGCCCTGCCCGGCCGGCTTGCCGACCAGTTCGATCGGCGCGGCCGATCGGGAGAACGCCACTTCGAGCGGATGCACGGTGATCTTCGGCTTGTCGCTGTCGTCGACCTCGTAGGTCGTGATCGCCGGCGCCTTCACGGTAAAGCCGACGGTCTCGGGCTCGGGCGGCTTCGGGCGATGCTTGAACCAGTACCCGCCGTAACCGAGCGCGGCCGCGAGCAGCACGATGCCGCCGGCATGCCACGGGCGGCGGCGCACGGCCGCGGCGGTGATGCCCGCCCACGCGGGCGCCGTCCATGACACGTCGCCGACCAGCGGCCGCAGCACGCGGCCGAGCAGGCGCCAGACGAAGCCCGCCGCGCGAATCGGCAGGAGCAGCAGGAAACGCAGCAAATCCATTTTGTTATTTCCTTGTCAAGGACGTGCTGCCGGCTGCGGCAACGTACCCCGAGATTTATTGGTCTGTGACGGCGCGGCCCTGGTTGCGCCGTGAATGCTTGGAATGTTTTGTTCGACCGGATGCTGGCCGACATTATGGGTCAGAGCCGAAACGATGGAAATATCGGCGTGTCGGCGCGCAACGCAGGCGAATGACCGGCCGGTCGGGTAGCCGTTCCGCCCGCCCCCCGATCTCTGCACGCACTCGCGCCGCGTTCGCTAGAATGCGCGGCTCGACGTGGTTCGTATCGAATTGAAAGGAAATCGCTTGAAACTCCCGTTCGAATGGCAGATCGGACTGCGCTATGCGCGCGGCGGCCGGCGCTCGGCCGGCGACGGCTTCGTGTCGTTCATTGCCGGCGCCGCGATGGCCGGCATCGCGCTCGGCGTCGCCGCGCTGATCGTCGTGCTGTCGGTGATGAACGGCTTTCGCACCGAGGTGCGCGACCGGATGCTGTCGGTGCTCGCGCATGTGGAAATCTTCTCGCCGTCCGGCGCGCTGCCCGACTGGCGGCTCACCGCGCACGAATCGCTGCGGAACCCGGCCGTGCGCGCCGTCGCGCCCTATGTCGACGCGCAGGCGCTGCTGACGAACGCGGGCAGCGTGACGGGCGTCGCGCTGCGCGGCATCGATCCGGTGCTCGAGCCGCGCGTGTCCGAAATCGCGCGCAAGCTGAAGACCGGACGCCTCGACGCGCTCGTGCCCGGCGAGATGGGCATCGTGCTCGGCGCCGCGCTGGCCGACGCGCTGCACGTGAAGATCGGCGACCGCATCACGTTCTTCGCGCCCGGCAACACCGCGCGCATCGACGACGCGCTGCCGCGGTTCCGCCAGTTCAACGTGGTCGGCACGTTCGAGTCGGGCCACTACCAGTACGACAGCGCGCTCGCATACATCCACATCAGCGATGCGCGGAAGCTGTTCAACGTGCCCGCGCCGACCGGCATCCGGTTGCGTCTCGACGATCTGCAACGCGCGCCGGACATCGCACTGGAGCTGTCGCGCACGTTGTCGGGCGATCTTTATATCCGCGACTGGACGCGGCAGAACCGTACGTGGTTCGAAGCCGAGCGGCTGCAGAAACGCATGCTGTCGCTGATCCTGATGCTGATCGTCGCGGTCGCCGCGTTCAATCTCGTATCGTCGCTGGTGATGACCGTCACGCAGAAGCAGGGCGACATCGCGATCCTGCGCACGCTCGGCGCGCCACCCGGGTCGATCACGAAGATCTTCGCGATCCAGGGGATGACGATCGGCCTCGCCGGCACGCTGGCGGGCGTCGCGCTCGGCTGCGCGATCGCGGTCAGCATCCCGTGGGTGCTGCCGGCGATCGAGCAGTTGCTCGGCATCCGCTTCCTGACGCCGTCCGTGTATTTCCTCAGTTCGCTGCCGTCGAAGCTCGCGGCGATCGACGTGATCGAGATCGCCGCAGCCGCGTTCCTGATGTCGTGCGTCGCGACGCTGTACCCGAGCTGGCGTGCCGCGCGAGTGCGGCCGGCCGAAGCATTGCGCGACGAATAGGCGCGGCGTCCGGCGCGGGCGTTACGCGATGACGTGGAAACCGACGCTGTTGCCGTCGTCCGGCGTGACCGAAATCTCCATGCCCCTCTCTCTTTTCAGACTGTTTTTGACTGTTTGCGGATCGACTCCAGCGAAGTTGACACCGATGCCGCACGGATCGGCGGCCGCATGCCGCGCACGCATCGAAACTTTGTTTGACACCAACTAAAAAAGTTTGACACCGAGATTTCACTGAGATAAGTTTGCGCAAGCTTCCGGAAAGAAATCCGGCCAGCCATGCCGACACGCGTCGCGCTTTCCTGCCGTTGCAGCACTGTCGTTCGCAACACCCCCGCCTCATCGCATCGTGCCGTTCCGTTTCATCTGAAACCTGAAGGAAGGTCGGGCATGCCCGCATTTGATTCGCACTCCTGTATTCGTATCACGCTGCCGATATCGCTTCGGCCGCGCGGCCCGAACCGGCCGCCGCGCTGACGCTTTCCGGTCGGGGCGATGCAGTCGCCCCGACGCTCGCCGGGTGGCGCGCCACGCAACGTGCGCCAACACCGGCCGTGGCACCCGGGCGTCTCGCCCGGCGCTTTCGAAGTCGCAGTTCAGCTTCATCCGATGCAGCACCCGGCCAGGCCGCAGGGGGCATATCGCGGGCCGGCCGGTTCCGGACAATCACAAACAAGAATGAGGTCACTCATGAACTTTCATCGAACCGGATTGCGGCGCGCATGGCTTCCCGCGCTCGTTGCGGCCACGACGCTCGCCGCGTGCGGCGGCGACGACGGCGGCAGCGTGGTGGGGGCATCTGCGCTCGCGCAAGGCCAACAGGAGGGGGCCGCCGCATCGGCGGCCGATACGCAGTCGCTGGCGTCACGCATTTCGCCGTCCGGCGTCCCGTACGCCAATCCGGCCAGCGGCGGACGCTACCGCCCCGTGATCGCGAACGGCCAGGTGCAGCCGTCGCTGTCGGGCGGCACGATCGAGGAGAACGCGTGGGTCGACACGCCGGTCGATTCCGACGGCGACGGCACGCGCGACCGCATCCACGTGCGCATCGTGCGCCCGGCCGAAACCGCGAACGGCGCACGCACGCCCGTCATCGTGCTCGCGAGCCCGTACTACGCGGGGCTCGCCGACAGCCCGAACCACGACGTCGACGTCGAGCTCGACGGCACGCCGCATCCGGCAGCAAGCGCATCCGCGTCGGCATCGACATCCGCGCGCATCATGGCCGCCGCGCCGCAGACGCGAATGCTGCAGCAGCTCGAAGCGGCCGCTGCCGGGCGCTCGTGGATCGAAGGCTACTTCGTGCCGCGCGGCTTTACGATCGTCTATGCGGATTCGCTCGGCACCGCCGGCTCGGACGGCTGCCCGACGATCCTGACGCGCGACGAATCGGTCGCGATGGCGTCGGTGATCCGCTGGCTCGGCCGCGACGCAACCGCGAAGGACGCGAGCGGCAAGACGGTCGTCGCGAACTGGTCGACGGGCCACGTCGGCATGTACGGCGTGTCGTACGACGGCACGCTGCCGAAGATGGTCGCGAGCCTGCGCACGCGCGGGCTCGATGCGATCGTGCCGGTCGCCGGGTTGTCGAACATGTACGGCTATTACCGCTCGGGCGGGCTCGTGCGCGCGCCGGAAGGCTATCAGGGCGAGGACGTCGACGTGTACATCAAGGCGCTGCTGACGAACGCGCATCCGGAGCGCTGCACGCACCTGATCGACGAAGCGTTGCAGAAGGAAAACCGCACGACCGGCGACTATTCGCCGTTCTGGGCCGCGCGCGACATCCCGACCGCGTTCGCGGCCGCGCCGGCGCTCGTCGCGCAGGGGCTGACCGACGACAACGTGCGTGTCGACCAGTCGACGTCGTGGTATCTCGCGATGCGGCGCCAGGGCGTGCCGACGCAGCTGTGGCTGCACCGCCTGAAGCACACCGATCCGACGCGCGTGCCGGCGATGGCCGATGCGTGGACCGCGGAGGTGAACCGGTGGTTCACGCGCTACCTGATCGGCTTCGACAACGGTGTCGAACACGATCCGCGCGCGGTGATCGCGCAGGCGGACGGCACGCTGCTGAAGGAAGCCGACTGGGCCGCGCGCCATGCGACGCCGGTTTCGTATTTCGCGGGCGGCGACGGCGCGAGTACCGGCACGCTGCTGCGGATGCCGACCGGCGGCCCGCTCGCACGCTTCACCGACGATGCGCGCATTACCGCGCTCACGCTGGCGAATGCGCCGACCGGCGAAAACCGCAGCCGCTTCGAGACCGCGCCGTTCACGGCCGCCACGCGCCTGTCCGGCACCGCGACGGCCCGTGTCAAGCTGACCTTCACGGGGGTGGCCAACGTGACGGCGCTGCTGGTCGACCGCGCACCGGACGGCACGGCCACGATCGTCACGCGCGCATGGACCGACCCGCGCAACCGGCTGTCCGACTGGCTGTCGGAACCCGTGCTGCCGGGGATGCCGTACGACCTGAAGCTGACGTTCATGCCGCGCGACTACAAGCTCGAAGCCGGCCACCGGCTGGGACTCGTCGTGCTGTCCAGCGACAACGAGGCGACGCTGCGGCCGACGCCCGGCACCGGCCTGACGCTCGATCCGGCCGGCACGTCGGTGACGGTGCCGCTGGTTTCGGCTTCGTCGTGAGCGGGCGCGCGTGACGCAAAGCGGACGGCGACCGACGTCTCCTCGACGTGGGTCGCCGTCCGCACTGTTTTATCTCCGAAAAACCTGATTCAACCGTGACTCAAACGGGCGTCAGCACCGGCTGCCCCGCGAAATGCCGCGCGGCGTTGTCGAGAAACTGCTGCACCGAACGATCGAGCGCCTCGGGCGACCAACCGCCCATATGCGGCGTCAGCACGACGCTGTCGAGATCCGTCAGCGCGCGCGGCGGCTCCGGTTCCCCTTCATACACGTCGAGCCCCGCACCCGCGATGCGCCCTTCGCGCAGCGCGTCCGCCAAAGCAGCGGTATCGACAACGCTGCCACGCGATACGTTGACGAGAAAGCCGCCGGGGCCGAGCGCGTCGAGCACCGCGCGGTCGATCATGTGCCGCGTGCCCGCGCCGCCCGGCGTCGCGACGATCAGGAAATCGGCCCACTGCGCGAGCGCGTCGAGCCGGTCGAAATAGCGGTAAGGAACAGGCTTCGCCGACCGGTTGTGATAACCGATCTCGATGTCGAAGCCGGCCGCGCGGCGCGCGCACTTCTCGCCGATCTTGCCGAGCCCGACGATGCCGAGCTTCTTGCCCGACACGTTCGGCGGCATCGGCAGCCCCTCGCGCCATACGCCCGCGCGGGTTTTCGCATCGAGCCGCACGACGCCGCGCACCGCCGCGAGCAGCAGCGCGAACGCGTGATCGGCGACGCAATCGTCGTTGGTACCGGCGCCCGTCACGACCGTGATGCCGCGCGCCTTCGCATGCGCGACGTCGATATGCTCGTAGCCGGCGCCAAGGGCGCTGACGAATGTGAGTTGCGGAAGACGATCGATGTCGGCAGCGGCAAGGCCCGTGCTGCCGTTGGTCAGCACCGCGCGAATCGTGCCGCCGTGTTCGGCGATCGCGCGTTCGCGTTCTTCGGCGGTCGGGGCGTAGCGCACGTCGAACGACGCGGCGATCTCGCGATGCGCGTCGCCGCGCAATGCGATGAGGACCAGCAGCTCGGGCTTCATGTCAGCAAGTGTCCACAGGCGGGAACGGATTTCAGTGTAGCAAGCCCGCATGACGGATGCGGGTTATCCCCACACGGGCTGTGGACACGCCGCCGCACGCGGTTTGCCAAAGCCGGCTCAGTCAAGTAACTTTCGGCGTACGCCCCCGTCCTGGAGATTGGCCCCGATGAAACTCGCCCTGCCCGCCCGGATCCTGGGCCTCGCGTTCGCCGCCGCCCTCGTCGCGCCCGGCGCGCACGCCGACACGCCCGTCGTGGTGTCGTCGAAGATCGACACCGAAGGCAACCTGCTCGGTAACCTCATCGCGCAGGTGCTGAAGGCCCACGGCATTCCCGTCACCGAAAAGATCGCGCTCGGCACGACGCCGATCGTGCGCAAGGCGCTCACGAGCGGCGAGATCGACATCTACCCCGAATACACCGGCAATGCCGCGTTCTTCTTCAACAAGGCCGACGATCCGGTGTGGAAGAACGCGAGCCAGGGCTACGACACCGCGAAGAAGCTCGACTACGCGGCGAACCATCTCGTGTGGCTTGCACCGGCGCCCGCGAACAACACGTGGGGCGTCGCCGTGCTCGCGCCCGTCGCGCAATCGCAGCATCTGAAGACCTTCTCCGATTTCGGCAAGTGGATCGCGGGCGGCGGCAAGCTGAAGCTCGCGGCGTCGGCCGAGTTCGTGAACAGCGCGTCCGCGCTGCCGTCGTTCGAGAAGGCGTACGGCTTCAAGCTGAAGCCCGAGCAGCTCGTCGTGCTGTCCGGCGGCGACACGGCCGCGACGATCAAGGCCGCCGCGAACCAGACCGACGGCGTGAACGCCGCGATGGTCTACGGCACCGACGGCGGCATCGCATCGAGCGGCCTCGCGGTGCTCGACGACGACAAGCACGTGCAGCCGGTCTATGCGCCGACGCCCGTGATCCGCGAAGCCGCGCTGAAAGCGCATCCGCAGATCGCCGACTACCTGAAGCCCGTGTTCGCGAGCCTCGACCTGAAGACGCTGCAGGCGCTGAACGCGCGCATCCAGATCAACGGCGAGCCGGCGGCAGGTGTCGCGAAAAGCTACCTGAAATCGAAGGGCTTCGTTAAATGACGGGTCGCGCGGCGGCGTCCGCGCGGCGCGTGATACCCGACAAGGTCGGCATCCTGATCGGTGTCCTGACGATCGTCGCCGTGCTCGGCATGCCGTTCGCGGTGCTGCGGCCGAACCGGATCGCGGCCGGCACGGGGCTGTCGGTGTTTGCCGCGCTGCCCGCCGTGCAGGGCGCTGCGCTCGCCGCGCTGTGGATCGTCGGTGCGCTGTGGGCGATGACGGCGAGCCGCCCCGCGTGGCGGCTCGCGGCCGGCTGCACGTGGCTCGCAACGCTCGCGTATGCGGTCGGTGCGGCCGCGACGCACATCGTCGCGCCCGACGACATGCTCGCGCGCGTGTCGCCCGCCGCCGGTGTCTGGCTGCTGCTGTTCGCGTGGGCCGTGCTCGTCGCCGACGCGCTCGCGCGGCTCGCGTTCGGCCCGTGGCGGCGCCTCGTCGCGCTCGTCGTCGCGATTGCGGCGATCTCGGTGCCGCTCGCGAGCGGCTGGTGGGACGGCCTCTCCGTGATGCGCGAATACGCGGTGCGCAGCGACGATTTCTGGCGCGAAGCGACCCGGCACGTGTCGCTCGCGGGCGGCTCGGTCGCGGCCGCGCTCGTCGCCGGTGTGCCGCTCGGCATCGCGTGCGCGCGCATCGCGGCGGTGCGCACCGTCGCGATGCCCGTGCTCAATATCGTGCAGACGATCCCGAGCATCGCGATGTACGGGCTGATGATGGCGCCGCTCGGCCTGCTCGCCGCGCACGTGCCGCTCGCGGCCGCGCTCGGCATCCGCGGGATCGGCGTCGCGCCGGCCGTGCTCGCGCTGTTCCTGTATTCGCTGCTGCCGATCGCGTCGAGCGTCGTGGTCGGGCTCGAGCAAGTGCCGCCGCACGTGACCGAAGCGGCGCGCGCGATGGGCATGACGCGCGCGCAGCGGCTGCTGCGCGTCGATCTCGTGCTCGCGCTGCCGGTGATCCTGAGCGGCGTGCGCATCGTGCTCGTGCAGAACATCGGCCTGACCGCGGTCGCCGCGCTGATCGGCGGCGGCGGGTTCGGCACTTTCATCTTCCAGGGGATCGGGCAATCGGCCGCCGATCTCGTGCTGCTCGGCGCGATTCCGACGATCGCGCTCGCACTGGCGGCCGCCGTCGTGTTCGAAGCCGCGACGTCGCTCGCGAAGGGGCGTGCAGGATGATCGAGATCGAACGTGTCGGCAAGCGCTTCGGCGACGTCGTCGCCGTCGACGATGTATCGCTGACGATGAAACGCGGCACGATCACCGCGCTCGTCGGCGCATCGGGCAGCGGCAAGTCGACGCTGTTGCGCATGATCAACCGGCTGATCGCGCCCACCAGCGGCACGATCCGCATCGACGGCATCGATACGGCGACCGTCGCGCCCGAGCAGCTTCGGCGCGGCATCGGCTATGCGATCCAGGGGCACGGGCTGTTTCCGCACTGGAGCGTCGCACGCAATATCGCGACCGTGCCGCGCCTGCTCGGCTGGCCACCGGCGCGCATCGAAGCGCGCGTGAACGAACTGCTCGACCTGTTCCATCTCGCGCCGGCCGAATTCGCGGACAAGCTGCCGCACGAATTGTCGGGCGGCCAGCAGCAGCGCGTCGGCGTCGCGCGCGCGCTCGCGGCCGAGCCCGCGATGCTGCTGATGGACGAACCGTTCGGCGCGCTCGATCCGATCATTCGCGGCAAGGCGCAGGACGACCTGTTCGCGCTGCAGCGCCGCCTCGGCGTGACGGTCGTGATCGTCACGCACGATATCGAGGAAGCGCTGAAGCTCGGCGATACGATCGCGGTGATGGACGGCGGACGGCTGCTGCAGGTCGCGCCGCCGGCCGAGATTCTCGGCAAGCCGGCAGCCGGCGTCGTCGAGCGGCTCGTCGCGGGCGTCGACCGGCCGCTGCGCCTGCTCGCGCTGACGCCGATCGACGCGGTGGCCGAACCCGGTCATGCCGACGGCGAACCGATCGCCGCGACACGCACGCTGCGCGATGCGGTGTCCGAGCTGCTGTGGCGCGGTGCGGACGCGCTGCCGGTAGACGACGGCAACGGCCGCGACGCGCGCCGCATCACGCTCGACGCGATCCGCGAGCACGCGAGGAAGCCCGCATGACGACGCACGGCGTGCGGCCAACGCGTTCGGCGCTGCGCCGGCGGCTGCCCGCGTATGCGGCCCGAGCGGCCGCACTCGCGCTGCTGCTCGTGCTGCTGTTGCGCCCTGCATGGCTGCAGGGCCTCTTCGCACCGTTCGCGGACAACGGCGCGCCGGTCATCTACGATCGCGCGAGCCTGCTCGATCTCACGCTCGCGCACCTCGGCACGGTCGCGCTGTCGAGCGCGATCGGCACGATTGTCGCGGTCGCGGCCGGCATCGCGGTCACGCGGCCGTCCGGCGCGGATTTCCTGCCGGTCGCGCGCAGCGTCGTCGATATCGGCCAGACTTTCCCGCCGGTCGCGGTGCTCGCACTCGCGGTGCCGGCCGTCGGTTTCGGATTGAAACCCGTGCTGATCGCGCTCGTGCTGTACGGGCTCCTGCCTATTTTCGAAAGCACGATCGCGGGGCTCGAAGACGTGCCGCGCGACGTCGTCGACGCCGCGCGCGGGATGGGGATGAGCGGCTGGCAGCAACTGGTGTCGGTCGAGCTGCCGCTCGCGTTTCCGGTGATCGTCAACGGCGTCCGGCTCGCGGTCGTGATCAATCTCGGCACCGCGACGATCGGCTCGACGGTCGCCGCGCGCGGGCTCGGCGACGTGATCATCGCGGGCCTGCAGACGTCGAACACCGCGTTCGTGCTGCAGGGCGGCGTGATCGTCGGGCTGCTCGCGGTGCTCGTCAGCGATGCGATCGGCGCGATTGCGCGGGTGGCGGCCGCGCGGCGCGCATAGGCGGTTCGCGTCGCTTTCCCGTGCACGGGGAAATGAGGATACGTTCCCGGAACCGGCGGCGACGTTCATCCGGACTCCGATGCGTGTCCGTGCAACGATCGGCCCATCGATCGTCGCGAACCGATACAAGCCTACACGGCGCTTTCATTCGAGCCGGCGCTCGACCACCGGCGGCGATTGGCCGATATACTATGCGCCTCCCAATTCCCCGCACTCCACCATGCGACGGTTTTTCTGGCTGATCGTGCTTTCGCTCGGCATCGCGCAACAGGCGTCGGCGCAGCAAGCGCCCGCGCTGCCTGCGTCCTCGCCCGAAGCGGCCGCATCGGCACCGTCCGTCGCATCCGCGCCGCTCGCCAACGCCAACGATCAGCCGAACGAAGCAAACCGCCGCATCACGTCCTACCTGACGAAAAAATTCGGCGTCGCGAAGGAACGGGCCGCGAAGCTCGCCGATATCGTGAGCGTTACTGCGACGAAATATTCGCTGCCGCCGGCACTCGTTTACGCCATCATTTCGATCGAATCGCGCTTCCAGGAAAAGGCGCGCGGCCAGCACGGCGCGACGGGGCTGATGCAGGTCGTGCCGGCCGCGCACCGCGGCCTGCTGCGCAACGTGAAGGATCTGACCGAGCCGAACGCGAACGTCGAGGTCGGGTCCGCGATCCTGTCGGGCTACGTGAGAGCGGCCGGCGGCAACGTGCAGGCCGGGCTGAAGAACTATGGCGGTTCGAACGCGTATGCGGCGAAGGTGATGCAGCGGGTCGATTCGTTCCGCTTCGTGCTCGAACCCGACGACGATGCGAAAGCCGGGATGATGCCCGTCAACGCGCCAGCTGCTCCCGCTTCGGCCGTCCGCACCTCATCATCGCTCGCGCCGCGCTGAGCGTCGCCCGGGCCCGGGTGACGGGCCGCGCACGCGCTGCCGCGCCGGCCCGTTCGGCGCAACATCACGCGCCCGTTTCAACCGTCTCCTCCAGATAGCGCAGCATTACGCCCTCGAGCGCCCGAAGCGCGGCAGCCGGGTCCGCGATCGTCACGTCGCGACTCAGCGCCACGGCCGCCTTCATCAGGTGTTGCACGATCGCCGCTCGCACCGCAAGCTCGCCGGCCGGCATGCCGGGCGCGAGCGCCTCCAGCACCGTCCCGATCGCGCCGCGCAAGCGCGTGCGCACATCAAGCGCGCCCGGCAACGCGAAATCGTACGCATCGACCAGCACGACGAACGCCGGATGTGCGACCCGGAACGTCACGAACGCCGTCGTCAGACGCGCCGCGAGCGGCACTAGATCGCCGGACGACGCCAGTGTGCGTAACTGATCGAGCTCGTCGCCAAGCGACGCCAGATAGTGCTCGAGCAGCCCCGCGGCCACCTGTTCCTTGGTCGGAAAGAACTGGTACAGCGAACCGATCGACGAATCGGCGCGCGCCGCAATCGCCGTCATCGTCGTCGCTTCGTACCCCTTTTCCGCGAATTCCACGCCCGCGGCGTCCAGCAGCGCGGCGACGCGCGCTCGGCCGCGCGCCCGGCTGGGTGCCTTCGCGGACGGCACGGCGTCGCCCGCCGAACGGCTTGACTTTTGTGAGTCCATCCTCATATATTTGAATGTGAGACGACCCTCACAATACAGGTTCGTCCTGTCCCAATCAATCGAGAGCCATCATGCTGGACACACTGGATCCCCATACCACCGCCCTTGTTCTCGTCGACCTGCAGCAAGGCATCCTCGGCTTCGCGAAAGCGCCGCGCACCGGCGACGCCGTGCTGGCCGCCGCCGCACCGCTTGCGAAGCGCTTTCGTGAAGCCGGCGCGCCGGTCGTGCTGGTGCGCGTCGGCTGGAGCGCGGATTTCGGCGACGCGCTGAAGCAGCCCGTCGACCAGCCAGCAACGCCGCCCGCGGCAGGCCTGCCGCCGGACTGGTGGACCTTTCCGGACGTGCTCGACGCCGCGCCATCCGACCTCCTGATCACCAAGCGGCAATGGGGCGCATTCCACGGCACCGAACTGGATCTCCAGTTGCGCCGGCGCGGTATCCGGACGATCGTGCTCGGCGGCATCTCGACGAACATCGGCGTCGAATCGACTGCCCGCGCGGCCTACGAGCACGGCTATTCGATCGTGTTCGTCGAGGATGCGATGAGTTGCGCGGCCGCCGACCAGCACGACGCGTCGCTGCGTTTCATCTTCCCGAGACTCGGCCTCGTGCGCTCCTCCGCCGACGTGCTCGCCGCTCTCGCGGGCTGAAGGCGGACGATGGCACGCCGCGGCATGGCCGGCCTGCACGCAGCACGGCGCGCGGCGAGATCGGCCGCCGCGTCCGTCGCCAGCGCGCTCGATCTCCGGGCGCTAACCCGCGCGTCGCTCGTGCTGCTTCCGCTCGTCTCGCTCGCGTTGGCGACCGGCCGCGCGGAATGGCTGATTGCGTCGATCGTCACGATCGCGCTGCTTGTCGGCGTCGAGCGCGTCGCGCTCGCGCCGTTGGGCGCCGCCGCGCATGGCCTGCTTGTCTGCGCGGGATTCGTCGTGCTGATGGCGGCACTGGCGTGGCCACCCGCCTTCGTCGCGGCAACCGCCGCGCTCGGCGCCGCGTCGATTGCCATCACCGCATGGGGCCGCACGCTGCGCTCGCTCGGCAGCTATACGTTCATTCCCGTGCTGTATCTCGCCTGCGAAAGCGCGGAAGGCGTCGCGCACGGCGCGCTCGTACCGCGCGCGCTCGCGGTCCTGCCGTTCCTGCTGGCGGGCACACTGCCGGTCATCGCGCTAGCGCTCGCCGATCTCGCACGCGGCTCCGGCGACAGCCGCCGCGCGCGCTGCCTGGCCTGGGCCCGGCGCACCGATTACGGCGATCGCGCGTGGTCGGTCGAACTGATGCTGACCGTCGCGATCGCGGTGGGCGGCGCGGCCGCGCTGGTCGAATGGCGGCACATCGAGCACGGGCAATGGATGATCTGGTCCGCGGCAAGCGTCGTAACGGGTAGCACGGCAAGCGCGCGCGCCAAGTTTGCCGACCGCGTGCTGGGTGTACTGGCCGGCGTGCCGGTCGGCATCTTCATCGGGCTGCAGGTACCGGACGATCCCGCCACGCGCGCCTGGGTCGTGTTTGCAACCCTGCTCACGCTCGTCGGCATCCGCCCCTACCGGCTCGCGTTCGCGACGCGCTGCGCATGCGCGGCGACGGCACTGGTCGTCGCCGGGCACGCGTGGACCTATGCCGGCGAACGCCTCGTCAACGTCGCGCTGGGCAGCGCCATCGGGCTCGCGTGCACGCTCGCCGCACCGGTGATTGCGCGCCGCCTGCCGGATCGTCGGCCCGCCGCTGCCCCCGCTGTCACGCCTGCGCAAAATGCGCGCGCAGAAACTCGATGAAAATCTGCGTCTTCGCGGGCAGCAAGCGCGTTTCCGTCATCGCATAGACCGGCACCGGCGCGCCCTCCCATCCGGGCAGCACGCGACGCAACCTTCCGGCGGCCACGTCGTCGGCCACGACCTCCTCCGGCATCTGGATGATCCCCGCATCATGCACGGCCAGCTGCCGGTTCATGCCGACGCTGTTCACGACGAACCGCCCGCCCACCGGCACCTCGATCTCCCGCGCGCCGTCATGCAACGTCCACGCATCGACGCGCTGCACGCTCAGGCACTGATGCCGCGTCAGGTCGTCCGGCTCGCGCGGCTCGCCCGAGCGCTCCAGATAGCGCGGCGACGCATACAGGTGATTGCGGAACGTGGCGAGCCGCCGCGCGACGAGCTGCGAATCCGCCGATTCGCCGATACGGATCGCGACGTCGAACGGCTCGCTCACCAGATCGACGCGCCGTGACGTCAGCTCGAAATCGAACGTCAGCTTCGGATGACGGTTCGCGAATTCGACGATCAGCGGCGTCAGGTAGATCACAGCGAAATCGACCGGAAACGACGCGCGCAGCACGCCCGATGGTTCGGCCAGCAGTTCGCCGAGCTGCTCGTGCGCGAGCCGCGCCTCGTCGACGATGCGCTTGCAGCGCTCGAAATACAGCTGCCCGGCCTCTGTCAGCTCGATCCGGCGCGTCGTGCGATGCAGCAGCCGCAAGCCGATCGCCTTTTCCAGCGCGCCGATCCGCCGCGACAGCGTCGAATTCGGCATCCCCAGCGCGTCGGCCGCGCTGCGAAAACCCTTCGCCTTCACGACCTCCACGAACAGCGCCATGTCGTTCAGCAGTTCCACGCCCACTGCTCCATCAATGGATCAATGTTATCCAAACTACCATATTTATCTCGAAAAAGAAGCAATGGATGATGTGTCCATGGCGGCAAGGCTGGCGCAACGGTGCGCGGCCGGCGCCCGATACGGCATCGTCCCGGTGCCGTTACCAGACCCTCAAGGAGCACGCATCATGGACGCACTGTTCACCCCGGCCCGTGTCGGCCGCTACACGCTGCAGAACCGCCTGGTCATGGCACCGATGACGCGCAGCCGCGCCGCGTTCGACGGCACGCCCGGCGAGTGGGCCGCCGAGTACTACGCACAACGCGCGGGCCTCGGCCTGATCGTCAGCGAAGGCACGCAGCCATCGGACGACGGCCAGGGCTACCTGACGACGCCCGGCATCTATACCGATGCGCACGTCGCCGGCTGGAAGGCGATCAGCGACCGCGTGCACGCGCGCGGCGGCCGCCTGTTCATCCAGTTGATGCACGTGGGGCGCATGTCGCACCCCGACAACACGCCGCATCATCGCCAGGGCGTCGCGCCGTCGGCGATCGCGCCGGGCGTGCCGATGTTCACGATGAAGGGGATGCAGGAGATTCCCGCGCCGCGCGCGCTGACGACGGACGAGGTGCGCGACACCGTGAACGACTTCCGCTTCGCCGCGCGCCGCGCGATCGAGGCCGGTGCCGACGGCGTCGAGATCCATGGCGCGAACGGGTATCTGGTCCAGCAGTTCTTCGCGCCGAACGCCAATACGCGCAGCGACGCCTACGGCGGTTCGATCGAGAATCGCGCGCGCTTCGCGATCGAGGTCGCCGAGGCGATCGCCGACGAGATCGGCGCGGACCGCACCGCGATCCGCCTGTCGCCCGGCACTACGTTGTGGGGAATCGACGAAGGCGCAGAAGGGCCGGACCTGTACCGCCACCTGGCGACGCAGCTCGACCGGCTTGGCCTTGCGTACCTGCACGTGATGCACCAGGGCGACGAGCCGCTGCTCACGGACCTGCGCGCGCGCTGGAGCGGCACGCTGATCGTGAACCGGCCGGGCCGCGCGCGCGACGCGATCGGTACGGATGTCGCAGCGGGCCTCGCCGATCTCGAAGCGTACGGCCAGATGGTGCTCGCGAATCCGGATTTCGTGACGCGGCTGAAGACGGGCGCACCGCTGAACGACGCGCAGCGCGACACGTTCTTCGGCGGCGATGCGCGCGGGTATGTCGACTATCCGGCATTGAGCGGCGCGGCGGCGGCGTAAAGGTCGCGCGCGAATGTCGGAGCAGATCGGTGCGAACCTTCCATGCCGGGTCGTCCGAAAAACCGTAATCATCGTGACGGGCATCGTCGGTCAAATTTGTCCGACCGGCGAGCCATTGGCCGAAATACAGGCAATGTGCCATCAGGCCCCCTCCGGCGAAGCCGGCGGCACAGCCTGGACTGCCATGTGTTCAAGCAATGCCTTGCGGGCCACGGGCACTTCGCGTTTCGGCACGACGAGCAGATTGAGACCGAAACCGTCCAGTACCTTGAACAATTTTTCGAGACTCACTGCCCGGCCATTTTCCAGCCGCGACAGCACGTCCTTGGAGACCCCGAGCAAATCGGCCGCGTCGTCGATCCGCATCCGGTGCTGCGCTCGCCGGTTGCGAATGAGCGCCCCCATCGCTGCCAGATCCTGAGCCAGTGGGTCGGGAGTCGCGATTGGCTTCGGTAAGGTTCGGGCCATAATTCCGGGTTTTCAGGAACAAAGAAAGTTGCCTGCTCAGCGGAGCTATTGTTCGCATATTTCAGGAATTATTCAAGACGACAAACTATGCCGTCCGTCTCCCTGGATCCTTCACTCAAATCTGCCCCGCCGCCCCCGTCCACCGCAAATAATCCCCGCGCGTCCAGTCGAGCGACACGCCGACGCGCTTCGTGCCGGGCCGGATCTTCGGCTTGTACACCGACAGCGTCAGCGACTCCAGCGCCGGCCATTCGCGGAACGACAGCACCGCGATATCGGCGACGAGCGTCTCCAGCAGCCGCGTATGCGGCTTGTGCGACAGAAACGACGCGACGCGCGCGCAATAGCCGTCGTAATCGATCCACTCGCCCTGCTCGCTCGGCTCGCAGCGATACCCGAGCCGCGCATCGATCACGATTGGTTGCGGCGCTTCATGCTCGTGAGCATGAATGCCGATCCGCGCGGGCACCTTCAGTTCGTCGACGAACACGCTCCAGCCGCGCCCGCGCAGGCGCGGCGCGTCGATCGCCACGAACGGTTCGTCGAACGGCTTCATGACGCGAGCGGCGCGGCCGCGTCGAGCATGATGCGCACGAAGTAGTCGGCGAAGCTGCGGCGCAGCACGATCTCGAACGCATCGTCGCCGGTCGGGATCAGCACGATCGACGACTTGAAGTAATGCGACTGCGCGCACTGGCCCGGCTTGAACGCACGCGGATGGAGATCGAGCGGGCAGCCGCGCGCGAGCACGTCGCGCACGCGTTCGCCGCTGATCTCGACGACCGTGTAGCCGCTGCCGACATCGACGGCCGCCGAATACGTGCCCTGCACGGCCTCCGCGAGCTTCGCCTCGAGCACGCCGGCCTGCACCGGCCCGTTCGAGCGCACGAGCCACTCGTCGGGGCCGAGCCACAGCACGTCGTACTCGGCGCCGCGCGCGACCGTGTTCGGCGCCGCGGGCGGCCGGCAGCCGACCACGCGCTCGAACGCGCTCACGAACGCCGGATCGCTCAACTCGCCGCGCACGTTGACGAGGTCGAGGAAGGGCCGCTCGCGCAGCGTGAACTTCTTCGATGCGCGCGCCTGGTGCGTCTTCAGCACGTCGGCCGCGCCGACGAACGGCGATTCAAGCGTCACGCCGCCCGCGCCCGCCACCTGCGTCTGGTTTCTCGTTTCATTCCACATGCTGGCGCACCCCTTCGGTATCGTAGAAAACCGGGCTCGAGATCTTCGCGGTGATGCGCTTGCCGTTGGCCAGCGGAATCACGACGCTCTCGCCCATCTTGTTCAGGCCGCCCTTCACCACCGCAAGCGCGATCGAGCGCTTCAGGATCGGGCTGTAGTAGCTCGACGTCACGTGTCCGATCATCGGCGTCGGATCGACCGCCGACACCTGCGTGTCCTTCTCGATGATCTGCGCGCCTTCCGGCAGCACGAACTGCTCGTCCTCGGTCAGCAGGCCGACGAACTGCTTGCGGCCTTCCTTGCTGGTATCCGAGCGGGCGAGCGAACGCTTGCCGAGGAAGTCCTTCGACTTCGCGACGACCCCGCCCATCCCGAGGTCGTACGGCGTGACCGAGCCGTCGGTATCCTGGCCGACGATGATGTAGCCCTTCTCCGCGCGCAGCACGTGCATCGTCTCGGTGCCGTACGGCGTGATGTCGAATTCGGCACCGGCCGCCATCAGCGCTTCCCATACCGCGCGGCCCGCGTTCGCCGGCACGTTCACTTCATAGGCCAGTTCGCCCGAGAAGCTGATCCGCATCACGCGCGCCTTCGCGCCCGCGACGGTGCCGTTGCGGTAGCTCATGAACGGGAACGCCTCGTTGCCGAAGTCGATGTCCTGGCACACCTTCTGCACGACCTTGCGGCTCTTCGGGCCGACCACCGCGAACGTCGCCCAATGATCGGTGACGGACGAGAGCCGCACCTTCATGTCGGGCCATTCGGTCTGCAGCCAGCGTTCGAGCCACGTGAGCACGCGCGCCGCGCCGCCCGTCGTGGTCGTCATCATGAAATGCTGGTCGGCGAGGCGCACCGTCACGCCGTCGTCGAACACCATCCCGTTCTCGTCGAGCATCAGCCCGTAGCGGCACTTGCCGACTTCGAGCTTGTTCCACGGGTTCGTGTACATCCAGTTCAGCAGCTTCACCGCATCGGGGCCCTGGATGTCGATCTTGCCGAGCGTCGACGCGTCGAGAATGCCGACGCTGTTGCGCACCGCGAGGCATTCGCGCTTCACGGCCGCGTGCAGATCTTCGCCGTTCTTCGGGAAATACCACGGCCGCTTCCAGTTGCCGACGTCCTCGAACAGCGCGCCGTGCTCGACGTGCCATTCATGTACGCAGGTCTTGCGGATCGGGTCGAGGAAATCGCCGGTCTCGCGGCCCGCGAACGTGCCGAACGACACGGGCGTGTAGTTCGGGCGGAACGTCGTCGTGCCCGTTTCCGGAATCGACTTGCCGAGCGCCTGCGCGAGGATCGCCATCCCGTTGATGTTGCCGAGCTTGCCCTGGTCGGTGCCGAAGCCCATCGCCGTGTAGCGCTTCACGTGCTCGACCGATTCGAAGCCTTCGCGCGCGGCGAGCAGGATGTCGGCGGCCGATACGTCGTTCTGGAAGTCGACGAACTGCTTCGGCCCGCGCGCCGCGGCCTCGCGGCTGCCGACGAGCCACAGCGGCTGCAGTGCGCCTTCGACGGTTTCGGCAACCTGCGGTGCGGCAGGGCGCTGCGCGGCCGTGAAGCCCGCCGCCTTCGCCGCTTCCGCGCCCACATCGACCGCGAGCCGCAGCGCGCGCGCCAGGCCGAATTCGCCCGCCGCCGCACCGATGCTGGCCTCTGCCTGCACCGGCTTGCCCGGCAGGAAGCACGCCTTCTCGTCGTTCCAGCAGGCCTTGCCGCCCGATTGCGCGAACAGGTGCAGCACGGGGCTGAAACCGCCCGACATCGCGACGAGGTCGCACGGCAGCGTCTGCAGCTTGCCGCCCACCTGGCCGTTCGTGCTGGACGCGACGTCGACCGACGATACGCGCCACTTGCCCGATGCCGCGGTCACGACCGCGCCGCTCATCACCGTCACGCCCTGCCGCTTCGCAGCGGCCGGCAGCGCGCCGTTCGACGATGCGCGCGAATCGACGACCGTCACCTTCGCGCCGCACGCCTTCAGGTCGAGCGCGGTCTGGTACGCGCGGTCGTTGTTCGTGAACACGACCACGTTGCGGCCCGGCAGCACGCCGAAGCGATGCACGTAGGTGGACACCGCCGACGCGAGCATCACGCCCGGCAGGTCGTTGTTGCCGAACACGATCGGACGCTCGTGCGCGCCGGTCGCGAGGATCACGCGCTTCGCGCGGACCTTCCACAGCAGCTCGCGCGTGCCCTTGCGCATCGACACCGGCAGGTGATCGGTCAGGCGCTGCGTGACCGTCACGAGGTTATGGTCCTGGTAGCCGAACGCGGTGCTGCGCGACAGGATCGTCACGTCGGGCAGCTTGCGCAGCTCGGCCTCGATCTTCTCGACCCATTGCAGCGCGGGCTTCGCGTCGATCTCGGCGCGGCACGACAGCAGGCTGCCGCCGAGCTCGCGCTGGTCGTCGACGAGGATCACGCGCGCGCCGGCCACGGCCGCCGCATGCGCGGCCGCGAGGCCCGACGGGCCGCCGCCGACGACGAGCACGTCGCAGTGCGCGTAGCACTTGTCGTAGCGATCGGCGTCGAGCGCCTCGGGCGCCTTGCCGAGGCCGGCCGCCTCGCGAATCTTCTCTTCGTACTTCGGCCACATCTTGCGCGGCCACATGAAGGTCTTGTAGTAGAAGCCGGCCGGCAGGAAGCGCGAGAACTTCTGGTTGATCGCGTACTTGTCGTTCTCGAGCGTCGGCTCGGCGTTCACGCTCGTCGCGACGAGCCCCTGGTACAGCTCGATTTCGGTCGCGCGCGCGTTCGGCACCGTGTACGGGCCCGATTCGAGCTGCACGACGGCATTCGGTTCCGCGACGTCCGCCGTCACGATCCCGCGCGGACGGTGGTACTTGAAGCTGCGCGCGACGAAATGCACGCCGTTCGCGAGCAGCGCGGACGCGAGCGTGTCGCCCTGGAAGCCCTGGTACGTGCGGCCGTTGAACGTAAACGTCAACGGAATCGCGCGATTGATGCGGCCACCGGTGCCGAGACGGTCTTTCTGGCTCATTTGCTCGTGCCCTCTTCGTGTGCGTTGCCGGCGGCCGCGCCGCTGATGGCAGCCCCGCCGAACGTTTCGTATCCCTTGATATCGTAGGTCACCGTGTCGCGCGTGGCCTTGAACCAGCGGCGGCAGCCCTGCGTGTGCAGCCATTGCTCCTTGTGCAGCCCGCGCTTGTTCTCGCGCATGAACACGTACTCGCCCCATTCGCGGTCGGTCATGTTCTCGTTGTTGACGGGGCGCACGATGTCGGCTTCGCCGCCGCACGAGAATTCGGATTCGGCGCGCGGCCCGCACCACGGACATTCGATCAGCAACATGTTTCTTTCTCCAATGGTGGGTTTAGTGCGCAACGGCTGCAGCGCCGTGCTCGTCGATCAGGTGGCCCGTGTAGAAGCGGTCGAGCGCGAATGGCGCGTTCAGCGGATGCGGTTCGTCGCGCGCGATCGTGTGCGCGAACACCCAGCCCGAGCCGGGCGTCGCCTTGAAGCCGCCGGTGCCCCAGCCGCAGTTGAAATAAAGGCCCTTGACGTCGGTCTTGGTGATGATCGGGCACGCGTCCGGCGACACGTCGACGATGCCGCCCCACTGGCGGTTCATCCGCACGCGCGAGAACACCGGGAACATCTCGACGATCGCCTGCAGCGTGCTTTCGATGATGTGGAAGCTGCCGCGCTGGCCGAAGCCCGTGTACTGGTCGATGCCCGCGCCGATCACGAGGTCGCCCTTGTCGGACTGGCTGATATACGCGTGCACCGCGTTCGACATGATCACCGAGTTGACGACCGGCTTGATCGGCTCGGACACCAGCGCCTGCAGCGGGTGGCTTTCGATCGGCAGACGCACGCCGGCCATGTCGGCGAGCGTCGTCGTGTTGCCGGCCGCGACCACCGCGACCTTCTTCGCCTTGATGAAGCCCTTCACCGTATCGACGCCGACCACCGCGCCGCCTTCGCGGCGAATGCCCGTCACCTGGCAGTTCTGGATGATGTCGACACCGGCGCGGTCCGCGCCGCGCGCGAAGCCCCAGGCCACCGCGTCGTGGCGTGCAACGCCCGCACGGCGCTGGATCGATGCGCCGAGCACCGGGTAACGGCTGTTCAGGTTGATCGTCGGCTCGATTTCCTTGATCTGCGCGGGCGTCAGGAACTCGGCATCGACGCCGTTCAGCCGGTTCGCATTGACGCGGCGCTCGGTGTCGCGCACGTCCTGCAGCGTATGCGCGAGGTTCATCACGCCGCGCTGGCTGAACATCACGTTGTAGTTCAGGTCCTGCGACAGCCCTTCCCACAGCTTCATCGCCTTCTCGTACAGCGCGGCCGATTCGTCCCACAGATAGTTCGAGCGCACGATCGTCGTGTTGCGCGCGGTGTTGCCGCCGCCGATCCAGCCTTTCTCGAGGATCGCGACGTTCGTGATCCCGTGTTCCTTCGCGAGGTAGTATGCGGTCGCGAGGCCGTGGCCGCCGCCGCCGACGATCACGACGTCGTATTCCTTCTTCGGTTCCGGGCTCTTCCACTGCTTTTCCCAGTTCTCGTGATACGAGAGGCCGTTGCGGAACAGGCTGAATATCGAGTAGCGGCTCATGATGATTGACCCTTCGTTAGCATTCGATGACGTTCACGGCGAGACCGCCGCGCGACGTTTCCTTGTATTTCGTCTTCATGTCGGCGCCGGTCTCGCGCATCGTCTTGATCACGGAATCGAGCGACACGTAGTGCTGGCCGTTGCCCTTGAGCGCCATGCGCGACGCGTTCAGCGCCTTGATCGCGCCCATCGCGTTGCGCTCGATGCACGGGATCTGCACGAGCCCGCCGACCGGATCGCACGTCATTCCGAGGTTGTGCTCCATGCCGATCTCGGCGGCGTTCTCGACCTGGTCGGGCGTGCCGCCCATCACGGCGGCGAGCGCGGCTGCGGCCATCGAGCACGCGACGCCCACTTCGCCCTGGCAACCGACTTCCGCGCCGGAGATCGACGCGGTTTCCTTGTAGATGATCCCGATCGCCGCGGCCGTCAGCAGGAATTCGACGATGCCGGCTTCGTTCGAGCCCGGCACGAACTTCACGTAGTAGTGCAGCACCGCGGGAATCACGCCGGCCGCACCGTTGGTCGGCGCGGTGACGACGCGCCCGCCCGCCGCGTTTTCCTCGTTGACGGCCATCGCGTACAGGTTGACCCAGTCGAGCATCGACAGCGGGTCGCGCAGCGACTCTTCCGAACGCGCGCGCAGGTTGCCGTTCATCTCGGCCGCGCGGCGCTTCACGCGCATCGGGCCCGGCAGCTCGCCTTCGACCTTGCAGCCGCGCTCGACGCATGCGGCCATCGTGCGCCAGATCGCGAGCAGCCCGGCGCGCACTTCGTCGGCGGGGCGCAGCGCGCTTTCGTTGCGCAGCATCAGCTCGGCGATCGACAGCCCGTGTTCGCGGCACTGGCGCATCAGGTCGTCGCCGGTGCGGAACGGATAGGGCACCTCGACCGCCGCGCGCACGCCGTTCACGCGATCGCCGTCGCGGTTCACGACGAAACCGCCGCCGACCGAGTAATACTCTTTCTCGACCAGCAACTGGCCGTGTTCGTCGAATGCCTGGAAGCGCATCCCGTTCGGGTGCACGATGCTCGTGCCGCTCATCAGCTTGCGAAAGAAGCCGATGTGCTCCTTTTCCTCGAAGCGGACCGTCTGCTTGCCGAGCAGCGACAGCGACTTCTCCGCGCGGATCGCGGCGAGCCGCGGCTCGATCAGGTCGGGATCGATCGTGTCGGGCAGGTGGCCCTCGAGGCCGAGCAGCACGGCCTTGTCGGTGCCGTGGCCCTTGCCGGTCGCGCCCAGCGAGCCGTACAGCTCGACCCGCACGCGGCGCACGAAGCCGAGCAGGTTCGCGTCCTCGACGTGCGACGCGAAGCGGCACGCGGCGATCATCGGGCCGACCGTATGCGAACTGGACGGGCCGATGCCGATCTTGAACAGGTCGAACGCGCTGACGTTCATCTGGCTTCCTCTGGATGACATGCGTGGAATGACGTTGGGCACCAGTACATCAAAGCGTAAAATTGGCCGATAGAACAAAAACGGCATCGGCGTGGGATAGCGCCGCCAAGCGCCGCGCCAGCCGGTGCAAAAGTACGGTTTGGCGATGGTTCGCGACGGAAAACCACAAGTCCGGCCGAAGCCGATCGGCGACGCTGGCTACATCCGCGCCGCCCCGGCAGCCGTACCCGCAACCAGAGTGATATGAGTGAGACCGCCTGCCCGGCGTGACGAGATTGGCCGCGATGACACCCGACGTACCCGCTTCCCCCCTTGCAGAACCCGCACCGCGGCGCATCCGCTTCGGCATCGTGCTGCTGCCGAACTTCACGCTGACGGCCTTCTCGGGTTTCGTCGACATGCTGCGGCTGTCGGCCGACGACGGCGACTACAGCAAGCCCGTGCGCTGCGCGTGGAGCGTGATCGGCGAGACCCTCGCGCCGGTGCGCGCGAGCTGCGGGATCCAGATCACGCCGTGGGAGACGTTCGACGCGTCCGAACCGTTCGACTATGTGGTCGTGGTCGGCGGGCTGCTGCATTCGGGGCCGCAGGCGGGCCCCGAAACGCTCGACTTCGTCCGCCGCGCGGCGGCCGGCGGCGCGACGGTCGTCGGGATCTGCACCGGCGTGTTCACGCTGATGCGCGCCGGCGTGCTCGACGGCTACCGCACCTGCGTGAGCTGGTTCCACTACTGGGATTTCATCGAACGCTTCCCGTCCGCCGATCCCGACCTGCTGATCGCCGACCGGCTGTTCGTGATCGACCGGCGCCGGATCACCTGTTCGGGCGGCCGCGCGTCGATCGACGTCGCCGCCGCGATCCTGCTGCGCCATTTCGACCACGCGACCGTGCAGAAGGCGCTGCGCATCCTGCTCGTCGGCGAGATGCAGAAGGGCAACGCGCCGCAGCCGCACCCGCCGGGGCTCGAACCCGCGACGCACCCGAAGGTCAAGCGCGCGATTCTCCTGATGGAACAGCATGTCGGGCGCACGCTGCCGCTCGATGAACTGGCGTGCAAGCTCGACCTGTCGACACGGCAGCTCGAACGGCTGTTCAAGGCCGAGACGGGCAAGAGCCCGCAGGTGTTCGCGAAGCAGGTGCGGCTGCGCACCGCCGCGTGGCTGCTGACGAGTTCGGACCGGACGGTCGCCGATATCGCGTCGAGCTGCGGGTTCGCCGATGCGTCGCACCTCGGGCGCGAATTCCGCAAGCAGTTCGGCGTGCCGCCGGCCACCTATCGCGAGCGCGGCGGCGAAGCGGCGGAAGCCGGCGCGGCAATGGCGGCCGACCCCGTCGAGGACATCGCCGACTGACGGCCACGGGCATCCGCCCCTCCCCGACCGACCGTAGAAAACGGCACGCAATCGCGCCGGTTTCGACTCTTTTGGAACCGGTTTCAGTCGATTTGACCGACGTTGTATGCCGTAGATCGAGGGTTATTCCGGATGCTTCATTTCGCTCAAATTTGTATGATGACCACATCACCTTACAAACCAGAGCGCCATGTTCGAGAAAATTCCCGCCCGCGCGATGAGCGATCACGTCGCGCAGCAACTGCTCAAGCAGATCGAAGTCGGCAGTTTCTCGGCCACCGGCAAGCTGCCGACCGAAGCCGTGCTCGCGCAGGAATTCGGCGTGAGCCGCACCGTGATCCGCGAGGCGATCTCGCGGCTGAAGAACGAGGGCGTGGTCGAGCCGCGCCAGGGCAGCGGCGTGTACGTGAACCAGCACGGCGCGATCCGGCCGCTGCGAATCGACTACGCGGAAGCGGTCGAAGCGAGCTCGCTGCCGCACCTGCTCGCGGTGCGCCGCGCGATCGAGGCTGAAGTCGCGGCCGAAGCCGCGCTGCACCACTCCGCCGACGACATGGCCGACATCGACGATGCGCTGCGCAAGATCGACGCCGCAGTCTCAGAAGGGCGCGACGGCGTCGCGGAAGACGTCGCGTTCCACCGCACGATCGCCGCTGTCACCGGCAACCCGTATTTCCTGAAGACGCTGCAGTTCCTGAACCAGTACCTCGAAGCCGGCGTGAAGGTCACGCGGGGCAACGAAGCGACGCGCGACGATTTCTCGCGCCAGGTGCGCGACGAACACGCGGCGATCGCCGACGCGATCCGCGCGCGCGACCCGATGGCGGCGCGCAACGCGGCGCGCACGCACATGTACAACGCCGCCCGCCGTCTCGCGGAAGCCGGCATCTGCTGAAGCCGGCGGCGCCTGCCGAGCCAGGCGCCGCCGTTGTCCCGAACCTCTTCCGAATCGATCAAGGTTGACCATGTCACGAAATATTGGAGTCATCGGCCTCGGCGCGATGGGCCTCGGCGTCGCCCGCTCGCTGCTGCGCGCAGGCTTGCGCGTGCACGCGTGCGACGTGCGCGACACCGTGCTGCAGGCATTCGCCGCCGAAGGCGGCATTGCCTGCGCGACGCCGGCCGAACTCGGCGCACAGTGCGACGTCGTCGTCACGCTCGTCGTCAATGCCGCACAAACGGAAACGGTGCTGTTCGGCGAACACGGCGCGGTCGCGGCGATGAAGCCGGGCGGCGTCGTGATCGCGAGCGCGACCGTTGCGCCCGAATTCGCGGTCGCGCTCGGCGCGCGCATCGAGGCCGCCGGCCTGCAGATGCTCGATGCGCCCGTGTCGGGCGGCGCCGCGCGCGCGGCATCGGGCGAGATGACGATGATGACGTCGGGCCCGGCCGCCGCGTACGCGGGCTGTGAGGACGTGCTCGCCGCGATCGCCGGCAAGGTCTATCGCCTGGGCGACGCGCACGGCATCGGCTCGAAGGTGAAGATCATCAACCAGTTGCTGGCCGGCGTGCACATCGCGGCAGCGGCCGAGGCGATGGCGCTGGGCCTGCGCGAAGGCGTCGATGCCGACGCGCTGTACGACGTGATCACGCACAGCGCCGGCAATTCGTGGATGTTCGAGAACCGCGTGCCGCACATCCTGAACGGCGACTACACGCCGCTGTCGGCCGTCGACATCTTCGTGAAGGATCTCGGCCTCGTGCTCGATACCGCGCGCCGCAGCAAGTTCCCGCTGCCGCTGTCGGCCACCGCGCACCAGATGTTCATGAGCGCGTCGAGCGCCGGCCACGGCGGCGAAGACGATTCCGCCGTGATCAAGACTTTCCCCGGCATCACGCTGCCGCCCGCCCGCTGATTCGAACGACGTTCCCGCCATGACCGCTTCCGCTTCCCGTCCCCTGCTCGGCTGCATCGCCGACGACTTCACCGGCGCGACCGATCTCGCGAACATGCTCGTCAAGAGCGGCATGCGCACGGTGCAGACGATCGGCGTGCCCGCCGGCGACGCCGCAGTCGACATAGCAGTCGACGCCGACGCGATCGTCGTCGCGCTGAAGTCGCGCACGATCCCCGCGGCCGATGCCGTCGCGCAATCGCTCGCCGCATACGAATGGCTGCGCGCGCAAGGCTGCCGGCAGTTTTTCTTCAAGTACTGCTCGACCTTCGACTCGACCGACGCGGGCAACATCGGGCCCGTCGCCGACGCGCTGCTCGATGCGGCCGGCGGCGGCTTCACGATCGCGTGCCCGGCGTTCCCGGAGAACGGCCGCACGATCTATCGCGGCCACCTGTTCGTCGGCGACGTGCTGCTGAACGAATCGGGCATGGAAAACCATCCGCTCACGCCGATGAAGGACGCGAACCTCGTGCGCGTGCTGCAGCGGCAGACGAAGTCGCCGGTCGGCCTGATCCGCTACGACACGATCGCGCTGGGCGCGGCCGCGGTGCGCGCGCGGATCGACCAGCTGCGCGCGGAAGGCGCACGCTTCGCGATCGCCGACGCGCTGTCCGACCGCGACCTCTACGTGCTCGGCGAAGCCTGCGCGGGCCTGCCGCTCGTCACCGGCGGCTCGGGCGTCGCGCTCGGCCTGCCCGCGAATTTCCGCCGCGCGGAATTGCTGCCCGAGCGCGACAACGCGGCATCGTTGCCGCGCATCGACGGGCTGTCGGCCGTGCTCGCCGGCAGCGCGTCGAAAGCGACCAATGCGCAGGTCGCCGCATGGCGCGCGACGCGGCCGAGCTTCCGCATCGATCCGCTCGCGGCGTCGCGCGGCGAGCCCGTCGTCGACGAAGCGCTCGCCTTCGCGCGCGCGCACCTGCCGCAGCCGGTGCTGATCTACGCGACCGCGACGCCCGACGAAGTGAAGGCCGTGCAGCAGGCGCTCGGCGTCGAGGCGGCCGGCCATCTCGTCGAAAGCACGCTCGCGGCGATCGCGAAGGGCCTGCGCGGACTCGGCGTGCGCAAGTTCGTCGTCGCCGGCGGCGAGACGTCCGGCGCGGTCGTGCAGGCGCTCGACGTGAAGTCGCTGCAGATCGGCGCGCAGATCGATCCGGGCGTGCCGGCCACGGCCACCATCGATGCGCAGCCGCTCGGCCTCGCGCTGAAATCCGGCAACTTCGGCGCGACGGACTTTTTCGACAAGGCGCTGCGCGCGCTGGACGGAGCCGCATGATGAGCGACGAAGCGAAACTGCGCGAAGAGATCTGCGTCGTCGGCGCGAGCCTGTACGCACGCGGCCACGCGGTCGGCAGCGCCGGCAACATCAGCGCACGCCTGCCCGACGGCTGGCTGATCACGCCGACCGACGCGTGCCTCGGCCGGCTCGACCCGAACGACATCGCGAAAGTCGGCGCCGACGGCCAGCCCGTATCGGGCGGCAAGCCGTCGAAAACGCTCGCGCTGCATCGCGGCATCTACGCGCGCAACGCCGAAGCAAACGGCGTCGTCCACACGCATTCGACGCACCTCGTCGCGTTGACGCTCGCGGGCGTGTGGCGCGATACCGACGTGCTGCCGCCGATCACGCCGTACTACGTGATGAAGGTCGGCCACATTCCGCTGATTCGTTACCGCCGCCCGGGCGACCCGGCCGTCGCGGCCGAAGTCGCGGCGCTCGCCGACCAGGTGCGCGGCGTGCTGCTCGACCGTCTCGGCCCCGTGATGTGGGGGCCGTCGGTGTCGCACGCGTCGTATGCGCTCGAGGAGCTCGAGGAAACCGCACGGCTGTGGCTGATGACGAACCCGAAGCCCAAGCCGCTTTCCGATGCGGCGCTCGACGAACTGCGCGAAACCTTCGGCGCGCGCTGGTAACGCGGCGCGCACCCCGTACCGATTCCCATGCCCGCCGTGTGCGCGGGCCCTTCCGTCAGCACACACAAACGATCCGGCAGCCTACGCGCCGCCGGCACACGACATCCCTGGAGACACGACGATGACTGCTCTTGACGCGGCCGCAGGCCGCTCGCCCGCCGCGCCCGCCCATGCGGCCGAACTCGACCGCACCTACAAGAAAGTGTTCTGGCGCATCGTGCCGTTCCTGATGCTCTGCTACGTGGTCGCGTATCTCGACCGCGTGAACGTCGGCTTCGCGAAGCTGCAGATGTCGCAGGATCTCGCGTTCAGCGAAACCGTGTTCGGCCTCGGCGCGGGCATCTTCTTCCTCGGCTACTTTCTGTTCGAACTGCCAAGCAACTTGCTGATGCACCGCCTCGGCGCGCGCATCTGGATCGCGCGGATCATGATCACGTGGGGCCTGCTGTCCGCGCTGTTCGCGTTCGTGAAGACGCCGACGCAGTTCTACGTGCTGCGCTTCCTGCTCGGCCTCGCGGAAGCCGGCTTCTACCCCGGCGTGATCCTGTACCTCACGTACTGGTTCCCGTCGCACCGTCGCGCGAAGATCATCGCGGTGTTCATGTCCGCGATTCCCGTGTCGGGCATCTTCGGCAACCCGCTGTCGGGCTGGATCATGGAGCGCTTTCACGGCGGCTCGGGCTTCCACGGCTGGCAATGGATGTTCATGATCGAAGCCGTGCCGGCCGTGCTGGTCGGCATCGCGACGATCCTGTATCTCGACAACAGCATCCGCGGCGCGAAGTGGCTCGACGAGCGCGAGAAGCAGCTCCTCGAAGACGAAATCGCCGCGCAGCCGCAGGAACAGCAGAAGCACGGCCATTCGCTGAAGGCCGTGTTCTCGGACCCGCGCATGTGGTGGATGTCGCTGATCTACTTCGCGTTCGTCACGGGCCAGTACGGCCTCACGTTCTGGATGCCGACGCTCGTGAAATCGACCGGCATCACCGATACGCTCCAGATCGGCCTGCTGTCCGCGATCCCGTTCGTCGTTGCGATCGTCGTGATGAACCTGTTCGGCCACAGCGCGGACAAGCGCCGCGAACGCCGCTGGCACCTGATCGTGCCGGCGCTGATGGGCGCGGCCGGGTTTGCGGTCGCCGCGTCGTACTCGCACAATACGACGGTGTCGATCGTGTTCCTGTCGCTCGCGGCAGGCGGCGTGCTGACCTGCGCACCGCTGTTCTGGTCGCTGCCGACCGCGTTCCTCGCGGGCTCCGCGGCCGCTGCCGGGATCGCGATCATCAACTCGGTCGGCAACCTCGCCGGTTTCGCGAGCCCCTACGTGATCGGCTACCTGAAGGACGTCACGCACAGCACGTCGTCCGGCATGTACGTGCTGGCCGCCATGCTCGTGATCGGCGCGATCGCCGTGTGGCTCACGCCCGCGAAACTCGTGAACCGCTGAGTCGGCCACCATTCGACGCGGGGCGCGGTATGCCCCGCCCCATTCATTCACAGGATCCGCTGCCATGCCACGCTTCGCCGCCAACCTCTCGATGATGTACAACGAGCACGCGTTCCTCGAACGCTTCGCCGCTGCCGCCTACGACGGCTTCAAGGCCGTCGAGTACCTGTTCCCGTACGACTTCGCCGCCGAGGACATCCGCGCGCGCCTCGACTCGCACAACCTCGAACAGGCGCTGTTCAACGCGCCGCCGGGCGACTGGGCCGCGGGCGAACGCGGCATCGCGTCGCTGCCGGGCCGCGAGGACGAATTCCGGCGCGGCATCGACCAGGCGCTCGACTATGCGCGCGTGCTCGGCAACAAGAAGCTGCACGTGATGGCCGGCATGGTCGCGCCCGGCGCCGACCGCGCGCGCCATCGCGACACCTACCTGTCGAACCTGCGGCATGCGGCGCAGGCCGCCAACGCACGCGGCGTCACGATCCTGATCGAGCCGATCAACCAGCGCGACATGCCCGGCTATTTCCTGAGCCGCCAGGACGACGCGCAGGCGATCTGCGCGGAAGTCGGCGCGCCGAACCTGAAGGTGCAGTTCGACTGCTACCACTGCCAGATCGTCGAAGGCGATCTCGCGATGAAGCTCAAGCGCGATTTCGCGGGCATCGGCCACATCCAGATCGCGGGCGTGCCCGAGCGCCACGAGCCGGATCTCGGCGAACTCAACTACCCGTATCTGTTCGAGCTGATCGACGCGCTCGGCTACGACGGCTGGATCGGCTGCGAATACCGCCCGAAGGCCGGCACGTCGGCCGGCCTCGGCTGGATCAAGCCGTACCTGTGATTCAAGCATTCCAAAGAGGGCAACGAACATGAAAGTACTGATCACCGGCGGCGCCGGCTTTCTCGGCCAGCGCCTCGCGCGCAAGCTGCTCGAGCGCGGCGAACTGACCGGCCCCGACGGGCGGATCGGCAAGATCGACGAGCTGGTGCTGCTCGACGTCGTCAAGGGCAGCGATTTCGGCGACGCGCGCGTGACGTCGATCGTCGGCGACATCGCCGATCGTGCGGTGCTCGAAAGCGCGATCGACACGCAGACGGGCGCGATCTTCCACCTCGCGGCGATCGTCAGCGGGCAGGCCGAAGCCGATTTCGATCTCGGCATGCGGATCAACCTCGACGCATCGCGCACGCTGCTCGACGTGTGCCGCGCACGCGGCCACCAGCCGCGCGTCGTGTTCACGAGCTCCGTCGCGGTTTACGGCGGCGCACTGCCCGACGTCGTGCAGGACGATACCGCGCTGAATCCGCAATCGTCGTACGGCGCCGAGAAGGCAATCGCCGAACTGCTGCTGTGCGACTACGCGCGGCGCGGCTTCGTCGACGGCCGCGTGCTGCGGCTGCCGACGATCAGCGTGCGGCCCGGCCGCCCGAACGCGGCCGCGTCGTCGTTCGCGAGCGGCATCATCCGCGAGCCGCTGAACGGCGAGGAAAGCGTGTGCCCGGTGCCGGGTTCGACGCGGCTGTGGCTGCTGTCGCCGCGCGGCGCGATCGACGCGCTCGTCGCGGGCTGCGAGATCGACAGCGCGAAGCTCGGCAACAAGCGCGTGATCAACCTGCCCGGCCTGTCGGTGTCGGTCGACGAGATGATCGAAGCGCTGCGCGAAGTCGCGGGCGACGACGTCGTGAAGCTGATCCGCCATGCGCCCGACGAGCGCGTCGAGAAGATCGTCGGCAGCTGGCCGGGCCGCTGGGACACGACGCGTGCGGAAGCGCTCGGGCTGAAGGGCGACACGTCGTTCGCGGACGTGATCCGCAGCTATATCGCCGACGAACGGCGCTGATTCACGCGCCGCGGCGCGTCGGCGGATGCGTGCTCGCCCGGGGCACGCACACATCGTCGTCGGGCCGCGTCAGCGCGGCCTGGCGGATTCCTCGATGCCCGGCGACACGCGCTTCGCGCCGCCCGGCCGGTTCGCCGAACCGGCCGCCCACTGCCACGCCAGCAAGCCCGGCAGATAGAACAGCAGATCGCGCACGCGGCGGGCGCCGGCCAGCGCAAGACAGGTCGGCGCGTCGAACCCGAGCAGCCCGCCGATCAGCACGAACCCGCCCTCCTGCACGCCCAACCCACCCGGCATCACGAACGCGATGCTGCTCACGAGCTGGATCAGTGCCTCGATCGCGAGCGCCTGCGCAAAGGTCGGATCGGCGCCGAGGAAGTAAAGCGCGAGCCAGATCTCCAGCGCATAACCCGCAAACTGCAGCGTCTGCCAGATCCCCAGATAGCGCACGACGATGCCGGTCTTTCTCCAGATCATCCGGATCGACTGATCGGTGCGTGCCGATTCGCCGACCAGCGCGACCACCTTGCCGCTCGTGATCCGGTTGACCGCGCGCATCGCGCGCTCGAACGGCCGCGCATGCTGCACCAGCGCGAACAGCAGCAGCACCGGCACCAGCGCGGCCATGCCGATGGCGAGGTGCGCGGCCACCTGCGCAGCGTCGGACGACACGTGTTCGAGCACATAGCCGATCGCGATCAGCGCGAACACCAGCTGGCTGATCAGCGTGAGCTGCATGTCGGCGACGAGGCTGGCCACGATGGTCGCCGGCCGCACGCCCACCTGCCGCAGCAGCCCGAACGACACGATCTCGCCACCGATCCGCGCGACCGGCAACAGCCCGTTGATCGATTCGCGGATCCACACGAGCTTCAGCATCGTCGCGAACGACGGGCGGCGCGGGCCGCGGATCAGCATCCGCCAGTCCCACGCATTCGCGAGCATCGGCAGGATGTGGGCCAGCGCGGCGACGAGCAGCCCCGCGCCGGCGATCCGCAGCCGGTGCAGGATTTCCAGCGGATGCTCGCGCCAGATCAGCCACACCGCGAGCGCCAGCCCGGCCAGCGCCGCCGCGCGTCCCGCATGTCGCAGCCGTGCGTCGTGACGCGCGGACACGCGTTGCGCGTCGGCTTTGGCGGTGTTCGTCTCCGTCATCATGACTCACCCGCCGGCGACAGCAAGCCTTCCCGGTCGACGCGAAAGCGCGTGCCACGCCAGACGACGTGCGACGAGAAGAAGCTCGCCACGAAGACCATGAACTGCAGCAGATCGACGAACGGCAGCCAGAGGGCGCCGCGCAGGCCGGCGCCGGTCGCACGGCTCGTTTTCAGCATCAGCAGCGCCCGCGCGGCGAGTGCTGCGACCGTCAGCCAGCAGGCGGCCGGCGTACCGCCGGAGAACAGCACGGCCAGCAGCGCGAGCGGCACCGGGTGCATCAGCACCGACCCGGCATGACCGAGCCGGTCCGCCGCGCGAATCGTGCAACTCCAGCGCAATTCGTGCGCATACAACTTGGCGAACGTCTCTTCGACACAGGCATGCCCGACGACGAACGGCGGGACGACGACCTGCGCGCCTACCTGCCGCACCGCTTCGCCGAGCGCGTGATCCTCGGCCAGGTGATGCGCGAAACGCGCAAGCCCGCCGATGCGTTCGAGCGTCGCGCGCGTGATCGCAATCGTCTGTCCAAAGCATGGCCGTGCACGCCCGATGAAGAGCCCGGTAATCACGCCGGGCAGGAAATGGTAATTCGTCATCGCGACGGCAACGCCAGGCCAGAAGCCCGGCGACGCGACACCGCGATACACGCTCGTCACGATACCGACTTCCGGCTGCTGTAGCGCGTCGACGACCGCACGCAGATAATCGCGCCCGACCAGCACGTCGCTGTCGGCAAGACAGAGCACCGAATGCTCGGCGTGTTCGAGCATGTTGACGAGATTCGCGACCTTGCGGTTCGGCCCGTACAGCCGCGCATCGGCGACGACCTTGATGTTCGCGTCCGGATAGCGCGCACGCAGCGTCTCGACGGCCGCGAGCGCCGCGTCGCCCGCATCGTGCACGCCGAACAGGTGCTGGACCGGCCCCGGATAATCCTGCACGAAGTAGCTTTCGAGATGCTGTACGAGATCCCATTCGTCGCCGTGCAGCGGCTTCGCGACGGTGACGCCCGGATAATCGCGCGGCACCGCCGCCGCCCGGGAAAAGAACCTGCCGACCAGCACGCTGGCCGTGACCGTGTAGGCAATGCCCAGCAACACGCCCAGCCCGCAGACGATCGACATTGCCCCGGCCAGCGCGTGCAGCACATGCAGCAAAACCATGCTTCTCCCCAGTGGTGACCCGTACGACCGCAACCGGCCGCGCACGCGGGATCACCCGTGCACGCTGCCGTATCGATTCCCGTTGAGCCGGATATGAAGGACGACCAAGCGACGGTACGCGCAATCAGATGACACAACTATCGTGCGGCGATCGATTCCGGTCACGCGCACGTATCCGCACGCGACTGCGGCCCTGAACGCCGCATCGGCAAGCTTGCGGGCCGAAAGGATCGCGGTCGCAACCGCGACGACGATCCACACGCGAAATGTCATCGTCGTGAAAAGCGCTTCGGGTACGCGCAATGCAAGCAGCGAAACCGGCACGAAACACTGAACGAACATGCCGGTCAGCGCGGCGATCAGCAAGTGGGCGCGCCATCGCTCGATCGTCGAGGGTGCCATGAAGAATGAACCTCCCGTGCGGGCGACCCGGATCGATTTGAAATCGAACCGAAGGGGCGCGGATTCGGTCTCTCGCCGGCCGACCTCGCCCGCCTCGCCTGCTTTCCGCCCGACGCGCGCGTCGAACTGGCGCTCGGCGAATCAAGATCGGGCCCCGACAACGACGGCGATCGCCTGCCGCGCGACATGCTGTTCGAGGTGCGCGAACCGCGCGGCGCCCCTCGGACGATCGTCATCGGCGACACGCAATGGCGCACGCATACGCTGCGCGACAACCCGTCGGGGCGATGGATACGCGTGATGGAAACGCTCAACACGCGCAGCGATCTGGCGACTGGCATCGCACGCGGCATCGTCTTGCCGCTGATCGTCGCGCTGCCGGTGCTGGCGCTCCTCCTCTGGTACCTGATCGGACGCAGTCTCGCGCCGTTGAAGACGCTGTCGACGCTGATCGGCGCGCGCGATGCGCGATCGCTCGAACCGCTCGGCATCGCCACCGTGCCGGAGGAAGTGCGCACGCTGGTCGACGCGATCGACCGACTGCTGGCGAGGCTGCGGCAATCGATCGTGCGCGAGCGCGCGTTCATCGCGCAATACTTCGGCGGCACCGTGCAATTCGAGCCCGGCATCGGCGGCCAAGGCCTTGGCGTCGTGGTCGCGCTGCCGTCGGCGAACGCGGCCGAATCGATGCCGCGCAGTGCGCCGGCCGACGAACACGACGATCGATCGCGCGCGATGCCGGTTGCTTAACGTTTCGTTAAGGATTCGCCCGTAGAATTCGCCGACATATATACGATTCCCGCCATTCGTCAGGAGTTTTCATGCGCACACCCGCCCGCTATGACGCAGTTGCACGCTTTCTTCACTGGCTGATCGTGGCGCTGGTCGTCGCGCAGTACGCGATCGGCTGGACGATGCCCGACGTGCATCGCGATACGCAACCGATCGGCCTGATCGCCGCGCACCTGATCGTGGGTACCGCGTTGCTCGCGGCGATGGCTTGCCGCGTGCTGTGGCGCGCGACGCATCGCCCGCCCGCAAGCGACCTGCCGCCCGCGATGCGCGCGCTGTCCGGCGTGACGCATTTCGCGATCTACGCGCTGCTGATCGCGGTGCCGCTGCTCGGCTGGATCAACGCATCGTCGCGCGCCTGGGCCGTGACGCTGGTCGGTGTCGTCCCGTTGCCGGCGCTGTCGGCGGTCGGCTCCGGATTCGGTCACGCGATGGGCGACGTGCATGGCATCCTCGCATGGGTACTGTTTGCCGGCATTTGCCTGCACGTGGCCGCCGCACTGGCACACCGCTTCGTGCTGCGCGATCAGGTCGTGCAGCGCATGATGCCGTGGTGATAGCCTCCCCCTGTTTCAGTGCATCATCGCCGGCATGAACCGGATTGTTCCGGTTTTCTATATCATCTGCATTCCTGTTCATCGTGCGATAAACCTGCCCACCCATCGGGATCGGTTGGCGAGATGATCGCGACGCCGCGCGAAGCGGCGTGCGATGAGCGGCATGGCAGCCGGCGCCCTTCGGCCAGGTCGAGCGGCGCGACGGGCGCGCGGATTTCCGTACCGCGAACACGGCGGCCAGAAACCACACACGTACATATCGACACCTAGTTGCTGGTTTGAGCAGGCATACCGGGGGCCGGCGCATGCATGGCGGCGGCCGCCTGCCGGGCCCGATCCTGCTCGGCGAGCTTCGCTTCCGCGGCCTGGATGTCCGCCGGATACTCGCCGTCATCTCCCTTCGCCGGGTCATACCCGGCCGCTTCCAGACGCATCAGCTCGTCGCGAACCTGCGCACGCGTCAACGGTGCAGCCGATTGCGCGAATGCCGACTGACCGACGATCATTCCGATCATTGTCAGTACTACGATATATGTCTTCATCATCGACTCCTTCAATGTTCCGTATCGATCAACCGTTGTGAATGCCGAAACTGCGGATGCAGGCCGGTTTGTCAGCTTCCGAAATAGATCGCGCAGAAGCTCGCGGGGCCGACGCACGCGGCCGGGCGCTGGCGCGGCGACATCGCCGCCGGTTTGCCGGCTTCCGATGAAACGGCCGGATCGCTGCCGACCGCCGTGCTGGACTGACGCTGCGGCATCTGTTCGACCTGCCGCTGGAAGAGCGGGCCCACGTCCGGATACGACGTATCGGTCACGAAGCGCAGCCCGTTGTTTTCGGCGTCGATCAGTTCCTGCCTGACCTGCGCGCGCGTGAGCGCCTGTGCCGACGCTTGCGTCGCGACACCCGCGACAGACATCGCCACCACCGTGGCGGCCACCAGCCAATGCTTGTTCATGGTTTACTCCTTCTGAAGTCAACGAGACGATGTGCTACACCCGTATGACGACGGAGGGGGTTCGTTTATTCCCGCGCGTTGTGGCTCGCGCCGCTTGCGGCGACCGGTCATCGAACTGTCATTCTTTCGTCAGACGGCGTAATCTGACGTAACGCAGCGCCCGTCGCGCTTCGTGCAGACTGACGACACCTGATACGGCTCGCCCATCGATCGACCATGTCCGTCGCTTACGACTATGCAGCCGGCCTGCTCCGCAAGCTGTACGACCGCCATATCGACGGCGACGCGGTGCTCGATACGGCCGCGTTCCCGGATGCCGAGCGTTTCGTGCACGCATGGCCTGCGATTCGTGCGGAAGCGCTCGCCGTGGCGCGCGACATGCCGCGTATCCCGCGCTTCCACGAGATCATGCGCGAGCAGTACGACATCTCGGCCAACGATGCGCGCGACTGGCGAATGTTCATCATGCAGGCGTACGGCCAGCCGTTCCCGCGCAACCTGTCGCGCTGCCCGACCGTCGCGTCGATCGTCGCGGCGTCGCCGGACGTGCTGTCCGCATCGTTGTCGTTTCTCGCGCCGGGCAAGCACATCCCGCCGCATCGCGGGCCGTTTCGCGGCATCCTGCGCGGCTATCTCGTGCTGTCGATGCCGAAGCGCACGGACGGCACGCCGGCCGCCGTGCTGAAAGTGGATGGCCGCGAATACCGGCTCGACGAAGGCCGCTTCCTGCTGTGGGACGACACGTTCGTGCACGAGGCGTGGAACGACAGCGATGAAGTGCGGATCGTGCTGCTGCTCGATATCCGCCGGCGCGGGATGCCGCGCTTGCTCACGTGGCTGTCGAATGCGGTGATTGGCGTCGTGCGGCTCGGGATCCGGGTGCGGGGGCGGTCGATTCCGGTTTAGCGAACCGTTCGATCGCAATCACTCCTCGCGCGCGAGACGCGTCAGAACCTCTGCGAGCGCTTGAATCGCGGGTTGCGCGGCGCGCTGCACCGGATAGACGAGGTAATAGCCGAGACCGTTGCGCACCACATCGGGAAACGGTGCAACCAGCGTTCCGGCTTCCAGCCGATCGGCCGCCATGCGCGGATCGCCGATCGCGACGCCGTGCGCCTGGGCAGCCGCCGTCAATGTCAGCTCGAGCGTATCGAATACGAGGCCGGTGCCCGGGTCGATCCGCGTCGCGCCGACGGCATCCAGCCAGCATCGCCATTCGTCGCGATTGCGCGCGGGATGCAGCAGCGTCACATGCGCGAGATCGGCGATCGACTTCAGCGATGCACCGGTCTCGCGCGTGCACATCGGCGTGAGGCACTCGTCGAACAGCGGAATCGCCACCATTCCCGCCCAGCTTCCGGTGCCGCGCACGACGATTGCATCGAAATCGGCGTCGGCGAAATCGGGCATGTCGTCCGCCGACGTGTGAATACGCAGCTCGGTCCGCGGCAACGCATGATTGAGCGCCGAAAGCCGCGGCAACAGCCAGCGGATCGCGAACGTGGAAGGCAACCGCACCGTGAGGGTCGAGCTGCCGTGCGCATGGGCGTGCGCGTGCCGCGCGAGCTGCGTGAGTACGTCGACGGCTACCGTGAGCAACGCGCCGCCCTCCGTGGTCAGCGTCAACCCCGACGGACGGCGCACGAACAACGCACATCGGTAGTGCGCTTCCAGTTGCTGCACCTGCCGGCTCACGGCGCCCTGGGTCCGGCACAAATGCTCGGCTGCCCGGTTGAAGCTGCCGAGTTCGGCGGCGGCGACAAAGGCCTGGAACGCGGTCAGCGGCGGCAGCGCACGCGTGAGGTCCGCCAGCGGATATGCGCGGGCTGCATACCCGGGTTGCGGATTTTTCGTTTGTTCGGTCATCGCTGCATCGCTATCGTGGTTGAGCCGATCGCACTCGCGGTCGCGGATGGCTCTCGACAATCAGCGGAGAAATACCATGGTCTCGTCGTCCAACGCACTATACACGCGGCAGGTCGATACCTACCTGAAAACGCTCGAACGCGGCGACGTCGCCGCGATCTGTGCGCTGTTCACGCCCGATGCGCGGATATTCTCGCCGTTTCTCGGCTGGATGGCACCGCGGCCCTTCTTCGACAAGGTCGCGGCGGCATCCGGACAGAGCCGCATCACGCCGATCGACATCTGCGTCAGCGCGACCGGCGCACGTCGGGCCACCGGCTATTTCGTCTACGACTGGGCGCTGAAGGACGGCTCCGCGGTGCAATTCGAGTGCGTCGACGTGTTCGAATTCGACGACGACGCGCGCATCGAGCGCATGATCATCGTCTACGATACGCATCCGATCCGCAGCACGGTCGGCGACAAGTACGCGTAAGCGCAGACGTGCCGACACGTACCGATACGCACCGCCGTCTGCTGCACCGCAATGCCGCAAACCACGAAACGGATCGCCTACACTACAGAACCGACGATGCCGCCCACGCCCCGCACGGCTCCCTTCCGGTTACCCGCCATGGCTCATCTCTTCTTCGCCGCGTCGATTCAGCGGCATATCGAAACGCCCGAGCGCGACGTCGATGCGCGTTCGGTCGGCGAAGCGTTCGAAGCCGTGTTCAGCGAGCAGCCGCGACTGCGCGGCTACATCGTCGACGACCAGGGCGCGCTGCGAAAGCATCTCGCCGTGTTTATCGACGGCCGGCCGATACGCGACCGCGAACATCTGTCGGATGCGCTCGGCGACGCGAGCCGCGTATATGTCGTGCAGGCGTTGTCGGGCGGCTGAGGGTCGTACCCGCCAGCGAACGATGTATGGAACCCGGGACAAGCGCTGAAGCGCCGACACGGATCGACAGGAGACACTCGACATGAATGACCGATTGCTTGTCGCCACCCGCAAGGGCCTGTTCGTTCTTCATTCCGACAAGAACGGCGGCTGGACGCTCGGCGAACCGCATTTCGTCGGCGAGCCGGTCAGCATGGCACTCGCCGACCCGCGCGACGGAACGCTGTACGCCGCGCTCAACCTCGGCCATTTCGGCGTGAAGCTGCATCGCAGGCGAGCGGGCGCCACCGACTGGGAAGAATGCGCAGTCCCCGTTTATCCGCCGCAGCCTGCCGACGAACCGCCCGCCAGCGCCGTCGCACGTGCAGGCACGGGCGACGCTGACGACGAGCCCCCCATCCCGCCGCAGCCGCCCTGGACGCTTCAGCAGATCTGGTCGCTCGAAGCCGGCGGCATCGACGAGCCGGGCGTACTGTGGGCCGGCACGATACCCGGCGGGCTGTTCCGCTCAGACGATTACGGCGACTCGTGGGTGCTCAACCGCCCACTGTGGGATCGCCCTGAACGCGCAGAGTGGGGCGGCGGCGGGTACGACGCGCCGGGCATCCATTCGGTGATGGTCGATCCGCGCGACAGCCGGCACGTGACGGTCGGCATCTCGTGCGGCGGCGTCTGGCAGACCGCCGACGGCGGCGCGACCTGGCGCGTGACCGCCGACGGCATGGAAGCCGACTACATGCCGCCCGAACGGCGCGGCGAGCCCAACGTGCAGGATCCGCACCGCGTCGTGCAGTGCGCGGCCGACCCGGACGTGCTGTGGACGCAGCATCACTGCGCGATCTTCCGCTCGACCGACGGCGCCGAGCACTGGCGGCGCATCGAGGCGCAGCCTTCGAGCTTCGGCTTCGCGGTCGCCGTGCATCCGGACGAACCGGACACGGCGTGGTTCGTGCCGGCCGTGAAGGATGCCTGCCGGATTCCGGTGAACGGCCGGTTCGTCGTCACGCGCACGCGCGACGGCGGCCGCAGTTTCGAGAGTCTGTCGAACGGCTTGCCGGCCGCGCCCGCGTACGACCTCGTGTACCGGCACGGGCTCGCGGTGGACGATTCCGGCACGCGCCTCGCGATGGCGTCGACGACCGGCGGGTTATGGACGTCCGGCGACGGCGGTGAAAACTGGCAGATGGTGTCGGCACATTTGCCGCCGGTATATTGCGTCAGGTTCGGGTGACGGCGTAAGGCGGCAACCGGAGCCCGACACGTCCGGGTTCCCGGTCACTCGCCGGATCGCGCGTCGATAGGCTCGTCGGCGCGGCGGTCGCCCGGCGCCATCCGCGCCACCGCCGCACGCGTGTGCGCGATTTCCGCTTCGAGCCAGTCGAGGAACCGCCTGACCTGCGGCTCGCGTTCCCGCCCGGGGCGACACAGCGCGACGAAGCGTGCACCGTCGAGCCGCACCGACGGCTCGATCGGCATCAACGCACCACGCTCGACGTGCTCGGCCACCAGCACCGAACTCAACAACGCGACGCCCTGCCCGTGCAACACGGCCTGCAACGCGTACTGCTCGTCGTCGTAATGCCGGAACACCGCGCGTTCGAGCCACGCGTCGCGACCGGCCGCGCGACACCACGACGCCCAGTCGATCGACACCGGCAGCGGCGTATCCCATACGGTCTCGATCAAATCGAGACGCTCGTCCGAACGATGCGCATCGAATCCGGCAGCCGCATACGCGCCGAAATACTCGTCGATCAGCGCGATCTCGTGCAGCGCCGGGAACGTGCGCGACGTCGCGCGAATCGCGAGATCGATCCGCGCGTCGCGTTCGAGATCGGCGAGCGCGTTGCCGGTTTCGACCTTGATGTTCAATTGTGGATCGACGCGGCGGAACCGGCCGAGGCGCGGAATCAGCCACATCGCGGCAAATGCGGGCGTGGTGGTCAGCACGAGCGTGCGCTCGTCGGCCGCTTCGGGCCGTACCGCGTCGAGCCCGCGGCTCAGCGCAAGCAATGCATCGTGACTCGCGCGAAACAGCCGCTCGCCCTCCGCCGTGAGCCGCACGCCGCTCGCGCCGCGCTCGAACAGCAGCACGCCGAGCCGGCTTTCGAGCGACTTGATCTGGTGCGACACGGCGGCCGGCGTCACGGACAGCTCGTCCGCGGCGGCCTTGAACGTGCCGAGCCGCGCCGACGACTCGAATACACGCAATGCGGTCAGGGGAATTTTCGAGAACACGGGGCCTCGCGGGCCGGATGCGGCCGGGTTGAATTCGATTCAATCGGGGTGAGATTAGGTGAATTGAAGCAGGCGCGCAACGCGAATAGCCTTGCGGGACGTCGCGGCACGGTGCCGCGGCGGTTGCCGTCGAACCGGGGAAACAACGTGCAAGGCCTACCGCGCAGGATCACGCAGGCGGTGCTCTACGAAACGATCGCCATCTCCTGCATCTCGCCCGCGATCGCGGCGATCTTCAAGCAGGATCTCGTCTATTCGGGCGCGCTGTCGGCGACGATGTCGGCGATCGCGCTGCTGTGGAACATGATCTTCAACGCGCTGTTCGAGCGCTGGGAAGCGTCGCGCCGGCAGCCGACGCGCACGCTCGGACGGCGGATCCTGCACGCCACCGGATTCGAAGGCGGGCTGATCTTCATGCTCGTGCCCGTCGTGTCGTGGTGGCTCGACATCTCGTGGTTCGACGCGTTCGTCGTCGATATCGGGCTGTTCGCGTTCTTCTTCTGCTACGCGTTCATGTTCCAGTGGGCGTTCGATCGCGTGTTCGACGTGCCGGCGGCGACGAAGGGGTCGTGAATCGGACGTCTATCATTGCAAGACGGCGGCGGGAATATGCCCTGACGTCGCCTCACTTCACGAGGCGCCTTACATATCGGCACAACAATTTCCGGGGCAGCCAGGAAGCAACGTTATCTCAGCCCGCTTCGCATTTTCACTGTCTTGAATACTCATACGCTTATAGACATAACTATGAATAGCATAGCGCTCCTGTTCTAACCCGAAATGCCGTAACAGACGATGAGTGGCCTCGGCACGCCTGGCAGACAATTCTTCAGGATCGGTTTCCGTGGACTCCGCTACGCCGCTCACGGCTACGCCTTCACGAAGCGGAAATCTTGACAACATATCCGATACCCAGCCTCTCAGCTTCTCCGCTTGCTCCGCGCTCACCGATACAGAATTATTCTCAAACATAAGGTCATAATTCTGCCCCGGCAAATTCTCGGATCCATCACAAGCATACGAATTTGTGGACACCCACAGAAAAATCACACCTTTAATCAAGCCATACAACATATGCCGCAATACTGTCCGCATTTTTAATTGCCATCTTCGGGTTATCTTGCCCCCACTTCGGGAGAAATCGCGTGATGCCATATTTTGGATCGCCCGCTCCAAACGTATCCTTGAAATGAGTGCACTCGTGGATGATCGTCGACAACTTCGAGGTGGCCGCCCGACTTCGATCACGAATCGTACAGAATTCCTCGTGGATGCTTATCGTATGCGTTGCCGTGTCGGGACCACAGACGTGCGCGACAGTCCCGACACTCTTGTTGGTAGGCAAGCATCCAAGAGATCGATCCAGATCAGGATGAGCCCTCATAAAATTCGCAGGGCCTAGTGATCGCATGACTGCTAGAGTAGCAGTCAGTCCGGTGATAAGGCTGAGACGAATCCCGTCGTCATTCGCGCCGAACCACGTCCAGACTCGCGTACGTTCGTTCTGCGACCACTCTGCCAGTCTTTTGAGTCGCTCCTCCACAAGGTCCGCTCCTTCATCGCGAAGTTGCATCACCAGATTTCTAAACTCTGCGTCGCTCATGGTCGGGCAGATGGGTGGTCCGTTGAGCGTCAGTAGAACTTTCAGCTTCGAACCCTGCGTAGTGTTCGTCACTGCCGAATCGTGGACGCAAACATATTCGTTACAAGGCATCGTTATTGTTCTCCACCACCTCAAGCCTGAGTTTTTCGGCGCGACGTGTCGTTACACGCTGAGTGTTCCCTTCGAAATCCGTGACACCACTGAAGATTCGACCTGATGTTGTGTGTATGCGGTATCGGACACGCGCAAGCGGCCGACCACTTTTCTCATCGCACAAAACATACTGTTCGTCATGTTCGTCGTTGGTTGCCGAAGTCGAATGAGCATGATTTCGGCCCAGCCCCACCGGGGCTCCAGCCGGCTGATCGCTGACGATCATGCGCATCCCCCGCTCGGCATAAAAGACCGGCGATGGATTGCACCCGCAAACATTGATATCGCCGCTCAGCGCCCACGGCTGACCATTGGGCGCTGAGCCAGGCAAACGTGGACCTTCCGGCGCGACATACCCTTCCTGCTCGCAAGCGGCGCAATAGGTCTTCATATAGAGCGTCGCGATATGCACTCGCGGCGGCGGATTGGAACAAGTGACATTCGGCAGCCCTTCGATGATCGTCGCGCTGCCACCGCGATCCCCTTGTGCGAGAAAGTAGCGGATCATGCGACCTCGCCTCGACGCACAGCGCCCGGTTGCTTCACCACCCTGAGCCAGCTACCCGACGCCAGCCTTTCTCGCTCCGGGATGCCGGTGATGACATCACCGTTATCGAGTTCGCTGCCGACAGACACGAGCCGTTTGAAATCGCCGTAATCGGCCAGGTTAAAGTCACCGACGATCCAGGCTGCGTCCGCAATAGCAGCCTCACCGCCATCCTCGTAAGCAACGACGTTGCTCGCGCAAGCGACCGCTGGCCCGACAATCGTCGGCCCGCTGCTGGTCCGGGCGTTCCACCCGCCCCGCTCGGTAAACCAGCCGCTGGTGGCAAACAAATGGTTGGGTGATTTTTTCTGGTGCGGCATCCTGACTCCCCTTCGTGAGATTGGTGCGAATGACACACACCAAAATGCGCGATCCGAAAGGGACTTTCAATCATACGAATTCGAAATTCGTATAACTAATTTTTATTATATTTCTTTATCTCAATTTTTTATCGATCGCCCGGGACACCGCTCGAGTCGATCTCAGGCAGTCAGCTATGACGATAATCCAGTATTCGGCCAACTGCGGGAAATGCGCTGACACTCGCCGGACAAGCCTGAAGATCGCCCCCGAACACCGGGTATCTACCCTGTCGTTCGGGGGCGTACGACCACCGTCAAACCTCAAACAAAAGTGGCAAAGGCCTGAAAACTCCGCTCAATGCACGCCGAGATAAGCCTTCACCGCCGGCAGCCCCGGCTTCCCGTCGAGCGTCGTCACGCCCGCGAGCCACTTGTCGAGCGCCTGCGGGTTCGCCTTCAGCCACTCGGCCGCCGCCTTGTTCGGTTCGACCTTGTTCATGATCGGCACCATCACGTGGTTCTCGATCGTCGTCGAGAACTGCAGGTTCGACACGAACTTCGCGACGTTCGGGCAGCGCTGCGCGTAGTCGGGCGGCGTTGCCGTCAGCACCTTCGCCTCGCCGTAGTTCGGGCCGAATACGTCGTCGCCGCCGCTCAGGTAGTCGATCTTCATCTGCACGTTCATCGGATGCGGTTCCCAGCCGAGGAACACGATCCACTGCTTGTCGCGAATCGCGCGGTTCACCTCGACCAGCATCCCCGCCTCGCTCGACTCGACCATCTTGAACTTGCCGAGGCCGAACTGGTTGCCGTCGATCATCTTCTTGATCAGCAGGTTGCCGTCATTGCCCGGCTCGATCCCGTAGATCTTGCCGTTCAGCTTGTCCGCGTACTTCTGGATGTCCGCGAACGACTTCAGGCCGCCCTGGTACACATAGTCGGGCACCGCGAGCGTGTATTTCGCGCCGGTCAGGTTCGGCGTCGAGAGCACCTTGATCGTGCCGGCCTTCGTGAACGGCTGGATGATCGGGTCCATCGTCGGCGACCAGTAGCCGAGGAACACGTCGATCTGCTTGCTCTTGATCCCGGCAAACGTGATCGGCACCGATGCGATCGTCTTCGTCGGGCTGTAGCCGAGCCCCTGCAGCATCGTCGATGCGAGGCCCGTGGTCGCCGCGATGTCGGACCAGCCGACGTCCGCGAAGCGCACGTTCTTGCACACGGGCGGATCGGCTGCATAAACGGCCGACATCGGCGCGGTTATCCCGATCCCGCACACCGCTGCGATCAATAGGCGCTTCATCTTTCTTCTCCTCAAAGTGATGTCGTTTGCATGAATGCGGGATCGTTTATTGAAGCCGCGCACCGCGATCCCGGCGGCGTCGCGGATCGTACAAACCGTCAGCGCCCCGGCAACCTGCGCTCGTAGCTCGGCGCATGGCCGAACTGCGCGCGGTACGCCTTGCTGAAATGACACGGCGAATGAAAACCGCAGACCGTCGTCACGCGCGCGATCGACGCGTCGGTCGTGCGCAGCAGGTCGCGTGCGCGTTTCAGGCGCAGCGTCAGGTAATAGTGGGTCGGCGACACGTTCAGGTACACCTTGAACATGCGCTGCAGGTGCCGCTGCGACAATCGCACGAGCCGCGCGAGCTCCTCGAGCGACAGCGGCTCCTCGATGTTCGCCTCCATCAACCGCACGACCTCGATCAGCTCCGCACGCGAGAAGCCGACGCGCGCATCGACGGGAATCGGCTGCGTGTCGGTCGAGCTGCGGATGCGCTCCAGGATGAACTGCTCCGACACCTGCGCGGCAAGCTGCTGGCCGAACCGCATGCCGACGAGGTTCAGCATCAGGTCGAGCGGCGCGGTGCCGCCCGTGCAGGTCAGCCGGTCGCGGTCGACGACGAACAGCTCGTCGGCGAAGCCGACCTGCGGAAACTCGGAATGCAGCGCGGACAGGTTCTCCCAGTGCACGGTGCAGCGATAGCCGTCGAGCAGCCCGCTCGACATCAGCGCATACGCGCCCGTGCAGATGCCGCCGAGCGGCAGCCCGCGTTCGGCGAGCGCCGCGAGCGTATCGCGCGCGCCCTCGTCGACCACGTCGCGGATGCGGATGCCGCCGCACACGATCATCACGTCGGGCAGGTTCGTGTAGTCGAGCGCCTGCGTGGGCCGTACCGCAATGCCGTTGCTGGCATGCGCGGGGAAACCGTCGAGCGAGTAGATCGACCACTTGTAATGATCGGCGCGCCCGACGTAGTTCGCCATCCGAAGTACTTCGACCGCGCTCGAAAACGCGATCATCGAGAAGTTCGGCAGCGTCAGGAAGCCGAAATGGGCGAGGGACGAAACCGGTGAAACGCAGGCGGCGGGCGCGACAGCGGCGGCGGACGTCACATCGGACTCCTGGCGAACAGGTTACAAGCGGCCAGCCCCGCGGCAAACGCCGCGGAAGCGGTTATCGAATCAGGGAAGGCGGCCGGAAGACGGGTCGGCCGCCGGTCAGTCAGGCTTGCGCGGGTGCGACCTTCGCGCGAAAAAGCTGCTTGAGGCCCGAGAACAGCGGCGATTTCACGGCGCCGGGTGCACGGCCGAAGCTTTCGGTGATGCGGTCGAGAATGATCGCGAGCAGCACGACCGACAGACCGCTTTCGAAACCGAGGCCGATGTCGAGGCGCTGGATACTCGCGAGCACGTCGTTGCCGAGACCGCCCGCGCCGACCATCGACGCGATGATCACCATCGACAGCGCCATCATGATCGTCTGGTTCACGCCCTGCATGATCGACGGCAGCGCATTCGGGAACTGCACCTTGTACAGCAGTTGCCACGGCGTGCAGCCGAATGCCTGGCCGGCTTCGACGATCTCGCGGTTCACGTGGCGGATGCCGAGGCTCGTCAGGCGCACGGCAGGCGGCATCGCGAAGATCACCGTCGACAGGATCCCCGGCACGCGGCCGAGACCGAACAGCATCGCGGCCGGAATCAGGTAGACGAATGCGGGCATCGTCTGCATCAGGTCGAGAATCGGACGCACGATCGCGGCGACCCACTTGCTCTTCGCGGCCCAGATGCCGAGCGGGATGCCGAGCACGAGGCTGATGATCGTCGACGACAGCGTGAGGCCGAGCGTGATGATCGTCTGGTCCCAGAAGCCCGTCGCGAAGATCAGCAGCAGCGACGCGGTCGTGAACAGCGCGAAACGCCAGCCCACCCGCCATAGCCCGACGCCGATGAAGATCGCCATCATCAGCCACATCGGGATCGCTTGCAGGCCGTGTTCGACGAGCGCCGCGAGGCCCTCGATCGCCTGGCCGATCGCGTCGAATGTCTTGGCGTCATGGTCGAGCAGGTAGTGAACGGACTGGTCGACCCAGGTACCGAGCGGAATCATTTCAGACATGGGAACCTCGCGAACGCGTGATGGCTTTCAGGATGAGTGCGCGGTCGACCGAGCCGCAGTAGCAGCCGTCGTCGTCGACGACGGGCAGTGCGTTCGGGCTCGCCACCACGCGGGCGACAACGTGATCGAGCGTCGCGTCGCGGCGAATGCTTTCGATCGGACGGACGGACGGCGACGCATCGCCGATCGCGTCGCGCGTGACGAAGCCGCGGATCTTGCGTTGGGCGTCGAGCACGAACGCGTATTCGTCGTGGCCGTTCAGCGCCGCCGCGACGTTCGCGGCATCGCACTTCGACATGGTCGGCACGACACCCGTCTGCATCAGGTCGCCGGCGGTCAGGTAGCGGCTCGTGTCGATGCCGTCGAAGAACGCGCGCACGTAGTCGTCGGCCGGGTTCGCGATGATGTCCTGCGGCGTGCCGACCTGCACGAGCCTGCCGCCTTCCATGATCGCGATGCGGCTGCCGATGCGCAGCGCTTCCTCGAGATCGTGCGACACGAACATGATCGTGCGGCGCTGCTCCTTCTGGAGCTGCAGCAGCACGTCCTGCATTTCCCTGCGCTTGAGCGGATCGAGCGCGGAGAACGCCTCGTCCATGATCATCAGCGACGGGTTCACGGCCAGCGCGCGTGCGAGGCCGACACGCTGCTGCATCCCGCCCGACAGCTCGGACGGCAGCTTGTGCGAGAACGGCGCGAGGCCGACCTGCTCGAGCACTTCCATCGCACGGCGCTCGCGTTCCTTCTTGCCGACGCCCGCGACCTCGAGGCCGAACGCGGCGTTCGACACCACGGTGCGTTGCGGCATCAGCGCGAACGACTGGAACACCATGCTCATGTCCTTGCGGCGCAGTGCGGTGAGCGCCGAGCGGCGTGCCGACGCGACGTCGAGCCCGTCGATCAGCACCTTGCCGGCGCTCGGATCGACCAGTCGGTTCACGAGGCGGATCAGCGTGGATTTGCCGGAGCCGGACAGGCCCATCAGCACGAAAATTTCGCCTTCCTGCACATCGAAGGAGACGTTGTGTACGCCGACGACCTGACCGGTGCGCTTGAGCACTTCGTCCTTCGTCGCGCCGGCGGCGAGCATGTCGAGCGCCTGCTTCGGGTTGTTTCCAAACACCTTGCACAGACCTTCGACTACGACCTTGGGGGCATCCATCGAAACCTTCTCCTCGTGTAGCGGGGACTCACGCGAGTCATAGCGTGCCTACATAGTTGCTAGAAAAAACCCCGGCCTGCCGACGAATTACGACAAACGCTTGCGCAAATACGACACGGCCTCCAGCCCCGCCAGGCGGGCCGCTGCACGCGGCGCCCCCCGATTGCGGCAGCGCAATACGCGCACACCCAACAACGACGGGCATCGCACGCGGGACTTGTGCGCAGCAGCGCGGCGCGCATCGCATGTTTTTTCGCGCCAATCCGCATCGGGCGCGCGTCGTTTTGCGACAATTTCACGTCCGATCAGCCGGCGTCGCGACTGTCGTCAGATCAATGCATCGCGGCGGTCGTCTCGCCGTGCCTGTCGCCCCCAGCAAAAAGCATGACCGTACAGAAAAAACCGTGCCGCGCGATCGTCATTAACGGAGATCAGGCACGCATCGGGGCCTGTCCGCAACCCAGAAAATCCCGCATGCCCGCTGTGATACATTGCCGGCAAACACGCCGATCGCGCTGTTGCCGCGCGCCTTGCGCACGGCGATCCGCCAACGGCACGCGCATGCCGGTTCGCCTGCCGGCCGTGCTGAACCCGCCTCGATCCGGTGCGAACCGCGAGCGAAGGACGATAACGATACGAGAGAGGGAGTAAGGCGTTGAACTGGGCATTCGCCGTAATCGGCTTCATCATAGGCGGCATCGCCGCATTGATCGGGGATTTCTCGGCCGCGAACGGCTCGCTGCTCGGCGCCGTCGTCGGATTCTGCATCGGTCACGCGCTGCGGCAACGCAAACCCAGGAACGGCGCCGCCGCGCCCGACGCGTTCGCGATGCCCGCGACGCCGCCACCCACGCCCGCGCCGCTCGTCGATCGTGTCGCGCGCCTCGAAGCGACCGTCGAAACGCTCACGCGCGAACTCGATTCGCTGCGTGGCCAGCTCGCCGGCGCGAAGGCCGATGCGGCCGCCGCCGGCAGTGCCGCACAAACGCCTTTGTCCGGCGCGGCCGGTGCCTCGTCCGTTCCGCCCTCACCCGCTGCTTCGGCAACGCCACCGCCTGTGCAACCCGCAATCGCAGCCGCCGCGCGCGCGGGCGCACCGGCATCGACATCGGTGCCGACGCCGGCCGCGGCACCGGCAACCGCAGCGCCCGCCCCCGTTCCCGCCGCCGCCCACGCAACGGCGAACGCACCCGCAACACCCGTCCGCCCCACCCCGCCCGCACCGCGCGAACCCGGCATCGCCGAACGTGCATTCAGCGCCGCGCGCGACTGGCTGCTCGGCGGCAATACGGTCGTGCGCGTCGGGATCGTCGTGCTGTTCTTCGGCGTCGCGTTCCTGCTCAAGTACGCGGCCGACAACAACATGCTGCCGATCGAATTCCGCCTCGCGGGCACCGCGCTCGCCGCGGCCGCGCTGCTCGCGATCGGCTGGCGCGTGCGCGGGCGCCGCGCCGCGTACGGCCTCGTGCTGCAAGGCGGCGGCATCGGCTTCCTGTACCTGACGATCTTCGCCGCGACCAAGCTTTATGCGCTGCTGCCCGTCGGCGCCGCGTTTCCGCTGATGGTTGCGGTCTGCGCGCTGAGCGCGTTCCTCGCGGTCAGGCAGAACGCGCTGCCGCTCGCGTTCATGGGCAGCGCGGGCGGCTTTCTCGCGCCGGTGCTGCTGTCGACCGGCCAGGGCAACCATGTCGCGCTGTTCAGCTACTACGCGCTGCTGAACGCGGGCATCTTCGCGATCGCGTGGTTCAAGGCATGGCGCCCGCTGAACCTGCTCGGCTTCGTGTTCACGTTCACGATCGGTTCGGCGTGGGGCGTGACGGCCTACCGCCCCGCGCTGTTCGCGAGCACCGAGCCGTTCCTGATCCTGTTCTTCCTGATGTATGTCGGCATCGCGCTGCTGTATGCGGTGAAACGCGAACTCGCGCTGCGGCACTACGTGGACGGCACGCTCGTGTTCGGCACGCCGATCGTCGCGACCGCGCTGCAGGCGTCGCTCGTGAAGGGCATGCCGTTCGGGCTCGCGTGGAGCGCCGTCGCGCTGTCGGCGTTCTACGTCGCGGTCGCCGCATGGCTCGCGCGACGCCGCGACCGCCTCGCGCTACTGTTCGAGGCAATGCTCGCGCTCGCGGTGATCTTCGCGACGCTGGCCGTGCCGCTCGCGTTCTCGGGCCCGACGACGAGCGCCGCCTGGGCGATCGAGGGCGCGGCCGTCGTGTGGCTCGCGGTGCGCCAGAAGCGCCTGCTGCCGTTCGGCTTCGGCCTGCTGATGCAGGTCGCCGCGGCCGGCGCATTCTTCACGAGCCTGCTCGGGCCGGCCGACGCAACCGCGCTGCCGGTGCTCAACGGCCCGTATATCGCGATGCTGCTGATCGCGCTCGCCGGCCTGTTCACCGGCTGGTGGCTGCACGGGCGCGGCGAAGCGCGCGCGTGGCACGCGTGGATGCCCGAGATCGGCGCCGCGGCCGCGGCGTGGGGGCTGCTGTGGTGGGTGAGCGGCGGGCTGCACGAGATCCTCGTCTATGCGAGCCGTCACGTCGACCTGCATGCCGACCGCTTCGTCGTCGACGCAACCGCGCTGTTCGCGGCCGGCACCGCGTGGCTCGCGCACGTCGCGCGCCGCCGGCTGGCATGGCCGCTCGCCGAATGGCCCGCGCTCGCGCTGACGCCGGTGCTGGCGCTGCTCGCGTTGCGCGCGTTCGATGCGTACGAAGCGCCGCTGTCGGGCCTCGGCGCGTTCGCGTGGCCCGTCGCCGTCGGCGCGGGTCTTGCGCTGCTGTGGCGCCAGTCGCGCGGACCGGCAAGCGCCGATGCCGCGCAGGGTGCGGCACCCGGCATCGGCCAAGCCACCGCCGCAGGCGTGATCGCGCCGCTGCATACGCTGATGTTCTGGACCCTGTGCGGGCTGCTGTCGCTCGAAGGCTTCTGGCGCCTGCGCGCATTCGTGCCGGAAGGCGCGTGGAGCTGGAGCGCCTGGGCCTACGGTTTCGGTGCGCTGCTCCTGCTCGTATCGGGCCCCGGCTCGCGCCTGCGCTGGCCCGTCGCGGCGTTCCCGCGCGCTTACCAGGTATGGGGCGCGGCGCCGCTCGCCGCGCTGCTGTGGCTATGGAGCATTGCCAGCGCGACAAGCGACGGCGACGCATCGCCGCTCTTCTGGCTGCCGCTGCTCAATCCGCTCGACACCGCGCAGTTCCTGGTCTTCGTCGCGTTCGCCGCGTGGCAGCGCCGCCTGAAGACGCTCGGCATCGCGTGGCATCCGCGCGTGGTCGACTATGTTGCGATCGCAACCGTATTCCTGTGGTTCAACGCGCTGATGCTGCGCACGCTGCATCACTGGGCCGGCGTGCCGTACGAGTTCGGTGCGATGGCCGAATCGACGCTCGTGCAGGCGTCGGTGTCCGTGTACTGGACGGTCTGCGCGCTCGCGACAACGATCTGGGCCACGCGCCGCGGGCTGCGCCCGCTGTGGTTCGTCGGCGCCGCGCTGCTCGCGCTCACGGTCGTCAAGCTGTTCCTGTTCGACCTGTCGCACGTGACCGGCATCGAGCGCATCGTGTCGTTCATCGGCATCGGCGTGCTGCTGCTGTTGATCGGCTATTTCTCGCCGCTGCCGCCGAAGGCCGCGGCCCAACGGGACGACCCGCAATGAAACGACTCGCGGCCCTGCTCGGACTGAGCCTGCTCGCGTCGTTCGCGGCCGCCGACGGCACGCCGGGCGGCGGGCGCGTCGCGCAGCGCTTCTCGCTCGACCTCGACGGCAGCGCCGCGTATTACCAGCTCACCGTGCCGCAGCCCGTGTATGCGGCCAGCCGGCGCGACGATCTCGGCGACGTGCGCATCTTCAACGGCGCGGGCGAGCCGGTTCCGTATTCGCTCGACGCACCCGCGGCGGCCGCGCCCGCCGTGCCGCCGTCGCGCACGCCGGTGCACTGGTTCCCGCTGCCGCCGGTGCGCGCCGATAACGGCAACGCGCCGCTCGGCGTGACGGTCGGCCCGGACGGCTCGCTGCGCGCGGCCGTCGCCACGCCGGCACCGGCAAAGCGCGGCGCGGATCTCGTCGACCTGTCGCGTGCGAACGGCGACATCGACGCGCTGCTCGTGCACGTGGGCGACGACAGCTACCAGGGGCGTGTCGCCGTCGATGCCAGCGACGATCTGCGCAACTGGCGCTCGCTCGGCAGCACGCAGTTGCTGAAGGTCGGCCGCGGCGACGACATGCTGGTGCAGGAACGCATCGCACTCGAAGGTGCGGCGCCGCGCTACCTGCGGCTGGACTGGCTCGACGGCGCGCCCGCGATCGCGTCGATCGACGTCGAAACGCATCCGCGCGACGCGCGCGGGACGGACACCGCGTCCGTGCCGCGCCAATGGCGCGACGCCGCGCACGTACGATCCGGCAGCGCACCCGGCGAGTATCTGTTCGACACCGACGGCGCGTATCCGGTCGACCGCGTGCGCATCGACCTGCCGCAGCCGAACACCGTCGCACGCGCGACGCTGCAAAGCCGCGCCGACGCGCAGGCGCCGTGGCGCGACGTCGCGGGCGGCGTGCTGTTCCGGCTGCAGGGCAAGGCCGGCGAGCAGCGCAATCCGCCGCTCGAGTTCGCGGCGAACACGGATCGCGCGTGGCGGATCGTCGTCGACATGCGCAACGGCGGATTCGGCGCCGGCCAGCCGGCCATCGCGATCGGCTGGCATCCGGCCGCGCTGACCTTCGTCGCGCGCGGCACGCCACCGTTTACGCTCGGCGTCGGCGATGCGGCGCTCGTGTCGTCGGCCGTCAGCCGCGATGCGCTGCTGGTCGGCATGGCGCCCGAAGTCCGGCCCGCGCGCGTCGGCACGGCGCTGCCGATATCGGCGGTCGCGCCGGCGGCGGCTGCCGATACGGACGCGAAGCGCCGCTACGTGCTGTGGGGCGCGCTGGTCGTCGCGGTCGGCGTGCTCGGCACGATTGCCTGGCGTCTCGCGAAAGGCGGCGAGTCGCGCAACCGCGACGAGTGACGCGACGCGCCCGCCGCGTGTCTTTATGCAGCGTTTATCCGGCACACCTGTTTCTTTCGACGGCCGCAACGCATCACTGCGACGAACCGTCGTGACGGCGTTCGGCTTCGCTCTTCGCTGGCCGACACCATCGCGCGCACGATCGCGCAGCATCCGTTTCCACTTGAACCATCTTATGAAGGTTCGCGTGAAGATCGCGGCAAAGCATAAACAGCGCGTAAACATCGGTTTCGCCGCGACGCGGCGGGGGGGGTCTCATGGGCCGTACACGAGCGGAAGCGCCACACTCCGCTCACGCGACGTTTGCGCGGCAAAACCGGGGAAAAGAGCCCGTGCGCGGCGCTCAGCCGAACGTGTAGCGTCCATGCTGGCGCGGCCGCCAAGGCGACGAACGGCAGCTCGCGGCGCCGGCCGCGCGTCGCGCCGCCCATCCCGCGCCACGGCGCACGCGCAGGTCGCGCCGCGCCGCTGTCACAACGCGCGCCGGCAACGCATGCGCCAGACGCCGCGCGGCCGCCACGCGCGCGGCCAGCCGCGACGCCGGCGGCACGCGGCGCACGACGTGCACGACGGGCCGCTTGCAGAGGATCGCGCTGTCGTAGCGCTTGCCGGCGAAGCGCATCACGTCGACGACCTCGAAACCTTGCGCGCCGTAGAACGCCAGCAGATGCGACGCGGGATGCGGCGTATCCAGCGCGAGCAACGTATAGCCGCGCAACGCGGCCCACTGCTCGGCGAACGACAGCAGCAATGCGCCGATCCCGCGACTCTGGCAATCGGGATCCACGGCCACCTGGCGCACGCTCGCGACGCCTTCCCGTCGGTACAGCGAGCAAGCCGAAGACGGATCGGTCCCATACAGCGTGGCCGTGCCGATGACGCGCCCGCCGCACACGGCGACGTAGCACTCGCCCGCTTCCGCGCGGCGGCGCGTGACGTCTTCGTCCTGATCGACGCACGTGCAGTTGAGCCCCATCGCGCCGAGCCGCGCGAACGCGCGATGCAGCATCGGCGTGAGTTGCGCATAGCTGTCGACGGCCGGATCGAAACGCCGTACGACCACCCGGTCGGCGCACACGGAAGGCGGCGCGGCAGGGAGACGTTCGGCAATCGCGTTCCAGGGTATCGACATCGCAGTGCTCCGTGGTTGGGATGCCCGAAGTCTATGAGCGCGCCGACCGCCGTCGCAAGAAAAAATGTCGTAAAAGTTCGGGGAAATACTTGCAGGAAAAACGGCAACGAAGATACGTGCCACCGCTCTGCCGGCGTCGTTGCGAACGCATGAGAATGCGCCGATCGTTGTGCGCGCAAGCAACAAATCCCGCGACGGCGTCGACGCCCCGCACGCGCTCCGTTGACACCTGCGGCGACGCGATCCAGACTCGCTGTTCCGTCACCGCACCGCGAGCGCACATGGTCACCTGCTTCCTCCGCTACGTCATCGATCCGTACAAGCTCGACCAGTTCGAAACCTACGGCAAGATGTGGATTCCGCTCGTCGAAAAGTTCGGCGGCACGCATCACGGCTACTTCCTGCCGTCCGAAGGCGCGAGCGACATCGCGCTCGCGATGTTCTCGTTCCCGAGCCTCGCCGAGTACGAGCGCTACCGCGAACGCTCGAAGGACGATCCGGCATGCCAGGCCGCGTTCCGCTACGCGGAGGAAACGCGCTGCATCGTCAGCTACGAACGCAGCTTCTTCCGGCCGGTATTCGAGTAACCGGCAACGGCCGCCGGCATCGCGACCCTTTTCCTGACCGGGACGAAAAAAAGCCCCGCCTGCATCCGCGCGGCGGGGCCAACCCATGTCAGTAGAGACATCATGGAGGAGACGGGCCCATCTTATCGACCGCGGCGCACCGTCCCAACCAAGCATTTCTGCTATCGATCTGCGCGGCCGCGCACACGATTGCCCCCGCCGCGCGACATATCGATAGAACGAAAAGTCGTTTTCAGAGTGGCGATGGGGTCGTTACCATCTGGTTTTAAGCCTGTGCTTAGCCGGGCAAGCCATCCCCGAGGAGCGCCCCTTGACTGCATTCGATCAACACCGCCGCCCGTTCGTCGTCGGCATCGGCGGTACCACCCGAGCAGCGTCGTCGACCGAACGCGCGCTGTCGTTCGCGCTGCGCGGCGCGCAGGCCGCCGGCGCGCGCACGCGCCTGTTCGACGGCCCGTTCCTGCATACGCTGCCGCACTACGCACCCGAACACAAAACGCTGACCGACGCGCAGCGCGAACTGATCGACGCCGTGCGCCAAGCCGACGCGATCATCATCGCGACGCCCGGCTATCATGGCGGCGTCTCCGGCCTCGTGAAGAACGCACTCGACACGCTCGAGGAACTGCGCGCGGACGATCGCCCCTATCTCGACGGCCGCGCGGTCGGCCTGATCGTCACCGCGTACGGCTGGCAGGCAGCCGGCACCGTGCTGACGTCGCTGCGTTCGATCGTCCATGCGCTGCGCGGCTGGCCGACGCCGTTCGGCGCGACCGTGAACACGCTCGAAACGCGTTTCGAAAGCGCCGACAGCTGCTCGGATCCGAAGGTCGTCGCGCAGCTCGAGACGGTCGGCGCGCAAGCCGCCGAGTTCGCGCTCGCATTCGCGTCGCATCGCGCGACCACACACGCGGCATCGGTCGACGCGCTCGCACCCGTGCTGAAGGTCGCCAACCAGTAATCCCCCTCACTCCGCCGCCCGCGCCCGACCGACAAGGTCCGCCGGACGCGGGCGGCGCGTCTTCGGACGCGCGGCGATGTGCTGCGCGCGCCGGCACCGCGCCACGCACAAACCACACCGACGCTTCGCGTCGAATCCCCTTTCCCGGCATGCCCTCTCGATATCGATTCGGCCCGCCGCGTGATTTGCATTGGCCGAAAGATTGGTTCACGCGGCCGGCGGGTTTTCGTACGCTGAAAGTCCGAACTTTCTCCGCGCACGCCATGAACCGTACGATCCGCTACAAGGGCTATGAAGTCGCCCCCGCCGCCGCCCGGTTGCCGAACGGGCTGTTCGCCGCCAACCTGACGATCGAGCGAGCGGGCGGCGGGCCGTCGCCGCGCTCCGTTTCGTTCGACGCGATCGATTTCTTCTTCGAAGAAGAACACGCGCTCGCCTATGCGTCTCGCTGGGGCCGCCTCTGGGTCGACACGCACGCGTGACGCACGCCTGGCCGGCGTGCGCATGGCCGCACGAAAATACGCGTTTACGGAAGCTATGCAAGAATCTTTCGACCCGTAATCGCATAACAACAGCCATGACTGACACGCTGCAGGAAGAGCACGCAGCCGCAGATCACGCGATGCGCAACTGGACCTTCGAGAGTCATGGTCCGGTCAGGATCGGTTCCGATGCGCACAAGCAGATGTTCTGTCGCATGCTGCTCGACACACACAACCCGTACAAGCCGGCCGTGATCGACTGGCCGGCGCTCAAGCCCGACGAGCTCAGGCGGCTCACGTCGCTGCCGATCTGGGACATCGCGGTGCAAACCGAAGGCCGCGCGTCGATTCGCGTGGCGACCTACGCAGCGACGGTCGGCGATCCGCTGCTGCGCCGCGCGCTCGAGATGGACGGCGGCGAGGAAGCGCGTCACAAGGTCGTATTGTCGAAGCTCGTCGAGGCCTACGGCATCCGGCTCGAGCCCGAGCCGGCCTACCCGGCGCCGAAGGACCCCGAGTGGTCGTGGATGGTCACCGGCTTCAGCGAATGCATCGACAGCTTCTTCGCGTTCGGCCTGTTCCGCTCCGCGCAGCGCTCCGGTTATTTCCCGCCCGAGCTCGTCGAAACCTTCGAGCCGGTGATCCAGGAGGAAGGGCGGCACATCCTGTTTTTCGTGAACTGGTTCGCATGGTACTGGCGCAATTTGCCGTGGTGGCGCCGGCCGCGGTTCTTCGCCCGCGTCGCGGCCGTCTGGGCGTTCCTGATATGGGAACGCATCGGCATCGCACGCGGCATCGACGCCGACGGCGTCGCGCACGATGCAAACTTCCCGGCAACGAGCACCGCCGACATCGGCGATGCGCTGAACCCGCGCGAGCTGATCGAGCTGTGTCTGGTCGAGAACGACCGGCGGATGGCCGGTTACGACAAGCGCCTGCTGCGCCCGATGTTCGTGCCGCGGATGGCGCGGTTCGCGCTGCGGTTTCTCAAGAAGTAAGGTCGAGGGCGCGGCCGCAGGTCATGCGGGGGGCCCCCTTCGTGCGAGGTGCCGTGCGTCCGCGCAGCGCGGGTTGACCGTCGCCATCGCGGCCGATTCGATCCGGAACGCTCGCGTCGCACTCCGCACGAATCGACGCCCCTGCTGCCCGAAGCCAGTTCGTTGCATGCGGTGAACGACGGCTTCGGCTCACCTCCGCGGACCGAATGTGGCGCGCCCGATACATCTCATCCCACCCTATTTTTCCTCCGACGCTTTGGCGCGCCCCGGCGTGGGAGCAAATTGCCGCAGCCGATTCTGACATTTCAGGTGCGTCATCCCCGGCGCTGACCGGCGGTCTTCAACAACCTGTCGACGCCGCGTGGGGCGCCGCTGCGGAGCCGTCTCCCCGACTATCTGGCACGCCTCCCCATTTCGCGCTCATACCGACATCACCGATATCGTCAATAGGACAAATCCGATAGTTGAATGCCAGGAACACTATCTGTCGCTTTGTAGCAATTTTTTACACATTCGACGAGCCAGCCTGCCCGGAACGCCCGCCACACGGGCAGCCACGACGGACGAGATGCGCAAATCAGCACAGCCAGATATCCGGCACTTCAGATTAAATATATTTAAATATAATCAGCAACAACAGCAATAAAATACCAATAACAATAAAAATTAACAAGTTAAAAATAAGGTGCATATATTATCATTCGACACACAACCATTCATTACAAAAATGAAAGAATGGTAGCTCGCGCAAACGTTTGCCATTGCATTTGTCTTACTTATTGACCATCCGCTTGTGTCATCCATCGCACACATCAACCATAACCAGTTGATTTATATGAAAAATTACGTGCGCAGGCCGAAAAAACCCAACCATACAACACTCATTCCGAAATCTTTCATTTGCATACACGACAAATATATCAAAACACGACGCATTAACCATTCTTTAACTTTAAAACCGCTTCATTTAGCACTGTTTGTCAATCTCGTAAATGCACCTCCAATAAACTCCGCCCCATCAATTTTGAGATTCGCGCTAGCGCACGGAGTATTCCTCTAACAAAAGAGACCGGTGTGTGGCGTGCACATTTGGAGGTAGCAGGACATGAACCGCACATACCGCTCGATCTGGAACGAAGCGCTTGGCACCTGGGTCGCGGCATCGGAACACGATTCGGCCCGGGGCAAGCCGAACAAGTCGGCCGTCGTGGTCGCCGCAGTCGCAGCACTGGCGATCGGCCTGCCGGGGCTCGCCGAGGCCAATACGCTCAACACACAGCAGACCTGCTTTACGGGAAGCAACGGCGTAGTCGGTCGCGTCAACCCGGGCGGCACGGCGAACCAGGCAGGGGACGGCTCCGGTACGTATTCGGTCGTGGCCGGCTGTAACTCCAACGGCAACGGCTGGACCGGCGTCACGGTTTACGGTTCATTCGCGCAAGCGACCGGTAACGGCGCCGTCGCCACCGGCATGCTGTCGTCAGCCGGCCTGTGGGGCGTCGCAGCCGGCCTCGAAACCACCGCCAGCGGTGCCGGCGCGACCGCACTCGGCTTCGGCTCGACGGCGAACGCGCTGAACTCCGTCGCAATCGGCGGTGCGGGCGGCAACGGCACGACGCCGCTGTCGCAGGCGAACTCGACCATTGCATCCGGCGCGGGCTCGATCGCAATCGGCAGCAATGCAACGAAGGGCGCACAGTCGGCCGCTTCGGACAGCATCGCGATCGGCGGGCAGTCGGCAGTTACTTCGGCCGCCACGTCGGGGATCGCAATCGGCGTCAATTCGAGCGCGACCGTTGCAAACTCGGTTGCACTTGGCAGCAACTCGATCACGACCTCCGCCGCAGGCACCACGACCGGCGGCACGGGCGCGGTCAGCAACACGACGATCGGTAGTCAGACCTTTGGCACGTATGCAGGCGCGAATTCGGCAGGCGGCGTGGTCAGCGTCGGTGCGGTGAACGCAGAGCGTCGTATCCAGAACGTCGCAGCAGGCCTCGTCAGTGCAAACAGCACCGACGCGATCAACGGTAGCCAGCTCTACGCAGTCGCGAGCACGACGACGTCGAATATCACCAGTCTGTCGACCTCAACGTCGACGGGTTTGTCGTCGGCTAACAGCTCGATCACTTCGTTGTCGACTTCGACTTCGACCGGCATCTCGTCGCTGTCGACTTCGGCGTCGACCGGCCTGTCGTCGGCTAATAGTTCGATCACCTCGTTGTCGACCTCCACGTCGACCGGCCTCTCGTCGGCCAACAGCTCCATCACGTCGCTCTCCACGTCGACCTCGACCGGCCTGTCTTCGGCTAGCAGCTCGATCACTTCGCTGTCGACTTCCACGTCGACTGGCCTGTCGTCGGCTAATAGCTCGATCGGTTCGCTGTCGACCTCGACGTCGACCGGCATCAATTCGCTGTCCACCGGCCTCAGCTCGGCCAACAGCTCGGTGACTTCGCTGTCCACTTCGACCTCGACCGGCCTCTCGTCGGCTAACAGCTCGATCGGTTCGCTGTCGACCTCGACGTCGACCGGCATCAATTCGCTGTCCACCGGCCTCAGCTCGGCCAACAGC
>NZ_JBYSWZ010000002.1:581782-584485 GCF_058781685.1 Burkholderia sp. FW306-1C-G01B
CTCGGTGACTTCGCTGTCCACCTCGACATCGACGGGTCTCTCGGCGGCCAATAGCTCGATCACCTCGCTGTCCACCTCGACATCGACCGGTCTCTCGTCGGCTAACAGTTCGATCACTTCACTGTCGACTTCCACGTCGACGGGCCTGTCGTCGGCTAATAGCTCGATCACTTCCCTGTCCACGTCGACCTCGACCGGCATCAGCTCGCTGTCGACCGGCCTGAGCACGGTCACGACCAAGACGGACAACCTCGGCACCAGCACGGCATCGGCACTCGGCGGCGGCGCCACGTACGACCCGACGACCGGGACGGTCTCCGCGCCGGCGTACACGACCTACAACGCGAACGGCACGACGTCGACTGCCAACAGTGTTGGCTCGGCGATCGACAACATCAACAGCCAGGGCATCAAGTACTTCCACGCGAACTCGACGGCGGCGGACAGCCAGGCCCTCGGGACCGACTCGGTCGCGATCGGCCCGAAAGCAATCGCCAACAACGCCGGCGACGTCGCGCTCGGCAGCGGCTCCGTCACCGCGGCAGCCAACCCGACACCGACCGGTACCGTCGGCGGCGTGACCAGCACGTTCGCGGGCGGTAATCCGAGCAGCGTGATCAGTGTCGGCAACGCGAGCACGAGTACCACGCGCCAGATCACCAATGTCGCGGCCGGCCAAATCACGGCGAACAGCACCGACGCGATCAACGGCTCCCAGCTCTTTGCAACCAATTCGGTCGTGAATTCGCTGTCGACGACGGTGTCGTCGTCCAGCAGCGCGATCTCGTCGCTGTCGACGGGCATCACTTCGCTGTCGACCGGTCTCAGCTCGACCAACAGCTCGGTCACGTCGCTGTCCACCTCGACTTCGACGGGTCTCTCGTCGGCCAATAGCTCGATCACTTCGCTGTCGACCTCCACGTCGACGGGTCTGTCGTCGGCTAACAGCTCCATCACGTCGTTGTCCACCTCGACTTCGACGGGCCTGTCCTCGGCGAACAGCTCCATCACGTCGCTGTCCACCTCGACTTCGACCGGCATCAACTCGCTGTCCACCGGCCTGAGTTCGGCCAACAGCTCGATCACGTCGTTGTCCACTTCGACCTCGACGGGCATCAATTCGCTGTCCACTGGCCTGAGCTCGGCCAACAGCTCGGTGACTTCGCTGTCCACTTCCACGTCGACCGGCTTGTCGTCGGCCAACAGCTCGATCACCTCGCTGTCCACCTCGACCTCGACGGGCCTCTCGTCGGCCAACAGCTCCATCACGTCGCTCTCCACGTCGACCTCGACCGGTCTGTCTTCGGCGAATAGCTCGATCACGTCGCTGTCCAGCTCGACCTCGACCGGCCTCTCGTCGGCTAACAGCTCGATCACCTCCCTGTCCACGTCGACCTCGACCGGCATCAACTCGCTGTCCACCGGCCTCAGCTCGGCCAACAGCTCGGTGACGTCGCTGTCCACCTCGACCTCGACGGGTCTCTCGTCGGCCAACAGCTCGATCACTTCGCTGTCGACTTCCACGTCGACGGGTCTGTCGTCGGCTAATAGCTCGATCTCGTCGCTTTCGACCTCGACCTCGACCGGCATCAACTCGCTGTCGACCGGCCTGAGCACGGTCACGACCAAGACGGACAACCTCGGCAACAGCACGGCATCGGCACTCGGCGGCGGCTCCACGTACGACCCGACGACCGGGACGGTCTCCGCACCGGCGTACACGACCTACAACGCGAACGGCACGACGTCGACCGCCAACAGCGTCGGCTCGGCGATCGACAACATCAACAGCCAGGGCATCAAGTACTTCCACGCGAAGTCGACCGGTGCCGACAGCGTCGCGACCGGCACCGACGCCGTCGCCATCGGCAGCGGCGCCACAGCCGGCACCAACAATTCCGTCGCGCTCGGCGCCAACTCGCAGACCGCCGCGGCCAATCCCACGAGCAGCGCGACCGTCAACGGCGTCACGTTCGGAGGATTCGCAGGCACCGCGCCGGTCGGCACCGTTAGCGTCGGCAGCCCGGGCAACGAGCGACAAATCACCAACGTCGCCGCCGGCCAGGTGACGCAGACCAGTACCAACGCGATCAATGGCAGCCAGCTTTATTCGGTTGCCCAACAGGTTGGTACCGCGACCAGCGCCATTTCGTCGCTGTCCACCTCGACCTCGACCGGCATCAATTCGCTGTCCACGGGCCTGAGCTCGACCAACAGCTCGGTGTCGTCGCTGTCGACTTCCACGTCAACGGGCCTGTCTTCGGCTAACAGCTCGATCACGTCGTTGTCCACCTCGACTTCGACGGGCTTGTCTTCGGCGAATAGTTCGATCACTTCGCTGTCCACCTCGACCTCGACCGGCATCAACTCGCTGTCCACCGGCCTCAGCTCGACCGACAGCTCGGTGACTTCGCTCTCAACCTCCACGTCGACCGGCCTGTCGTCAGCTAACAGCTCCATCACGTCGCTGTCCACCTCGACTTCGACGGGCCTGTCGTCCGCCAACAGCTCGATCACGTCGCTGTCCACTTCGACTTCGACCGGCATCAATTCACTGTCCACCGGCCTGAGCTCGACCAACAGCTCGGTGTCGTCGCTGTCGACTTCCACCTCGACGGGTCTGTCGTCGGCCAACAGCTCGATTACGTCGCTGTCCACTTCGACCTCGACCGGCATCAATTCGCTGTCCACCGGCCTCAGCTC
>NZ_JBYSWZ010000002.1:584583-669416 GCF_058781685.1 Burkholderia sp. FW306-1C-G01B
TAGCTCGATTACGTCGCTGTCCACTTCGACCTCGACCGGCATCAATTCGCTGTCCACCGGCCTCAGCTCGACCGATAGCACGGTGACTTCGCTGTCGACTTCCGCGTCGACGGGCCTGTCGTCGGCGAATAGCTCCATCACGTCGTTGTCCACTTCGACCTCGACCGGCATCAACTCGCTGTCCACCGGCCTCAGCTCGACCAATAGCTCGGTGACTTCGCTTTCGACCTCCACGTCGACCGGCCTCTCGTCGGCCAATAGCTCGATCACGTCGTTGTCCACCTCGACCTCGACCGGCTTGTCGTCGGCTAACAGTTCGATCACGTCACTGTCCACCTCGACCTCGACGGGTCTCTCGTCGGCCAACAGCTCGATCACGTCGCTGTCGACTTCGACGTCAACGGGTCTGTCGTCCGCGAATAGCTCGATCACCTCGCTGTCAACTTCGACCTCGACCGGCCTCTCATCGGCCAACAGCTCGATCGATTCGCTGTCGACTTCCACGTCGACGGGTCTGTCGTCGGCCAATAGCTCGATCACGTCGCTGTCGACCTCGACTTCGACGGGCCTGTCGTCGGCTAACAGCTCGATCACGTCGCTGTCGACCTCGACTTCGACGGGTCTGTCGTCGGCAAATAGCTCGATCACGTCGCTGTCCACGTCGACTTCGACGGGCATCAACTCGCTGTCGACCGGCCTGAGCTCGACCAACAGCTCAGTGTCGTCGCTGTCCACCTCGACCTCGACCGGCCTGTCTTCGGCGAATAGCTCGATAACGTCACTGTCCACTTCGACTTCGACGGGCATCAACTCGCTGTCCACCGGCCTGAGCTCGACCAACAGCTCGGTGACTTCGCTGTCGACCTCCACGTCGACCGGCCTGTCCTCGGCCAACAGCTCGATCACTTCGCTGTCCACTTCGACCTCGACCGGCATCACCTCGCTGTCGACCGGCCTGAGCTCGACCGACAGCACGATCCTGTCGCTGTCCACGTCGACGTCGACCGGCATCGGCTCGCTGTCCACCGGCCTGAGCTCGACGAACAGCTCGGTGTCGTCGCTGTCGACCTCGACCTCGACCGCGATCAACGCCGCGAAGACGCACTACTACAGCGTCAACGACAACGGCGTGCAGCAAAGCAACTACGCCAACGACGGCGCGACGGGCACCAACGCCCTCGCCGCAGGTGTCAACGCCAGCGCGGCAGGCGCAAGCAGCGTCGCGGTCGGCGACGGCTCGAACGCGCAATCGGCAGGCGCGGTCGCGATCGGCCAGAACGCATCGGCAACGGGCGGCAAGGCCGTGTCGATCGGCTCCGGCAACACCGCAACCGGCGACGGCGCGGTAGCGATCGGCGATCCGAGCGTCGCGACCGGCACCGGCGCGGTAGCGATGGGCGCGAACGACACGGCGACCGGCAACGGCGCAGTGGCGCTCGGCAACGCGAACACCGCAAACGGCGCCAGCGCACTCGCACTCGGAAGCTCGAACCAGGCCACCGCGGACAACACGATCGCGCTGGGCAACCAGTCCACGGCCAGCGCCACCGGCGCACAAGCCTACGGCTCGGGCGCCAAGGCCACGGCCGCCGACGCGCTCGCCTTCGGCACGAACGCGCAAGCCAACGTCGCCAACTCGATCGCGCTCGGTGCGAACTCGGTCACGGGTGCCGCGAACCCGACGTCGAGCGCCACGATCGGCGGCGCCACGTACTTCTTCGCGGGCAGCTCGCCGGTCGGCGTGGTCAGCGTCGGTGACGCAACCACGGGCGCCACGCGCCAGATCACGAACGTCGCGGCCGGCCGGATCTCGGCCAGCAGCACGGACGCGATCAACGGCAGCCAGCTCAACGCGACGAACAACGCGGTCACCGCGCTGTCGACGTCCACCGCGTCGAACGTCGCGTCGCTGTCGACCGGCATCAACTCGCTGTCCACGGGTCTCAGCTCGACGAACAGCAACCTCACGTCGCTGTCCACGTCGACCTCGACCGCGATCAGCTCGCTGTCGACAGGCCTCAGCGCGACGAACAGCAACGTGTCGTCGCTGTCCACGTCGACATCGACCGGCATCGGTTCGCTGTCCACCGGCCTGAGCACGACGAACAGCAACGTGGCCTCGCTGTCGACCGGCGTGACGAACATCAACAACCAGTTGAACCAGCTGTCGACGACGATCAACAACAACCAGACGCGTGCGGTGAACAACAACGGCATCGCCGCCGACATGAACGGTACCGGCAGCGATCACCCGACCGTCACCGCCGGCTCGAACTCGGTGGCGATCGGCTCGAATTCGACGGACGGCGGCCGCCAGAACGTCGTCTCGGTCGGCAGCGACACGCAGCAGCGCCAGATCGTGAACGTCGCGCCGGGTACGCAAGGCACCGACGCAGTGAACGTGAACCAGCTGACGCAGGTGCAGACGACGCTGTCGACGGCTCTGTCGGGCCAGCAGGCGCAGATCAACTCGCTGGGTTCGCAACTGCAGCAGACCGACCAGATGGCGAAGCAGGGTATCGCGGCCGTCGGCGCGATGGCGTCGATCCCGCAGCTCGATCGCGACGCCAACTTCGGCATGGGTGTCGGCACGTCGACCTTCCTCGGCCAGAAGGCGATGGCGGTCAACATGCAGGCCCGCATCACGGAGAACCTGAAGGCGTCGATCAACGGCGGCTTCAGCGGCGGTCAGAAGGTGATCGGCGCCGGCATGCTGTACCAATGGAAATAACGCGTCGCGCCGCCAGGCCGCCCGGCTCGCCAGCCGGCCGGCCCGCGGCGGCCCCGACGGCAGGACGAGCCGGCCGCGCAGCCCGCGGCCGGCTTCTGTCAACTCAAGCTTTGAGGACGTAACCGTGAACAAACTCGCTTTTGCGCTCGCGCTTTCCGCAATGGCCCTCGCCGCGTGCTCGACCGCATCCGGCCCGACCTTCAGCGCCTCCGAACTGCAGTCGCGCGACGGCATGCGCACGTTCCAGGTGGACTGCCACGGCCTGCTGTCCGGCCCGCAGACCTGCATGAAGGCCGCCCGCAAGATCTGCGGCGACCAGCCGGTGCGTGCCGTCGACTCGGCCCGCGCGCTGCGCGACACATCCGATCCCGCGACGCTGGTCTTCCAGTGCGGCGCCGCGCCGGCCGAAGCGGCTGCGGCCTCGGCCGCCGAACCGGCACCTGCCGCCGTCGAACGCGTGAACCTGTCGGGCGACGCGCTGTTCGCGACCGACCACGCGACGCTCGCACCGACCGCGCGCGAATCGCTCGACCGGCTGCTGAGCGAGCGCGCGGACCGCACGTACTCGCAGGTGACGATCACCGGCTTTACGGATACGGTGGGCAGCGACGACTACAACCTTGCGCTGTCGAAGCGCCGTGCCGAATCCGTCGCCGCCTATCTGAAGGCGCACGGGCTGAAGGCCGACACGCTGACGGTCACGGGCCGCGGCAAGGCCGATCCGGTCGCGTCCAACGCGACGCCCGAAGGCCGTGCCAGCAACCGCCGCGTCGAAATCACGCTGCAGCACTGAGCGGGCGACCGCCGCGCGCGGCGGCCGATCCGGCAGGCCGCCAGCGCCGCGCCGGACATCCGCCGATCAACGCGGGCGCCGCTGCGCCGGCGCCCCGTTTCCGCTGGCCGCCGGCTATGTCAAAGTTCGTCACGTCCCTCCACAAACCGGCGATTTCCGTGCCACAATCGCCGCAGACAGTCGCCGGGGCAGCCTGCCCGAATCGCACGCCGTGCCAGGCGTGCCCGACGACACGCCGGAATCCGGCTGCCGCCCTCGCGAACCACGTCGCCCGATTCGCGTGCCGCGGCGCACCGGCGCGAATGCAACCATGACAATCCACGGCGCGCCGCTTCCGGGCCAGACGCTCGACGCCATGCCCGGACGCACGACGCCGCAGAGGAAACCAACCGGTGACGGACATCAATGAAGCCGCCTCGGGCGGCACCCGCAAGCAACGGCCGGCCGTCGGCATCTCGCTGTTTGCGCGGGACGGCCAGGCGATCTGGGAAAACGGCATTCACCAGAACATCGCGTTCCTCGCGATGATGCTCAAGCGCTCGGATCGCGTCGGCCCCGTCTATTTCCTGAACGGCGGCGACGCCAACGCACTGCCGGCCGGCCTCGAACTCGACGGCCTCGACATCCCGCTCGTGAATCCCGCCGACGTCACGCACGAACTCGACGTCGTGATCGAAATGGGCGCGCAGTTGCCGGTCGAATGGCTCAGGCACATGAAGGCGCTCGGCAAGAAAATCGCCGCGTTCTTCTGCGGGCACGTGTATGCCGGCCTGTGCGAAACCCCGATCTTCGAAAAACCGTCGGGGCATATCTTCAACGGCGCGCCGTTCGACGAAGTGTGGCTGCTGCCGCAATACGACAAGACCGCGGCGCCGATGCTGCAGACCATCCTGCGCGCGCCGGTGCACCTGATGCCGCACATCTGGTCGCCGTACTTTCTCGATCGCCGCATCGCCGCGCTGGCGAGCGAAGGCGCGACGTTCGGCTATCGGCCCGGCCGCCGCCCGTGGCGCCTGGCGATGCTCGAGCCGAACATCTCGGTCGTCAAGTCCTGCCACTACCCGATGCTCGCGTGCGACGAGTTCTACCGCGCGCGGCCGGACGCGGTGCAACACATGTTCGTCGTCAACGCGATGCACATGAAGGAGCATCCGACCTTCGTGCACTTCGCGAACAGCCTCGATCTCGTACGCCAGCACAAGGCGACCTTCGAACCGCGCATCGACCTGCCGGGCTTCATGGCGCGCCATGCGGACGCGGTCGTGTCGCACCACTGGGAAAACGGGCAGAACTACCTGTATTACGACGTGCTGCACGGCGGCTATCCGCTGATCCACAACTCGACGCTGCTCGGCGACGCCGGCTATTACTACCCGGATTTCGACTCGGCCGCGGGCGGCCGCGCGCTGCTCGAAGCGTGGCTGCATCACGACGAACGCCTCGACGACTACCGTGCGAAGGCCGGCCGGCTGCTGCAGTCGGTCTCGATCGACAACCCCGCGAACCTCGACGCGTTCGTCTCGCGTCTGGTCGCCTGAACCGGAGCATACGCATGTCGGACTCCAATGCCCGTCAAGCGCCCGGCGAGGGCAAGCGTCTCGTCGTCGGCGTGTCGCTGTTCGTGCGCGGCGCCGGCCAGTCGCTGTGGGAAAACGGCATCTTCCAGAACTGCCTGCTGCTGATCCTGCTGCTGCGCCAGTCGCCGCTCGTCGCGGAAGCCGTGATGGTGAACGGCGGCGAACAGGTCGCCGATCCGCAGATGATGCTCGGCGAATGGGACGTGCCGCTGCTGTCGATGGACGAAGCACTGCAACGCTGCGACGTGCTGATCGAAATGAGCGCGCAGTTCGGCGCGGACTACCTGCGCGCGTTCCGCGAGCGCGGCGGCAAGGTCGTCACGATGCGGGTCGGCAACGACTACGTGATCGACATCGAACGCGCGATGTTCAACAAGCCGTCGGGCTTCCTGTTCTCGGGCGCGCCGTACGACGCGGTGTGGACGATTCCCGAATTCGAGCGCTCGTGCCTGCACTATTACCAGACGGGGCTGCGTGCACCGGTCACGATCGTCCCGCACATCTGGCACCCGATGCTGTTCGACAAGGCGCGCGCGACGCTCGGCGCCGGTTTGTCGTACGGCTATCGGCCCGGCAAGCCGCGCTGGCGCGTGACGATGTTCGAGCCGAACATCTGCATGGTGAAGACGAGCATCATCCCGATGCTGGTCACGGAAGAGGCATACCGCGCCGATCCGAAATTCCTCGAGTTCGTGCGCGTGTGCAACACGATCCACATCAAGGAGCACGCAACCTTCGTCCACTTCGCGAAGAGCCTCGACATCGTGAACCATGGCATCACGACGTTCGAAAGCCGCTATGCGGTGTACGAGTTCATGGCCGCGTACGGCGATGCGGTGGTGTCGCACACGTGGGAAAACGCGCAGAACTACCTGTACTACGAACTGCTGTACGGCGACTATCCGCTGATCCACAACTCGCCGTTCCTCGGCAAGGCCGGGTATTTCTACCCGGACTTCGACTGCCAGGCCGGCGGCCGCGCGCTGCTGCAGGCATTTGCCGAGCATGACGCGAACCTGGAAGCCTACCGCGAGCAATCGAAGCACGTGCTCAGCTCGGTCAGCATCTATAACCCCGAGAACGTCGCCGCCTACACGGACGCGATCGCCACCCTCTATCGCGACGCATGACGCGCCGCCCTTTCCGGACCCCGACATGAACGCACGCACGCCCCTCACCCGGGCCAAATGGATGATCGGCTGCGCCGTCGCTTCGATCGCGATCGGCGCGCACGCGCAATCCGCAGGCGAATCGGCCGACTCGCTGCTTCGCGACTCGGACGCAGTGTTCAAGCAGCTCGACGCCGGCCAGTACGGCGCGGTGTGGAGCGACGCCGCCGCGTTCGTGAAGGCGCGCATCAAGCAGGACCAGTTCGCGGCCGACATGCAGCATGCGCGCCAGTCCGTCGGTGCGGTCAGCCATCGCGGCTGGGCGCAGATCACGCGCATCCGCTACACGAACGCATCGGCGATGCCCGACGGGATCTACGCGAACGTCGACTATGCAACCACGCTGACGAGCGGTGCAACCGTGTACGAGAAGCTGAGCTTTCGCCTCGACGACGACGGCCGCTGGCATCTGACGGGCTACGTGCCGCGCCAGTCGCAAGGCGCCGTGCAGTAAGCCGCGCACCGCCCGCCTCACGGAGCCGCTATGAAACTCAATGTCGCGATAACGATGAACGTGCAGCGCGACGCGACGCAGTCGATCTGGTACAACGGCGCGAACCAGCATTGCGTGTACCTGTACATGCTGCTGAAGCAGTCGCCGCTGATCGGCGAGGTCTGGCTCGCGCACGACGACGGCGTCACCGACTATCCGCAGGCGCTGATGATGGACGCGTTCGGCGACGCGCTGCGGCCGCTGTCGTCGGTCGTCCACCAGACCGACCTGTTGATCGAGATGAACGCGTTCATCGACCCGTCGCACACGGACGTCGTGCGCCGGCGCGGCGGCAAGTGCGTGTCGTACCGCTTCGGCAACGACTACGTGATCGCGGTCGAGACGATCAACTTCGAGAAGAACGACTGGCGGCCGAACCCGCACCGCGTGCAGTTCGACGAGATCTGGACCAACCCGCAGCACATGCATACTTGCGCGGCCTATTTCCAGGCCGTGTATCGCGCGCCGGTGATCGAGCTGCCGCACATCTGGTCGCCGTATTTCATCGAGCGCAGCCTCGGCGCGGACCCCGAACTGAAGGCCCGCTTCGGCTACCGGAATCGCGGCCCGGCAAAGCGCATCGCGTTCTTCGAACCGAACCTGAACGTCGTGAAGAGTTCGATCGTGCCGATGCTCGCCGCGAACGCGTGCTACGTCGAGCATCCGGAGCTCGTCGAGCACGTGTACATGACCAACACGTTCGACAAGAAGGAGAACGTCGCCTTCAAGCATCTCGCGCTCGGGCTCGAGATGGTGCGCGACGGCAAGGCGACGGCCGACGTGCGCGCGCCGTTCGTCGCGTGGGCCGCGCATCACACCGACATCGTCGTGTCGCATCACTGGGAAAACGGCCTCAACTACCTGCTGTACGACGCGCTGTACGGCAACTACCCGCTCGTGCACAACTCGCCGTTCCTGCGCGACGTCGGCTACTACTATCCGGACTTCGAGATCTTCGACGCGGCGCGCGCGATCACGACCGCCGCGCAAACGCACGACGCGCGGCTCGACGACTATGCGGCGGCCGCCCGCCGCTGCCTGCACCAGGTCGACACGCTCGCCGAACACAACGTCCGCGCGTATTCCGCGCAGATCCAGCAGTTGTTCGCCGGCCGCGCGCCCGGCTGACCGCATTCGCGCACGCCCCTGCCCATACGACGCGATCGACCGCGCGATGGCGCTCGTGCTCGGCGGCGTCGGAATGGATCGATCGATTTGTTGAGCGTCCGGGCGGCAGGCTGATCGCGCCCGGACGATGTCGAAGCCGGCCGCATGCCGGCCCGTACACACTCCGGATGCGCTACACCAGCACCCGAGCGCCGCTTTGCGCGGCGAATGCGCGGCCATGCCGCCGCCCCGTACGAGCGAGCATGGCGAAGCAACGGGCCGCCGGCCGGCTTGCGCCGCCGGATTGCTTCACGAGACTGTCGGACACGCCGCGCGCGATCGCCGAATCGTCGCCGCACGCGCCCGCGATGACGCCCGCGTAATAGTGCCGCGCCGCCAGCTCGCGGCCGTTGGCGTCGAGCGGCGTCATCCGCCGAATGCGGCGCGCGACCGCCTTCAGGCCGTCGAGATACGGTGCAACGTCGATCGGCACATCGGTCGATTCGGCACCCAGTTGCCACAGCATGTCGGCCAGCTCGGCGAGCGCGACCAGGTCGCGCGCATCGGTCGCCTGCGTGCCCGTTCCGCCTCCAGTCTTCGTCTCCGCCATGCCCACGTCCCTTTGCGATTCATCCCGGCTACGCGCCGGCCCCAACCGACTCCGGCGCGCATCACGCATGCCGCCCGCCTGTTCCCGCGCCGTCACGCGGCGGCCGGCGGCCGCCATGTAAAACGAATGCCCTGCGCCCATGCGACGCCGGCATCCACGATGATCTGCCGGTCGATCTCGTTCTCCACGCCTTCGACGACGACGTGCCGCGCGCCTTCATGCGCGAACGCGATCAGCCTGCGGAACTGGTAGCGCCCGATCGCGTTGCGCTTGATCATCGACAGGACCGACCGGTCGAGCTTCACGATGTCGGGATTGCCGACCACCAGATTGTTCAAGGCGCTGAAGCCGACGCCGAAATCGTCGATCGCGATCCGGCATCCGGCCTGCCGGAAGCGGTTCACGAACGACCGGCCCGCGACGGGATTCAGCGGCCCCGTCTCCGTGATCTCGACCACCAGCCGCGCCGCAACCGACGGCTCGCGCTCGAGCCGCCTGAAAATCGCGAGCCACGCATCGTCGACGACCGCGCTCGCCGCCGCGACGTTGCATCCGTAGACGGCGCCCGGATCGGCGCGCAGCCCGTCGATCGTCCGGCTCACCACGAGCCGGTCGAACCAGCGCATCAGCCCGAGCGCCTCGAGGCGCGGCAGGAACGCGACCGGCGGCAGCACATCGCGCTCGCCCCAGCGCAACCGAGCCAGGCATTCGTGGTACAGCACGCCGCCCGACAGGTCGGATCGGCACACCGGCTCGTGCGCGAACCCGAGCCGGCTTTCCACGAAACTGCGTACCGACGCGAGGTCGGGATGATCGTCGGGGGCGCCGAACACGAGATCGATTTCGTCACGATTCGCTTCCCGATTCGCCTCCAGGCGAGCTTCGACCGCATTCATCCGGCGCTCCGGCAAATGGCGAGCCGCCGAAGACGGCTCGACCTCAACAAACATGCGGAGCGAACCGACCATGACGCGCTCCGCCGCCTACCCGGCCCATCCTGTTATGTCGATCTTTTCCGGGAGCGTACTTATCGCTTCGGCGCGCCGTCAAATTCGATATTTTCAATGATATTCAGCTACTGGAAATACAACATGTACGCACGACACCGACAGTGCGACAGGTTACACAACGCAAATGACGGAAACCCAATCCGGAAACCGCTTGTCTTTTTCGTCGAAACAACTTCATCCGAATCGATTTTCCGCGATATGCCAGCCTCTAAAATCGGGAATTGCTCAATTGATCAGATAAATGCCGGTGCGATGAAGCGCCGCCCGCACTCGATGCCAAGCCAACCGCCGTGGCCAGTGGTCCGGGCCATCACCCGCTGAAAACCGCCGCCGCGCGATCATTCGATCGTCGCAACATGCAATTTTCCATTTTCAGACGAAATTATTTAATTTCAAAACAGAATCAAACCGCCTCGAATCAATAATATCAATTTTAATTATATGATGATTATATATCGAAACAAATTTAACAATCTTTCCGACTTGTTAACCTATAAACTTGTTTTCGACGGACTTCCCTCGGAGCCGTCAAATTCGTGCCTTCAAAAACCGTCGACCCGAACGGGTTCGACGGTTTCTTTTTTAAGAGCATTAATTCGTCAGACATCAGGGTGGGACAACCGCCGGTGGCGGCCCGCGGCGCAGCGGGCAAGCGCGTCGAAAAAAACGGCCTTATGCGGCCGTCGCACCGATCAGGTTCGCGAGCAGCGCATCGTATTCGGCGACGAGTGCGGGATTCGCCGACGTATAGCGGCCGAGGATGTCGCGCTGGCGCCGCGTGTACGCTTCCCAGTCGTCGTCATGCGTATGCAGCGCGCGCAGCAGCGCATCGGCGCCCTGCTGCACGTCGTTGTCCGGATAGTAGTAGCCGAGATCCGGCGCGAGGCTCGCGTTGTGCACAAGCGGATAGCCCTGCCAGCACACGTCGAAATAGAAATAGTTGAGCGGGTTCGACCATTGATGCGACACGACGATATCGGTCAGGTCGGCCAGGAACAGCGGCGTATCGAAGCGCCCGACGAAGCTCGCCTTGCCCGCGCGCACGATGTCCAGGTAATTCATCAGCATCACGAACTCGGGGCTGTCGTGCGCGAGGCGATCGGCGTTCGTCACGTGCGTGAAGCAGATCGCATCGGGGTCGCGGCGATACGCCTCGTCGATGATCAGCATCGGATACACGCAGAACTTCACGACGTTGTGGTTCGGCTCCATTACCGTCAGTCGCTTGCCTGGCTCGCTGCGCGGCCGGTATTCGCCGTGCTCCGGCAGCGATTGCGCGCGTGCGCTCAGGAACATCGGATCCCACACGAACGGCACGACGCGCCCCGGGCAGCGGCGCAGCGACTGCAGGAACGGCAGCGACGACGGCGCGATCTGCGGGATCGCCCACACTTCGTCATAGCCGCGGTTGATGAAGAGCGAATCCCACAGCCGCCGGCCGAACAGCATCGACTCCATCGCGTTGATGTACTCGACGCCGCAGCAATAGCTGACGAGCTTCGCACCGTGCGCTTTCAGGTAGGCCGTCTGCTCGCCGTCGATCTGCCCGCCGAGCTCGATCACCACGTCGAGAGAATCCTTCATGTCGGCGAACGCGCGGGTATCGTACACGGCGCGATCCCACGGCAGCGCGTCGGTAAGCGGCACGTCGGTCGTGTTGACCAGCGTCACGCGGTAGCCGTGCGGCGACGCCATCAGCAGCTTCGCGAGAAACAGCGCGTTCTGCTTGATGCCGTTGATCCACAGGCTTTCGTCGGGGGCACGCAATCCGATCGTGATACCGATGCGCAGGCCGTTCAGGACAGGAGACGTCATCGTCGGCGGGATGGGAGGTTGGATGGGAATGGAATGAACGCAGTGTAGCGCGCGAAGCGCCGCCCACGTCAAGCTGAGGCGGCAACCGGGCATTCTAGCGAATCGCCGGCAGGCACACTGTCATGGATGGTTAGACCGGTTTTGGAAAGTACTGGGAACACGCAAATCCGCGAAACGGTTATGCGATACTCCGGCGACCAGCCGCACCACCGGAGTTGTCGGGGGTACCGGCACTCAAACGGACAAGACACGACCTCGCCGCAACGCTATTGGAAAAGAGGCTGACAGAATGGAACGCGACGCCGCGCAAGCCTTCCGGGCAATCCATGACGAACCGAGGCGGCACGCACGGAAAAGCGTGCCCGGCCGCGATTCGGCGCTGAAAAACACCCCGTGTATCACGCGTCGTCACCCACGTCCCGAGCGTCGGAGCGCACGATGATCGTCCTCAGCCATTTCAGTCACGACGCGCCCGCCAGCCTCGAGAATCACTGGCAGTACGCGCACACGCACGGGTATCGTCACGAGTTCGTCGACGCGTCCGCGATGCCGCAGGCGCTGCCATTGCGGCCGCTGCATCGCTACGAATCGCTGCTCCATGTGCTGCGCGGCGCGCAGCCCGACGAACTCGTGCTGCTGCTCAGCGAAGACGCGGCGATCATCGAACCCGTCGCGCTGGATCGCCTGATGACCGGGCGCGACATGCTGTTCGTCGACGCGTTCGCACCGCCGCTGCCGCAAGTCGACGTGCAGATCTGGCGCAACACGGCAGCCGTGCGCGCGATCGCGATGGGGCTCGTGCAGCGGTGCAAGCTCGGCAGCGAGCCGCGGCTGACGTCGGAGGCCGCGCTGTTCGCGGATCTCGACACGCATCGCTACATGACGCAGATCGACGGGCTGTATCCGGTCATGCCGGCCAGCCCCAACCTCGATCCGATGTGGAGCCGCGAACCGACGTTCGCGATCAGCATCGACGACACGCCGCACGATCCCGAACGGAAAGGCGCGACGCCCCGTTTCCGCGATACGCTCGTCGCATACGTCAATCGATGCCGTGCCGCCGGCCGGCCGATGTTCTCGTTCGATCACGACGCAGCAGATGCACCGGACGAATCTGCCGAGCGCAGCACCTACAATCCCGGCCGCCCGATTGCGTTGATGACGCTCTACACACCGAACATCGGCAGCTATGCGCGCATCGCCGAACGGAATTTCCGGCGCTACTGCGACGCGCACGGCTACACGCTCTACGTGCATCGCGACATCCCCGCCGAGATCGGACTGAACGCGACCGGTAACTGGTTCAAGCCCTGGCTGCTGCATGCGTACCTGCAGCACCATGAATGGGTCGTGTGGCTCGACGCCGACGTGCTGATCGCGGACCAGCAGAAGGCGCTGGAGCCGCTGCTCGAAGGGCGCGACTGGCTGCTCGCGCAGGATATCGGCCAGTGGGCGTTCAACTCGGGCGTGATGGCGTTCCGCCGCACCGAACGCAACGACGCGATGCTGCGCGACATGATGGCTACGATCGCCGCGCTGCAGGACAGGTCGAGCGTCTACGCCAGCGATGGCGACCAGCTGCATTTCATTCGCGCGATGGAGCGTGACGGGCAGTTGCACGGCGAAGGCGTGGCCGATTTCGTCAGCTTCAACACGCCCTGGTTGTTTCGCCGCGCGGACAGCCATATCGTGCATTACTACGGGATGTGGTCCGCGATGCGCGCGCTGATGATGGCGCACGACGACGGGCTGCTGCCCTGACGCCACCACCTCGACATCGACATCGCAAGTGCGTGCGCCGGCCGGATTCAACCGGCCGGCGGCGCACGCCGCTTGCCGTCAGATCGCCGTGATCGTCGGCGCCACGGCGGCCGGATCGGTGATGCTGGCCTTGCCGGTTTCGACGTGCCCCGCGATGCGGCGCATCCAGCCTGCATTCCCCGCAACCGCGAACTGCAGGTCGTACCAGTGGCTGCTGCACGACAGATCCCAGTGCGCCTCGACGCGCTGCCCCGCTGGAATCGTCAGCGTGCGCGCCGCCCCGCCGTACGCGACATCGGTCGCCGTGACCGTCAGCGCGCTGCTGTCCGCATTGGCGAACGTCACGTAAACGTCGCCGTTCGCGGCGTCGTAGCACGCGGTGATTTCAGGCTTCGCGGCGGCGTCCGCGGCAGCGGACCCCGCAAAGCGCCGGAAATAGCCGTTCGGGCCCCAGACGCTCACCAGGTAGTTGCCGTTCGCGTCGAGCGCCCACGTATCGGTCAACTGCTTGCCCGCTTCGACTGTGTAGCGGCGCGGCATCGCGGTGGCGTCGCCCGTATAGACCCAGAAGTGCGCGCCTTGCGTGCCGGTATTCGCGAACGTCAGCGCGTAGCCTTGCGCGCCGAGCTGGCCGGTGACGTGCAGTTCGTACGGCAGCGCGCGCGCCGGCCGCGTGCCGGGTTCCTGCGCGGTCACGACCTGCTGCGCGGTGCTGGCCGGCGCGGTCTGCGACGACGCACGCGAGCATTGCAGGTCCGCCTGCGCGACATACGCCTGCGTGCTCGGCAAGGTCGGCAGCGTCGCATCCGGTTTCGAGAAGTCGAGCGCCGACGTCAGGTCGCCGCAGATCGCGCGGCGCCACGGCGAGATGTTCGTTTCCATCACGCCGAAGCGCTTCTCGATGAATTGCAGCACCGACGTGTGATCGAAGACCTGCGAGCAGACGAAGCCGCCCTTCGACCACGGCGACACGACGAACATCGGCACGCGCGGGCCGAGGCCGTACGGAAGGTTGTCGGCGGTATACGTGCCGGTCTGCGTCGAGGTCACGACGTTGTGCCGCTCGAGCGACACGTCCACGGTGCTCATGCCGGAGCCCGGCAGCGTCGGCGCCTGCGGCGGCACGACATGGTCGAAGAAGCCGTCGTTCTCGTCGTACATGACGAGCAGGACGGTCTTGCTCCACACGTCCGGATTGGACGTCAGCGCGTCGAGGATCGTCGACAGGTAGTAGGCGCCGTACAGCGGCGTGAACTTCGGGTGTTCCGAATACGCGGCGGGCGGCAGCAGCCACGATACCTGCGGCAGCGCGTTCGCCTGCACGTCGGCTTTCAGTTGCGTGATCGGGCGCGTGCTCATTCCGCGCGTCTGCAGCGACGAACCGGCCGGCGCATTCACGAAGTTGTCGAAGCACGCCAGCATGTTCGTGCCGTAGTTGCCGGTGAAGTTGTCGAACCCGGTACCCTGCTGGTAGACCTGCCACGAGATGCCGGCCTGTTCGAGCCGCTCCGGGTAGGTCGTCCAACTGAAGGGCGGCAACTTGATCTTGTCGAACTGGTTGTCGATGTAGTCGGTGTTGTCGAGCAGCGGGCCGCCGCCCGTGCCGAGCGGATCGACCATGCCCGTCATCAGGTACATGCGGTTCGGGTGCGTGTTGCCCGGGATCGAGCAGAAGTAGTTGTCGCACACCGTGAACGCATCCGCGAGCGCGTAGTGGAACGGGATGTCGTCGCGGACGTGGTAGCCCATCGTCATGTTGGACTTCTGCACCGCCCATTGGTCCGCGCGGCCGTTGTCGATCGCGCCGTGCGTCGTCGCCCACGTATGCGGCAGGCCGCCGATGCACTGCGCGTTCACGCCCGGGTTGGTCGTGTCGTAGCGGAACGGCGCGATCACGCCCGCCTTGTCCTCCTGCCGCGGCTGGAACCAGACCGGCTTGCCGTTCGGCAGCGTGACCGGGAAGCGGTCGTTATAGCCGCGCACGCCGCTCAGGTGCCCGAGGTAGTGGTCGAACGAGCGGTTTTCCTGCATGAACACGACGATGTGCTGAACATCCTGGATCGTGCCCGTCACGGTATTCGGCTCGATCGCGAGCGCCTTGCGGATCGATTCGGGAAGCAGTGCGGTGGCGGCGGTCGCGCCGGCGAGGCCGGCGGAGAACTTCAGAAAATCGCGTCGCGAATGAGTGGCCATGCTGGTTGCTCTCGATTGGATTTCTGGTTGGAACGACCGGTATCAGGAAGCGGGCGACGATGCGGGCGCGGTGAAACCCGGCGGGCAGCGCATCTGCGCGGTGGCGACGGCGGCGCCACCGCAGGCGGCCTTCTGCTGCGCGACGGGCGCAGGGTCTGCATTCAGGTCGTCGCCGCAGGCGCTGAGGAGTGCTATCAGCGCGACCAGGCCGGCGACCGCGAAAGGCCGTAGGGCCGACGTTCGCATAACGTATCTCCGTGGACGTGATGAAGTGACACGGACGCGAACCCGCGTCGGTCATATCGACGGCGAGATGCTATGTTCGACTTGTTACACGACGGTGTCGAGTGGAGATGGACGTGCGGCGGGAGGGTATGGCGCAACGGGCCACGCGTTCGACGGAAGTATGGATTTCGCCGGCAAAACGTAATTCGATCGAAAGATTCGTGCGGCGCCGGCGTGTCGACGCAATCGAGGCAGTACCTGTCGCAACCACCTGCGTGCTGTGATTCGCGAAGCGGTTTTCACGGGCCGGCAGCCGCCGGCCCGCGCACAGCGAAAGCGTCGATCAGCCTTCCGCCATCATCAGCAACTGCGCGCCATCCGCGACCTGGTCGCCGACGCCGTACAGCACTTCCGCGACAATGCCCGCGCCCGGCGCGCCGATCGTGTGCTCCATCTTCATCGCTTCCATCACGATCAGCGGCGTGCCGGCTTCGACCTTCTGGCCCGGTTCGACCAGCACCGCGATCACCTTGCCGGGCATCGGCGCGGTCAAACGCCCGCCGCCCTGTTCGGCGTCGCCCGCATGCGCGAGCAGGTTGCGCCATTCGAACGTCTCGGCCGCGCCCTGCGTGAACACATGGAACGTGTCGCCGTCCGCATACACGCGGCCGCTGCTGCGCACGCCGCCGAGCGTCACATCGAAATCGAGCGGCGTTGCGCCGCGCGTCCACGCGAACGGCTGTGGGGCCGCGTCGCCGGACGCGATGCGCGCAACGGCGCCGTCGTCTTCGTACGCGACGGTCACGTCAGCGTCGCGATCGACCGCATGCCATTCGAGCGTGCGACGATAACCGCCGTTCAGTCGCCAGTCCGGCAGCGCGCCCCATGGCGATGCACCCGGTGCGGCCGGGCCGCGTTCGCGCGCGAGCAGCGCCGCGCAAGCGAGCGCGAGCGTCGCGCGCGGCGGCTGTTGCGGTGCGAACAGCGCGTCGTGGTTGCGCTCGATCAGGCCCGTATCGAGGTCGGCCGTCGCGAACGGCTCGCACGCGACGATCCGCTGCAGGAACGCGGCGTTCGTGTGCAGGCCGACCACCTCGCACGCGCGCAGCGCGTGCAGCATCAGGCCCAGCGCTGCCGTGCGGTCCGCGCCATGGACGATCAGCTTCGCGATCATCGGATCGTAGAACGGCGTGATCGCATCGCCTTCGCGCACGCCGCTGTCGACGCGCACCGCTGCGCCGATGTCGAACTCGACGCCCTCCGGCAGCCGCAGGTGCTTCAGCGTGCCCGTGGACGGCAGGAAGCCGCGCGCGGGGTTCTCCGCGTAAAGGCGTGCCTCGAGCGCGTGACCCTGCACGCGCAGTTCGTCCTGCTTCAGCGGCAGCGGCTCGCCGGACGCGACGCGCAGTTGCCATTCGACGAGATCGAGCCCGGTGACCATCTCGGTGACCGGATGCTCGACCTGCAGGCGCGTGTTCATTTCCATGAAGTAGAACGCGTCGCCCGTCATGATGAATTCGACGGTGCCCGCGCCGACATAACCGACCGCGCGCGCGGCCGCGACGGCCGCCTCGCCCATCGCGCGGCGCACGTCGTCGTGCAGGCCCGGCGCCGGCGCTTCCTCGAGCACCTTCTGATGACGGCGCTGCACCGAGCAGTCGCGGTCGAACAGGTAGACGGTATTGCCGTGCGTGTCGCCGAACACCTGCACTTCGACGTGGCGCGGGCGCGTCAGGTATTTCTCGATCAGCACGCGGTCGTTGCCGAAACTGCTCGCGGCCTCGCGCTGGCACGACGCGAGCGCCGCAGGAAAATCGTCGGAGCGCTCGACCACGCGCATCCCCTTGCCGCCGCCGCCCGCGCTGGCCTTCAGCAGCACCGGATAGCCGATCTCGTCGGCTTCGCGATGCAGGTTGCCCGCGTCCTGGTCGTCGCCGTGATAGCCGGGCACGAGCGGCACGGCGGCCGCGTGCATCAGCGCCTTCGCGGCGGCCTTCGACCCCATCGCCGCGATCGCGTCGACCGGCGGCCCGATGAACGCGATGCCGGCCGCTTCGCACGCATGCGCGAAATCTTCGTTCTCCGACAGGAAGCCGTAGCCGGGGTGGATCGCCTGCGCGCCGGTCGCGCGCGCGGCTTCGATGATGCGCTCGATGCGCAGATAGCTGTCCGCGGCCGCCGAGCCGCCGATATGCACGGCTTCGTCGCATGCGGCAACGTGCTTCGCGTTCGCATCGGCGTCGGAATAGACGGCGACGCTCGCGATCCCGAGACGTTTGCACGTCGCGGCGACGCGGCACGCGATTTCGCCGCGGTTGGCGATCAGAATCTTGTCGAACATGGCTTCGGTTTCGTCCGGAAAGGGTAGGTCACGACGACGTCATTCACGCCACGACGGCGTGCGTTTCTCGAGGAAGGCCGCGATCCCTTCGCGCGCTTCCGCGCCTGCGCGGGTGCGCGCGATCCAGTCGGCGGTCTGCTCGATCAGCGTCGCGTCGAGCGCGCGGCCGGCGACATCGGCGACGAGCCGCTTGCACGCACGCACCGCGTCGGGGCCGTTCGCGACGAGCGTCGCGGCCAGCTTCGCGACCGTTTCGTCGAGCGCGTTGGCCGGCACCGCGTCGTGAATGAAGCCGAGCGATGCGGCGCGCGCGCTGTCGAATACCTCGGCCGTCGTGAAGTAGCGGCGCGCCGCGCGCTCGCCCATCGCGCGTACGACGTACGGTGCGATCGTCGCAGGAATCAGCCCGAGCCGCGCTTCGGACAGGCAGAACTTCACGCCGTCGGCGGCGATCGCAATATCGGCCGCCGCGACGAGGCCCACGCCGCCCGCGTACGCGTCGCCATGCACGCGCGCGATCACCGGCTTGCCGCAGCGGTGGATCGCCTCGAGCATCCGCGCGAGCTTGCGCGCATCGGCACGGTTCTCGTCGTCCGAGTAACCCGCCATCTTCTTCATCCAGTTCAGGTCCGCGCCCGCGCAGAACGCGGTGCCTTCCGCCGCGAGCACGATCGCGCGCACGCCTTCGTGCGCATCGAGCCATTCGAACGCGGTGGTCAGCTCGGCGATCGTCGTCTCGTTGAACGCGTTGCGCACGTCGGGACGCGCGAGCGTGACGGTCGCGACGCGGTTTGCTTCGGCTACCTTGATGGTTTCGTATCGCATCGTCCGCTCCTTGCTCGTTACATCCGGAACACGCCGAAGCGCGTATCGTCGATCGGCGCGTTCATCGATGCGGCAAGACCGAGCCCGAGCACGTCGCGTGTCTGCGCGGGATCGATCACGCCGTCGTCCCACAGCCGCGCGCTCGCGTAATACGGATGGCCCTGGCGCTCGTACTGGTCGCGGATCGGCTGCTTGAACGCTTCCTCTTCGTCGGTCGACCACTCGCCGCCCTTCGCCTCGATGCCGTCGCGGCGAACGGTCGCGAGCACCGACGCGGCCTGCTCGCCGCCCATCACCGAGATGCGCGCGTTCGGCCACATCCACAGGAAGCGCGGCCCGAATGCGCGGCCGCACATCCCGTAATTGCCGGCACCGAACGAGCCGCCGATGATCACGGTGAACTTCGGCACCTTCGCGTTCGACACGGCCGTCACCATCTTCGCGCCGTGCCGCGCGATGCCTTCATTTTCGTACTTGCGCCCGACCATGAAGCCCGTGATGTTCTGCAGGAACACGAGCGGGATCTTGCGCTGGCAGCACAGCTCGATGAAATGCGCGCCCTTCACCGCCGATTCGGAAAACAGGATGCCGTTGTTCGCGACGATCCCGACCGGATGGCCCCAGATGTGCGCGAAGCCCGTGACGAGCGTCGTGCCGAAGCGCGCCTTGAATTCGTCGAACTCGGAATCGTCGACGATGCGCGCGATCACCTCGCGCACGTCGAACGGCTTGCGCGTATCGACGGGAATCACGCCGTACAGGCTCTTCGCGTCGTAGCGCGGCGGCTTCGGCTCGCGCAGCGCCACCGGCGACGCGATCTTCGGTGCGAGATGATCGACGATGTTGCGCGCGATCGACAGCGCATGCGCGTCGTTCTGCGCGAGATGATCGGCCACGCCCGACAGGCGCGTGTGCACGTCGCCGCCGCCGAGATCCTCGGCGCTCACTTCCTCGCCGGTCGCGGCCTTCACGAGCGGCGGCCCGCCGAGGAAAATCGTGCCCTGATCCTTCACGATGATCGACTCGTCGCTCATCGCGGGCACATACGCGCCGCCCGCCGTGCACGAGCCCATCACGACCGCGATCTGCGCGATTCCCGCGGCCGACATCGTCGCCTGGTTGAAGAAGATGCGGCCGAAGTGGTCGCGATCGGGGAATACGTCGTCCTGGTTCGGCAGGTTCGCGCCGCCCGAATCGACGAGGTACACGCACGGCAGCCGGTTTTCCGCGGCGATTTCCTGCGCGCGCACGTGCTTCTTCACGGTCATCGGGTAGTAGGTGCCGCCCTTGACCGTCGCGTCGTTGCACACGATCACGCACTCGCGGCCCGCGATCCGGCCGATCCCGGTGATGACGCCCGCGCCCGGCGCGTCGTCGTTGTACATGCCGTTCGCCGCGAGCTGCGACAGCTCGAGAAACGGCGCGCCCGGATCGAGCAGTTGCGCGATGCGCTCGCGCGGCAGCAGCTTGCCGCGCGACAGGTGCTTGTCGCGCGCGGCCTGGCCACCGCCCTGCGCGAGCCGTTCGATCTTCGCGCGCAGGTCGGCGACAACCGCCTCGAGCGCCGCGGTGTTCGCGCGGAAGTCTTCCGAACGCGGGTTCAGTCTGGATTCGATGATCGGCATCGACGGGGCTCCGTTCGCGTGACGTGGGGCGTTACATCGTTTCCGCGAACAGCTCGCGGCCGATCAGCATCCGGCGGATCTCGCTCGTGCCGGCGCCGATTTCATAGAGCTTCGCATCACGCCACAGGCGGCCGACCGGGTATTCGTTGATGTAGCCGTTGCCGCCGAGGATCTGGATCGCCTCGCCGGCCATCCACGTCGCCTTCTCGGCCGTATAGAGGATCACGCCCGCGCAGTCCTTGCGCACCTGGCGGATGTGGTCGCTGCCCGCCGAGTCGAGATGGCGGCCGACCGCGTACAGATACGCGCGGCACGCCTGGAACGTGGTGTACATGTCGGCGACCTTGCCCTGGATCAGCTGGAATTCGCCGATCGCCTGGCCGAACTGCTTGCGGTCGTGGATATACGGCACGACCGCGTCGAGGCATGCGGCCATGATGCCCGTCGGGCCGCCCGACAGCACCGCGCGCTCGTAGTCGAGGCCGCTCATCAGCACCTTCACGCCGCCGTTGAGCTGGCCGAGGATGTTCTCCTCCGGCACCTCGACGTCCTGGAACACGAGCTCGCCCGTGTGCGAGCCGCGCATGCCGAGCTTGTCGAGCTTCTGCGCGACCGAGAAGCCCTTCATCCCCTTCTCGACGATGAACGCGGTGATGCCGCGCGCATTCGCTTCGACGTCCGTCTTCGCGTAGACGACGAGCGTGTCGCAATCGGGGCCGTTGGTGATCCACATCTTCGTGCCGTTCAGCACGTAGCGGTCGCCGCGCTTGTCGGCGCGCAGCTTCATGCTGACGACGTCGGAGCCGGCATTCGGTTCGCTCATCGCGAGCGCGCCGATGTGTTCGCCCGACACGAGCTTCGGCAGGTATTTCTGCTTTTGCGCTTCGGTGCCGTTGCGGTGAATCTGGTTCACGCACAGGTTCGAGTGCGCGCCGTACGACAGGCCGATCGACGCCGATGCGCGCGAGATCTCCTCCATCGCGACCATGTGCGCGGTGTAGCCCATGTTCGCGCCGCCGTATTCCTCGGCGACCGTCATGCCGAGCACGCCGAGATCGCCGAACTTCTTCCACAGATCCATCGGAAACTGGTCGGTGCGGTCGACCTCCGCCGCGCGCGGCGTGATTTCCTTCGCCGCGAACGTCGCGACGGCATCGCGCAGCATCTCGATGTCTTCACCGAGCATGAATTGCACGCCGGGCAGGTTGATCATGTCTCCTCCGTCTCCAGAAAGTGTGTCGCACGCACCGATTTCTGAGTTTCGCTCAAATCGAATGAATGCGTCGATTCATTGACCAATACAGCGGAAATTTTGCACAGTTTCGCGCCTCGCCCGGTTCTGCGTCAATAGTTTTTTGAGTGACACTCAGATATCATGCCGACATGACAGCCGCTACCGCCGACACCATGACCGCCACCGTCAAAGCCGACCGCGCCGACACGCCGCGCGCGCCCGCCGGGCGCAAATCCCAGCAGCGCGTGCAGGACATCCTGCGCGCCGGTCGTGAAGTGTTTGCCGAAAAAGGCTACGAGCATGCGACGGCCGCCGAGATCGCGCAGCGCGTCGGGGTATCCGAGGCGACGGTGTTCAGCTACTTCCGCGGCAAGCGCGAGCTGTGCGCGCGCGTCATCGCGGATTGGTATGACGAAATCATCGCCGCGTTCGAGCACGGGATGCCGCAGGATGCGTCGGTGCAGCAGCAGTTCGCGTTCATCGTGCGCACCCACCTGCGGCTGATGCTCGTGAACGGCACGGGGCTGTGCGCGCTGGTGCTGTCGGAAGGCCGTGCGAAGCAGCATGCGCTGAGCGACGAGCTCACCGCGCTGCAGCGCCGCTATACGGCGCCGCTGATGGACGTGCTCGCGCGCGGCCAGGCGGCCGGGCAGGTTCGCGCGGACCTGCCGCTGAGCCTGCTGCGCTCGATGGTGTTCGGGCCGATCGAGCACGTGCTGTGGGATGCGATCCTCGGACACCGCAAGCTCGATACGGAAACGATGGCCACGCAGCTGGTCGACATGCTGTGGGCCGCCGTGCAGCCGCCCGCGCCGGAACAGGCGGCGCTCGTGCGCTTCAGGAACGAGGTCGCGGAAGCGGTGCGGCGGCTGGAAGGGGAAGCGTCACGCCCGTAATGCAGGCAGGCGGCGCGAAGCTGCTGCCGCCTTGCCGCATCTGCTCTTCCATCGGCGGAAATCAGCCGCTACGACTCCTCGCCGACCCGCAGCGGCGCGCGGCTCTGCTCGTTGTTCAAATGGACGAACTTGCGCAACAGGCGCATCAGTTCCTGCGAATCGTCCTCGCCCATGCCGTCGAGCAGGCCTGCACGCAGTTCCTTCACCGACGGAATCAGGTGCGTGAGCAGTTCGACGCCCGCCGGCGTCAGCAGCAAGCGCCGCTGACGCCGCGGCAGCACTTCGCGGACGATCAATCCTTTCGCTTCGAGCCGGACCGCGAGGTCCGCGGTCGTCGACGTGTCGAGCGCCACCCGCTGCGCGAGCGTCACCTGATCGAGCCCCGGACACTCGTACAGCATCCGCAGGACCGCGTACTGTACCGGCGTCACGTCCCGGCCCAGCTTCTCGTAGAACATCGCAACCGCGATCTGATGCGCGCGCCGGATCAGGTGCCCGGGTTCGTCGTACAGATCGAGCGGGAAAACCGGTGCGTCGGCGGGATTCGTTTTTTCCATGAATGAGTCGATGACATAGGCGGCGCACGCTGTTGCGTGCGCTCACGGCATGGCGCTGCCTCGCGCCATTTCCCGGGAAAACCAGTATACCGCTCGCCTTGCCCCGGCCAATCTCGATGAGTACACTGAATCTCATTCAGCACACTGAATGAATAACTGCCGCGTACCAGCGGCGCCGCCCCGAAGGAGACGATGAACGTGTTTCTCAAGAACGCTTGGTATGTGGCGTGCACGCCCGATGAAATCGACGGCAAGCCGCTGGGCCGCAGGATTTGCAACGAATCGATGGTGTTTTACCGCGCGGCGGACGGCCAGGTCGCCGCGCTCGAGGACTTCTGCCCGCACCGCGGCGCGCCGCTGTCGCTGGGATTCGTGCGCGACGGCGTGCTCGTGTGCGGCTATCACGGGCTGGAAATGGGCTGCAACGGCAAGACAGCCGGCATGCCGGGCCAGCGCGTCGGCGGATTCCCGTCGATCCGCAGCTTCCCGGTAGTCGAGCGGTACGGATTCGTCTGGGTCTGGCCGGGCGATGCGTCCGAAGCCGATCCCGGCAAGCTGCCCGCGCTGTCGTGGGCCGAAGATCCGGCCTGGGCGCACGGCGGCGGCCTGTATCACATCCGTTGCGACTACCGGCTGATGATCGACAACCTGATGGACCTCACGCACGAGACCTACGTGCATGCGACGAGCATCGGCCAGAAGGAAATCGACGAAGCGCCGCCGAAGACGACCAGCCATGGCGACGAAGTCGTCACGAGCCGCTTCATGCAGAACGTGATGCCGCCGCCGTTCTGGAAGATGGCGCTGCGCGGCAACGGCCTCGCCGACGACGTGCCGGTCGACCGCTGGCAGATCTGCCGCTTCACGCCGCCGAGCCACGTGATGATCGAAGTGGGCGTCGCGCATGCGGGCCACGGCGGCTACGACGCGCCGGCCGACCTGAAGGCGTCGTCGATCGTGGTCGACTTCATCACGCCCGAGACGGACACCTCGATCTGGTACTTCTGGGGGATGGCGCGCAACTTCCGGCCCGACGATCACGCGCTGACCGCCGAGATCCGCGAAGGCCAGGGCAAGATCTTCGCCGAGGATCTCGAGATGCTCGAGCGCCAGCAGCTCAATCTCGAGAAGTGGCCGGACCGCAAGCTGCTCAAGCTCAACATCGACGCCGGCGGCGTGCTGTCGCGCAAGGTGATCGAACGGCTGCTCGCCGATGAAAACGCGTCGAACCCGCCGCGGCCCGTGATTCCGCTCGCGCACATCAAGGAGGCGTCATGAGCGCCGCGACGCTGACGGTCCGGGTGGCCCGCAAGTGGCAGGAAGCGCGCGACATCTGCAGCTTCGAATTCGTCAGCGACGACGGTTCGCCATTGCCGCGCTTCGACGCCGGCGCCCATATCGACGTGCATTTGCCGGGCGGGCTCGTGCGCCAGTACTCGCTGTGCAATCACCCGGAACACGGCGATCGCTATCAGATCGCCGTGCTGCGCGATGCCGAGGGCCGCGGCGGGTCGCGCGCCATTCACGACGAAGTCCGGCAAGGCGACACCGTGCGGATCGGCATGCCGCGCAATCAATTCCCGCTCGCCCCCGACGCACCGCACCACCTGTTGCTCGCGGGCGGGATCGGCGTCACGCCGATTCTCTGCATGGCGGAACGGCTGTTTTCGTCCGGCATGCCATTCGACATGCACTACTGCGCGCGTTCGACCGATCGCATGGCCTTCGTCGAGCGGATCAACGCAGCCGGGTTCAACGACCGCGCCCGCTTTCATGTCGACGACGGCGACCCCGCGCAACGCTTCGACCTGGCCTCCGTGCTCGCTGCCGCGCCTGACGGCACGCACCTGTACGTATGCGGCCCGCGCGGCTTCATGGATGCGGTGCTGAACGCAGCGCGCGAGCGCAACTGGGCCGACGAGCGGCTGCACTACGAGTTCTTCGGCGGCGCGGTTGCGACGTCCGGCGCGGATCGCGCGTTCCAGGTGCGGATCGCGAGCAGCGGCAAGGTGATCGACGTGCCGGCCGAATGCACGGTCATCGCGGCGCTGGCGGCCAACGGCGTCGACGTGCTGACGTCGTGCGAGCAAGGCGTATGCGGGACCTGCGTGACGCGCGTGCTGCAAGGCGAGCCCGATCATCGCGATTCGTATCTGACGGAAGCGGAACAAGCGGCCGGCGACCAGTTCATGCCGTGCTGTTCGCGATCCCGAACCGACCTGCTGGTACTCGACCTGTAGACGGACCGCCCGACACGCGGCGGCCAACAACAATACCGGAGACGATCAATGGAGCAAGATGCCCGACCACCGATCAATACTGCCAAGTTCCCGATCGACCGATGGTGGGTCGCCGCGCTGTCATCCGAACTGACGGACAAACCCGTCGCCCGCACCCTGCTCGGCCGCCCGGTCGTCCTGTTCCGGTTGCCGTCCGGGGAAGTCGGCGCGCTGGAGGATCGCTGCTGCCACAAGTCGCTGCCGCTGTCGTGCGGCTCGCTCGAAGCGCGCGGCCTGCGCTGCGGCTACCACGGGCTGCTGTTCGACCGCGGCGGCACATGCGTGGAGATTCCCGGCCAGGACCGGATTCCGTCGAAGGCGTGCGTATCGTCGTATCCGGTGCAGGAACAGGACGCCATCGTGTGGATCTGGATCGGCGCCGACGCGCACGCCCAACCGACCTGCGCGCCGCCGCGCTACGCGTTCCACACGAATCCGCAATACCGGTTCGGCGGCGGCAACTACCATTACGACGCACCGTATCAGCTGATTCACGACAACCTGATGGACCTGAGCCACCTCGGCTATGTCCATCTGAAAACGATCGGCGGCAACGCGTCGCTGCACATGGGCGCGGAAACCCGCGTCAGCACCGACGGCGACACGGTGACGCTGGTCCGCCGGATGCCGGATTCCGCCCCGCCACCGACCTACACCGCCGCCTGGCCGTTCGCGGGCCGCGTCGATCGCTGGCAGGAAATCGAATTCCACGTGTCGCACATCCGGATCTGGACCGGCGCGATGGACGCCGGCACCGGCGACCTGCTCGATCCGGCGCGCGGCGGCTTTCACATGCGCGGCTTCCACGGCATCACGCCCGAGACGGACACCACGACGCACTACTTCTGGACCGTTGCGACCAATCCGCAACACGATGTCGAACGCGTCGCGCAAACGGTCATCGAGCAATCCGCGGCGACGTTCGATGAGGACAAGACCGTGATCGAAGCGCAATACCGGAATCAGATGCGGTTTCCGGGCCGCCACCAGATCGACATTCACGTCGACGCGGGGCCCAATCGCGCACGGCGCGTGATCGAGCGGCTGCTGCTGCAACCCGAACCCGCGTAACCATCGCGCCGGCGCGCGAACGACGCCTGCCGGTCGCGGCGGGCGTTCCCTGGTTGCCCGTCAACCCGCGCATTCGCTTTCGTCCCATTCGCTACTGCCGGCTTCGATTTCATCCTATTCAATTAGGCATACTATTTTTTATGAAGGATCTTTGACGTGAACGCAAATATCCGCAATACGCTCGACGAATCCCCGATGAGCGCGTTCCAGACGACGGCTGTCGCAGCCTGCGTCGTACTGAACATGCTCGACGGGTTCGACGTGCTCGCCATCGCGTTTGCCGCGCCGCACCTGGCGGCCGAATGGAAACTGAGCGGCAAGGAAATCGGCCTGCTGCTGAGTGCCGGGCTGGCCGGCATGGGCATCGGCTCGGTGCTGATCGCGCCGCTGGCCGACCGGGTCGGCCGCCGCCGCATCATCCTGCTCTGCCTCGCCGTGATCTCGACCGGGATGCTCGCCTGCGCGGCCACGCACAGCACGCTGCAACTCGCGGTCGCGCGTGCCTATACGGGGCTCGGCATCGGCGGCATGCTGGCGAGCCTGACCGTCATCAGCGGCGAGTATGCATCGAACAAATGGCGCAGCGCCGCGATCGGCATGCAGTCGACCGGCTACGCGATCGGCGCCACCGCCGGCGGCGTCGTCGCCGGCTATCTGCTGTCGGTGTGGGGATGGCGCAGCGTGTTCGCGTTCGGCGGCATCCTGACCTTGATGGCGATCCCGATGGTGCTCGCGCTGCTGCCGGAATCGCTCGACTTCCTGCTGGCGAGGCGTCCGGACAACGCGCTGCAGAAAATCAACCGCATCCTCGCGAGAATGAAGCGCGCGCCGATCGACACGCTGCCGGCTGCGACTGCTCCCATCGACACGGCGAACCCCGCGTCGAGCTGGACGGCCGTGCTGCGCGCACCGCTCACGCGCCGCACGATCGCGCTGTGGATCGCGTTCTTTCTCGTGATGGGCAGCTTCTACTTCGTCGTGAGCTGGACGCCGAAGCTGCTGGTCCAGGCCGGACTGTCGGCGTCGCAGGGCGTGACCGGCGGCGTGCTGCTCAATCTCGGCGGCATTGCGGGCGCCTCGCTCTTCAGCCTGCTGTCGACGCGGTTCGGCTTGCGCAACCTGCTGGGCGCGACGCTGCTGCTGGGCGGCGCGCTGATGGTCGTGTTCGGTGCGAACACGGGCGCCCTCGGCATCGGGATGACCGTCGCGGTGCTCCTCGGTGCCGTGATCAATGCGTGCGTGGCCGGCATGTATGCGCTGTCGCCGACGCCGTATCCCGCCGAAATCCGCACGACCGGCATCGGCCTCGCGGTCGGCATCGGCCGCCTCGGCGCGATCCTGTCGCCGATGACGGTCGGTGCGCTGCTGGACGACGGCTGGACCGTGCCTCATCTCTATCTCGCGTTCCTCGTACCGATGATCGGCGCGGCGATCGCCGTCGCCGTGGCGGGCGCGCGTGCCGCGGCACCGCACCGGCAACGCGATCCAGCGATGCCGTAACGCGCGACGCCCGCAGTCTTGCCGATACCCGTCGGTATCCCGGACATGTCCGGGGTACTAAAAAAATCGATAAGCATATCTACATACTGTTTGGAGACAGCCATGAAAACGAAACTGGGCGCCGCACTCGCGACGGCGATGGCGCTGGCCGGACCGGCCTGCGCGCAAAGCAGCGTCACGCTGTACGGGATCATCGATACCGGCGTGTCCTACTACAACAACGCCGCGCACGGCGGGTCGTTCACCGGGATGCCGACGCTGACCGGCGAGGTGCCGTCACGCTGGGGCCTGAGAGGCACGGAGGATCTCGGCGGCGGCTACCAGGCCTTCTTCGTGCTCGAAAACGGCTTCCAGCCCGGCACCGGCGCGCTGAACTACGGCGGGCGCCTGTTCGGGCGGCAGGCGAACGTGGGCGTGAACAGTCCCTTCGGCGCGCTGACCCTCGGCCGCCAGATGAACATGTCGATGATCGTGCTGACCAATGCCGACGTGATCGGTCCGTCGATTCATTCGATGGCGAATTTCGACTCCTATCTGCCGAACGCGCGCAGCGACAATGCAATCGGCTACAAGGGCACGTTCCACGGCGTGACGCTCGGCGCCACCTACAGTTTCGGTCGCGACGCGGCCGGGCCGGCAGGACCGTCGGCGACGGGCTGCGCCGGACAGGTGCCCGGCGACATCGTCGCCTGTCGTCAATACACGGCGATGCTCGCCTACGACGCGAGCAATTTCGGGCTGGCCGCATCGCACGACGTGATGCGCGGCGGCGGCGGCGCGCTCGCGCCGCTGAACAATCCGGCGTACACCGACACGCGCGACATCGTCGCCGGCTACGTGAAGTTCGGCCCCGCGAAACTGGGCGCCGGGTGGATCCGCCGCAACCTCGCGGCGGCCCAACACCTGCAGGCCGACATCGTGTTCGCCGGCGGCACGTACTACGCGACGCCCTACCTCGCGCTCGACCTGCAGGGCGTACGCTACCTGCAGCGTCGCGAAACCAGCGAAGGCGGCACGAACGCCACGCTGCTCGTCGGCCGCGCGAACTATTTCCTGTCGAAGCGGACGACCGTTTATACGTCGGCGGGCTACATGTTCAACAGCACGCTGGCCGCGAACGCGGTCGCCGCCGGCGGGACGGTCGGCACCGGGATGAATCAGCTCGGCGTGATGGCCGGCATCCAGCAGAAGTTCTGAACGCCGGCCGCCGCACTACCTCAATCGGCGAGCCGGCAATGCGAGAGCTTCAACCCCGGCAGCACCGGCGCGTCGATATAGCCTTCGTTCACGCAGCTGAACCGGAAATTCGCGGACGCCGTGAACGGCTTGATCTCGCCGCCGGGGAATTTCGGCTTCAGCGCGGCCTGGTCGGCCGCATCGAAATGCGTGTCGAACTGCCCGCCGTCGGTCGTCAGCGCGCCGAAGTACGTGCCGCCCGGATCGCTGCCCATCCGGATCACCGCGCCGACGAACGCGAGGCGCTTGCCGTCGTATTTCGTCTTCGCGGCGGCCATGTCCTGCGTATAGGCCTCGATCACGGCACTGTAATGCGCATCGATCGCGGGCTCGTCCGCCGGTGCGGCGCAGGCGTCCTGGTGAACGCCCGCCAGCATCGCGCACGCAGCAAGCGCGGCCGCCGCGAACGGCGCGGAAATCTTTTTCATTGGGTGGTCTCCCGTCAGGCTTGGTGGTTGAAGTGATTGAAAGCGGCGCGGTGCCGGCTGCCCGGCATAACGCCAGATGGATTCGCTTCCGTTTTAATCGTTCGAATGGCGGAACACGGCTGCGATCACTTCACCACCCGCAAGGTCGAGTGCGGTACGTTGCATCGCGCCGAACGCGACGTGACAGGAAAATGACATGGTGCGGCCCCCGGCTCTCATTGAATTTCACTGCGTCTGATTTTGGCCGCTACGGTAGCAGACGGCCGACGGCCCGGCAACCAAGGCCCGCCCGCCGCCGACCGCCTCATTACAATTGCAAATAATTCTCATTACATATATCATCCGCATCCCGGTTGCGGCGCAGTGCTGCGGCCCGCGACACGATCCTTAGCACTCCGTCCTGCATCGATTCATGCCATCCCGTCGAACAACCCGCCGCGCCCGGACCCTTCGTCCGTGGCGCACGAGCCTGCCTGCCCTGATCACTCTTTGCGTCGCAAGCGGCGCGCATGCCGACGCCGCCGAACCCGTTGCGTCCGCATCCGCCTCCACGCCCGCATCGACGCCCGCCGAACACGAACTGCCGGCCATCAGCGTCAGCGCATCGGCAACCGCCGATCCGACGGTCGGCTATCAGCCACGCACCACCAGCATCGCGGGCGGCGACAACCGTTCGATCAAGGAGATTCCGCAATCGGTCGCGGTGGTCAGCAGCAGCGTGATGCAGGACCAGCAGGCGCGCTCGCTCGACGACGTGCTCGGCAACATCAGCGGCGTCACGCAGACGAACACGCTCGGCGGCACGCGCGACGCGTTCACCAAGCGCGGCTTCGGATCGAACAACGACGGCTCCGTGCTCGTCGACGGCGTGCGCACGCCGGTGCTGCACAGCTATCTCGCGACGATCGACCGCGTCGAAGTGCTGAAGGGCCCCGCTTCGCTGCTCTACGGGATGCAGGACCCGGGCGGCGTGATCAACCTCGTCACGCGCAAGCCGGAAGACACGTTCGGCGGCTCGATCTCCGCGTCGCGCACGAGCCACGGCGGCAGCAGCGCGCTGTTCGATCTCACGGGCCCGCTCGGCAAGCCGGGCCAGGTCGCCGGCGGCACGCTCGCGTTCCGGCTGACCGGCGAATACGATACGAGCCGCTACTGGCGCAGCTTCGGCCGCCAGCGCGACGCGCTGATCGCGCCCGCGCTGTCGTGGCGCGACGCAAACACGTCGGTCGACGTCAGCTACCAGTACGTCGACTATACGACGCCGTTCGATCGCGGCACCGTGCTCGTGAACGGCCAACTCGACGATGCGCTGCGCTATCGCCGCTACGAGGAAGCGTGGTCGCAGAGCAGCGGCATCCAGGAAACGCTGCGCGCGCGCATCGAGCACCGCTTCTCCGACGCGTGGCGCGTGCGCGCGACCTACGGCTGGGGCCGCGACCGCTACGACCAGACCATCACCCGCGCCACCGCGTTCAACAGCAGGACCGGCGCGCTGACGCGCTCGTCCGATGCAAACCTCGGGCGCAACGACTCCGACCAGATCGCGACGCTCGGCCTGCTCGGCAACGTGACGCTTGCCGGGATGAACCACGCGATCTACATCGGCGGCGAATACGAGCGGCAGCGCAGCTTCCGCGGCGACACGATTCGCGGCAAGGCGACGACGGGCTTCAATCTCTACGATCCCGTGTACGGCCTGCTCGCACCGGGCGGCATACCCAACCCGAAGCAAAGCGATTCGCGCTCGGTGGTGCATGCATATTCGATGGTCGTGCAGGACTCGGTGAAGCTCACCGAGCGTCTCACCGCGGTCGGCGGGCTGCGCTGGGAAAACTGGCAGCAGGAATCGGGGATGGGGCGGCCGTTCGTGTTCGCCGACCGCTCGCGCGGCAATGTCTGGCTGCCGCAGTTCGGGCTCGCGTATGCGCTCACGCCGGCGCTGACCGCGTATGCGAACGTGAGCCGTTCGTTCAAGCCGAACGTCGCAACGAACGTCGCCGCGCCGCTCGCGCCTGAATACGGCCGCGTGCTCGAGGCCGGGCTGAAGTTCAGCGTGAAGCCCGCGATCACGGGCACGCTCGCGGTCTACCAGATCGACAAGCGCAACGTCGCGGTCACGAACGGCGACATCACGTCGACGATCGGCACCGCGCGCTCGCGCGGGATCGAACTCGACGTCGCAGGGCAGATCACGCGCCACCTGAGCGTGATCGGCAGCTATGCGTATACGAACGCGACCGATCGCGACAGCAATACGCCGCTCGTCAACGTCGCGCGCCACACGGGCAGCCTGTTCGCGGTGTACGACACGGCGATCGCGAACCTGCCCGGCCGCTGGCGCTTCGGCGGCGGCGCGCGCCTCGTCGGCGCACGCTCCGGCGACACCGCGAACAGCTTCACGCTGCCCGGCTACGTGACCGTCGACGCGTTCGCGGCCTACGAAACGACGATCGGCAAGTTCCCGACGCGCTTCCAGCTCAACGTGAAGAACCTGCTCGACAAGACCTACTACCCGTCGAGCAACAACAACCTGATCGTTGCGGTCGGCGAGCCGCGGCTCGTCACGCTGACGACGACGGTGTCGTTCTGACGAACGATCGTACCAGGCGGCCGGGGCGGCGCGACACGCCCCGCCGGCGCGATCACGGACGCCAGCGATACACGACGATGCTCGACCCGTTGTAGTTGTCCTTAGTAATCACGTACTCGCCGGTCGAGCGCAGGTACGCACGCACGCCGTACATCGAGTCGACGTCGTTGCCGACGTCCATCGCCGACGTGTTCGAATTCGTCAGCGTGGTGACGAGCGCACCGGTGTTCAGGTCGAATACGTCGATGTTCGGCACCGTGTGCACATAGCCGACGAACAGGTAGTGGCCGGCCGCCGCGATCGATTTCGGATTCGCGCTCGTCAGGTTGATCACCGGGTTCGGCGCGCTCGTGTTGCCGTTCTTCCAGCCGTGATAGACCTCGATGTGCCCGTTCATCGCGGTCCAGTCCCAATTGCCCGCGAGGCCCTGTGCGAGGATCATCGTGTCGCTGTCCGCCTGGTAGATGATTCGCGTGACAGGCGACACGGTGCTCGGCACGGGCGTCGTCGTCGGCTTGCCCCAGGATGGCTTGCCGGTCGCGTCGAAGCCCGTCATCGGGTAGCGGGAAATCGCGTTGGATCCGTCCAGCCCTGCCCACACGTCGCCGTTGTCGTCGATCGCGAAACCGGCCGTCACCTGCAGCGTCGTGTTGAACGGCTTGCCGGGCAGCGAGCCGGCCGGAATCGCGATATAGCCGCTCGCCGTGTTGAAGTAATAGAAGTTGAAGTTGCCCGGGTTCTGGCCCGACGCGACGAGAATCCGTTTGCCGCCGACCATCACGAGCTGGCCGAAGTGCTGGCCGCGCTGATAGTCTTTCATGTCGAGGCGCGGGTCCTTCGGATAGGTGAACGGGTCGACCGTGTTCGCGACGAACGTGCCGCCCGCCGAACCCGTGTACACGTTGTTGCCGCTGTAGAAGAACGCGCCGTCCGTCACCGGATCGGGCGCGGCGACCCCCTCGAAGTTCAGCGCCTGCAGCTTCCATTGCAGCGCGCCCGTCGGGCTGTACGAATGCAGGTCGGTGCTGCCGTTGCGGCCGAGATCCCAGCCGCCGCCCCATGCGTTGTTCAGCACGTACAGGTTGCCGGCCGAATCCTTGCCGAGCGCGGCGACGCGCGTGAAGCGCTTGTCGCCGACCTGCCCCTTGATGCCCGTCGTCGTGTCGAGATAACCGCCCTGCACGCCGAACGTGCCGACCTGGACCGGCAGGCCGAGGAGCCCGCTGTAGACCTTGATGTTCATGTCGGGCCCTTCGTCGCCCACCATCAGCTGGCCCATCGACGCATCGAAGTACAGCGACGCCGGCCGCGCGCCGGCCGCCATCTGGATCGTGTTCATCGCCGTGCCGGTCGCGCTGAACTGCGCGACGACGCCCGCGCTCTTGCGCGCGACCCACAGGTTGCCGGCGGCGTCGAGCGCCAGCGCGCCCGGCCCCGATACGCCGATGTCGCGCTGCCAGACGCCGTCCGTCGTATAGACGCGCACGCGGTTGCCGTAGAAGTCGCTCACGTACAGCAGGTTGCCGGCCGTCGCGAGGCCCGTGATCACGTCCGCGTACTGGACGCCCGTCCACACACTGACCGGGATGCGCAGGTCGCGCTGGTTCGTGCCGCGGTTGTAGCGGCCCACCGAGCCGCTGCCGAACGTGCGGTTGTAGCCGAGCGCGACGAACAGCGACGACGAATTGCCGGTGATCGCGCCGCCCTGGAATTCGTCGTGGATGCCGATCGTGCCAAGCGGCTGGCCGTTCTGGTAGATCGCGACGCCGCCCGCGTTCTCGTCCCAGCGCGACGCCGTGTAGATCACGCCCTCGGGCGCGACCCACATCGAGCGCGCGCCGTTGCCCACGTGCGCGGCCAGCGTACCGAACGTGTTCGCGAGCCAGTCAGTCGAGTATTGCGCCTGCGCGTGACTCGCGGACGCCAGCACGGCCATGCACATTCCCAGCAATGCCGCGCGAATTTGTTTCATTGACATGAATAATGCTCCCGGACGATCGTGTGTCGACACTGTAAATTGCGACGCATGAAATCTTGGTGATTCAGGCAAAAGCGCATTCGCCGTCATCCCGAATTATTCACCGCGTGCTTTATGCCGTCCGGCGCTTTTTCGTCAATGATGGTCAAACCCGCTCACCACACCGCAACGGCCCGCCGGCAGCGCGATTTCGGCGCTTTTCCCCGGCATTTTCTTCCGGGTCGCTCAATGCGAATGCGTCATTTTTTCTGACATGCCCGCATTGCCTTTTTCATTCCGCCGGAAAGAGGCTCGATGATTACAAATCGAAATTAAAATGAAAGAGAAAAAATATTATCCGGCGCAATCGGCATTTCGCAAACTGGCGCATCGGGCGTGCCGCGAACGCGGCGGGCGGAAGAAAGGAAGGAAGGAAAGCTGAAGAAGGATGCGGCGGAACAAGCCGCGCGCCGACCGTGCCGGCACGCGGTCGCGATCGTTCAGTTCGCGTTGTCGAGCGTCGGGCCGTCCCAACCGTCGAGGTATTTCGGCAGCGCATCGACGACGTCGATCACGCGCTGCCGGTAGAACAGATGCATCGTCGGCTGCAGGTCGCCCGGCAGTTGCCCGCCGTGCGCACGCGCGGTCAGGCTGTTCGGCTCGCCGCGCAGCGTGACGGTGACGGCACCGCACAGGCAGCGCACGGAATGCGTTCGGGTCATGTCGTCTTCTCGAAGAAAGGAGGCGACAGTACAGGAGCAGGCGTGCAACGTCGCCCGCACCGGCAACGAACGACGTTGCGGCCGCAACGACCGCTGCGCGTCAGAACTTCTGGCGCAACCCGAGGCTGACGATCGCCTGCGACCGCGAGTCCGACGAATGGCCGTTCGCCTTGTCGGACACCGACGCGGTCGCGGCCACCGGCCGGCCGAGCGCGTCGAGCGTCATGCCCGACGCATGCTGGTACGCGCCGAGCAGATACACGCTGGTGCGCTTCGACAGGTCGTAGACGGCACCGAGCGTGACGTTGTGATACTGCGCGCGGTCGTCGACGCCATCGACATCGCTGCCGCGCGTGTAGCTGTAGCCGGCGAACAGCTGCGTCTGCGGCCGCACGTTCCAGCGCGTGAACACGCCCGCGACGTTGAACGTCGCGTGGCCGGCGAACAGCGAACGGTCGCCGCTGCGGTATTGCACGTTGCTGTAGTTCACGCCGACGACGGCCGGGCCGAAGTCGTACGTCGCGCCCGTCGCGATGACCTGCTGCGATTGCGCGCTCGCATAGCCTTCGTTGATCGACGAGTTGAACAGGCCGTCGTCGGTGCTCTGCCACTTGCCCGTCGTCGGGTCGGTCGCGCCCGTCTTGCTGTTGTCCGAGCGCTCGTAGCCGACGCCGACACGCAGCGGGCCCGCCGCGTACGCCGCGCCGACGCTCCACGTGTTGCGCTGCTTCATGCTGCCCGGCTGGCCGCCAAAGCCGTACAGCGCGCCGAACGTGAAGCCCGCGTAATTGGCGCTCGTGTACTTGATCGAGCTGTCGACGCGCGCGGTCTGGTCGAGATCGTCGATGTCGCCCGGGTGCGCGCCGAACCCGCCGATGAACGACGACGGGCCGACCGGGCTCACGAAGTCGTCGAGCGACGTGTACTGGCGGCCGAGCGTGACCGAGCCGTAGCGGTCGCTGCCGATGCCGACGAACGCCTGCCGGCCGAACTGGCGGCCGCCCTGGCCCGACGTGCCGTTGGCGATGTCGAAGCCGTTCTCGAGGACGAACAGCGCGCGCATCCCGCCGCCGAGATCCTCGAACCCCTTGATGCCCCAGCGGCTGCCGGACAGGTTGCCGGTCGTGAGCCCGACGCTCGAATGCCCGGCGTATGCACCCGCCGAGCCGACCCGTTCGTTGCTGCGATAGGTCACGCCCGCGTCGACGATGCCGTACAGCGTGACGGAGCTTTGTGCGAAAACGCTGCCCGCGAGCGAGAGCATCAGCGGTGCTGCGATCAGTTGCTTGTTCATGGTTCTGTGTCTCCGGGCGGTGAACCCGTTGTTCTGGCTTGATGTTGCGAGTGGCGCGCGGGCGGCGAGATCCGCCGGCAGTGCGAGGCCGGCGGCGTCCGCGCGCGGCGTCGCGGCGGGCAGGCCCGCTGCGGCCGCCATGGTAGATGGAACCGGTCCCGGACTAAAGCGCAATAGTGAAAACAGTTTCTTGCCAGAATCGAGATAGTCGAAAGCGCGACGGGCCGCACGGCTGCCGTGCCTGTACAGCGCGGGTGCGCGCCCCCGATAATCGAACGCACGCCTTCCATCGGGAGTTCCTTCATGAATGAAACGACCCTGCTGATCTTCGCCGCCGTCGCGTTCGTCGGCATCGCGACACCCGGCCCGACCGTGCTGCTCGCGCTGACCAACGGCTCGCGCTACGGCGTGCGCCGCGCCGCGTACGGTTTCGCCGGCGCGATGCTGTCCGACTTCGTGCTGATCGTCGCGGTCGCGCTCGGCCTCGGTGCGCTGCTGATGGCGTCGGCGTTCTGGTTCTCGGTGGTGAAGTGGCTCGGCGCGGCGTACCTCGCGTATGTCGGCATCCGGCTGCTGACGTCGAAGGGTTCGCTCGACGTCGCCGCCGCGCATCGCGGCGCGGCGCCCGGGCGCAACGCGTCGATCTTCGCGAAGAGCTTCCTGACCGCGGTGACGAACCCGAAGGGCTATCTGTTCTTCTCCGCGTTCCTGCCACAATTCCTCGATCCGTCCGCGCCGCTCGCGCCGCAATACGTCGCGCTCGCGGTCACGTTCGCGCTGCTCGACGGCGCGGTGATGTTCGGCTATGCGCTGCTCGGCGCACGCGCGGTGCGGCTGCTGAAGCGCTCGGGCGCGCTGTGGCTCGAGCGCACATGCGGCGCGATGCTGCTCGCGCTCGCCGGTTCGCTGGCGCTGTACCGGCGCCATGCCGCGTAGGGGCGGGTTCCGATGAGAGTCGACGCACCGCCCCACTCCGGCTTTCCGGGCCTGTCGCTCAGGCAGCTCGAACGCGCGGATCTCGACGCGTGGTACGCGCACCTGTCGAACCCCGACGTGATCCGCCACACGAGCTGGAACCTGCGCTCGCGCGACGATCTGCTGCCGCTGTTCGACAACATCGAATCGGCCGGCCCCGATTCGATCCGGCGTCTTGCGATCGTCGACACCGCATCGGGCGCGCTCGCCGGGACGATCGGGCTGCATACGGTGTCCACCGCGAACCGCTCGGCGGAAATCGCGTACGACCTTGCGCCGGCGCACTGGGGGCGCGGAATCGCGAGTGCAGTGTGCGAAGCCGTCACAGCGTGGGCATTCGCCGACGGCGGTTTCATGCGCGTCCAGGGCGTCGTGCTGACCAGCAACGCCGGCTCCGCGCGCGTGCTGCAGAAGTGCGGCTACCGCTACGAAGGGCTGCTGCGCGCGTACCGGATGGTGCGCGGCACGCCGGGCGATTTCGCGATGTACGCGCGGCTCGCGACCGACTGACGCGCCGCACCGGGCTATACCGCGGGCGCGATTGGACAGCCCGCGCCGAATTGACGACAATCGCCGTTCCCTGCCTCGACGGTCCGCCATGAAAATCGCCGCGCTCTCCGACATCCACGGCAATCTCGCCGCGCTCGACGCTGTGCTCGACGACGTCCGCCGCCGCGGCGCCGACGTGATCGTCAATCTCGGCGACATCGTGTCGGGCGCGCTCCATCCGGCCGAAACGGCCGACCGCCTGATCGCGCTCGACCTGCCGACCATCAAGGGCAATCACGAACGGCAACTGCTCGCCGGCGATCGCGAGTCGATGGGGCTGTCGGATCGCTGGGCGCACGACACGCTGCGCGCCGACCATCTCGACTGGCTCGCCGCGCTGCCCGAACGCGTGACGCTCGACGACGACGTGCTGATGGTGCACGGCACGCCGGCCAGCGACCTCGTCTATTTCCTCGAAACGGTCACGCCCGACGGCTGCCGCGCGGCCACGCCCGACGAGATCGCGCAGCGCGCGGGCGACGCGCCGGCGTCGCTGATCCTGTGCGGCCACACGCATGTGCCGCGCACCGCGAAGCTCGCCGACGGCCGGCTGATCGTCAACCCGGGCAGCGTCGGGCTGCAGGCGTACGCGGACGACCTGCCGCATCCGCACCGGATCGAAACCGGCTCGCCGCATGCGCGCTATGCAACGGTGTCGCGCACGGCGGCCGGCTGGAGCGTCGAATTCCATGCGGTCGAATACGACTGGCACACGGCCGCCGCCACCGCGGCATCGCGCGGGCGCGACGACTGGGCCGTCGCACTGCGCACCGGCCGGTGCTGACGCGCCCGCGCCACCCCGTCACCCCGCATTCCTCAGCATCAGCCTCGCCTCCAGCCCGCCGCCGTCCGGCCGGTTGTTCAGCGTGAGCGTGCCGCCCATCGCGAGCGCCAGTTGCCGTGCGATCGCAAGACCGAGCCCCGTGCCGCCCGTCTCGCGGTTGCGCGACGTCTCCACGCGCCGGAACGGCTCGAACACCGCGTCGAGCTGATCGTCCGGAATGCCGGGCCCGCGGTCGAGCACGGCGATGACCGCGCCGCCATCCGGCGCGGCGTGCACGTCGATCTCGGCCGCCCCCGCGAACTTCAGCGCGTTGTCGACGAGGTTGCCGACGATGCGGCGCAGCGCCTTCGGCCGCGTGACGAGCGCGAGCGGCGCGCGGCTGTGCAGCGCGACGTCCTGCCCCGCATCCGTGTAGTCGCACACGATGCTGTCGAGCAGCGCATCGAGATCGATGCGGCGCGCGGCTTCCTCGGTGCCGTGCAGCGTCCGCGCATACGCGACGCCCTCCTTCACCAGATGCTCCATCTCGAGCAGGTCCTGGCGCAGCTTCGTGCCCTGCACGTCGTCGTCCATCACGTCGACGCGCAGCCGCATCCGCGTGATCGGCGTCTGCAGGTCGTGCGAGATCGACGCGAGGATCTGCATGCGTTCGGCCATGTACTGCGCGATGCGATCCTGCATCGCGTTGAACGCACGCGCGGCGCGTGCGACCTCGGACGGCCCGTCTTCGTTCAGGCGTTCGCCCTTCAGGTCGGGGCCGAGCGCGTCGGCGGCCTGCGCGAGCTGCTTGAGCGGACGCGTCGCGAGCCGCACCGCGAGCCAGCAGCACGCGGCCAGCACCGCGAGCTGCAGCACGAGCACGACCGGCAGCCAGCCCGACAGCGGCACCGTCGACATCGGATGAATGTCGATCGTCAGCGGCGACCCGTCGGTCAGCCGCAGGTGCACCTGCAGATGTTCGCGGTCGCCGGGGATTGCGTTCGCGGTCAGCGGGTAGTCGCCGCCGATGCCGTCGGAAATCGACCGCTCGACGCGCGCCGACAGCCGCGCTTCCGGCGGGGTGCCCGTTTCGCCGGGCCCGAGGATGAACGTATAGCTGCGCCGCGCGAGGCGCGGCAGCCACGCGGCGCGCTCGGCGGGCGGCAGGTGATCGAGCAGCGCGACCGTGCTCGCGACCTCGCGCTCGATGTAGCCCATCATCAGGTTGGTGGTCGCCTGGTCGCGCTCGGTCACCGTGAGCCAGAACGACAGCGTCTGCGCGAGCGCGAGGCCCACGCACAGGATCAGCGCGAGCCGCGCGAACAGCGAGCGCGGCCAGTGCCACAGCGTGCGCGCGCTCATGACGTACCGTCGACGGCGGTCACGGCCGACGAGAACACGTAGCCCTCGTTGCGCAGCGTCTTGATGTAGCGCGGTTCGCGCGCGCCGTCGCGCAGCCGCTGGCGCAGCCGGCTCACGAGCAGGTCGATCGACCGGTCGAACGGGTCGGACTGCCGCCCCTGCGTGAGGTTGAGCAGCTGGTCGCGCGTCAGCACGCGCTGCGGATGGTCGAGGAACACGCGCAGCAGCCGGTATTCGGCGCCGCTCAGCGCGACCAGCGTGCCTTCGGCGTCGAGCAGGTGGCGCCCCGTCGTGTCGAGCCGCCATTCGCCGAACGCGAGCAGCTCGGCCGTTTCCGTCACCTGCATGCCGGGCGGCAGCATGCGCGCGCGGCGCAGCACCGAGCGAATCCGTGCGAGCAGCTCGCGCACCGCGAACGGCTTGGCCAGGTAGTCGTCGGCGCCCATCTCGAGGCCGATGATGCGGTCGGTTTCCTCGCCGCGCGCGGTCAGCATCAGCACGGGCACCGTGCGGAACTTGCCGGCGCGCAGGTCGCGGCACAGCGTGAGGCCGTCCTCGCCCGGCAGCATCAGGTCGAGCACGATCAGGTCGGGCGCGCCGTCGTCCAGCGCGTTGCGCATCTCGCGGCCGTTCGCGGCCAGCGACACGCGCATGCCGTTCTTCTCCAGGTAGCCCGCGATCAGTTCGCGGATCGCGCGATCGTCGTCGACGATCAGCACGTGGTCGATCTTGTCCATGAGTCGGTGTCGCTGTCGGTGTCGGGTGGTTCGGGCTGGCGATGTCCGCATTTATACCGCACGGCGGACACGCGTTTGTATCCCAATGTATCGCGCGGCCGCGACGACACACAACATTGCACACGCGCGGCTCGCCGGACACATCGCAGATACGTCGGCGCAGCCTAATGGGGCCTGTCGAAACCCGTCCGGCCGCCGCTCCGAGCGGCGGCCTCCCGATCAGGAGAACGCCATGCTGCCCCGCCTCAAGACCGCCGCCCTCGTCATCGCCCTCGCCGCCACGGCCGGGCTCGCCGCCTTCGCCGGCACCCGCGACGACGCGGGCATGACGACCTCGCTGGCCGGCACGCCGGCGCCCGATTTCACCGGCATCGACCGCTGGCACAACAGCGCGCCGCTCAAGCTCGACCAGTTGCGCGGCAAGGTCGTGCTGGTCGATTTCTGGACGTACTCGTGCATCAACTGCATTCATACGATTCCGTACGTAAACGACTGGTACCGGAAGTATCGCGACCAGGGGCTCGTCGTGGTCGGCGTGCATACGCCCGAATATCCGTTCGAGCGCGACGCGGGCAACGTCGCCGATGCGATCAAGCGCTTCGGCATCCGGTATCCGGTCGCGCAGGACAACCGCTACGACACGTGGCGCGCGTACGGCAACCAGTACTGGCCCGCGCTGTACCTGATCGATGCGAACGGCAAGGTCGTCTATACGCGTTATGGCGAAGGCGGGTACGACAAGACCGAGGCGGCGATTCGCGCTGCGCTCGCGCAGGCGGGAGAAGGGATGGCGGGAACGACGCGCACGCAGTAACCGGGCCGGCGCACGGGCACGGCACCCGCCCTCGCGCGTGCGTCATGCGCTCACTTGCGCTTCGCGTCGGCCGCCGCCAGCATCGCTTCGCCGATCGCGAGCTTCCCATCGGCGATCAGCGCGTCGCCGGCGCCGCGAATATCCTCGACCGCCTTGTTCTGCCCGAGCTTGCGCTTGCCGACGAACCGCGTGATCTCGATCTGCAGCCCGACGATCGCCTGCAGCATCGTGTCGAGATAATCGGCCGGCGCGTCGCCCATCTTCCACGGCACCGGCTGCGACGCCTCGTGCGTGCGCGTCAGCCGCGCGACCACGCCGCGCACGAACTTCTCGTCGTCGCGCACCGTGATGCGGCCGTGCGCATGCACGACCACGTAGTTCCAGGTCGGCACCTGCCGGTGCGCGACGTGCTTGCTCGGGTACCAGTTCGGCGAGATGTACGCGTCGCCGGCGCGGAAGATCACGAGCACCTCGTCGCCGTTCGCGACGTCCTGCCAGACCGGATTCGCGCGCGCCACGTGCGCGTGCAGCTCGCCGAGCCCGCCGTCGCCGGGCAGCAGCTCGAACGGGAGGTGGTTCGCGTCGAGCCCGTGCTTCCCGTGCGTGATCAGGCTGCCGAACGGATGCTGCACGATCAGCTCGCGCAGCGCATCGGGGTTGGGCTCGTTGAAATCGGCGGGGACGTACATGTCGGCTCCACGGTCGTGCGGCGGTTGAAATGGCTCGGGCGCGGGCCCGTCTTGCGCAGATTGTTACCCCAAACTGGTTTATGCTGTAGAGCCGGTTTGGAACATTTTTAGCAGACCAGAATCGTGGCAAGAACGGCCCGGAACGTCGAAATCCCGTCGCTCGGCGCGCTCGACCGCGCGGCCGGCGACCTGAGTCGCCAGCTCGCGCAGGCGCTGCGCGACGCCGTGCGCCGCGGCGACGTCCGTCCGGGCGATGCGCTGCCGTCCACGCGGCTGCTGGCGGCCGCGCTGCAAGTCGCGCGCGGCACCGTCGTCGACGCGTATGCGCAGCTTGTCGCCGAAGGCTTCCTCGAATCGCGCGGCGGCGCGGGCACGCGGGTCGCGCACGCGCTCGCCGAGCCGCCGCCCGCCGACGAACCCGAACCGCCCGCCAAACGCAGGCGCCCGGCCCACGCCGGACTGCCGGAGCCGGCCGCAACCTTCGCACGGATCGCCCGCGAATTCCGTCCGCTGCCGGCGCTGCCGTTCGCGATCTCGGTACCGGTCGGCCTCACCGCGCCCGACGACATCTGGCGCCGGCTCGGCAACCGCCTGCGCGCACGCGGCGCCGGCGCGCCGTCCGGCTATGCCGATCCGCAAGGCGCGCTGCCGCTGCGCGAGGCGATCGCCGACTACGTGCGCCGGTCGCGCTCGGTGCGCTGCACGGCCGATCAGGTCGTGATCACGAGCGGCACACAGCAGGGGCTGCATCTCGCGAGCCAGGTGCTGCTCGGCGCGGACGACCAGGCGTGGGTCGAGAATCCGGCCTATCGCGGCATCACCGCGCTGCTCGAAAGCACCGGGCGGCGCGACGCGATGGTCCGCGTGCCGGTCGATGCCGACGGCATCGACGTCGACGCGGGCATCCGCCTGGCACCGCATGCGCGTGCCGCATTCGTCACGCCGTCGCACCAGTACCCGCTCGGCATGCCGCTGAGCATGGCGCGGCGCAACGCGCTGCTTGCATGGGCACGCGCACGGCGCGCGTGGGTGGTCGAGGACGACTACGACAGCGAACTACGCTACGAAGGCTATCCGTTCCCGTCGCTGCAGGGGCTCGCGCCCGACCGCGTGATCTATCTCGGCACGTTCAGCAAGATCCTGTTTCCGTCGCTGCGGCTTGGCTACGTGATCGCCCCCGACGATCTCGTGCCCGCGTTCTGCGGCGCGCGCGTGCTGATGGATCGCCATGCGCCGACGGCAGACCAGCACGTGCTGGCCGCGTTCATCGCGGAAGGCCATCTCGACCGCCACATCCGCCGCGTGCGCGGCGTGTACGCGGAGCAGCGCGCGCTGCTGATCGACACGCTCGGCGCGCGGCTGCCGCGCGAACGCGCATGGGTGCAGCCGGGCGACCAAGGGATGCACGTCGTGCTGTGGCTCGCCGAAGGGATCGACGATCTCGACGTGGTCGCGCGCGCCGCGCAGGCCGGCGTCGCGGTGCGCGCGGTGTCGCCGATGTTCGCGCCGGGCACGGCCAGGCCGGGGCTCGTGCTCGGCTTCGGCGGCTTCGGCCGCGCGCAGATGGAGGCGGCCGCGCAGCGGCTCGCGGACGTGGTTTCGTCGGGAGAATCACGGCCGGTCGCGCCGCAAAAGGTTGTCCGCGGGCAACAAACGTAATCGTCTGTAACTCCTGCAAGCAAAAGGCCGTTTCGGCCGCCGGCACGCGTGCGCCATTTGCTAGGATCGCGCCTCTTCCGTCCACGCCCCTGCCGCCGTGAATCGCTTCGTGCCGTTTCTTCGAGACGCGTGGCTCCGTTGCCGCGCCCGTGTCGCACCGCTCGCCGCCGCCTGCCGTGCGCGCACCCGCGTGCTGTGCGCAGGCGCCTTGCATCGCCTGCGTCATCCGACGCGGCGCGGCGTGGCGCTGACGCTCGCCGCGATACCGGCGCTGGGCCTGCTGGTCCTGCTTGCGTTCGTCCCGTTCACGCCGAGCATCGGCGACATCCGCAAGGCGCGCATCGACCGCCCCGCGCGCGTGCTGTCCGCCGACGGCGAGCTGATCGCCGAGTTCCGGCCCGTCAACCGCGAATGGGTGCCGCTCAAGCAGATCTCGCCGCACATGGTCGACGCGCTGATCGCGACCGAGGATCACCGCTTCTACGCGCATCACGGCATCGACTGGCGCCGCACGATCGCGGCCGGGCTGCATACGTTCTCGGGCGCGCGCCAGGGCGGCTCGACGATCACCCAGCAGCTCGCGCGCAACCTGTATCCGGACGAAGTCGGCCGTTCGCTGACGCTCACGCGCAAGGTGAAGGAGCTGATCACCGCGTTCAAGATCGAGACGGTGTACAGCAAGGACGAGATCCTCGAAACCTACCTGAATACCGTGCCGTTCCTGTACAACGCGTTCGGCGTCGAAATGGCCGCGCGCACCTACTTCGGCAAATCGGCGAACCAGCTCGACATCGCCGAAAGCGCGACGCTCGTCGGGATGCTGAAGGGCAACAGCTATTACAACCCGGTGCTGAATCCGGAACGCGCGGTACAGCGGCGCAACATCGTGCTCGACCGGATGGCGACGATGGGCATGCTGTCGCCGCGGCAGCTCGCGAAATTGCAGCGCCAGCCGCTGCGCGTCGACTTCGAGCCGCAGACGGCGCAGCCCGGCCTCGCGCCGCACTTCGCGGTGCAGCTTCGCAAGTGGCTGATCGCGTGGGCCGACCGCAACAACTACGACCTCTACTCGGACGGCCTCGTCGTGCGTACGACGCTCGATGCGCGGCTGCAGGACATGGCGACGCAGGCGCTGACGCAGCAGACCGAGCGGCTGCAGGCGATCGCCGACAACGCATGGCGCGGCCCGTCCGGCTGCGGGCTGCGCAACGACCTGTTCCGCGGCTTCATCCGCCAGACACCCGACTATCGCAGTGCCCGCGAAGCGGGGCTCGCCGATGCGGCGGCGCTGAAGCAGCTCGGCGCGAATCGCGGGTTCATGCATGCGCTGTGCGAACGCAAGACGCAGGTGCAGGCCGGCTTCGTCGCGATCGATCCGCGCAACGGTGCGATCAGGGCATGGGTCGGCAGCCCCGATTTCGGCAGCGAGCCGTTCGATCACGTCGCGCAGGCGCGGCGCCAGCCGGGCTCGACGTTCAAGCCGTTCGTCTATGGCGCCGCGTTCGCGGACGGCATGCGGCCGGGCGATACGTTCATCGACCGCCCGGTCGCGATCCCGATCGACGGCCGCGCGGTCTGGCGCCCGACCGACGAGGAGCCGCCGACGGGCGAGCCGATGACGCTGCGCGACGCGCTCGCGCTGTCGCGCAATCGCATCACCGCGCAGGTGATGCAGCAGGAAGGCGCCGCGAAGGTCGCGCAGCTCGCGCGCGCGATGGGCGTGCGCGACAGTCCGCTCGACGCGGTGCCGTCGCTCGCGCTCGGCACGAGCCCCGTCACGCTGAAGGAGATGGTGTCCGCATACGGCACGATCGCGAACCGCGGCGTGTACGTCGCGCCGCAGACGATCACGCGCATCGAGGATCGCGACGGCAAGGTGCTCGCCGCATTCGGCAGCGCACCGCCCGAACGCGCGTTGCCGGCGCCTGCCGCACAGACGCTCGTCGACGTGATGCGCGATGTCGTCGACCGCGGCACCGGCGCCGACATCCGCTCGCGCTACGGGATTCGCGTGGATGTCGCCGGCAAAACGGGCACGACGCAGGACAACACGGACGGCTGGTTCATCCTGATGCATCCGCAACTGGTGGCCGGCGCATGGGTCGGCTTCGACGACGGCAGCGTGACGCTTCGCAGCGACTACTGGGGCGCGGGCGCGCACAGCGCGCTGCCGATCGTCGGCAGTTTCTACGATGCGGCGCTGCGCGCGCGTGCGATCGATCCGCGTGCGCAGTTCTCGCCCGACTTCCGGCCGCGCAGCGCGCCGGCGCCGAGGCGGCGCCCGCATCCCGGCCTGTTCGACTGGCTGAAGTTGTTCCGCTGAGCGCGCCGTCGGCGGAACATATACATACAACTGCGCTTAGCCCGCCGCGAGCGCGGCCGCCAGCGCATCGAACTCCGGCGTCCACGCCGCACGCCACGCGGCCTTCGTCGCGTCGTCCACCCACGCGCCGTCGATCCCGTTCAGCATGAACTGCTTCAGCTCGGCAACGGTGAAGCCGAAATGGCTGAACATCAGCTCCCACGCCTCGCTTGGATCGACCTTGTGCAGCGTCGGATCGTCGGTGTTCGGATGGATCTTCAGCCCGAGGCCCGGCATCTTGCGCATCGGATGCCGTTCCGCCCACTGCTCCGGCGGCAGCGTGCGCAGATAGTACGAATTCGTCGGCACGACGGTGAAGACGATCCCGCGTTCCGCATAGCGCGCGCACAGCTCGGGGTTGTCGACGATCGTATAGCCGTGATCGACGCGGTCGACCTGCAGCAGGTCGACGGCCGTCTCGACGTTGCGCCACGGCATCCCGAACTCGCCCGCATGCGCGGTCGTGCGGAAACCGGCCGCGCGCGCGTTGCGGTACGCCTTCCAGAACAGTTCCGGCGGCCGGTCGTTCTCGCGATAGTCGATCCCGAGCCCCGCCACTTCGTCCGCGCGATTCGCCTTCATCCATTCGACGATCGCTACCGCCTCGTCGGGATCCTGCTCGCGGTCGATGCTCGGGATCAGGCGTGCGCCGATCCCGAAATCACGCGCGGCATCGCGGATCGCCGTCACGATCGCGGCCTGCGCGTCCGCATACGCGATGCCCGATACGCGCACAGTGCCGGTCGGATTCCAGAAGAATTCCGCATGCCGCACGTTGTGTGCGGCCGCATCCTCCAGATACTCGTATGCAATCCTTCGCAGATCGTCAGGCTGCGCGAGCAGATACTTGTCGAGCGCGCGCAGCACGTGCAGCACGCCGACCGGCTTGTCGCCGCGCGCATAGAACGCGTCGATCTCCGCGCGCTCGATCGGCGCGCCGCTGCGTTCCGCGAGCGCGACGAACGTGTCGTGCCGCACCGCGCCGAGCAGGTGACAATGCAGCTCGACCTTCGGCAGCGCGTGGAAGAAGGCCCTATGGGCCGGCGTGATCTCGATGCCCGTGCGCGCGGCCGGGACGTTGCCTGGTGTTCCCTTCATGTCAGTCTCTTTTGGGGTAATGCCGATACGTCGCGAAAGCCGTCTCTCAGTGCGGCTTCACGACGGTCCAGAAGTAATAACCGAGCGGAATCGCGAGCACGACGAGCCCCCACGACACGTCGCGCCAGCGGCCGGCCAGCAGCTTGACGAGCACGTAGCACAGCAGCCCGCCCGCGATGCCGGTGCCGAAGCTGTTCGACATCAGCGTGAGCAGCACCATCGACATCACGGGCAGCGCATCGGTGAAGTCGTCGAAATGCGTATGGCGGATCGTCGCGAACATCGACAGCCCGATCAGGATCAGCGCGGGCGCGGTCGCCTCCTTCGGGATCGCGAGCGCGACCGGCACGAACAGCAGCATCGCGGCGAACAGCACGGCCGCGGCCAGCGACGACAGCCCGCTGCGGCCGCCGGCCTCGACGCCCGCCGCCGATTCGATCAGCGCGGTCAGCGCGGGGATGCCGAACACGGGCCCGATCGTCGCGGCGAGCGAATCGACGAGGAACGGCCGGTTGATGTCCGGCAGGTTGCCGTGTTCGTCGAGCAGGTTCGCCTTCGCGCCGACCGCGAGCGCGGTGCCGAGCGTCGAGAAGAATTCCGCCGCGAAGAACGCGAACAGATACGGCGCGGCCGCCAGGCTCAACGCGCTGCCGATATCGAGCTTGAACGCGATCGGCGCGATGCTGTGCGGCAGCGACACGAACGACGCGGGCAGGTGCGTGACGCCGAGCGGCACGCCGGCCGCAGCCGCGGCGAGGATCGCGATCAGGATCGCGCCGGGCACCTTGCGCGCCTGCAGCACGACCGCAACCGCGAGGCCGACCAGCGCGACGAGCGCGCCCGGCCGCGAGAAGTCGCCGAGCGCGAACGCGTTGGTCTTCGCGTTCGCGACGACCATCCCCGCATTGCGCAGCCCGAGCATCGTCACGAACAGCCCGATCGACGCGCCGAGCCCGAGCTTGATCTGCACCGGAATCAGCCGCACCACGACGCCGCGCGCGCCGAGGATCGTCAGCAGGAAGAACAGCACGCCCGACACGCACGCGATGCCGAGGCCCGTCTGCCAGCCGACGTGTTCCGTCGTCGCGAGCGTCACGCCGACGATCACCGAGCCGCCGATGCCGGGGCCGACGAGGAACGGCAGGTTCGCGTAGAGCCCCATCAGCGTGGTGAACAGCACGAACACGACGATCGTCGCGGTCGTCGCCGCGCCGCGCTCCATGCCGCCCGTCGCGAGCAGCGACGGGATCACGACGAGCAGGTACGCGGCCGCGAGAAACGACGTGATACCCGCGATCGTCTCGGTGCGCACGCTCGTGCCGCGCGCGGCGAGCGCGAAGCGGCGTTCGAGCCAGTTGGCCGGCGCTCGCGCCGGCATCGTGTCAGTCGCTGACATGGTGGTTCTCCTGTGATTCCGAATATTGTCCTGTGCCGATTCACGCAGCGCGGTCTTATACTGCCGCGTACCGCACCCCGACCGTTATTGCCCGATGTCGTCCGACCGCTCGTCGCTGCTGCCCGCGCTCACGCTGCGGCAGGTCCAGCACTTCGTCGTGCTCGCCCATGCACGCAGCTTCACGCAGGCCGCGCAGGCGCTGTCGCTCACGCAGCCAGCACTCACCGCGTCGATCCGCCAGATCGAGTTCCTGCTCGGCGGGCGCCTGTTCGCGCGTTCCGCGCACCGGCTCACGCTGACGTCCGCGGGCGTTGCCGTGCTGCCGCTCGCCGAACGCCTGCTCAACCAGGCGCGCGGCACCTTCGACGACATGACGCGGCTCATCGGCGAACGCATCCAGACCGTGCGGATCGCGTTCATCCCGTCGGTCGCGGGCCGCCTGCTGCCCGCGCTCAATACACTGCGCGGCACGCATCCGACGCTGCGCTTCACACTCACCGACCTGCCGAACAGCGCACTCGTCGAAGCCGTGCGCGACGGCGTCGCCGATCTCGGCATCGGCGTGCTCGAACCGGACAGCGACGACGGCACGCTGCGCTACCGGCAGCTCTTCGAGGACGAGATCGTGATCGTCGTGCGGCACGACGATCCGCTCGCCCGCGCGAAGAGCATCACGTGGGCGAAGCTCGTCGATCGCGAGCTGGCCGTGTTCGTGCGCGGCAGCGTCAGCGAATCGCTGCACCGCACCGGCGGCGCCGGGAAGCTGCGCCTGAACGTCACGTACCGGATGGAATACACCGAGCCGCTCTACGCGCTCGCACGCAACGGCCTCGCGACCGCGGTGCTGCCCAGCCTCTACACGATGCATCTGCACGATCCCGAACTCGTCGCGCTGCGCGTCGACAAACCGCGCGTCACGCGCGCGATCTCGCTGATCTCGCTCGCCGCCGACGATCGCGGCCCGCACGTGCGCGCGTGCCGCGAGTGGATTGCGAAGCACATCTGATTCCGTTCGCCGCGCGACGTCACGCGCTCAGGGCAGCTTCGCGATGCGCTCGACGAGCGCCGCGTAGAAGCGGTCCGCGTCGACCTCGTTGATCCACGTCGCGTTCGCCGCGCGGCCGCTGCGCCCGTTCCAGTCGACGATCGTCTCGCCGAGCGTCCACTGCCCGGTCGTCTCGATCGCGACATTCACCTTGCGTCCGTTGAACATCGTCGGATCGACGAGATAGCCGACCGCGGTCGGGTCGTACATCGGCGCGTCGTCGACGCCGCGCCGCTTCTTGTTGTACGCGAGCTCGGCGGTCATGATGTCCGCGACGATCGCGCCGCAGCGGTTGCCGAGCGCGCGAAACGGCGCGACGCGCGCCGGCGTGATCGGCGCCTTCACCGCGACGTCGCGCGGCAGCACGACGATCGGCACGCCGCTGCCGAACACCACTTCCGCCGCCTGCGGATCGACGTAGATGTTGAACTCGGCGGCCGGCGTGATGTTGCCGCGCTCGAAGAACGCGCCACCCATCAGCACGATCTCGCGCAGTGCGCCGCGAATCTGCGGCGCTTCGACCAGCGCGGTCGCGATGTTCGTCAGCGGGCCGAGCCCGCACAGCGTCACGCTGTTGGGCGCCGCGCGGCTCAGCGTATCGACGAGGTACGACACCGCGTGACCGGTCGCGAGCGGCGCGCGCGGCTCGTGCAGTTCGACGCCTTCGAGCCCCGTCTTGCCGTGCACGTTCGCGGCCGTCACGAGCTCGCGCACGAGCGGGCGCGGGCAGCCCGCGTAGACGGGCAGCGTCTTCGTGCGTCCGGCCCAGTCGCGGATGATCCGCGCATTGCGTTCGGTCAGGTCGAGCGGCACGTTGCCCGCGACGGCGGTCAGCGCGCGCACGTCGAGCCGATCCTGCGCGCCGAGCGCGAACAGGATCGCGATGGCGTCGTCCTGCCCCGGGTCGGTATCGATGATCACCGTGCGGCGCGCGGCGTCGCCGCCGGCGGCGAACGCCCCCGTTTCGGGCAGCAGCGCGGTGCCGGCCAGCGCGGCGGACAGTTTCAGGAAGGTGCGGCGCGATGCGATCGGATGGGTCATGGTCGGATTCAGAAAACGTGCCGGACGCCGAGCGTCGCCATCATCTGGCGCGTGCCGGTCGAGCGCGCGTACGCGAAGATCTGCGCATGGTCCGCGTCGCCGGCCGCCTGCTGCGCGATCACCGTCAGCGCGACGTCGGTGCGTTTCGACAGGAAGTAGTCGGCCTGCAGGTTCACCTGGTGCCACTTCGGACGCTTGTCGATCACGTCGTACCTGCCGTTCGTGAACGCATACGCGGCGCCGAGAAAGAGCTGCGGCGTCATCGTGTAGACGATGTTCACGCCGAGGTTCTGCAGGTGCAGGTGCGAATTGTCGAGGTAATCGTAGCGCACGTCGGTAAACATCGCCGCGAACTGCGCGCGGCCGATCGTGTAGAAGCCGCCCGTGCCCGCGATCCGCTGCCGGCTCGCGTACGCCGCCGGCGTCATCGCGCTTTTGCTGAAGATCAGCAACGGCGACGCATAGTCGTTCGCGATCGCGCCGTCCTGGTTCGTGCTGCTGTACGGATGGTTGTACTGCGCGTAGACCGCGCTCCAGCGCAGCGGGCCGCGCTCGTAGCCGAGCCCGAAGCTGTATGCGCTGTTGTTCGCGAAGCCCGTCGCGTTGCTGAAGCCGTACAGCGCGGTGAATTTCAGGCCGTAGTAGACGGGGCTCACGTACTTCACCGAGTTCTGCACGCGGATGTCGTTGTAGCCGTTGTCGTTGTCGCCGATGTTCACGCCGTTGCTCGCGATGATCACGGGCCCGATGTAGTCGTGGATCGCGTCGTACTGGCGGCCGAACGTCAGCGAGCCGTACGTGCGGTCGGCAAGGCCGACGTAGGCCATGCGCCCGAACTCGCGGCCGTTTTGCGCGGCCGTGCCCGTCATCACGTTGAAGCCGTTCTCGAGCTGGAAGATCGCGGACAGCCCCTGCCCGAGATCCTCCTTGCCCTTCAGCCCCCAGCGCGGGTTCTGGTTCGTGCCGGACAGCGCCTGCCAGGCGTTCTTGCCGCCCTGGTTCGTCGCGAACCCGACGCCGGCCGAGATCAGACCGTACAGCGTGATGCTGCTTTGCGCACCGGCATGGGTCGCGAAGGCGCCGAGCATCGCGAGCGGAGCGAGCTTGTAGAGAGTTTTCATGCGGGTCGTGTGATCGGTGGTGGTCCAGGCGCGGCAGGGTTCCGCGAAACTGGCCTCGACTATACGAACCCGGATCGGATAATAAAAGTTTGCTTTTCTTATGTATCAATAAAACGGATTTATTCTCATCGTCACATCTCCCGCGCCCGCCGGAGCAGCTGTCAATCGGCGGTATCGCCGCCCTTCGGCAGCTTCGACCACGCGTTGCGCCCCGGCAGCGGCGACCACGCCGGGCGCGTCTTGCGTGCGCTGTCGATCACGACCAGGTAGCGGCCCGCGATCGGCGTGATGTCGCGATCGCGCCGCAGCACCCACAGCGACTTGCCGGCCTCGACGCGCGCCTGGTAGTCGTCGTCGAGCAGGCCGTGCCGGTCGAAGAACAGGTTCAGCGACGCGGGAATCCGCACGCATCCCTTCGAGTGCCGGATGCCGAGCAGCGGTTCGAGGCGGTCGGGGTCGGTCGCATGCATCTGGAAGCGCATCGGCGACACGCCGCCCTTGCCCCAGCCGCGCTCGCCGTCCTCCCATCCGAAGTCGTAGATGCGCATGTCGCGGCGGCCGTAGCCGCGAATGCCGTTGTCGTTCGTCGTGCCTTCCGCACGGAAATCCATGTTGTCGGGCGAGTGATGGAACACGCCGAGCGGCGTCACGAAATGATCGTACTTGCCCGGCAGCCCGGTGCCGACCGGCGATGCGCCGATCATCAGCCACGCATTGGCCGGCGTCGCGCGGAAGTAAATGAAAAGCGCCTGCACGTTCGGCGCGCGATCGACCATCGCGACGTATTCGCCGGCCAGGTCGCCGAGGTCCGCATCGGCGAGCGCCTTCTGGAGCCGCTCGCCGTATGCGCGCTGCTCGCTGATGGGTACGTTCAGGCGCCGCGTGACTTCCTGCGTGAAGCGCTTGCGCAGGTCGATCGCGCGTGCCGTCGCGTTTTTCGCCTCGTCGGCCGACAGCGGCGGATGCCGGCGCGGCGGGGTCGGCACGGGCGGCTCGGCCTCGCTGGCCGGTACGGCGGATGCGGCCGACGCAGGTTCGGCGGTGGACGCAGCGGAAGCCGCCGACGCAGGCGCTGCGGCGGACGCGGCGGAAGCCGCCGATGCGCCCGATGCCGCGCCGGCAGGCTCCGCATGATGCACATACGATGCCGCAGTCGCGGGCTGCGCGGACGACGCACTCGACGACGCATGCGCGGACGAAGCCGGATGCGCATGGGAAGCCGCCGACGCCGGCGACGCAACCGATGAGGATGACGTAGCAGCGGACGACGGGGCGCCGGATGCCGCAAAGGCAGGCCGCCAGGCAAGAACGGCAATCGGCAGCGCGGCAGCGAGCCACACATACGCGGCAACTACGCGGGTACGGCAACGCGGCTTCGCAAATCGCCGCGTCAGGCTGGAAAGCATCATACGTTCGAAGCCATCGGCCGATCCGGCCGCCGCATGCTGCTGTTGCGAGCGGCGCATCTTCCGCACGAGCCATCGACACGTCCGGCACATCGTGTGCGCCCGGCGCCGACGCCTCTTCGCGGTGGAGCCGTTCGCTGATGCACCGCGTGCGGTCCGATGGCGGCTAATGAGTCGTCAGGCCCTTCATTCTACGCGCCAGCGCAGGAATCGGCAGCGGCGAAAGTCGCAGTTTCGCGGCGAATTTTCGCTTCGTCACGCTTTGTTTCAACTCGTTGCCGCTTGCGGCTTCGTCGCGTGGCAACCTTATAAGTCGGACGTTTCAAAGCATGCGCCCGGCAGGTTGGTGCGTTCCGCCCGCAACGATGTTTTCCACCAAACAAATTCGCACGCCAAATCATTTTGGCGTGCAGTCTCGCCCGAGAAAACCGCATCGCACGCATGCCGCACGAACCATGCGACACGCGGGCGCAACCACCGGCTACTTCGAAATGGTTTCGAGCGCGATGCCCTTCGTGCGCGGCCCCATGAGTCCGATCGCGGTCATCACGATCGCCATCGCGCCCGCAATGAACGCGAACACGCCGAAGGTGCCGAAGCCTTTCAGCACGGCCGCGATCACGAACGACGAGAAGATCGCCGAGAAGCGGCTCCACGAATAGACGAAACCGACGGCCCGTGCGCGGATCGACGTCGGGAACAACTCGGCCTGATACGCGTGGAAGCTGTACGACATGATGTTGCTCGCGAGCGTGAGGCCGATGCCGAGCGCGATCAGGAATGCGCCCACCGTCGTCTGGCTGAACAGCAGCCCGCAGACGACGATCGCCGCCGCCATCGCGACGATCACCGATTTACGCTCGAAGCGGTCGGCGATCACGAGGCCGATCAGCGGGCCGATCGGCGCCGCGAGCGCGATCACGCTCGAATACATCAGGCTCGACGTGATCGTGATGCCCTGCTTGATCAGCAGCGTCGGCACCCAGTTCGCGAAGCCGTAGAAGCCGACCGTCTGGAACACGTTGAAGATCGTCATCATGATCGTGCGGCTGCGATACGGCGGCACCCACATGTCGCGGAAGCTGCCGCGCGGCGGCACGGGCTCGGCCGGCGCGGGCGGCGGCAGCGGCCGCCCGTATTCGGCTTCGACCTTCGCCTCGAGCGCGCGCATGATGCGGTCGGCTTCGTCGACCCGGCCCTGCTGCGCGAGCCAGCGCGGGCTTTCCGGCAGTTCGCGGCGAATCCACCACACGAAGAGCGCGCCGTGCGCGCCGATCAGCACGACCCAGCGCCAGCCGTCGAGGCCGAACGGCGCATGCGGCACGAGCAGATACGCGAGGAACGCGACCACCGGCACCGCGACGAACCCGACCGCCTGCTCGCACGCGAATGCGCGGCCGCGGATCTGTTTCGGCACGAGTTCGGAGATGTACGTGCCGATCGTCACCATCTCGACGCCGAGCCCGAGACCGACGACGAAGCGCCAGAAGTTCAGCCCGGCCGCGGTGTCCTGGAACGCCATCACGACGTTGGCGGCCGTGTACCACAGCAGCGACCACGTGAAGATCGCACGGCGGCCGAAGCGGTCGGCGAGAAAGCCGCACGCGATCGTGCCGATGAACAGCCCGGAGAACAGTGCGGCGATGAAGCTCGCGACGCCGGTGGTGCCGAACAAGCCGTGCGTCGTCGCCGAAAGAATGCCGCTTTTCACGAGGCCGGGCGCGACGTAGCCGCTGTACAGCAGATCGTAGAGTTCGAAGAAGAAGCCGAGGCTCAGCAGTACGACGAGTTTCCAGACGCTGCGGGTCGGCGGCAGGCGGTCCAGGCGGGCCGAGATGGAGCCGGGGTCGATGGATGGGGATTGGGAAGATGCCTGCGAAAGGCTGTCCGTTGAGGCCATCTTGGGCGCGTCTCCTGATCGTGTCGTGTTGTGTGTTGTTGTCCGGCGACCGTCGAGCCGCCGTCGGGCGAATCGCTGCATTGTACCGGCACACCCGTCCTGCGGTCCGGCCGCGCTGCGTGCACCGAGCCGATTCGGACACCCCTATTTCGCGCCGGACAATGTGTAAATTGCGTAACCGTCTGTCGGGTACGGAAAACGCGTCGGAACGACGATCCGGCGCCGCCCGCGCCGCGTCCGGGCGGCGGCGGCCCGACGGTACGGGCCTGCCGCGCCGTTTCGCGCGGGCGCGCACCGTCGGGATCGCCGAAAACGGGGTACGCAATCGGTACAACCACGCGTTCCGCGCCCCGGTAACATGCTACCGGGCCAACTACCGGCTTCCGGGCGCCTTTCGGCGACCGGCATTGTCGGCAAATCGTAAGCATTCCATGTTCATACAACGACTATCCACGTACGCCCGCCGGATCGCACTGATTGCGCTGCTGCAGTTCGCGGCGATCGCGACCGCATCGGCGTTTCCGGCGGCTGCTTCCGCCCCGGGCGCGAGCGGCACCGACGCGTCCGTGCCGGCCATCTCGCTGAACGACGCCGTCGCGCAGCTCAAGCAGATGCAGGCCGAACAGGATCGCATCAAGCAGCAGACCTCGACCGCGTCCAACAGCAAGGAACTGGACGCGCTCGGCGATGCGACGCAGGAGCTGAGCACCGACGTCGCGAAGCTGCAGAGCGAGCTCGTTCCGCAGCGCGCGCAGGTCCAGGCGCAACTCGACGTGCTCGGCCCGGCGCCTGCCGAAGGCGCCGCGCCGGAAACGCCGGCCGTCGCGAAGCAGCGCGCGACGCTGACCGCGCGCAAGACGCAGCTCGATGCGGCGCTGAAACAGGCCGCCGACCAGAAGACCAACCTCGCGAACCTGACCGAACAGTTCGCGAAGCTGCATCGCGGCCTGCTGAAGAACCAGCTCGCATTCCGTTCGGGCGGCATCTTCAGCGCGCAGTTCTGGCTGCCGCTGTTTCACCTTCCGCCGGATGACGTCCAGCGGCTCGAGGATTTCAACGACGAACTGCGCGACATGCTGCGCTCGTCGTGGGTACCCGGACAACGGCCGATCACCGCGCTGCTGCTGATCGCCTCGTTCGCGATGTGGCTCGGCGGCCGCCGGCTCATCGAGCGCGGGCTCGCGTGGATCTGCCTGAACCGCCTGCCGCCCACCCGCTTGCGCCGCAGCGCGCTGGCGCTGTCGACCGCGCTGTCGACATTCCTGGCAACCGCGTTTGCCGTTCAGATCCTCTACCTCGCCGTCGCGCGCCACTACGAGCTCACGCCGGCGCTGACCGATCTGTGGGACCAGTTCGCGAAGCTCGCGGCGACCTGCGCACTGATCGCCGGGCTCGGCCGCGCGCTGCTCTGCACCAAGCATCCGTCGTGGCGCCTGCCGGCGCTCGCCGACCCCGTCGCGCTCGCGATGAAGCCGTTCCCCGGCATCCTGGCCGCGCTGCTGCTGATGTCCGGCACGCTCGAATCGATCAACCGGATCGTCGACACCAGCCTGTCGGTCACGCTGTTCGGCCGCGGCATCGTATCGCTCGTCGTCGCGCTGACGGTCGGCGCGTCGCTGCTGCGTTCGAACCGCGCGCGCAGCGTGCTCGCGGCGGCCGGCGAGGCGCCCGAGCAGCGCTCGACGCTCGCCGGGCTGATCCACGCCGGCGTCACGCTGGCAATCGTCGTGTCGCTGATTGCACTCCTGATCGGCTACGTCACGGTCGCGCGCTTCATCACTTACGAGCTCGTATGGTTCGAGATCGTGCTGTGCGCCACCTACATCCTGATCCAGTTGACGCGCGATGCGAGCGAAAGCCTGTTCTCCGCGAGCCTGTCGACGGGCCAGCAGATCAAGAACCTGTTCGCGCTCGAAGACCGGCACCTCGACCAGGCCCGCACGGTCCTGTCCGGTTTCGGCACGAGCCTGCTGATGCTGATCGCGGCCATCGCGCTACTGACGGGCGGTTTCGGCACGACGCCGGGCGACCTGCTCGACAGCGCGGTCGCGATGATCGGCAGCCAGCGGCTGCAGAGCCTGAACATCATGCCCGACCGGATCCTGAACGCCGTGATCGGCTTCGCGATCGGCTTCTACCTGCTGCGTTCGCTGCGCCGCTGGCTCGACGGCGAGTTCATGCCCGCGCTCGGCATGGACACGGGGATGCGCGTGTCGCTGATCACGCTGTTCACCAACGTCGGCTACGTGCTGCTCGTGCTGATGACGCTCGGGCTGCTCGGCGTCAGGTGGAACAACCTCGCGTGGATCGTCAGTGCGCTGTCGGTGGGTATCGGCTTCGGCCTGCAGGAGATCGTGAAGAATTTCGTGTCGGGGCTGATCCTGCTGACCGAGCGGCCGGTGAAGGTGGGCGACATGATCAGCATCGCGGGCGTCGAAGGCGACATCCGCCGCATCAACGTGCGCGCGACCGAGATCCAGCTCAGCGACCGCTCGACCGTGATCGTGCCGAATTCGCAACTGATCTCGCAGAACCTGCGCAACGTGACGATGGGCAACAGCACGCAGGGCGTCGCGACGCTGGTGTTGACGTTCCCGCTGAACACCGATCCCGAGCAGGTGCGCGACCTGCTGCTCGATGCGTACCGCACGCATGAGGCGATTCTCGAGAAACCGGCGCCGTCGGTGACGTTCAGCCAGCTCGCGCCGGACGGGATCACGCTGAGCGTGACGGGTTACGTGTCGAGCCCGCGGATCGCGAGTTCGACGAAGAGCGATCTGCTGTTCGAGATCCTGAAGCAGTTGCGCGCGGCGGGGATCACGCTGTCGAGCCCGCAGATGCTGGTGGTGCAGAACATGCCGGCGGTGGAAAAGTAACGGGCGTTGCGCGCCAGCGCGTATTCGACTTGAACAGGCTGTCTGCGCTCGATGCGAAGGCTCACGACATCGTCCCCGGACACCGCTCGTTCGTCGCCGGCCCGCGTCAGGAATCCTGATCGACGCCGATGCGCACGATACCCCCATAGCCCCAAACACAACGGGCCGGACCCGCATCGCGGCAACCGGCCCGTTTCATCGTCAAGCGGCGCAACGCGCGCCGCGCGACATCACACGTCGAACTTCACCCCCTGCGCCAGCGGCAGCTGCCGGCTGTAATTGATCGTATTCGTCGCACGACGCATATAAGCCTTCCACGCATCCGAACCCGACTCGCGCCCGCCGCCCGTTTCCTTCTCGCCGCCGAACGCGCCGCCGATCTCCGCGCCGCTCGTGCCGATGTTCACGTTGACGATCCCGCAATCGCTGCCCGCTGCCGACATGAACTGCTCGGCCTCGCGCATGTCGTTCGTGAAAATCGCCGACGACAGGCCTTGCGGCACCGCGTTGTGCAGCTCGATCGCATCGTCGAAGTTGTCATAGATCATCACGTACAGGATCGGCGCGAACGTTTCGCGCTCGACCACCGCCGATTGCTTCGGCATCCGCACGATGGCCGGACGCACGTAGTACGCATCCGCGTGACCGATGTCCACGCGCTCGCCGCCCTTCACTTCGCCGCCCTGCTCGCGTGCATCGGCCAGCGCCTTCTGCATCGCGTCGAACGACGCGCGATCGACCAGCGGGCCGACCAGCGTGCCTTCCTCGAGCGGGCTGCCGACCTTCACCGACGTGTAGGCCTTCTCGATGCGCGGCAGCAGTTGATCGACGATGCTGCGATGGACGATCAGGCGGCGCAGCGTCGTGCAGCGCTGGCCGGCCGTGCCGACCGCCGCGAACGTGACCGCGCGCACGACGAGGTCGAGATCGGCGCTCGGCGCGACGATCATCCCGTTGTTGCCGCCGAGTTCGAGGATGCCGCGCGCGAGACGCTGGCTCAGCACCTTCGCGACTTCCGTGCCCATCCGCACGCTGCCCGTCGCGCTGACGACCGGCACCTTCTTCGATGCCGTCAGCACCTCGCCGACATCGCGCATGCCGAGCACCAGCTGGCTCAGCCCTTCCGGCGCGACGCCCGGATGCGTCTTCCCGAACTCGCGCAGCGCCTTCCCGAGCAGCACGTGGCAGGCGATCGCGGTAAGCGGCGTCTTCTCCGACGGCTTCCACACGACCGGGTCGCCGCACACGAACGCGAGCGCCGCATTCCACGCCCACACCGCGACCGGGAAGTTGAACGCCGAGATCACGCCGCATACGCCGATCGGGTGCCACGTTTCCATCATCCGGTGGCCCGGGCGCTCCGACGCGATCGTGAGGCCGTAAAGCTGGCGCGACAGGCCGACCGCGAAATCGCAGATGTCGATCATTTCCTGCACTTCGCCGAGGCCTTCCGACGTGATCTTGCCGGCCTCGAGCGTGACGAGGTGGCCAAGCGCGGCCTTGTGCTCGCGCAGCACGTTGCCGAACACGCGCACGAGTTCGCCGCGCACCGGCGCCGGCACCGTGCGCCACTTGAGGAATGCGTCGTGCGCGGCGTCGATCTTGCGCTCGGCGTCGGCGGGCGTGTCGACGGCCAGCGTCGCGAGCGTCGCGCCGTCGAGCGGCGAACGCGCGGTCAGCGCATTGCCTTTCCACTGGGCGAGATCGATATCGAGCGCGGCAAGAATGTCGTTGAATTGCATCACTTCCTCTTCAGGGACAGATTGATCGGTGCGGCGGCAGCGCCGCCCGCGTGATTCGATTGGAGCGCGTTCGCGCGCCCTGTGCAAGCGGATGCGCAGCTCGGCGGGCCCGGTGCGCCGCACGGCGCATCGCGCTGCGCCGCCGCCGACAAGCCCGGCCGGACGGCGCGCCCCAGCCTCGCGAGGCACGATCCATGAAACACATTGTCGGCGGCCACAAGTCGGGCCGCTATTGATATTAACTCACGACTTCATTCCCAAAACGCAACACCTCGGCGACCCCAACCGATGCTTTTTAGTGCCGATACGGGACGTTTCCAAAGCCCGTAGCAGGGCGGCCAGACGCGTCCCGACGCGACGCAAGTTGATGACAAAGCCGCATCACCCTGTTCGGAAATATCGTTTGCCGCCCGTGCATCGGGCACACACAATCGGTGCGACGTCGAGGTGCAACGCACCCGGCGCGCCGCCGGCCGCCACTACGGCAGCCGGACGACAGACGAACGCGACACGGATCGCGGCCCGGTTCATCCGGCACGTTCCGCGAAGCACCACCGCTGCCCGGCCGGCAACGCGTCGCGCTTCGTCGCCGAAAAACAATCCCGGAGACAGCGCCCAGCACCCGCCATGCATTCAGATGCCCGCCCCGATTCGCCCCGTCCGTCCGGCTCGCCGCCCGCGAAGCCGTCCCTCCACCGCGCGCTGCAGGCCCGCCATCTGCGAATGATCGCGATCGGCGGCTCGATCGGCACGGGCCTGTTCGTCGCGTCCGGCGCGTCGATCTCGCAGGCCGGCCCCGGCGGCGCGATGCTCGCGTACATGGTGATCGGCCTGATGGTCTATTTCCTGATGACGAGCCTCGGCGAAATGGCCGCGTTCATGCCCGTGTCGGGTTCGTTCGCGACCTACGGCGCGAAGTTCGTCGACGAAGGCTTCGGCTTCGCGCTCGGCTGGAACTATTGGTATAGCTGGGCCGTGACGCTGGCGGTGGAGCTCGTCGCCGCGCAGCTCGTGATGCACTACTGGTTTCCGCATGTGCCGGGCGTCTGGTGGAGCGCGCTGTTCCTCACGCTGATCTTCGCGCTCAACGCGCTGTCGGTGCGCGGCTTCGGAGAAGCCGAATACTGGTTCGCGCTGATCAAGGTGCTGACGGTGCTCGCGTTCGTCGGCGTCGGCCTGCTGATGATCTTCGGGATCATGCAGGGCGGCCCGAGCGCGGGCTGGGGCAACTTCACGATCGGCGACGCGCCGTTCGCCGGCGGCTGGGCGACGATGCTCGGCGTCGCGATGATCGCGGGCTTCTCGTTCCAGGGCACCGAAATGATCGGCGTCGCGGCTGGCGAATCGGAGCACCCGCGCACGACGATCCCGCGCGCGGTAAAGCAGATCTTCTGGCGCATCCTGCTGTTCTATGTGTTCGCGATCTTCGTGATCGGCGTGCTGATTCCCTATACCGACCCGAGCCTGCTGAAGAGCGACGTGACCGACATCGGCGTGAGCCCGTTCACGCTCGTGTTCCGCCACGCGGGCCTTGCATTCGCGGCCGGCGTGATGAACGCGGTGATCCTGACGGCCGTGCTGTCGGCCGGCAACTCGGGCATGTACGCGTCGACGCGGATGCTCTACAACCTCGCGGTCGAAGGCCGCGCGCCGCGGCTGTTCGCGAAGCTGTCGCCGGGCGGCGTGCCGCGCAACGCGCTGTATGCGACGACGGCCGTCGGCGCACTGTGCTTCCTCACGTCGCTGTATGGCGACAAGACGGTCTACCTGTGGCTGCTGAACACGTCGGGCATGGCCGGCTTCATCACGTGGCTCGGCATCGCGGTCAGCCACTACCGGTTCCGCAAGGGCTTCCTGAAGCAGGGCTACCGGCTCGACCAGCTGCCGTACCGGTCGAAGTGGTTCCCGTTCGGCCCGCTGTTCGCGTTCGCGCTGTGTGCGGTCGTCGCGCTCGGCCAGGATTACCAGGCCTTCCTCGCCGACAAGGTCGACTGGGCGAGTATCGCCGCGACCTACATCGGCCTGCCGTTCTTCCTCGCGATCTGGCTCGGCTACGCGCTCGTGCGCAAATGCCGCCTGGTGCGCTACGAGGACATGGAGATCGCGCCGTGGATCGAACGCAACGCGACGCCCGAAGCGGCACCGCAGGCCGAAACCGGCTACGCGGGCTACGTCGCGCGCCCGGCCAACCCGGCGCCGGGCGCCTGACGGCCCGCCTCGCGCCGGCCGCCGCCCGGCCGCGGCAGCCGGCGCCCTGCGCCCCCATTCGACGCGGCGCGCGCGTTCAGGCAAGATCGACGCGCGCCGTCCGTTTTTCCGCCGTTACGAGTCAACGAAATCGCATGCAGAACTTCTACGAAGCCACCGTTACCCGCCAGCCCTACCCGCAACTGACCGGCACGATCGATGCGCAGGTCTGCATCGTCGGCGGCGGCCTCGCCGGCCTGTGCACGGCGCTCGGCCTCGTCGAGCGTGGCGTGCGCGACGTCGTCGTGCTCGACAGCGAACGGGTCGGCTTCGGCGCATCGGGCCGCAACGGCGGCTTCGTATTCGGCGGCTACAGCCTCGACAACGCCGACCTGCTGCGCACGCTCGGCCGCGACGAAGGGCGCCGGCTGTACCGGCTCACCGTCGATGCGGTCGACCTGATCCGCGCGCGGATCGCGCGCTACGGGATCGACTGCGACATCGTCGATGAGGGCGTGATGCTCGCGAACTGGTTCGACGATCCTTCCCGGCTCGACAGCGTGCGTACGCTGATGAAGCGCGAACTCGGCGTCGACTGGGAACCCGTGTCGACGGACGCGCTGCGCACGCGGCTGAAGACGCAGCGCTACTACGGCGGCCTGTTCGAGCCGAACGCATTCCACTTCCATCCGCTCAAGTATGTGCTCGGCGTCGCCGCAGCCGCGTCGCGCGGCGGCGCGCGCGTGTACGAGCGCTCGGCCGCGCTCGGCATCGCGCGCGAAGGCGCCGGGTACGTCGTGCGCACGGCGCAGGGCGCGGTGCGCGCGAAGGACGTCGTGTTCGCCGGCGGCGGCTACGCGCGCGGCGTGTCGCCGCGCATCGAACGCGCGGTGCTGCCGATCGCCACCTACGTGATCGCGACCGAACCGCTCGGCGCGCGGCTGCCGGACGCGATCGACGCGCCGTACGCGATCTACGACACGCGTTTCGCGTTCGACTATTACCGCCCGCTGAAGGACACGCGCATCCTGTGGGGCGGCCGGATCTCGGTGCTCGACCGCGGCCCGGACGCGATCGCACGCCTGCTGCGGCGCGACCTGCTGCGCGTGTATCCGCAACTCGAAGACGTGAAGGTCGACTACGCGTGGGGCGGGCTGATGAGCTACGCGCGCCACAAGATGCCGCAGATCGGCCGCGACGCGGACGGCGTGTGGCACGCGATCGCGTTCGGCGGCCACGGGATGGCGCCGACCACGGTCGCCGGCGAAGCGCTCGCGGCCGCGCTGGCCGAAGGCCGGCCGGTGCCGGACGGCTTCGCCGCGTTCGGGCTCACGCGCACGTTCGGGCTGGCGGGCCTCGCCGCCGCGCAGCTCACGTACACGGCATATCAGGCCCGCGACGCGCTCGCGTCCTGCCGCCGCTGAGCGGCCGCGGCGGCCGAAACGACCCTGCCGATTAGAGCGGAGGGTCGGCCGGGCGGGGATTTTCCACATGCTAGAATGCCTTTTCCAAGCCGCCGCGAACCCACAACAAAGTCACATGAAAGCAGGAAGCAAAGCCGCCATGTCCGAAAGCCGCGCGCTTGCGTCCGACGCGCGGCGCAAATACGATCCCGAGCAAACCAAGCGCAACATCCTCGATGTCGCCACGCAGGAATTTTCCGCGATGGGCCTCGCCGGTGCGCGCGTCGACGCGATCGCCGAGCGCACGAACACGACGAAACGGATGCTCTATTACTACTTCGACAGCAAGGAAGGCCTGTACGAGGCCGTGCTGGAGAAGGTGTACGGCGACATCCGCGCGCTCGAGCAGGAACTGCACGTCGGCGACATGGAGCCGCGCGAAGGCATGCGCCGCCTCGTCGAATTCACGTTCGACTATCACGACAAGCATCGCGACTTCGTCCGCCTCGTGTCGATCGAGAACATCCACGGCGCGAAGTATCTCGAACAGCTCAAGTCGTTCAAGAACCGCAACGTCAGCATCATCAAGACGCTCGAGGAACTGGTCGAGCGCGGCGCGGCAAGCGGCGCGTTCCGCAAGGACATCGACGCGTTCGACCTGCACCTGCTGATCAGTTCGTTCTGCTTCCACCGCGTGGCGAACCGCTACACGTTCGGCGCCGCGTTCGGCCGCGATCCGTCGGCGCCGCGCCTGCGCGCGCGGCATCGCGACACGATCGCCGACGCCGTGCTGCGCTACGTCGCCGCGTAAGCGGCGGCTGGGTAGTCGCCGGGGGCACGCAGCGTTCGTGCCCTTCGCGCGTCAGCACTTCAATCCGTCGGCGCGGTCGACGCCAGCGCGATCCGCGCCTTCTCTTCCGGGCTTCCCGCCACGTAATACTTCTTCGCCCAGCTCGAATCGGGCGCAAGCGCGAGCCGCGCATGCGCGCCCGTGCCGGTACTCGTGCCGCGCTGCTTCGCACTGATCGCCAGCGCCCGTGCGCGATAGTGCTCGTAGAGCCGCAGGAATTCCGCGAGATAGATCGCCGCGATCCGCTTGTCGCGGATCTCGAGCAGATTCTCGTCGTTGTACTGCTCCGAATTGCGGCTCATGTTCGCCGAACCCGTATAGACGACCGGATTCGCGCCTTCCGCATCGATCACGATGAACTTGTGGTGGATCACGACGGGCGGATAGGCCGGCGCCGGTTCGCCCGGAAACTGCCGCATTTCCGGCTCGAAACCCTGCGGCACCGTCGCCGGCGAGAAGTACTCGGCGTCGATCACGTCGTGGTTGTCGCGGCTGCGGTGATACAGCTCGAGGTTCGCGAGCGTCGCCGCATCGAGCGACTGGCCGGCCTGCCGCGCGGCGTCGGCCTTCGTCGCGCTGCCGATGTTGATCTTGTTTACCAGCCCGAACATCATCAGTCCGCGGTCGCCGGCCGCGAAGCACGCGTCGCGCAACGCTGCGTCGGTCGGCATGAACAGGCAGAACGACACCGAATGCTTCGCGGCCGCGATCGCGGCGACGATCGTGTCGATCTCGGTGCGCTGCCCCGCCGGTTCGGGCGAGAACGCCAGCCTCACCTGTGCGCTGCCGATCGTCATCGGCGCCGACCAGCCCGGCGACAGCCGCGCCGTCTCCGCGATCGACGGATTGCCGGCCAGCGCATGCGCGCGATCGTTGTACAGCGCGGCAAGCGTGGGCGAGTCGAATGCATGCAGCACGTTGGCCTGCTCCGTCAGCCCTTCGGTCGTGAAGTTCGCGGAACCGGTCAACACGCGTGCAGGCGCCGGGTTCGTCGGCGCGTCGGTCACGATGAACTTGTCGTGCATGATGTGCGTCCTGTCGCGCGGCGCGAGCGTCGCGAGCCCCTGCAACGCGTCGACGGCCGGCTGGTTCGGCGAAGGCAGCGGCGGCTTGCCCTTGCGCGTCGTCGTGTGCGCGTCGTAGACGATCGCGAGCGACGCGTCGCCATGCTTGCGCCCGAACGCTTCGAACGCGGGCAGCGCCCACAGCGTGTCGGTCAGGTGATAGACGGCCGACACCGCGCGCGACGCGGGGTCGAGCATCTTCGCGAACACCTGCTCCATGTCGTTCGCGAGCCACGTGCGCAGCTTCAGCGCCTGCGCGTCGCTCGGTGCCGCATTCGGCGCGAGGCCCAGCGCCGCGACCTGCTTCGCGAACGCCTGCGAACTGACCACCGCGCGGTTGAACCAGGTGCCGATGCCGTCCTCGATATGCTCGGGCAGCACGACGTCGCACACGCCGGCTTGCGCGTCGAGCACCTGCAGGTCGTCGGGCGTGCCGACGACCGGATACACGTCGTAGCGGAACGACGCGCCGCGGTCCTGTGGATCGATGCGTGCGTCCCACCACATGAATTTCTGGATCGGCGCCTGGTCGGTCGGCGCGTCGCCCTGCGTGTCGGCGGCCGGGCCGTCGAACGTCAGGCGGTTCGGCAGCCAGCTGTTCGGCGCGCGCGTCTTGCCGTCGGCCGACCAGAAGCCCGGCGTGCGCCGGATCGCGAAGCCGAGGAAATCGTTGCGCGACTGCGCATCGGCCCAGTCGAAGGCCAGCAGGACGAGAGTGGGGGAAAGATAGCTGCGCACGCTGACGGACATTCGTTGCTCCCTGGCCGCGAGGCCGGTCGAAATGAATGGGTCAGTGTCGGCAGAGGTTCTTCCCGCGGAATGACGGTTCGATGAACCTTGTATGTCGGACGCGCGTCAGTCGCACACGAGCAGCTCGATCCCGCGCGTGGTCAGCGCGCGGCGCACGGCCTTGTCGGGTGCGCGTTCGGTCACGAGATAGCGCGCGGCCGCCGCGCCGTTGATCCGCACTGGCGTCACGCGGCCGAATTTCGAATGGTCGGCGACGATGATCGCCGTGCCTGCCGCCGCGATCATCCGGCTGCGCACTTCGGCCGCGATCCGCGAGTAGTCGGTGCACTCGCCGTCGGCCGTGATGCCGCCGGCGCCGACGAACGCGAAATCGACATGGTATTGCGCGAGCTGGTGGATCGTGTCGAGCCCGAAGGTTGCGTCCTCGTCGTCGGACAGTTCGCCGCCGAGCAGCGTCACGCGGTTGCCGTTGCGCCGCGCGAGCACGAACGCGGTGCGCCAGTCGTTCGTATAGATCGACAGCCGGTGCCGGTCGGCGAGCGCAAGCGCAACCGCATGCGGCGTGCTGCCCGAATCGATCAGCACCGATGCGTCGTCGGGCACGAATTCGGCCGCGCGCCGCCCGATCGTGCGCTTCGCTTCGGCGTTCGCGGCTTCGCGCTCGGACAGGCTCGGTTCGCGGCGGTCGGCGGCCAGTGCGCCGCCGTGCGTCATCACGAGCAGGCCGCGCGCGGCAAGCGCGTTCAGGTCGCGCCGCACGGTCTCGCGCGATACGTCGAGCGAGCGCACGAGTTCCGCGACCGACAACGCGCCCGACCGTCCGAGCTCCGACAGGATGTATTGATGACGTTGTTCCGCCAGCATCGCGTGTGCGCCCGGGGCGACTGGTAATGGGTAAGCTGGCCATTGTATTACGGCCGCTTTACCGGTATTTGACTGCGGCGCAAAACGCGGCCGGGCGGCCGGCCGCATTCCCCGAAAGCGAAATTCTGTATTGCCTGACGCGCGCGAATCGGCACGACGCCGGTTGCTACACTTTGCGCTTCGCCGAACGACAGACCAAGCAAAGGGGCTCGCACCATGTATCGCAAAGGCAGCGTGATCGAAATCCAGTTTCCGCCCGAACGACTCAACGATGCGGCCGGCGATCCGTACTGGATCGACCTGACGCTCGACGAGGCGCGCCGGCTCTACGAGCAGCTCGCCGCGCGCTTCGCGACCGACGCGCGCGCCAACCAGCCGCTCGACACGTTCTCGATCGACTGATCTCCGCAGCTTCGCGCTTGCCCGCCCCGCGAGCGGTGCGGCGCCCTTCCCGTCCGTGCCCCGCTCGCGCCCGCCGATAGCCGGCCCGTGCCGGAAGCCGGATGCCCGGCACCCAACGACCGTCGGCGCATTCCCACGATGCGCGGTACGAGTGCAGGATTCGACAAGACGCCGGTGCCGCTTCCCGCGATACTGGCCGACTTTACGATTCCGTCCGGCCGCGTCGCGGCCCGCCTCGCATGCTTACCTCGATCGTTGCCGCCGCTTTCGTCGCGCTGTGGTCCACCGGCTTCATCGTTGCACGGGCAATCAAGCCCTACGCCGACCCCAACCTGTTCCTGCTCGCGCGTTTCGCAGGCACGGCCGCGCTGTTCGGCGCGGTTGCGCTCGTCGCGCGCGCGCCGTGGCCGGCCCGCCGCGAATGGCCGCGCCACCTGATCGCGGGCGCGCTGCTGCAGGGCGTCTATCTCGGCGCGAGCTACTGGGCCGTCGCGCAAGGGCTGAACGCGGGCGTGATGGCGCTGCTCGGCGCGCTGCAGCCGCTCGCCACCGCCGTGCTCGCCGTCCCCCTGTTCAACGAGCGCCTGCCCGCGCGCGGCTGGTTCGGGATGGCGCTCGGGCTCGCCGGCGTCGCGCTCGTGCTGGCGCCGAAGGTCGCGGGCGGCGTCGCGCCGCCGCCGGGCGCGGCGCCTGCGTGGTTCGTGGTCGTCGTATCGGTGCTCGCGGTCGGGTCGATCACCGCCGGTTCGCTGTACCAGAAAGGCAAGCTCGCGCAGAGCGACCTGCGCACCGCGGTCGCCGTGCAGAACTTCGGCGCGGCGATCGTCGCGGCGATCTTCGTCGCGCTGCTGCATGAAACGCGCTGGATCGGCGCGCCGGCGCTGTGGGTATCGCTCGTGTGGGGCGTCGTGTTCCTGTCCGGCGGCGCGGTCACGATGCTGATGTGGATGCTGCGGCGCGGCAACGCGGCGCGCGCGACGTCGCTGCTGTTCCTCGCGCCGCCGCTTGCCGCGCTGCAGGGCTACCTGCTGTTCGGCGAGACGCTCGCGGCGATCCAGTTATTCGGCTTCGCGCTCGCGCTGGCGGGCGTCGTGCTCGCGCGGCGCTGACGCGGGCGCACATCGGCGCGGTCGTGCGATCGCGCCGGCACTTGCCTCCAAGCGCATCGAGACCTGCCTCACAGCCCCCTTCCCGCGGCATCCCGCACCCGCCCGGCGCACCATGCACCACGGCGACGCAGCGCGTCTCGCCGAAGCAACGCAAGGCGGCCGGATCGCACGCCCGGCGCGGCGCCCCGCCGCGATTGCGCTTATGATGAGCGCCTTGCATTTCGTTCCGGAACCACCTTCATGACATCCGCCGATTACGCCAGCCGCCAACGCGCGATCATTGCCGAACTGAACGTCGCCCCGCACTTCGACGCCGAGGCCGAGATCGCCCGTCGCGTCGATTTCCTCGCGCAATACCTTCGTTCGACCGGCCTGCGGACCTACGTGCTCGGCATCAGCGGCGGCGTCGATTCGTCGACGGCCGGGCGGCTCGCGCAACTGGCGGTCGAACACCTGCGCGCCGGCGGCTACGATGCGCGCTTCATCGCGATGCGCTTGCCGAACGGCGTGCAGAACGACGAAGCCGATGCGCAGCGCGCGCTCGCGTTCGTGCGCGCGGACGAGGAACTGACCGTCGACGTGAAGCCGGCCGCCGATGCGATGCTCCGCTCGCTGGTCGCGTCCGGCCATGCGTTCGACACGCCCGCACAACAGGATTTCGTGCACGGCAACATCAAGGCGCGCGAGCGCATGATCGCGCAGTACGCGGTGGCCGGCGCACGGCGCGGCATCGTGATCGGCACCGATCACGCGGCCGAATCGCTGATGGGTTTCTTCACGAAGTTCGGCGACGGCGGCGCGGACATCCTGCCGCTCGCGGGCCTGAGCAAGCGCCGCGTGCGCGCGGTTGCCCGCGCGCTCGGCGGCGAGGAAACGATCGTGATGAAGGTGCCAACGGCCGATCTCGAGGAACTGCGCCCGCTGCGCCCCGACGAGCACGCATACGGCGTCAGCTACGACGAGATCGACGATTTCCTCGAAGGCAAGCCGGTCAGCGACCATGTGTACGAAACGGTGCTGCGCTTCTACGACGGTTCGCGCCACAAGCGCGCGCTGCCGTACACGCCGTTCGACTGGCCGACCGCGCAAGCCGGCCACCAGCGCGAAAATACCGCCGCGTCGCAATCCGGCGCTGCGGCCGCGTGACCGGCCGGCCGCGCCGGAACCCGACCGCCGCGCGCACCGTAGCGGCTACGCGCGGCAACCAAACGACGGGCACCGCTATGCGTGCCCGCCCGTCTTCTTCGCCTGCAGCGCGCGAATCCGCATCCGTGCGCCCGTATCGCTGACCGTCGTGTCGTACATCGTCGCGAGATCGCGCTTGAGCGCGGTGCGCGAGCCGCCGTCGAGATACACCATGTGCCCCGACGGATAGAAACGCGCGGACAGGTTCTGCCGCACCTTCTGATCCTCGAGCGGCATCTGCTGCAGGTCGATCACGGTCTGGTAGAACGGCGTGACGAAATCGTACAAGCCGTTCGCCGACAGCACCTTCAGGTCGACATTCAACGCCATCACCGCGGCGAGATCGCCGGCCGTATAGAGGATCACGTTCCCCTGCGCATCGATGCCCTGCTGCGCGCCGGTCGGGTCGATGTGGCTGAAATCCCAGTTCCGGAACGCCTGGTCGTTCAGGTCCGTGAACGCGGAATTCGACGTGAACTTCAACTGCTCGTTCAGGTAGCTGTTCCACATCGCCGTATAGACGCCCGTCACGGCCGTCATCGTCGGATCGTTGCCGCCCGAGTTCGGGTCGATCTTGCCGGCGATGCCCGTCGAGATCGCGGTCACGCGGCCGTCGTACGAACCGAGCGAGAGCCCCTGCGCATGCAGCAGCGTCGTCAGGAACAGCGAATTGCCGCGCGCGTCGTAGCCGGCGATGTCGAGGCGCCACGATTGCAGCGTCGCCGTGTCGATGCCCGTGTATTGCGACAGTTTCTGCACGGCGGCCGGGTCTGCATGCGGAGCCTTGCGCAGCGCGTTCAGGTAGTCGGTGCGCGAGAACTGCGCGACTTCCTCGACGAACGCGCCGAGATCGGCCGGCGCCGGCGTGACGCCGAGTTTCTTGTGATACCACGCGTCGGCCGCGGCGGTCGGCAGCGCGCCGACCGGGTTGCCGGCCTGCCGGTAGTCGAGGATCGACGATTGCAGCGTGACGCCGTTCAGGTCGACGCCGTCCTCGTGCAGCTTGTATGCGAGCACGCAGCTGCGCGCGGTGCCGTACGATTCGCCAAACAGGTATTTCGGCGAATTCCAGCGGTTGTTCTTCGTCAGGTAGCGCTTGATGAACTGCTTCAGCGAATCCGCATCCTGGTCGACGCCCCAGAAGTTGCGGTTCTTGTTCGGCGCGACGGCCGCCGAATAGCCGGTGCCCACCGGGTTGATGAACACCAGGTCGCTGTGGTCGATCATGCTGTCCGGGTTGTCTTCCATCTGGTACGGCGCGGGCGGCGTGAAACCCGGCATCGACGTCTTGATCCGCTTAGGCGCGAACGAGCCGAGCAGCACGAACACCGACGACGAACCGGGCCCGCCGTTGTAGAAGAACGTCACGGGCCGTGTTTCCTCCTTCGCGCCGTCGGCCGTGAACGCAACGTAGAAAATCTTCGCGGCCGGCTGCGAACTGCTCGGGTCGACCGTCACGAGGTGGCCGACCGTCGCCGTGTACGCGATGCGCTTCCCGTCGATCAGGATCGAGTGATGCGTGACCGCGGCCGCTTCGGTCGTGTCGGTCACCGAATCGTCGGGGCCGTTGCCGTACGCAACCGGATCGAAGAACGGCTGGTCGCGGCCGTGGCTCAGCGCGACCGGATTGATGGTCGGCGGCACGCCATGCGAATTGTGGTCGCCGTGATGCAGCGGATAAACGCCGCCGGAAGATGCGGAATCGATGCCCATCGTGCTGCTCCTGGAGGTGAAAAAAGACGCGGGCAGGAAACCCGCGTCGAACGGAAAGGCGTGTGCCGACGCGTCAGCTCGACGGCTTGCGCGCAAGGATCGCGGCGAGCTGCGCGCCGTCCGGGCTGCCGAGGCCCGTGCATGCGTCCCAGCCCGACGCGGCCGCATACGTGCCGTTCGATCCTTTCGTGATATCGCGCAGCGCGCCCGGATTCTTGTACAGCACCGGATTGACCCAGCCGGCCGATGCGCCGGCCGCCGCATTGATCCGCGCGATCAGCGCGGCCCACAGCGGCGCGACCGCGCTCGTGCCGCCCATCACGGTAGCCGTGCCGGCGACCGATACCTCGTAGCCCGTCTGCGGCGACGCATCGCCGGCGACGTCCGGCACGCCGCGCTTCGCGAGCGGCGTGCGGCTGCCGTCGGCGCGCGTGACGGCGAGCCCCTGCTGCCACGCTGGCAGGTCGAACAGCATACTGACGCCGCCGCCTCCCGCGCCGCCGCCCGACGCCTCGTCGTTCCACGTGACCTCGCTGCGGATGCCCTGCCCGGGCAGCGCGTCGAGCTGCGTGCCGCCGCAGCCGAGCACGTACGGGCTCGATGCGGGGAAGTCGACGTGATCGGCGCCGTCCTGCAGCCCGTCGCCCGAGCCGCTGTCGCCCGACGCTGCGCACACGGTGATCCCCTGCGCCGCCGCCGCCTGCAGCACGCGGTTGAACGCCTGCGCCGACTGCGCCTGCCAGACCGCTTCCGCGCCGCCCCAGCTGATCGAGATCACCGACGGCTTGTTGGTCTTGTCGTTGACGGCCGCGTTGACGGCCTGGATGAAGCCCGCGTCGCTGTTCGGTGCGAAGTAGACCGCGATCTTCGCGGCCGGCGCGATCGCACCGGCGATCTCGATGTCGAGCGCGACTTCGCCGTCCGGGCCGTTCGGGTCGCCGGACGGCGCGTTGCGGCCGGTGCCGACGTTCACGTCGACGAGCGTCGGCGGCGTCTTGATGCCGAGCCCGCTGAAATACTGCCGGATGTCGGCCGCACGGTAGCCGCCGCCGAGTTCGACGATCGCGATGCACTGCCCGGCGCCGTCGCCGGCCGGGAAGCCGTACAGCGACGCGAGCTGGATCGGCGTGAACGTGACGCCCGCCATGCCGCCGCGCGCGGGCCTGAACGGCGGGCGCAGCCGGAAGTGCGGCCGCGCCTGCGGGCGGCTGTCGAGGCCGAGCACGGCCGTGACGGCGTCGCCGAGATCGTCGGGCAGCGTGATCGGGCCCGAGCGACCGCGATACTGGCCGATCGAACGATGTTCGAAGCGCTCGAGCTTCACGCCGAACGCTGCTTCGAACTGCTGGATCATGCCGGACAGCACGACGACGCTTTCGACGGGATCGACGCGATCGACCGTCAGTTGGTGACGGCGCGCGAAGTCCTCGGTCTTGCGGATGTCGTCGGGATTGGCGGAGAAACGCTGCGCGAACGCATCGCGCGACAGCGGTTTCGCCTGTGCGTCGCCGGTGGCGAGCTGGTGGACCAACGTATCGAGTTGCCCTTCTTCCTGCCGCCGCAACATGATCGTGACGTGAATGCGTTCTGCCGGATCGCACGGGCCGAGGCACTTGGACTCGGCGACGATTCGGGGTTCACGGTCGGCGTGAAGATGCCTTGCCATGTTCAGACCCTCCTTGGTACCGCGTTGCACGGAACAGCCAGGAAATCGGACATAGCCGGCGGAAGTCGGTTCCGTTCGGTCAGTCGGTTCGCAGCAGCGCGAAGTTAAAAGGAGTTTAGAACAGTCAGATGATTTGCGCGCGCGCCCTTCTGCGGCGGGGCATGCGCGCGAAGGCCGGCATTGCACGCGGCCTTCGCCGATCGGCGCAGCGGCGCCGCGCGGCCCGTCGACCTGCGCGGCGGCAACGCAGCGGCGGCGCTCAGTCCATCGACAGGCGCAGCGCGAAACCGATCAGCGCCGCGGAAAACGTCCAGCGCTGCACCGTCTGCGCGAGCGGATGCGCGCGCATCCACGCCGCGATGCGCGACGCGCCGAACACGCAAGCGAGGTCGAAGCACACGCCGGCCGCGACCAGCAGCGCGCCGAGTTCGAACATCTGCCAGACGACCGGCCCGGCCTCGGGCCGCACGAACTGCGGCAGCAGCACCGAGCAGAACAGCAGCGCCTTCGGGTTCAGCAGGTTCGTCAGCAGCCCCTTCACGAACGACTGCCGCAGCTCGCCCGCCGCCGCGTCGCCGTCGCCGAGCGCGAACACCGGCGAGCGGAACACCTGGATCGCGACATACGCGAGATAGAGCGCGCCGCCGTAGCGGATCACCTCATACAGCCACGGCGCGCTGCGGATCAGCGCCGCAACGCCGCATGCGGACAGCGTCACGTGCGCGGTGCGCGCGAGCGACAGGCCGGCCGCCGCCGCCATCCCCGGCCGCACGCCGCGGCCGATGCTGGTCTGCAGCACGAGCGCCATGTCGGGCCCCGGCACCGCATAAATGGCCGCCAGCGCGGCGAGATAGATCAACAGCAAATGCGTGGAAATCATGTTCTGCCCCCGTCCTTCAATGACGATATGTTGCCGCTGAAGAAGGAGGGATTATTGGCCATCTTTATCGCTGAATTGGCGATCCATAGCGGAATCCGCCACAATCTCTAAATCAGAACAAGGATTCCACCAATATGACCGAACTCGACAAAACCGATCGCGCGATCCTCGCTGCGGTGCAGCGCGACGGCCGCCTGCCGATCGCGCGTCTCGCCGAATCCGTCGGCCTGTCCGAGACGCCTTGCGCGCGGCGCCTCAAACGTCTCGAAAGCGACGGCTACATCGAGCGCTACCGCGCGCAACTGTCGCGCCAGGCGCTCGGCTTCGGCGTCGTCGCGTTCGTGCTGGTGCGGTTCGCGACGCACGACCGCAAGGTCGCCGACCGGTTCGAACGGGAAGTGCTGGGCATCGAGCGAATCCTCGCGTGCCACAACGTCGCGGGCACGGCCGACTACCTGCTGCAGGTGGTCGCGCGCGACCTCGACGACTACGGCACGTTCCTGCGCGACTCGCTGCGGATGCTGCCCGGCGTGACGTCGATCGAATCGGCGCTGTCGCTGCGCGAGGTGAAGCACGACGCGGGGTTGCCGGTGCCGTGACGCGCGCGGCGGCCCGCGCCGATGTAACGCTCGTTCACATTGCCGGCGGCGCTGGCGTCACGCGATGTCCGGCGCCTGGTGCGCGCGCTCGAGATCCTCGAGAAACGCCTCCACGAGCGGATTACCGCGCCCGTTGCGCGCGACGACCATGTGGAACGTCACGTCGTAGCGCAGTTGCTCCGGATTGAGCGGCGCGAGCAGCCCCTGCGCGACGTACGGCGCCGCGAAGTGCTGCGGCAGGTAGCCGAGGTGGTGGCCGGACAGGATCAGCAGCGCGACGGCCTCCATGTTGTCGGCGGTCGCGGTCACGCGGTCGGGCGTCGTCGACAGCTGCGCTTCCGGCAGCGGATACGAGCGCCACGCCCATTCGAAGCCCGCGACGTCGGCCGGCGTCAGCGTGCCGGCGCCGTCGAACAGCGGATGGCCGCGCCCGCAGTACGCGACCTGGCGCTCGACGAACAGCGGCGTGTAGTGCAGCGACGGCACGCGGTGCCAGAAATAACCGACCGCGATCTGGATCTCGTCGCTCAGCAGCTTCTCCTCGAGATCGCCCGGCGCGCGCACGGAGATCGAGAAGCGCACGGCCTCGTCGCGCGTGCGAAACGCGGCGATCGCCTCGGCGATCCGCGCGTTCTGGCTCACCGGCGTATGGCCGATCAGGCCGATGTTCAGCGTGCCGACCAGCTGGCGGTCCATGTGCCGCGCGGCCATCCCGAATTCGTCGAGCGCCGCGAGCAGCTTGCGGCTCATCGCATGGAACCGTTCGCCCTTCGGCGTGAGCCGGAAACCGCTGCGGCCGCGCTCGCAGAGCCGGTAGCCGAGCCGCGTCTCCAGCGACGCCAACTGCGCGCTGATCGTCGACTGCCCGACGTTCAGCACGGCCTGCGCGGCCGATACGCCGCCCGCGTCCGTGACCGCGAGAAACACGCGGATCAACCGCAGATCGAGGGTCGACAGATTCCCCAGCACGCTCTTCCCCTTCCATACATCGATGGGAATCGATGTTAACGTCGATATCTTCGCATTCTTCTTTCCCGGCGGAGCGCGTAAAACTGTGCGCCAAGCCGCGTCGAATGATACGGCAACCCCACATCGGAAGAGGCGCCCCATGAACGACCACCCCCATTTCCAGCCGCTCGGCGGCAATGAGATGCCGCGCTGCGGCGGCATCGCGACGATGATGCGCCTGCCGCACGTGGCGAACGCCGAAGGCCTCGACGCGTGCTTCGTCGGCGTGCCGTTCGATCTCGGCACGTCCAACCGCACCGGCGCGCGCTTCGGCCCGCGCCAGATCCGCACCGAATCCGTGCTGCTGCGCCCGTACAACATGGCCACGCGCGCCGCGCCGTTCGATTCGCTGCAGGTCGCCGACATCGGCGACGTCGCGATCAATCCCTACAACCTGCACGATTCCATCGCGCGCATCGAAGCCGCGTACGACGCGATCCTCGAGCACGACTGCAAGCCGATCACGCTCGGCGGCGACCATACGATCGCGCTGCCGATCCTGCGCGCGATCCACCGCAAGCACGGCAAGGTTGCATTGATCCACGTCGATGCACACGCCGACGTGAACGACACGATGATGGGCGAAAAGATCGCCCACGGCACGCCGTTCCGCCGCGCGGTCGAGGAAGGCCTGCTGCACGGCGACAAGGTCACGCAGATCGGCCTGCGCGGCACGGGTTACGCGGCCGAGGATTTCGACTGGTGCCGCGAGCAGGGCTTCCGCGTCGTCCAGGCCGAGGAATGCTGGAACAAGTCGCTCGCGCCGCTGATGGAAGAAGTGCGCGCCCGCGTCGGCGACACGCCCGTCTACATCAGCTTCGACATCGACGGCATCGATCCGGCCTACGCGCCGGGCACGGGCACGCCGGAAATCGCGGGCCTCACGGTGCCGCAGGCGCTCGAGATCATCCGCGGCGCGAAGGGGCTGAACATCGTCGGCTGCGATCTCGTTGAAGTCGCGCCGCCGTACGACCCGTTCGGCACCACGGCGCTGCTCGGCGCGAATCTCGCGTATGAGCTGCTGTGCGTGCTGCCGGGCGTCAAGTACCGCGACTGATCCCGCGCCGCCACCTATTCCAAATCAGAGGATTCCAGAGGAGCACACATAAAGATGGGGACTTCCGTCAAGCAACCGAAGCGAGCGGCGCTCGCTTCGTTCGTCGGCACCACGATCGAGTGGTACGACTTCTATAGCTACGCGACCGCCGCCGCCATCGTGTTCGGGCCGCTGTTCTTTCCCGGCGAAAACCGCTTCGTCAGCCTGCTCGCGTCGTTCGGCTCGTTCGCGGTCGGCTTCTTCGCGCGGCCGCTCGGCGGCGTGATGTTCGGCTATCTCGGCGACCGCTTCGGCCGCAAGCGCTCGCTGCTCGCGACGCTGATGCTGATGGCCGTGTCGACGGTCGCGATCGGCCTGCTGCCGACCCATGCGCAAGCCGGTGTGATCGCGCCGATCCTGCTCGTGCTGATGCGCGTGTTGCAAGGCATCGCGGTCGGCGGCGAATGGGGCGGCGCGGTGCTGCTCGCCGGCGAGCATGCGCCCGAAGGCAAGCGCACGTTCTTCGCGTCGTTCGCGCAGCTCGGCAGCGCGAGCGGCCTGATCCTGTCGATGCTCGCGTTCGGCGCGATCAGCACGCTGTCGAAGGACGACATGATGAGCTGGGGCTGGCGCGTGCCGTTCCTCGCGAGCGCCGTGCTGCTGGTGGTCGGCTTCGTGATCCGCGCGAGCGTGTCCGAGTCGCCCGAGTTCGAGGAAGTCAGGAAGAGCGGCAACACCGCGCAAAACCCGGTGCGCGAAGCGCTCAAGTACTGGCCGCTGCTGCTGCTCGCGATCGGCGCGAACGTGTACGGCATCGCCGGCGTGTATTTCAGCAACATCTTCATGATCAGCTACGCGACGCAGTTCCTGTCGCTCGACCGGTCGATGGTGCTGCATTGCATGGCGATCGTCGCGGTGCTGCAGTTCGTCGTACAGCTCGCGGCCGCGTTCCTCGCGCAGCGCTTCGGCACGACGCGCGTGCTGCTGATCACCGGCGCATGGGCCGCGATCGTCCCGTTCGCGATGCTGCCGCTCGTACACATGGGCACGCCGCTGTCGATCACGGTCGGCGTCGGCCTCGCGACGCTCGCGGAATCGGGCTACTACTCGGTGGTCGCGGGCTTCGTCAGCGGCATCTTCGTCGCGCGGATCCGCTATACGGCGATCTCGATCGCATACCAGGTGTGCGGCGCGCTCGCCGGCGGCCTCACGCCGCTCGTCGCGACCATCATCGCGCAGAACACCGCACCGCAATGGTGGCCGCTCGCGATCCAGTACACGAGTGCCGCGATCCTGTCGTCGCTGTGCGTGTGGCTGATCTCGCGCCGCGTCGGCATCGACGATGCCGGTGCGCCCGGCAAGGCGAACGAGCCGCTGCCGCGCGGCGCGCGCACCGCGTAACGTTCGCAACGGACAGGCTGCTTCACTCGCCTGCCCGGTCATCGCATGCAAGGGGCGGCGCAACCACGCCGCCCTTTTTCATTTCGCCGCCGAAAGGCCGAGCGCACGGTGAGCATCGCGTTGCGCTTGTCGCCGAACACGCTGCAGAACCGGCCGTGCGGACGGATGCAGTCGTCGCGACAGGCGCAGCGCTTGCTATTGCACCTGGCTGCGCAGCGCCTTCGCCGCCGCGACCATGTTCGTCAGCGCCGGAATCACTTCCGCCCACTGGCGCGTCTTCAGGCCGCAATCCGGGTTCACCCACAGACGCTCCGCCGGAATCCGTTCCGCCGCCTTCTTCATCAGGCCGACGATGTGATCCTGCGTCGGGATGTTCGGCGAATGGATGTCATACACGCCCGGCCCGATCTCGTTCGGATACCTGAAGCTGTCGAACGCGTCGAGCAGCTCCATGTCCGAGCGCGACGTCTCGATCGTGATCACGTCCGCGTCCATGTCGGCGATCGACGCGATGATGTCGTTGAACTCCGAATAGCACATGTGCGTGTGGATCTGCGTATCGTCCTGCACGCCGTTCGCGGTGATCCGGAACGACTCGACCGCCCACTTCAGGTACTCGCTCCATTGCGCGCGGCGCAGCGGCAGCCCTTCGCGCAGCGCGGCCTCGTCGATCTGGATCACGCGCACGCCGGCCTTCTCGAGATCGAGCACTTCGTCGCGGATCGCGAGCGCGAGCTGGTAGCACGACACCGAGCGCGGCTGGTCGTCGCGCACGAACGACCAGTTCAGGATCGTCACGGGGCCGGTCAGCATGCCCTTCATCGGCTTGTTCGTCAGCGACTGCGCATACGTGATCCACTCGACCGTCATCGCCTTCGGGCGGCTGATGTCGCCGAACAGGATCGGCGGCTTCACGCAGCGGGAACCGTACGACTGCACCCAGCCAAACTGGCTGAACGCGTAGCCGTCGAGCTGCTCGCCGAAGTATTCGACCATGTCGTTGCGCTCGGCTTCGCCGTGCACGAGCACGTCGAGCCCGAGCGACTCCTGTTCGCGAACGCTGCGTTCGATTTCAGCCTTCATCGCCGTGCGGTAGCCGGCTTCATCGAGCGCACCTGCCTTGAACCGGCTGCGCGCCTGGCGGATTTCGGCGGTCTGCGGGAACGAGCCGATCGTCGTCGTCGGGAAGGCCGGCAGGTTCAGTCGCGCCGACTGCTTCGGCGCGCGCTGCGTATACGGGCTCACGCGGTTGCCGAGCTGCGTGTCGATGCGCGCGATCGCCGCCTTCACCGCCGGGTTGTTCACGCGCGGCGAGCGGCGGCGCGAGTCGATCGCGGCGGCGTTCGCGGCAAGCGCATCGGCCACCTTGTCGCGGCCGCCGTTCAGCGCGGTCGCGAGCACCTTCAGCTCGTCGAGCTTCTGCAGCGCGAACGCGAGCCACGAACGAATCTCCGCGTCGAGCTTCTCCTCGCTCGCGAGATCGACCGGCACGTGCAACAGCGAGCACGACGGCGCGAGCCACAGGCGATCGCCCAGTTGCTTCGCGAGCGGTTCGAGCCAGTCGAGCGTCGCGCTCAGGTCCGTCTTCCAGATGTTGCGGCCGTTGATCGCGCCGACCGACAGCACGCGCTCGGCCGGCAGTTCGCGCACCAGAGCGTCGATTTCGTCGCGTGCATTGATCGCGTCGACATGCAGCCCGTCGACCGGCAGCGAGCTCGCGAGCGTCAGGTTGTCCTGAAGCTGGCCGAAGTACGTGGCAAGCAGCAGCTTGATGCGACGCGTCTCCAGCACCGCATACGCGGTGCGGAACGCCTGCCGCCATTCGGCGTCGAGCTCGGTGACGAGAATCGGTTCGTCGATCTGCACCCATTCGACGCCCTGCGCGGTCAGCGTGTCGAGCAGCGCGCCGTACACGGGCAGCAGCTTCGGCAGCAGCGCGAGACGATCGGAATCGTCCTTCGCCTTGCCGAGCCACAGGTACGTGACGGGGCCGATGATCACCGGCTTGGCATTCACACCCTGCGCCTTCGCCTCGGCCAGTTGCTGGAGCAGGCGCGACGGGTCGAGCGAGAAGTTCGTGTCCGCGTGGAATTCCGGCACGATGTAGTGATAGTTCGTGTCGAACCACTTCGTCATTTCGCCGGCCGAGACACCGCCGCAGCACGCCGCATGCTCTTGCGCCGACTGCGCCGAACGGCCGCGCGCAACCCGGAAATAGTTGTCGAGCACGTCGCCGTGGAAGCCCTGCACGCGCTTCGGCAGGTTGCCGAGCGTGAAGCTCATGTCGAGCACCTGGTCGTAGAACGCGAAATCGCCGATCGGTGCCAGATCCAGATCGCGCTGGTCGTTCCAGTGACGCTGGCGCAGCTCGGCGCCGAGCGCCTTCAGCTCGTCGCGCGACGATTCGCCCTTCCAGTAGCGTTCGAGACCGAACTTGAGTTCGCGCTTCGCGCCGATGCGCGGAAAACCGAGGTTGTGTGTCCTGACCATGAAGCTGCCGTCCAGATGTAGTGAATGTCCGGCAGCCATGATAGGGATTTCAAACCATGAAATAAAATGGCATTATTTCATTCATCCATTAAATTTGTTCATGCATCTGTTGGGCGAGCGATATCCATGCTGGAACGATTCCATCTCGTCGTCATTCGTGAAGTCGAGCGCCAGGGCTCGCTGACCGCGGCCGCCAATGCGCTGCATCTCACGCAGTCGGCGCTCAGCCATACCGTCCGGAAAATCGAGCAGCAGCTCGGCACGCCGATCTGGGATCGTGAAGGCCGCGGCCTGCGGCTCACGCAAGGCGGGCAATATCTGCTGAAGCTCGCGAACCGGCTGCTGCCGCAGTTCGAACTCGCCGAGGAGCGGATGAGGCAGTACGCGAAGGGCGAGCGCGGCACGCTGCGCATCGGGATGGAGTGCCACCCGTGCTACCAGTGGCTGCTGAAGGTCGTGTCGCCGTATCTGTCGCGCTGGCCCGACGTCGACGTGGACGTGAAGCAGCGCTTCCAGTTCGGCGGCATCGGTGCGCTGTTCGGCTACGACATCGACGTGCTCGTCACGCCCGATCCGCTGAACAAGCCGGGCCTGCGCTTCGATCCCGTGTTCGACTACGAGCAGGTGCTGGTGGTCGCCGACTCGCACCGGTTCGCCAACGCCGACTACGTGACGCCCGAGCAACTGACCGACGAGATCCTGATCACGTACCCGGTCGAAACCGACCGGCTCGACATCTACAACCAGTTCCTGACGCCGGCCGGCATCGTGCCGAGGCGCCACAAGTCGATCGAGACGACCGACATCATGCTGCAGATGGTTGCGAGTGGGCGCGGCGTGGCCGCGCTGCCGAGATGGCTCGCCGACGAATACGCGGACCGGATGCCGGTCGTGCCGGTCAAGCTCGGCAAGCAGGGGATCGCGAAGCAGATCTTCCTCGGCATCCGCGAAGCGGATGCATCGATCGACTATCTGGCCGCGTTCGTCGCGCTGGCGCGCGAATCGACGTGGAGCGCGCCGCGCATGCTGCGCTAGGCACGCCCGTTGCAATGCGCGTCAGGCGGCGCGCATGCCGATGCGTTCGTCGCGTTCCACCCATGCGCCGAACAGCAGGCCGATCGTCGTCCACATGATCGCCTGCATGCCGATGGCCGCGACGCGGAACTTCCACAGCACGGCGGCCGGGAACGCGGCCGGCACTTCGTCGATCGACGGCAGTCCGAACTGCACGGCCGCGATGATCGCGATGAATACGAGGCCCGCGACGATCGACGCATTCCATTGGCCGAGCTTCGCTAGCAGATGGCGGCGCACGCTGACCGAGAACGCCATCGTCGCGATCGAGATCGCGATCATCAGGAAGAACAGGCCCGTGCGATAGCCGATCGTGTCGGGATCGCCGACCGACGGCGGATTGGCCGGGTACTTGATGTTCGGCACGATCACGAGCGCGACGAATGCCGCCAGCGCAAGCCACGCGGCCAGCGGCCGTGCCGGAAGGCGGCCGCCTCGCCCGTATGCATACGCAAAGACCAGCGAGAACAGCCCGCCGAATGCCGCGCCGTAGGTCACGACACCCGTCAACAGGCCGAGGCCGGCCTGCGTGTCGCGGCTGACCAGTTCGTGCTCGTGCTCCGGCACGTCGCCTTTGGCGGCCTCGAGCTTTTCTTCAAAGGAAATCGCCTGATCGACTTGCGGTTCGCCGACGATTTTCGCGAAACCGAACGTGAGGAGGCCCGCGGCGATGCCTGCGAGCATCCCGCGCATGAGCAGCTTTCCGACCATCGTGTACTCCGCGTCAGTGGCAGGGAAAGCCGAGCAGATGGCGGCCGTCGTGGACGAATTCATGAACGACCATGCCCGGCACGAGCGACGTCGCGCCTTGTTCCGCGCCGACGAAATAGAGTGCGAGCAGCAGGATCAGGCCGGCGAACACGGCCCACGGCAGCAGTTCACGGACGGGGATGGGTGCCGGCACGACAACCGGCTTCAGCACTGCTTCGCTCATGGATGCACCTCAGGGGAATCGCGCCCCGGCAAATGTTGGATGGGTACGAAGGCAGGTCTGGCTTCCGGGATCGGGATTCCCCGGTTACAGTGGCGCGACCGCGCCGGGATTGCACCGGCTTCCGCGTTTCGTATCGGGCGAATTGTACGCGCGAACGTCCGCGTATTGAAGGAGTGAAAGCCCGCGGACGACCGCGCACCCGCTCCGGCCCCTCCGGAAACCGACATGAACATGCATGCCTCGCTGCGCCTGATCGCACACGCATCGACCCGAGCGATGCGCACCGGCACGTTTCCCGACGACGATCCGCTCGATGCACGCGGGCTCGCGGACGCCGCCGCGCTGCGCAACCGATGGGCAGGCGTCGCCGGCTCGCTCGTGCTGTGCAGCCCCGCACGCTGCGCGCGGCAGACCGCCGATGCGCTCGGGTTGCTTGCCGACATTGATGACGCGCTGCGCGACATCGACTACGGAAACTGGCGCGGCAAGCGGCTGCACGACCTCGCGCGCGACCTGCCGGACGAACTGGGCGCATGGATCGCCGATCCGTCTGCGTCACCGCATCGCGGAGAGTCGTTCGAAGCCGCCGCTCGCCGCGTCGGCGCATGGTTGAACGCGCTGCCGCCTGGCCGCGACATCGTCGCGATCACGCATGCGGCGATCGTTCGCGCGGCCGTCGCACACGCACTGCGGATGGCTCCCTACGCTGCAGCCCGCATCGACGTCGCGCCGCTGTCGTGCACGACCTTCGTTGCATCGCCGCGCGGCTGGACGTTGACGACGAACGACGATCGGCGCGGCACCGGTGCGTAAGTCCCTGCCGTGTCGTGTTCACTATGTGGACAGAGATGCGAGCCGACGTGTCCCATCTCGGTCGCATGCCGACGTTCACCTTACATCGCTGCAAGACATACCGTTCGTCGTCTAGATTGTCATCAAACTGACTGCTGGCCGCAGCTAGGATCGGACGCGGTTCCCTTACGAGATGCCGCCATGAATCAACCCGCTTCGTCCGCCGCGAACAATCGCGGCTCCGTCGAGCGCAACCGGCAGGTCGGCTATGCCTTCTTCCTGCTGGTGCTCGCGATCGGCGCCGTCTATATCGCCACGCACCTGATCGCCGATCTGTCGCCGGTCCGCGAAGGATCGCTGTTCCCGTACCTGATGCTCGGCGCCGCGCTGCTGATCGCGCTCGGCTTCGAATTCGTCAACGGTTTCCACGATACCGCGAACGCGGTCGCCACCGTGATCTATACGCACTCGCTGACGCCGAACGTCGCGGTGATCTGGTCCGGCATGTGGAACTTCCTCGGCGTGATGGTCTCGAGCGGCGCTGTCGCGTTCGGCATCCTGCAGTTGCTGCCGGTCGAGCTGATCCTGCAGGTCGGCAGCGGCGCGGGCTTCGCGATGGTGTTCGCGCTGCTGATCGCCGCAATCGTCTGGAACCTCGCGACCTGGTATTTCGGGTTGCCTTCGTCGAGCTCGCATACGCTGATCGGCTCGATCATCGGCGTCGGGCTGATGAACCAGTTGATGCACGGGCCGTCGGGCACGAGCGGCGTCGACTGGGGCCAGGCGCTCGGCGTCGGCAAGTCGCTGCTGCTCTCGCCGATCGTCGGCTTCCTGTGCGCGTCGCTGCTGCTGCTCGTGCTGAAGGCCGTCGTGCGGATTCCCGAGCTGTACAAGGAGCCGCCGAAGGACCAGCCGCCGCCGTTCTGGATTCGCTGCCTGCTGATCCTGACCTGCACGGGCGTGTCGTTCGCGCACGGTTCGAACGACGGGCAGAAAGGGATGGGCCTCATCATGCTGATCCTGATCGGCACGGTGCCGACCGCGTATGCGCTGAACAAGGCCGTTACGCCTGCCGAATCGCAGACCTTCGTTGCGGTCGCGAACCAGGCCGCCGCGACCTTCGGGAAATACACGAACGGCGTCGCGCCGTCCGCGAACCCGCGCGCCGACGTCGAACACTACGTGCAGCGTCGCGAACTGACGCCCGCCGTGCTGCCGGCCGTACAGCAGTTGTCGACGTCGCTCGCGACCGCGGTCGGCGCGTCGGGCTCGATGGCAGCCGTGCCGCAGCGCGACGTCGACAACGTGCGCAACACGATGTATCTGGTATCCGAAGCCATTCGCCTGATCGAGAAGTCGGGCCAGCCCGCGCTTGCCGCTGACGACAAGCTCGCGATCGACAACTATCGCAAGCAACTCGATCACGCGACCAAGTTCATTCCGACATGGGTGAAAGTTGCCGTTGCGATCGCACTGGGCCTCGGCACGATGGTCGGCTGGAAACGGATCGTCGTGACCGTCGGCGAGAAAATCGGCAAGCAGCATTTGACGTACGGACAGGGCGCGTCGGCCGAACTCGTCGCGATGCTGACGATCGGCGCCGCCGACGTGTACGGGCTGCCCGTTTCGACGACACACGTGCTGTCGTCGGGCGTCGCGGGCACGATGGCGGCGAACGGGTCCGGGTTGCAATGGAGCACGGTGCGCAGCCTCGTACTCGCGTGGGTGCTGACGCTGCCGGCGTCGATCGCACTTGCGGGCGGGCTCTACTGGTTGTTCCGGTCGCTGGCCTGATCGGGATGCAGCGGGTGGCCGGCGGAAGCCGGCCGCCTGCTGTTGGAGATTCGACCTT